>DDHB01000087.1:0-288 GCA_002337925.1 Sporomusaceae bacterium UBA1887
GCTCTAACCAACTGAGCTATAACCCCTTATAATGTCCCGATGAGGACATTATTTATTATATTACTGTAAACTAACTTTGTCAATATGCTTAATACAAAATATTATTTGCAATGACTAAGCGTTGAATTTGATTGGTTCCTTCATAGATCTGCATGATTTTTGCATCACGCATATATTTTTCAGTAGGATATTCCTGCGAGTATCCATATCCGCCTAAGACTTGTACGGCATCGGTCGTAACCTTCATTGCCGTATCGGCAGCAAAACATTTTGCGATTGCTGACTCTT
>DDHB01000087.1:318-17245 GCA_002337925.1 Sporomusaceae bacterium UBA1887
GCCTTGATCTTTCATCCAGCAGGCTCTATATACGAGCAAGCGGGCTGCATCGATCTGCATGGCCATATCGGCCAGCATAGCTTGTACTAATTGAAAGGAAGCAATTGGCTTGCCAAATTGTACGCGCTCTTTTGAGTATTTTACAGCTACTTCAAATGCCGCCTGTGATAACCCAACAGATACTGCTCCTACAAAAGGACGGGCAGCATCAAGTGTTTTCATCGCTAGTTTAAAGCCTTCGCCCTCGCGGCCAATGCGGCTGCTAGCAGGCAAGCGAACATTATCCAGAACCAGTTCGCAAGTATTGGAAGTACGAATTCCCATTTTGTGTTCTTCCTTGCCAACTGAAAAACCGGGTGTTCCTTTTTCCACGATAAAAGCAGTTAAACCACGAATACCGGCGGATTTACGGGCATTAGCAAAAATAACATAAATATCAGCAAGACCACCGNNATTTTGTCCCGTTAAGTATATAATGATCGCCATCTTTAGTGGCAGCAGTGGCAACAGCACCGGCATCAGAGCCAGCCCCAGGCTCGGTTAGAGCAAATGCAGCCAATTTACCTTCATTAATTACTGAGAAAAACTTCTTTTTCTGCTCATCCGTACCGGCTAAAATAACCGGATAAGATGCTAACGCATTTGCTGCGACCGCTGTAGCAATACCTGCGCAGCCCTTTCCTAATTCTTCATACATAAGTGCAATCGAAATAGCATCTAGTCCAGGTCCATCAAACTCTTCCGGAACGGCCAAACTTAACATACCTGCTTCATCCAATTTTTCAAGCAGACCTTCCCGTAGTTTTCCCGCCTTGTCCATTTCCAAAGCATAAGGCGCAATCTCTTTAGCCACAAAGTCCTGAGCGATTTTCTTTAATGCTAATTGGTCTGGTGTAAAACTAAATTCCATGATTCCCCTCCTACGTACTCCTGTACCAGAAAATCTATTTTTAAGTATACTGCATAATGGTAATTTTGTTAACACCTCTCGTGGAAAATCTTAGAAAGACTTCTACCATCCCTAAAAATGTACGATCAGGCTTCACTTTAATAACAGCTTTGCGCCAATAGCTAACAAAACAAGCCCGGCAACTTGGTTCCAGCCGCAAGGCACCCTTTCCATTCCAAAGCCACCAAAGTGATCAATAAGAACAGCTGTCAAAACCTGACCGACGATGATGGCGGTTGTGGCATTTGCCACTCCCACTGCCGGTATACTGGCAGCAACCAGATAGATGATAAAAACGCCTACAATACCCCCGAGATAAGCATACCAGGGTGCAGTAGTTATAGCACCGAGATTTCCTTTGCCCATCCGCAGTACAAATAGAACCACCAATAACACTATCGTACCTGTGACATGTACAATAAACGTAGCTTCAATTAAACCAATTACCTTACTAAGTGCTGTATTTAATGTACCTTGCACCGCCATAAGTACGCCAGATATTAATGCTAACAGCAGCGCTAGCATGTTACCCGATATATCCAACGAGCACCGCTCCCTTTTGCCGACTTAATGAGTTACTCATCAAGTAGTATCGGCGGTGCATGTTTTTTCTATTCTAGAAATTATCCGTTAACCAATCCAGGACAGCCTGTGAAGCTATTTGACCATGCTGATTAAACTGATGATCACCACCATCAATTTGGACAAACGTTTTAGGCTGTCCTGCGGTTTGATACAGCAGCCTTGCTTGCCGGATGGGTACAATCTCATCCTTGGTCCCATGCAAAATGAGAACAGGCATGGTGCGATTAACCAATGACTGCATTACGCTCAGCAAATCAACCTTAGCAAAATCACGGATAAATTCCGGTTTCAGCTCTAATTTCCCGTAGCTGTCATTTAAAATGAGCATGTTTCCCTTCTCTAAGGAAGCATAATCATTGCCAAGAGCAAGTTGAAAAGTTTCAACTAAGTTCGAAGGAGTCGCCCACAGGGCAAGTCCCTTTATTGCGGGATCGGCTGCTGCACATACCAGGGAAGCACTCCCCCCCATACTGCGTCCAAGCAAAATGATTTCTTTGCTGAGATGGTGCCGGCAGAATGCGATCACACTTGTTAATTCCTCCACTTGAACAGTCAAGGTCTGCCCCGGTGTGAAATCATAGCGTACAACAGTAAATCCCGCCGCCACTGCCTGTTCTGCCAAAAGTACAGCTTTGCCGCTGCCATCTTTTGAGCCGCGGAAACCATGACTGATGATCAGTGTTTTACCTGATTCTTGCTCTGGTCTGTGTATGACGGCTTGTAAAACGGAGTCTTTTGCTGCAATAGTGACATTCTGCACGCGGTTACTCATTTTCAAAACGGCCAATGACACAGAACGTTCCGCGGCTTTTTGCAGCCAGCTTGCCTTGGCTGTCGCAAATATCTGCCTCTACCACAATAGTTTGGCGTCCATTATGAATGACTTTAGCATCAGCTAAAACGGTCGTACCGGCAGATACACCTTTAATATAATTAATATTCATCTCAATGGTAACTACTCGCTTACCGCAAGAAGCACAGGCTACCCCCATTACCGTATCCGCCAGAGACGCCAGCGCTCNNGACGCAGGTGGAAGCCTATGTCATTCTTATTTCGCAATCAGAAAGCTACATTTTCTGTAAGATAAAAAACAGGCGCATGCGCCTGTTTAATCAAGAATATACACCGTCACACGCTGAACGCCAAAATCCATCGCCTGACCATGACTGTCAAAAGCAAGATCAATCCGGTTGCCTTTTATTGCACCACCAACATCATCGGCAACAGCATAACCATACCCTGGAATATATAATCTGGTACCAAGCGGTATGGTATTCGGATCAACAGCCACAATGCCTTTATGAACAGGGTTGCCGCGGCTGGTACGATTGGAATTACCGGTATCATAAGCCGAGTAAGCAGAAGCCGTTACAACAAGCGATCTACTATAGCGTGAAGGCTCGGCACCAGCACGTTCTAAGTAACCCCAGGTTTGCTTGCCAACTACTCCATCAACTGAGAGCCCATGAATACGTTGAAATTCTTGTACCGCCTGGTATGTAGAATTACCAAAGATACCATCAACATCGCCACTGTAAACGCCAGCATCAGTCAATAGTTTTTGCAGCACCTGTATCTCATCGCCACGCATACCCTGTTTGAGTAACTTATCCCCTGGTGCAGCAAAGACAGCCGCATTCGTGAATAGTATTACTGACAATAAGACAGTAAGGAATAGAATCTTTTTCAATTGGTCCACCTCTCTTTTGGTGTGCCGTTGAGAATACTGCTTTGAGCAGAATACATTCTCAGCGGTCTTTAAGCCTCCGGGGTTAGCTGTCGGGATAGGGAAAAGAGAGAATTGAGAACACGCCCCTTCGCATTTTCGCGAATTATCCCCTGTAAATTTATGTGGTTCCCCCGTACTGTGTAGATTCGGCTCCACAATCTATATTACAACAATTTAATTCTTTGGTCAAACCTGGGGCTATACGCCTAACGTTTCTACCACAGCTTTGTTGACGACTCCCGTCACTTCCAAGCCTTTGTCCTGCTGGTATTTGCGGACAGCTTCCTCCGTTGCCCTGCCATAGATACCATCAGCACGTTCGTGAAGATATCCCATTTCTTTCAGTTTGATTTGCAAAACAACAACATCAGCACCTGTTGTCTGGTACTTCAATACGCGCTGTATCTTTACGTTTCTTCCTTCTATTTTCACCGGTGTTCCCACCGGAATCCATTCAAACAATTCCTCAACATCTTTATTGCGCATTCGTATACAGCCATGGCTGGCAAACTGCCCAATAGACCAGGGTTTATTGGTGCCATGAATGCCATAGACTCCCCAGGGCACGTCCAGGCCCATCCACCGTGTACCAAATCCGGTTCCCCAGTTATAGTCCTTCCAAACCACATGCCATTCACCGATTGGTGAAGGTGTTCCACTCTTGCCGACAGCAATCCGGTACTTTTTGAAGAGCTTTTCATCACTATATACTTCCAGCATCCGGTTCGCTAAGTTGATCGCGATACTGACATTGCTGCCTGGTACTCCTTCCACCACCGGATTATCCTGAATAACAAACTCCCGTTCATCAGCAAATTCAAAGCCGATAATGCCAAAGACTAAGCTCAATAAGACGATAGCGGTAATGCTATAGTAAAGGCGCTGCCGGCTGCACGGAAATGACCGAAAATAAATCATACCCTGCCCCCTTACGTTATTAGTTACAGATATATATGCATTCCAGGATGAATGTATTTCCGGAATAAGCTATAATGAAGCTATGCTAACAACTTGGAGGCGATCCTTGTGACCGATCTTTTATTTCAAAATAACAGCTATATTCGCCAGTTTCAAAGCCGGATAAAAAAAACGATCACCCTGCCTAACGGCAATGTGGGCGTCGTGCTGGAGCATACCGCCTTTTATCCTGAAGGAGGCGGACAACCTTCTGATAAGGGACAGATAAATGGTATCCCGGTGAATGATGTCTACAGCGAAGGAAGCGATATCATTCACGTCATGTCCGACCTGCCGCAAGCCGTGGCAGTAGAAGCTGCAATTGACTGGTCACGGCGCTTTGACCACATGCAGCAGCATAGCGGACAGCATATTTTATCAGCCACCTGCCATGAGCTGTTTGGAGCAGCTACGGTAGGCTTCCATCTGGGCGCGCAATCCAGTCAGATTGATCTTGACCTGCCTGGCTTTACTGACGAGCAGATGAATGCTGCAGAACAATTATCGAATGAGATGCTTTATGGCAATAAGGCTGTACGCATTCACCAGGCTACGCAAGCCACTCTGCATGAATACCCGCTGCGTAAACAACCTGCTAAAGATTTTGCTGCGATTCGCTTAATTGAAATAGAGGGAATCGATTGCTGTCCCTGTGGCGGAACCCATGTAGCAGCAACAGGTGAAATCGGCATGATTAAAATTCGCAGCTGGGAAAGAAAAAACAATGCAATTCGTCTTGATTTTGTGTGCGGTTATCGTGCTCTTGCTGATTATCAATACAAGAACCTATTAATAAAAGAACTTTCCGGACGCCTGTCAGCACCGGGACCACAACTGCTCTCAACGTTAGATAAGCTGTTCAATAAAGCAGATGAAACAAATCGGCAACTGGCAGCCGCCAGACAAGAGCTCAACGTGCAGCTTGCCGGCAACCTCTACCGGCAAACGGAACCGGAAAAGGGAATAAAAATCATTGTATATCAGTTACTAAATTCATCTCCCGCTGATGTAGCCGGACTTGCTAAGCAGCTTGTCTCTTCGCCTGCGACAGTTGCACTGCTGGCAGGAGTTGCCGACGATAACAGCAAGGTTCATTTGGTGTTCAGTTGTTCCCCTGACCTGACTATAAATATGGGGCCAATACTAAAAGCCGCCCTTCCCCTTATAGAGGGAAAAGGCGGCGGTAACGGTTCATCTGCCCAAGGGGGAGGCTCTTCTATAAAACATACTGCAGATGCTTTAGAGCTGGCCAGACAAGCAGTTATTCAATTACTCTGAACGGTTACGCAGCAGGAATGCAGTAATAATCGCCGTTAAGGGAATCGCACAGATTAAGCCGATGCTGCCGGTTAAAGCCCTGGCAAATTCGGTGACAATCATATTTAAATTTAGAATCTTCAACATGGAAACCTGCTTCTGGGAAGCAATCAAAAGCATTAGTGGTAAGGAACTCCCTGTGTACGCTAAAATAAGCGTATTTGACATTGTCCCCATAATATCCCGGCCAACGTTCATACCGGTTTTAAACAGGCCTTTGGCATCTATTGCCGGCTGGGCTTCTTTTACTTCATAGAGAGCGGAAGCAATTGAGATTGTCACATCCATGACAGCCCCAAGCGCACCAAATACCATTCCGGCAAATAGGACTCCCTGGAAATCAACCATTGGCAGAAGGACTGCTTTTAGCATCATTGCCTCTTCACTATCTAATCCGGTAAGGTGCATCAGATTAATGGATAATACAGATAGAATTGCGGCAATGCTTACGCCACCAATTGTCCCTAATACAGCTGCCAAGGTTTTTACCGTCCAGCCGCTGATCGTCACTTGTGTAACAACAGCAATTACCGCACTTATCAGCAAGGTTAAGACCGTGATGTTGAATTTTGCCATAATAACCTGTCCAACAAAAAACTGAAAGATAAGCAATGTAGAAAAAGCGATGACAAATACGGATTTAACACCAACAATTCCGCCAAAAGCAATTAAGGCCAATGCAAAAAATCCAAGTAACCAATATACATAATCAAAGCGATCAAAGTCGCTGACATGATACGTTGTCCGCTGCATATCGTTGGATATGGCAACAATCACTTTGTCGCCAGGATTGACATGAATCTCGTACATCGATTTGCCAGTTATGTAATTAAACGTATCAACAACTTTTCCGGACTCTGGCCCTGATGTCAATTGAATGCTTACCAACTGGCCCTGCCCCATAAAATATTCTTTTTGCATAGATGCATCTAATGCACCGACAGCAACTACCGTTCCTTTTTCGTACTGTACTGGTGCCGTGTCTTTAGGTGCTGCTTCTGCTGTCAAACCTGCGCTGAATAATAGTATTATCATTACAATGAATATTCTTTTCATAATCATCCTCCTGCTCACGACAATATTCGAGTTAAATTCCGCTATTCCTGCAAAAAAAGCGAGCATAAAAAAAGCAGCCGGCTTTAACCGGCTACTCTATGATATATGCATTAACCCGTTGAATTCCATAATTCAGCGCTTCCGAACGGCTGTTAAATGCTAAATCAATTCGATTTCCCTGGATAGCACCGCCTTGGTCCTCGGCAATTGCTTCGCCATAGCCTTCAATCCATAACCGTGTACCCATAGGGATAACGTCAGGATCAACAGCAGCTACGCCTTTACGCACTTTGCCTCCCAAGTAAGTCAGATCCCCCCATTTGCCATTATCCAATGGACCAGGAGCATACGCAGTTGCCGTCATATTTAATACTTTCTTATAGTTGGCCGGAGCCCCTGTCAGCGAATCATTTTTCACAGCTGCCTGCGGGCTCAGGACTGCGTTTTTATTCAACAACATTGCAAGTGCAGCCAGGTTATTCCCATATGGCTTAATCGTATCAGCAACCCTTTTTTCCATTTCTTTTCTTAACTTGCTTTCAACTTGATTGCTCATGTCACTGTCTGCAAGAGCGGCAGTTGAAACTCCATTCGTAGCTGCCAGCTGCTGCAAGGCGGTATTAGCAATGACACTCCACAGGTTCTCTTTATTTCCTTTATCAAACTGTTCTTTTACTTTTAATAATTCTTGAATTCGATTTAAATTGCCACTTTCAACCGCTGCTGCTGCAAGCTGTTCTTCCAGCGTTGCTGCATGCGTAGCTGGCAATGAGGAAAAGGAGCAAGCCATTGTTACAAACAAGGCAGCTATTATTTTCTTCAATGTTATGACTCCTTCCTAGCTGTTCATTCCCCATTATACCATTACGGCTGTATTATATAAAACTGTAATATATGTAAACAAAGGTATGCCCGCTTACGAGATAAGCAGGCATACCTTTGTTTTAGTTACTCTTCTATTTTGCCAACCGATACAGTGTTTCTGTTAATACGTCAACACCAGCTACGATATCCTCAGTATCGGCAAATTCTNNCGACAAGGTATAAAGATCATTCCAGCAGCTGTAATATGTGCCATATTCATAGCATCATGACCTGCTCCGGAAGGCATCCGCTTGTAGGAAACCCCTACTTGCCGGCATGCATCTTCAATCATTCCTTTTATATGGTCATCCATCAATACCGGTTTGTCGGAGGACAGCACTTCAATTGCAACAGGCGTATCTTGCCCCTCAGCAATGGTACTGATCGCATCCTTGATATCCTGCAGAGCTTCAATGATGCTCTCATGATTGGTACCACGAATATCCACCCACATCTCCACTAAACCAGGCACGACGTTCATTGCTCCCGGATGCACCTTCATAGCTCCCACTGTGCCGACTGTGCCTAAATGAGATTGCTCCAGGGCAATTTCCTGAACCGCAAGGATAATCATCGCTGCACTCACAAGCGCATCCTGCCGTTGATCCATCGGTGTAGTACCAGAATGAGCTGCCATGCCTTCAACTGTTATTTTAAGACGGGTTGGAGCCGCAATTGCAGCAACTATACCAATAGTCGTTTTATCGTTTTCCAGCACCGGCCCCTGTTCAATATGTAATTCCACAAATGCTTTTAACTCTTGCTTGCCTCTGACAGCCTTTGTAATCCCTTCTAAATCGAAGCCTTGTTCCCGGAGAGCTTCAGACAATGCTACTCCATTCTGATCCTTTGCCTTGCTCCAGGCCGAAAGATTGGTTGTTCCAGCCATAACCTTACTGCCCATAGTTGCAAAGCCGAAGCGGCTTGATTCCTCTGCAGCAAATATAATTAATTCCAGAGGATGAGTCAATTGACCGCGCTCTTTCAATTGCTTGACTGCTGCCAGACCACCGACTACACCAACAATTCCGTCATAATCGCCGCCTTCAGGAACGGTATCAAGATGAGAGCCGGTGGCAACTGCCGGAGCCGAAGGGTTACTTCCTTCTAAACGACCAATTATATTACCGAAAGCATCCAGTCGAATTGTTAAGCCTGCTTCTTTCATTAAATCAATGACATATTCTTTAGCCTGCCAGTCTTCTGTACTGAAAGCCAGACGGCTTGTGCCACGGTTTCCTTTTCCCCAAGTGCTGATTTTTTCAATTGTAGCTGCAATCCATTCTTTATCCATTCTAATCCGCCCTCTCCACTTTATCTTAGCAATCAGTATACCCCTATTAGGGGATAAATTCACCTGGACACAAAATTCCGTTTGGTTTAAAAAAGGCACCCCCAAAAGGGCGCCTGAATATTTAGAATAAAACGGAACCAATTACAACAAGTAAAACTACAACTGCAACGACGCCACCAATTATTAATGCTGTACGGTTCAATTTATCAACATCCTGCTTATGGTGTGCTCTTTTCCCTTGCCCTTTTGTCACAGTTATATCTCCTTTACGTCCAAGCTTCTATCATCTCACGTATTTTTACCACATGGCCTTGCTCTTCAATTTTCAACCTGGCAAATATTTTTCTTGCATCAGGAAATTTAGCGTTTCTGGAAAGCTCATCATAGAGTAAGATGGAATCCTTTTCAGCCTGCATTGCCGTATGTAAAATACTTTTGACGCTTTTTAGCTCAGCTATTTTCCCACTAGCCTGGCTTTCATGGGGGAATATGTGTGATTCAGCTAATACAGTCAAATACCGATACGTTTCAGGATCAAATAAATATTCGGCTGAATGAGCTTCTTTGCGCTCAGAAACAGCAGTAAAGATTTGTNNCTTCATTCATTAAAAACAGAAAGAGGTCTTTATGTTCTTGGTGGACTGCTTGTTCATAAGCCTGGTGATAAAATGCCTTGCCACGAGCTTCAATTTCAATGGCAACTCTGAGGCCTTCTAAATCACTAAAACTATTTTCCACTAAAATACACCTCCCCGAATCATTTCAGTTTTAATTCCCCATTTTCCTGCCAACTCCTGCCAGGTTATTGATAATTATACAACCTATTGTAAATACCTTGTTTTGCTAATAGCTCCAGGTGATTTCCCTGCTCAACGATTTCCCCTTTAGCCATTACAAGGATCCGGTCTGCCTGTTGAATAGTAGACAAACGATGCGCTACAACCACGATTGTCCGCTGAGAAGAAATCTTCTCCAGCGCATTTTGAATCAAGCCTTCTGTCTCGCTGTCTATGCTGGAAGTAGCTTCGTCCAGGGCCAGTATATCTGTTTTGGCAGCCAAGGCCCGCGCAAGTGACAATAATTGCCGTTGTCCCATCGATAGCAGCGCTCCCTGATATCCTACCGGAGTATGATAGCCTTGCGGCATAGTGACGATCGTCTCATGAATATTAGCAGTCTGAGCGGCCTTTATCATCACATCGTCACTCACTGACTTATCATAGAGGCGGATATTATCCGCTATCGTGCCCTTGAATAAATGGACCTCCTGAAATACTGCTCCTATTCTGCTGCGAAGCAATTCTACAGGCATTTCACGGATATCAATGCCATCAACATAAATGTGCCCCTGCTGAGGTTCATAAAAGCGCAGCAGTAAATGGAGCAAGGTGGTCTTACCCGATCCGGATAAGCCGACGATACCGATAAATTCACCTGCTCTAATAACAAACGACACATCCCTCAATACCCACTGAGACGGCTCATATGCGAACCAGACATTTTCAAAGCGGATTTCCCCGTTAAATCGCTCATCGGAGACAGATGCTTGTGGCTCTTCCTGCTGTTTTTCTGTAGCGATTAAATCCCAAATTCGCTCTGCTGCCGCTAATGCAGACTGGAGAAGACTATATTTTTCCGCCAGATCTTTAATCGGCCAAAAGAATTTTTCAACATAGCGGAGAAATGCAACCACAATACCAATTTCTAATCCGCTTGCGATCTGCCAGTTACTAAACCACAATACCAAAACAATCGCCAATGAGTAAACCAAATCTACTAAAGGACGGAATATGGCATATGTGCGCATTTCCTTTAAACCTGCTGACAAATATTCATCACTAACTATACGGTATTCCGCTTCTGTCTGCTTAAATCTGGCAAATGCTTTCACTAGCCGTATGCCGTTTAAATTCTCCTGAATGAAGGTGTTTAAGCCGGAAGTTTTTTCCCGAACCAGCCGGTAAGCACTGCGCGCGTACTTTTGATATGCGATTGCAACTACGATCATAACCGGAATAACAGTAAAAGAAACGAGAGCCAGTTGCCAATCCATCAGCAGCATAACAACCATGATGCCAATTATCATAATGAAATCACTGATAAATGAAATGAGAACATCAGTGTATAACTCTTTGATCGCATCGGTATCATTTGTTACGCGTGTAACCATGGTTCCTACAGGCTGCCCTTCCAAAGCTGAATAACGCTGATAAATCAGCTGGTGAAATACTTTTTGTCTTATATCAAAAATAATTTTTTGACCAATATACTGGAGCAGTAAAGTTTGGCCATACGTTAGTAGTAAGCTTACAACAATAGTAATACCGTAAAGCTGAGCGGTTTCGAGCAGCCCTATTAGATTGTGGCTGGCAACTTGCTCATCAATAGCCACTTTCAGTAAATAAGGACGTAGTAAATCAGCACTTGTTCCCATCAGCATAATGATAAACGCTGCAAATAACAGTGCAATGAACGGTTTAGCAAAGCTCCACAGGACAACTAGCATTTTACTATCCCAAGAATTTTTCACTTCTGCTGCTTCATCTTTTCTTTTGCTAACATACTTTGCCATTATTCTTCACCATTCATTAGTTGCTGTTCATATAATTCATAGTACAGCCCCTTTTTCTCTATTAATTGTTGATGGGTTCCCTGTTCAGCAATTGAACCTTCCTTCATCACTATAATCAAGTCTGCCGATTTCACTGCAGCGACTCGCTGTGAGACAATTAAAGTAGTCCTGCCTGCAGTGAATTGACTCATATTGGCCAACAACTCAGCTTGTGTTCGATAGTCTAGAGCGGCAAATATATCATCAAGCAGCAAAATTGCTGGCTCTTTGATAAGAGCTCTGGCAATAGCCACTCGCTGCTGTTGGCCGCCGGATAGCTTTTTCCCTTTTTCACCAAGTATTGTCCCAAAGCCCAAAGGCTTATCATCAATTGCTTCTTGAATGACAGCAAGCTGCGCTGCCTGTTCAATTTGCTCGCGCAAATACGGTTGATCAAAAGCAATATTCTCAGCAATGGTTTTTGAAAAGAGCAAACTGTCCTGTGGTACATAGCCTACCGCTTGACGCAAGCTGTTATAATCAATTGCATGAATCTCACGGTTGCTGATAAAAATCGTATTCTCCGGCGGGTTGTATAACCGCAATAATAACTGCAATAATGTTGACTTACCGGCTCCTGTATGCCCCACGATACCAAGCACCGTCCCTGCTGGAATAAACAATGATAAGTTTGTTAAGGCCGGTTGCTTTCCTGTTGGATATTGAAAGGTCAAATTTGTAATTCGTATATCAGTTTCTCGTATTTCTTTACTAGTCTCAACAGGTTCGTCACGATCTTCATAGGCCGGCTGATCCAGTAAATCTGAAATCCGGTTTAATGAAGCTGCACCACGCTGCACTGTGTTAATCAGATAGCCCAAGCCCATAACAGGCCAAATAATCAGGCCTAAATAACCCGAAAAAGCTGCAAATTCACCAATAGTAATAGCCCCTTTGATGATAAGATCGCCACCGACAAATAAAGCAATCGCATAACATGTCAGCGGTGCAATGTGCGTTACCGGTATGTAAGCTGCCTGCAATTGAGCCATTTCCATATTAGCTGCTACATTTGCCTTATTAATGCTTGAGAAGCGCTCTAAAGTCGTTCTTTCGGCTGCAAAGCCCTTAATAATCTTCACACCGGCAAACACTTCCTGGGTAAATTCCGTCATTGAGCTAAAATTCTCCTGAACCTTCCGGAAGCGGTCGTGAACGAATTTTCCCATATAAATTACCAGCATGAAAATAATCGGCAACGGCAGTATTGTCCAAGCGGCCAACTGCCAATTAATTGTTTTCACCATAACAATAAGAGACGCTGCCCCCATTATGACGGCATCCACAAACAGCATAATTCCTAACCCAATCGCTACACGCACCGCAGAAACATCATTTGTCGTCAAAGCCATAATTTTACCTGGGCCATGTTCATCAAAAAAAGACATCGGCAGTCTCAAGGCATGAGAAAAAATTCTTTTACGCAAGTAATATTCCAGTCTTCTTGTCGTTCCCATGATGCATTCTCTATAAATATAACGTAAAACTGCAATAAGAATGCTAATGAATACTAAAAGTAGAAGCTGCCCAAATACCTCTTCCCTACTGGAAATTAAAAAATCAACAGTCTTACCAATGATACGGGGAATGAGAAGCTGCAATAGGTCTACACTAATAAGTAGAAGGACTCCAATAGAATAGGTTAGCCAATGAACACGAAAAAACGGCTGTAAAACCCGAAGTTTAAGGAAAAGAAACACACTAGTACCTCCCGTTATAGGATTAATTATCCTTTAAAGCTGCATAATCCTCCTCGGCGTGATATTGCCTGCTCTGCACTAATAAAAAAGGGAGTTTCAACTAACAATAATTATTATTTACAAGAATATTTTACCATGTTAAAATATGGATAGTTAGTAATATCCGATATAGGAGGTTTTCGATTATGCAAAAACGTACTGGACTAGTGAAGTTTGGCAATACCCCGGTTACTTTACTTGGCAACGAAATAAAGGTTGGCGATACAGCGCCTAATTTCACCGTTCTAACTCCCGAATTATCCCCTGCTTCACTTGATGACTATAAAGGGTCCATTCGCATTATCAGCGTTGTTCCATCTATTGATACCTCGGTCTGCGATATGCAGACGCGGTGGTTCAATCAAGATGCTACCCAAATTGAGGGTGTCGTGATTTTAACGATTAGCGTTGATCTGCCTTTTGCCTTAAAAAGATATTGTGGTGCAAATGAAATTACTAATGTAAAGACATTATCTGATCATAAAGACTTGGACTTCGGCCTAAAATACGGCTTTGTTATGGAAGAGCTTCGCTTACTGGCCCGCGGCGTTATTGTTATCGACCAGCAGGATGTGGTCCGTTATGTTCAATACGTACCGGAAATTAAGGATCAGCCTGATTATGAAAAAGCACTGGCAGCAGTAAAAGCTTGCATCTAAGATGTAGTTTATTCAAATCCTAAATAAATAGAAGACTCTCGNNCGAGAGTCTTCTATTTATTTAGCTAAAAAATTCATCTCTGGCTTACCGGAATTAACCCGGTAACGCCACGCTCTTCTGCTCCATAGAGGATGATAGTACAACGTGGGTCTTTGTTACGCCGTACTGCATAAATTCGTCAATCAATTGCTCAAGCGTATCCATCCCTGTTGCCACTACCTCTACGAGATAGTCGGCATCACCGGTAATCCGATGGCAGGATAAAATAGCTCCGTGACCGTTGCTAAAGTCGAGGAATTTTTTACATGTATCTACATTGGTCTTAACAAGAATAAAGGCTCGAATAGGCAGTCCCGTTTTTTTTACATTAACAATTGCTTTGTAGCCTTTAATAACATCTGTATCTTCCAGTTTCTTAACACGTTCAATTGTAGCCGGACTGGTAAGCCCTACTCGTTGGCCTAATTCTTTCATGGTGACACGGCCATCACCTAGAAGGATTTCTAGTATGCGTAAGTCGATTGCATCCATACTACACCTCTTTTTTAGAGAAACTCCCCCAACCACCGTTGAGGGAGTTTCTGTTGCTACTTTGCAACCACGAAATCTGTTTACAGTTAGAGTTAAATGTTAAACAACAGTTCTGCATAGGTAGGCATAGGCCATACTTCTTTGTCTACCAGCGTTTCAAGTGTATCAGCAACTTCTCTTAATGCACCCATTTTTTCGAATACATCAAATCTGAATAACGATGCTTGCTCATAAGTATCACCATGAGCATTAGCGGCTTTGTCAGTAGCTTCTTCAAGGGCAGCAATATTTTTCTTAAGTGCTGCTGCTAACGCAGATACCTCAGTGAGCAGTTCAGTTTGAGCTGACAGATCAGCGGCAATGCCAGTTGCTTTAATTGTATTGATAGAACCAGCTAGATTGGTAGCGAACTTAATAACAGCAGGAAGTATTTCTCTCTTCGCCATTTCAATCATCGTTAAAGCTTCAATATTGATGGTTTTAATATAGTTTTCAAGTTCTATTTCATAACGGGATTCCATTTCCACTCTGCTCAATACGGCATGTTTTTCCATAACAGCCAGGTTCTTTTCAGAAATGAGCGCTTTAGTAGCTTCAACAGTGGTCTTAATATTGGGCAGGCCTCTCTTTTCAGCTTCAACTACCCACTCATCGGAATAGCCATTGCCATTAAAGACTACCTTTTTGTGCTTAGTTGCAACTTCAGTTAAAAACGCTTTAACTTCAGCATTTACATCCTTAGCTTTTTCCAGTCTGGTTGCAACTTCGTCCAGGATTTCAGCTACGATCGTATTTAAGATATAGTTCGGTGCAGCAATCGAAGCGGAGGAAGGAACCATTCTAAATTCAAACTTATTACCGGTAAATGCAAATGGCGATGTTCTGTTTCTGTCAGTTGCATCTTTGGGCAATGCAGGCAGAGTAGTTACACCAATTTCCATCAGACCGCCACTTTTAGAGCTTGTAGCCCCACCCTTTTCAATCTGCTCCAGAATATCTTGTAACTGTTCGCCTAAGAAAATGGAGATGATCGCCGGAGGAGCCTCATTGGCACCCAGTCTATGGTCATTGCCAGGATTTGCGGCAGACATGCGCAGCAAATCTGCATATTCATCAACTGCTTTAATTACAGCGCACAGGAAAACAAGGAATTGTTGATTGTCATGAGGAGTGTTGCCTGGTTCTAACAGGTTCATTCCATCATCGGTTCCCATGGACCAGTTATTATGTTTGCCTGAACCATTAATTCCGGCAAATGGTTTTTCATGCAGCAAGCATACAAGGCCATGTCTCAGCGCAACTTTCTTCATAACGTCCATAGTAAGCTGATTGTGGTCTGTCGCTATATTTGTGGTAGTAAAGATAGGCGCAAGCTCATGTTGTGCAGGAGCAACTTCGTTATGCTTAGTCTTTGCAGAAACGCCAAGCTTCCAAAGCTCTTCATCTATTTCTTTCATGTAAGCGGAAACTCTTTCCTTAAGGGAACCGAAATAATGATCTTCCATTTCTTGACCTTTAGGAGGTTTAGCACCAAAAAGAGTTCTGCCAGCAAAGATCAAATCTTTTCTTTGCTCAAATAATTTCTTATCAACAAGGAAATATTCCTGTTCAGGACCAACCGTAGTAATAACTTTGCGGGTTGTTGTATTTCCAAGAGCTTTTAAAACGCGCAATGCTGGTTTTGCCAGTGCTTCCATCGAGCGCAGTAATGGAGTTTTCTTATCTAGAGCTTCACCAGTATAGGAGCAAAAAGCTGTTGGTATACACAGTGAACCATCTTTCACAAATGCTGGTGAGGTGCAATCCCATGCAGTATAGCCTCTAGCTTCAAAAGTAGCTCTGAGACCGCCAGAGGGGAAGGAAGAAGCATCAGGCTCACCCTTGATTAACTCTTTGCCGGAGAATTCCATGATAGCTTTGCCATCAGAAGTAGGCGATATAAATGCATCATGTTTCTCAGCTGTTATGCCAGTCATTGGTTGGAACCAATGCGTAAAATGCGTTGCACCTTTCTCAAGAGCCCAATCCTTCATAGCATTAGCAACTACGTCGGCAACTGCGGGATCTAAAGAACGTCCCTCTTCGATTGTCTTGTTTAAAGCTTTGTAAATAGCCTTAGGAAGACGCTCCCTCAAAACCGCATCGTTAAATACATTTGCTCCATAAATGCTCATCCCAAAAACCCCTTTCAATTTTCATCTTCATTTTAAAACTAGGCACTGTATTATAAATGTAAGAGCTACCATAAAACTTGTGAGGTGAATTTTCTGCTATTTTTTTTCACCTCAGCCTTATTTTGTGTACTTATCATGAGTCAATACCTAAAAAAATATAAAAACTCCCCTGTATTTTCAACAAGAGGAGTCGTCATTGACTCACATACCATTCAATTACTTTGATTATAGCATATGTGAGAATTTTGTCTAGAGGGTAATTAAATTTTTTTGATATTTTTTTCAGTATTAAAGGCATTATGGCACTATAGGCTTGTAAAGTAACGTTATTCTGAAAGTTAGGCCTATTATCCACCTGTCCAACAATATTTTAGATTAGACAGGTATGCCCTCAAAGAACCCTAATTTACTGTTTGGCGTTTTTCACGTTTTGCATATAAAGCAAAAAAGCACTTACTTT
>DDHB01000024.1 GCA_002337925.1 Sporomusaceae bacterium UBA1887
AAACCCTCGTTTTTATGGTATATTATACCATAAAAACGAGGGTTTTTGCTTGTGCAGCCCGCAGGTGGAATGATTATCTCCACCTCATTTATGAGGATCAATCAGCCGCCCCTTCGTGACTGCCGCCGAGCCAAAGCGCGCTTTTAATCCATCAACAACTTTATGCAGTACTTCCTGTTTTTCCTGGCCTGAGTCAAATAAGGCAATTGACTGACCGGCTGGCTGCAGATTGCTTACCGTTAACCCTAACAAACGAATCCCTTCGTTGGCCGGAATTGACTTGTACAGTTCTTTAGCCGTATGATAAAGGACTCCATCCAGGCTGGTAGCTTCATCGAGCGTACGGCTGCGGGTAACTGTCCGGAAAGAAGCAAAGCGCACTTTTACCGTCACTGTCCGCCCCGATAAATTGAGTTTGCGCAGCCGCCAGCCCACTTTGTCCGCAAAAAGCAGCAGCTGCTTTTCAATCTCTTCCCATTGATATAAATCTTCTTCGAAAGTCTCTTCATTACCGATCGATTTAACTTGCTGATCGGGTACTACCGGCCGGTCATCAATTCCGCGCGCAAGCTGCTGCAAATCAAAAACAGCTCTGCCGATATAACCTTCCAATAACTTGGGATCGGTTGCTGCAAATTGCCCAATCGTCCGGATACCTAGTTTGGCAATACTGGCTGCCGTTACTTCGCCTACTCCCCACAGCCGTCTTATCGGAAGACCGGCCAGCACCTTTGCTTCTTCACCAGGCCTGATTACATATAAACCATCCGGTTTTTGCAGATCGGAGGCAAGCTTGGCTAGAAATTTATTTACTGCGACACCTGCCGATGCCGTTAATTGCAATTGTTCCTTTATATCCGCCTTTATGCTGCGGGCAATATCAGCGGGATCGGCATACAATCCATCCATACCGGTAACATCTAAAAATGCCTCATCAAGCGACAAAGGTTCTACTAGCGGGGAATACCGGTCAAGAATGTTACGAATCTGCGCTGAAACAAAACTGTATTTCCGGTGATCCGGCGTAATACATACAGCCTGAGGACATCGTCTTCTTGCTTCGACCATTGACATTGCTGAATGAACACCAAATTTGCGGGCTTCATAAGAAGCGGTAGCCACCACTCCCCGGTTACTGAGACCGCCTACAATAACCGGCATCCCCAATAGCTGCGGATTATCCCGCTGCTCTATAGATGCGTAAAAAGCATCCATATCTACATGAATAATATAGCGCTGCATGTGCATCACCCAAATCAAGTATAACAAACATACGTTCCTTATACAATATATTGCGGAGTAACTCGATTATTATACAAGCTACTTCAATAAAAAAAGAGCCAAGCGGCTCTTTTTTTTATCTTTTTAAATGAAAGGGAACAGTAGTTACGGCAATATTTTCTTTGAGAACAAGTGTTGTGTGTAAAAACCAGCCAGTTTGATTATGGAGCAAACGATGCCACCATTTTTTTGTTTCAAACTCCGGTATAACGACGGTGATAAAATCATCCGGTCCCTTCTCACGCTGCTTTTTCTCAATAAAGTTGATAAGCGGCCTCATCAGCAGCCGATAGGGGGATCGAAGTACAACCAACTGAACTCCTGGGTCCCAGCATTGCCACTTCTGACGAACCCTTTGCTCCGATTCATCATCGCTGGCTACATGAACGGCAATAATGTTATCACCAATAAGCTTGGCATACTTAATTGTCTCATAGACAATGCGCGTCGGTGAAGCAACAGGAACAATAACCAAGTGCTTGCCTTGGGGAAAGTGGGCACTGCCTTCAGCATAACACTCTTCCGGCAAATGCAGCTGTTCAGCCATTGTATTATAATGACTGCGAATTCGTTTAAAAATGGTTACCATGATTGGAATAAATACCAGTACCATCCAGGCCCCATACACAAACTTTGTCACCGTAATCACAGCTACGACAATCCCGGTAGCTGCTGCGCCCAGTCCATTAAGAAGAGCTCTCAGCTGCCAGCCGTTACCTTTCTCACGCCGCCAGTGAACAACCATGCTCACCTGGGCAATCGTAAAGGATATGAAAACGCCAATTGCATACAAGGCAATGAGATTTTCAATCTTACCATCATAAATCACAATAAGCAATGCGGCAATAATCGTTAACAAAATAATGCCGTTGGAAAAGGTCAGCCTTTCGCCACGCTGGGCCAGATAACGCGGCATATATCCGTCACGGGCAATAATTGATAATAACACTGGCAAGCCGTTATATGCGGTGTTGGCTGCCAGATAAAGGACTAGCATGGTTGTAATCTGTATATAAAAATACATCGGTGTTCGCCCAAAAATTTGCTCCGCCAGCTGCGATAAAGCCGTCACTTCCAGTACCGGGAGAATGTGATGATGCAAAATTAATGCAGATATCCCCAGAAACATAAAGCCGAGGATGCCAGCCATCCAATACGTGGTAACAGCGGCATTGCGCGATTCGGGCGATTTGAACATGGGCACACTGTCTGCGATCGCTTCAATACCCGTCATAGAGCTGCAGCCATTTGCAAAAGCCCTGAGTGCAAGGAACAGCATGGACCAATCCAACTGCTGTCTTGCCAGTGAATCAGGCGGAATAAAATAAGGAGCCTGAGACATCCGGTATAAACCTACAAATAAGAGAACCAGTATTCCGGCCAAAAAAGCATAGGTAGGCAATACAAAGGCATTGGACGACTCTCGCACTCCCCTGAGGTTAACTAACATTAGTACACTAAACAGAACAATAACATCAATCGGCACTTCCCAGCCGCTAAGCTCGGGAAAAGCGGATATAATGGCAGCCGTACCTGCCGAAACACTGACCGCTGCTGTCAATATGTAGTCAGCAAAAACCGATCCGGCAGCAATCAGGGCTGGTCTTTCGCCCAGATTCTGTTTGGCGATTGCATAAGCACCGCCACCACCCGGATTGGCCTTAGCTACCTGAGCATAGGATAGAGTGACAATTGCCAATAGCACCAGGATGGAAATTGCCACAGGCGCCATATATCCGTAAGCAATCAAACCTGGTAAAGCAAGCGTAAGCATAATTTGCTCCGGCCCATACGCTACTGAGGATAAAGCATCAGAAGAAAAGATTGATAAAGCCTTCCATTTAGGCAACCGTTCATGGGCCAGCTCACGGTTGTGCAGCGGCCTGCCAATTAGCCCCCGCCGTAATTCGCGCATCATACAAGTAGCGCCTCCGCTTCTTATTTTGTTAATAGGGCAATGAAGTTAATTATACTCTTCCCTACAAAAAAAGAAAGCGCCGATTTCGCCCGTTTCTACTCGCTTTAGACTCCTTTGGTTCATGGTAACCAATAGGATACCGCGGGCATTGCGCCGTCCTGATTATCTCGCTCAATCACCCTTCATCACCGTCTATTTTCTTATTAAATTGCACTTGCCCATCCTTTGCCGAATAGCCTAATAATAAAGCTTAAAAAAAGAAAAACGACCATCGGACGTAACCGATAGTCGCATGTCTCTGTTGTGGCGGAGTGGCAGGGATTTGAACCCTGGCGGGGCTTACACCCCCTAACGATTTAGCAAACCGTCCTCTTCAGCCGCTTGAGTACCACTCCACGGGAAAAAAATGGCGGAGGGGGTGGGATTCGAACCCACGGTCCCTTTCAGGATCACTGGTTTTCAAGACCAGCTCCATAAACCGCTCGGACACCCCTCCGTGCCCGACACATTTAGTATTATAACAAATGGTTGCACGTTTTGTCAACTTCATAAACCTGGTATTTTATCACAATTTTTGCAGGTCTAATAAATTGAAAATAGCAAATTTCCTGGTTGTCTATTGACTAATATAGAATACAGGATTATATTTGAAATGTAAATACACATAATCCGATGGGTAGGTGAGAAAAATGGATGTAGACCGACCTAGACAACACAGACCTGCTAAATTAACTGAATATAGGGGAATATCCATCTTTCTAGCCCTTAGCAACTGCTAATGTAAGAGATATGGGTGTTGCCCAAGAGAGAGAGGGGGAGCACCAATGTTGAAAATATGGAAAAGTAATTGCGTCACTTTAATTGAACAGTCTCTCGAATCGATGGAGAAGGGCTCTTGGCTGAATCTTGTCAGTCCTACAGCCGAAGAGATAACGATTGTCTCCGCTTTGTCCAATGTACCGGTCGATGTATTAAAAACCGCCTTGGATGAAGAAGAACGGTCTCACGTTGAAATTGAGGATAACTATATTCTGGTTGTTACCAATATTCCGATGATGCGCGGCAAGGATAGCTATGACACATTGCCGCTTGGCATAATTATTACACCGGACTACTTTATTACGGTTTGTCTAGAACAAAATGAAATTTTAAAGGCCTTCAGCAATGATAATGCCCGCACGTTCAGCACCTTCAAAAAGACCCGTTTTCTCTTTCAAATACTCTATAAATCGGCAACGTTGTTCCTGCGATATCTCCAGCAGATTAATCGTCGTACCGATGATATTGAGAAACAGCTCCGCCAATCCATGAAAAACGAAGAATTCTTTCAACTGCTCGAGCTGCAAAAAGGTCTCACGTTCTTTACAGCGTCCTTGCGCTCAAATGGCATCGTGATGGAAAAAATGCTGCGTCTCCGAACTAACAGTCAATTGCAGCATCTTATTAAGATGTATGAAGAAGACGAAGACTTGCTGGAAGACGTTATCATTGAAAACAAACAGGCTATTGAAATGGTTGAAATGTATTCCAATATTCTCAGCAGTATGATGGATGCATTTGCTTCTATTATCTCTAACAATTTAAATATTGTCATGAAATTCTTAGCTTCTATGACCATTCTGCTATCCATTCCTACTATGCTTGCCAGTTTCTGGGGCATGAACGTAGGCGTTCCTTTTATGGGCAGCGAGTTCGGTTTCTGGTTTGTCATTACCGTTTCTATCACTTTTACCAGTGTCGCAGCTTATGCACTATGGAAGAAGCAATTATTTTAAGTCAAAAATAATACCCGCTTTGCAGCTGCAAAGCGGGTATTTGTATTTATGCCGGTTCTCCCCGTCCGCGTCTGGCGATTACCGCCAGTATATCCTGATCGTAGCTGAAGAGCGGTATCCGATTTAGTACAAAGTGGTCAGCCTGACGGGTACATTTGCCATTGCGGGTAGTGAGGCCGCCTACATAACCAAGCTCTTTTGCAATGCGCAAGGTTTCCTGATTATAGCTGCCCCGTGGATAAGCAATCGTTCGTATATCACTACTCAGTACGTTTTCGAGGATGTTTTTGGAGGTTTGCAGTTCATCCCTAATTTCACTTTCCGGCAGCTCGCCAAGCGCACGATGGGTCATTGTATGGGAACCAAACTGCATACCGCCGCCTGCCATTGCACGAATGTGCTCAGCGCTCACCCTATCCGGCTGTCCCAAAAGACCGGCTATGATATAAAAGACAGCCGTCATTTGCTGCTTTTGCAAAATCGGGAAAGCATACTCGTAATTGTCGGCATAGCCGTCATCAAAAGTGATGAGCATCGGCCTTTCCGGCAATTCCACATTGCCGTCAATTAGAAACTTCTCAAATAATGATAAAGGAATTGTATGATAGCCGTAGTCAGTGAGTATCTGCATGTCAGCTGCAAACTTCTCTGGAGTTATCGTTAGGTAGCCATTTGTATACCCAATGCGATGATACAACAATACCGGTATCTCCCGGTAGGAGGCTTCACTGATAGTCGACAAATCTTCCAGCAGCTCTGAAAATCCGGTGGCTATAACTGTACTCAAACATAATTTTACAAACTCACGCCGTGTTACCACGTTTACATCTCCCACTTATAGACTACATTTACTGCAAGATACGACATTAAACTTCGTTTTAGAACAGTAATTCCCCTGCCTTATTCTCGCAAAAGGGTTATTTTTTTTCAATTGGAAATACTAGTACTGTATTATCTCGCAAAAGGAGGCGCTGACATGTCTAAATTGGCCCTTACACTGGTTATTGTTGGAGCATTGAACTGGCTCCTTGTCGGTCTTTTCCAATTTGATCTGGTTGCTGCAATTTTGGGTGGCCAAAGTTCGTTTCTCAGCCGCGCCGTATACGCAATTGTTGGAATAGCGGGCTTAGCCTGCCTGCCACTATTGTTTGGCTCACGGTCCAGAATGTAACCTTTTATATTCACCAACGCTGATTCCCTCCATCACACGGCAACGCAGATGGAGGGATTCTCCTATTTTCCACAACTCAAAAAAGTTGTATAATTATTATCATTACCTGTATCATTTTAAGAGTTTCCCGTCTGGGACTAGGAGGGAGCAGGATGGCAAAAAAAATTCTCCAATCCAAGGTTACCCTTTTGCTGTTTACCGTAACGTTTATCTTTAACACTTTTGTCTTAATGCCAGTGACCCATGCTTCCTTGCGCAACATACTAATCGGCGGCGTAGTTGAATATTTCTATCTGCGCGAATCCTTGCTATATGCCCATAATAAGCAAAACAACGAAATCATGTCAGGTTACAAAAAAGAATATGGTGAGAATAGCGATGAACGGGCAACCGAAGTATTGGATTCGGTTATGCACCGTCTCTTAAAAAGTATTGATCCCGAGGAAAAAATAAAACCAAAGTTCTCCTGGTTTGTTAACAATCAAACTACATTTAATGCTTTCTGCGGCTTAGGACATAACGTCAGTGTCAACATCGGGCTTTTTCACTATCTGAATTATAATGAAGATGAAATCGCCTTCGTCCTCGCCCACGAGCTTGTCCACGGCATGAAGCTGCATTCGCTTAGTTCCTTACCTAAGCTGGTATCCTTCAATGTTGTGCAGGCGCTTTATCTGGAGAAAAACCCTGGTACCATTTCTTANNCTTACATAACCTCGTACATCATTAACCGCAATCTGGTTGCAACTTATGCTACGCTGCCTCAGGAAAAAGAAGCGGATGCCAATTCATTTTCCTATGCCGTAGATGCAGGCTTTAACCCCGGTGCAGGCGCTGCAATCTGGTCCCGCGTAACCGCCAAAAGTGGTGATAATGGCCATAACAGCTTCGAGAATGTGATTAATCCTAATGACCATCCCACTAATAAGCAACGTGTAGAATACTTTGCCAAGCGATTAGAAGAGTACAGCAACAATAAAGTAAAGGTAAGCAAAGGAACGGTCTATATAAACGGAAAAGTCTGGGTGACTCCCGCAGCTGCCGGTGACCTGCTTGCTGAAGAACGGGCCTATTTCGTAGCAGGTAACCTCGCCACAATCCTAAGAACTGCACCGAGTGGGTACCAGGCAGAGCTGATAGACGGAGTCATCCGACTAAACGACAAAACGATTATGACGCCTACTGACAGTGATCAAAATGCCGATGAATTAGTCGCTGCTTTGAACAACCTGGTAAATTCGTAAAGACTATCATAAAGCCGCTTAAAACCTTTTTGGGTTTTAAGCGGCTTTATTCTTCCACTCAAACCTATTTACTCTTTTTCATATCACAGCCGCACCAGACATGCTTCGACTTGGACATCCATTCTTGTATTGTGTTCAGTGCTTCTCCAAAGCGTTGAAAGTGGACGACTTCCCTTTCCCACAAGAAACGCAATGTATCGATTACACAAGGATCATCCATTGCTGCAATTAAATGTTCATAGGTAGTACGCGCTTTCTGCTCAGCTGCCATGTTTTCCATCATGTCCGTAATTGGGTCACCCAGACAGGCAATGTATTTTGCCGACCAAGGTACACCATTTACATCAGTCCAAAATAGACCATGATCATGTTGTACCCATTGTCCTTCCCAGCCCGCTTCAATAAAAGCCTCCGGCGGAGCACCGTCCGTCAGCTTGTGTACAAGTGCCGCTATCATTTCCATATGAGCTAACTCTTCTGTTCCGATATCCGTTAGAACAGATTTAGCCATATCGGTCGGCATACTATACCGCTGATTAAGATAACGCAGCGATGCACTCAATTCACCGTCAGGACCGCCGTATTGGGAGATTATCATTTTTGCTGCCTTGAGGTCAGGACGGCTAACCCGCACAGGGCGTTCTAACGTTTTCTCATATATCCACATATTCACCCATCCTTTTGCCTTTACTTACATTTCCCAGGGCCACGGTCCCTCCGACCACTGCCACTCTCTTCCCCTAATAGGGCTCCAGCCGAAGTGAAATAAGGGTCCAAAGCATTCTTCATACTCCGCTCTTAGTTTCATCAGCAATTCTACCGCACAGTTATAATCATTTAATGCATCCTGGTCACAAGGATGAGTGTCCAGATACAGATTAAGCTCTATTGCAACAAATTGNNCCTTCTCCAACATTGCCATCTGCTTATTGCGATCCACTATTGTTTCACCTCCGCGTTTCTATTCCGGAATTGGATAAACACCCCAAAGTTCTGGGAAAAGAGTCCCCTTCATCAGTGCTTCCCGGGGAGAAAAAGCTCTTTCGTACCTTTGCCATGGAACGTAAGCATGTGCCAGCAGCATGGGCCGTGGCATCATCATTTCTCCGTCATACATATTAAATTCGCACAGATCCGGTTCATCACAGCATTCTTTCATGTCCATGAAATCCTCATGACAGTCCTTTTCACATTGCATTTTCTTCTTGGGTATCCGCTCACTCTCATATCCATCATCAATTTTTTCATTATTAATTTTTTCACTTTCTGAAGCCAATTGGAACAACCTCCTTTCCATGCCTACTATAGCTTATGAAGTCAGATTACATATTGACACATTTGTAAATAAAAAAGGAGCTGTTCAGAACGAACAGCTCCTTTTATTACACCCGCTTAATTCATTGGCATCAACAAAAACGCCAATATATAAAGACCGATGCCTAACCCTTTATAAAACGCAGATACCACCCAGGCCAGCCGGATAATAGTAACATCTAAGCCCGTATAATTACTGATTCCTGCACATACGCCAAACACCATGCCCTGGCCTGAGTCAAGTGCTAAATGCTGATGGATTGCAGAAAGCCTTGATGAGTCCGCATCTCCCTGAAAAAAGCTCCAAATGGTAAGGCCGCTCAAACCATAAGCTGCGGCACGAATTAGCCATNNTGGTAATATATTGGAATTATTACCATCAGAGGGCTGTTTTAATCATTCTATTTGCGATTTACCAGCTGCAATCGCCGGCGGGCACGACGATTTGGATCTAACTGCGGCTCAGGCTTAAAGGGTTGACTGCCTTCAGCAGCCGCCTGACGGCCAATACTGACGAGAATCCCTACTGCAAGCATATTCACAATGAGCGAAGTACCACCAAAGCTGATAAACGGCAAAGGCACACCTGTAACTGGCAGGATACCGCAGACCATCGCAATATTACCTACCGCTTGTCCACCAAGCAGCGCTGTCAGTCCTCCGGCAAGCAGCATTCCATATCCATCTGGAGCTTTAATCGCAATTTTAGTTCCGTACCAGCTGATCGAAGCAAACAAAATTAAAATGACAACTACTCCCATGAAGCCCATTTCCTGGCTGAGTACGGCAAAAGCAAAGTCCGTATGCGCTTCAGGCAAATAAAAAAACTTGCTTGCTCCCAGCCCCAGCCCCGTACCGGTGAAGCCTCCCGAGCCAATAGCCAGCAAAGCCTGAACCGCCTGATAGCCGATATCCTGCTGAAAAGCCCAGGGATTAAACCAGGCAGCAATACGCACAACCCGGTACGGAGCAGCATAAACTGATGCAACAACCACTATTGCACCAATGCTGACTAATCCGAGCCATTCATGCCGGGGAATGCCGCTTAATAAATATACAACCATACATAAGGCAAAGATCACAACAGCAGTACCCATATCAGGCTGCTTGTACACCAATACCACCATAATGCCCGTGAGCCAGAAGGGCCAGGAAAAAATACTCGTCCTGCGGCCTTTATCGAGCAGCATTCCTAAATACGCGGCCGTCATCATCACCGCAGCCAGTTTAGCTAGTTCAGAAGGCTGGAAGGTCATGCCCAGCTTAAGCCAGCGCCTGGCACCATTCGCTTCTAACCCCATGACAGGAACTAGCGCCAAGGTAATCAAGGTCCCCAAAATAATGACAGGAACAAGCCATTTATACCGGCGATAATCAAACTTCGCTGTCAGCCACAACAAAATAATGCCAATACCGAAAGCCTGCAGGTGCCGTTTTAAGTAAAAGTAGCTGTCATTCCATTCCCTGCTTGCTGTAACGAAGCTGGCACTAAAAATATTCACAGTCCCAATTGCAAATAAAATAATAACAAGATATAAAACGGCTTGCGCCGGATTTGACCATAAGGCAGGCATTCTATTCACCTTGCATTCGCCCCCATCTATGTATACTCGTCTTATTATACCAGAAACGCATGGTTGTCCCAATAAGAATGACTGACTTTCTTCCATTATTATCATTTATAAAATGAGGTGAACGCAATGAACACATGTTATCAATTGCTGATAGTGGATACTACTGCCCAAACCTTACTGGTTGTTGACGGTCTCACGAATGCAATCCTCGCTGAGGTTGCGCTTCCGGCAGCAGAAGCAATCACTGCCATTTATCCCGCTGACGACGGCAGTAAGGTATTTTTACCCGCTGCCGGCAATGGTGGCAGCGGCTCCATACATATCCTGAATTTAACGAATTACTCACTCTACCGGCTTCCTGTTGCCATTTCTCATCCGGAATACTTCACTCTGCAGCACACACTAGCCTATTTCGCCGATCCAGCAGGCACTCTCTATACGTTAGATACAGCAACGCTCGCAGTAACGCCGGGAAAAACCAATAATACCCGGCTATCCTGTATGTCTCTTGCCGCGACTTCTGAACATCTCTTTTCACTGTGGGAAGAGGGTGCGAGCGGTCTTCTTTCTGTTATGAATACAGCAGGCCAACTGCTTAGAGAATACCGGCTCCCCGGGGCACCGACCGCGATGACTCTTGATGCAGCTGGCCTGGCCTATGTCACCCTGGCAGGAGAAAATAATCAGCTCGGACTCGCTGTTATCGGCAAAGAACCCGGAGATCTACCACCAACTGCACTTAAACTTACCTGTCCTCACTGCAAAGTGCCACTTACCGGCTATCCGATTCACCTGGCTGTTTCAGAGACCACTATTTATTTGATTACAGAAGAGGGAGCACTTACCATGATTGATAAGATGACGCTTCAGCCAACGCAGCATATTCTTTTAGGGCAGCCTCTCGATACCATCCATCTTCTACCGAATGGACAGCAGGCTATCGGTCTTTCCGTAATGAAAGGGAACCTCGCCATGATTGACCTTAGTGCCGGGCGAATAACGGCACTAACCGCTACCAGCCATTACTTAGGGCCTATTGCCATAGTACGAAAATAATCAAAGCCCCTTTCCGCAACTGGAAAGGGGCCTTAACTTTATCAGCATCAATGCTACTCCTCCGCTTTCCCCAGAGGACGAGGCCACTTGCCTGACCACTTGAATTTGCCGTCCGGTTTCTCCTGCTCAGCCGGTTTCGGACTCTCGGATACTGGCTCAGACTGGATGACCGGCTCCTCATCACGCGGGTAAAACTTAGGTTTCATGTAATTTGCTTTACTCTGACTGCTAGAGCTAAAATCATCGTCACAATCATCATCAAACTCATCTATGTCTGTATCACAATCGTCGTCATCGTCATCACAATCATCATCATCGTCGTCGTCATCGCAGTCATCGTCGCAATCGTCATCACAGTCATCGTCATCATCATTTGCCGAGCTGCTATACTGGCTTGTCAGCGAAGCCGTGTCACTGTCATCATTATTGCAGAAGCTGTCTACCAGGCTCTCGTCCAGATCAGGCTGCAGGTAATCACCTTCTGTCCCAATCAGACCTTTTTCCATCATTGTTAATATCATCAGGAAATGATCTGCTTCCCTGCGTACATGATCTGCCAGTAACGCCGGCAGAATACTGGCTATTCTGCAATTCTCTACCATAGTATAGAGCGCTTTTTTGAAATCCCGCAGTCTGAGAGTTGCTGAACGGACATCATGAATAAATCTGCCATATACTGGCGGATTAAGATGAGGTAGACAAGTGGTCGTCGAATATTGATGTTTCTTTTTGCTTTTCTTCTTGGAAGAGACCGTCACCAGCGGCAATTGGCTTGGATGCTGCAGCATGCTGTAAAAATCATTTGCCTGCAGGAATAAGTTGTCAAACTCAGTAGAAAAATCCCCTACCATATTCATTATAATCCGTTCGGAAGGATCAATATGTCCTTCAATGAATTTGGTATGATCAGCCATTATTCTCAGCCAAAAGACATTCTCCCGTGCTTTGGACAGATGATAATTCTTACTGTGACACTCTTTGATTTTTCCGAATAAGGCCAGCACATATTCCGCTTCCCGGGCCATATGATCCAAAAAGAGCGGCGGGTTATTGCCGATTAATTTGCACAGCAAAACCTGTTGCAGTAAATGACGCTTGAAACGGAGAAATTCAGCAACTGTATCAAGGGCATTATCAACCAGTTCCGCAAACTTCTTCTCACTGGCAACTTTCTCCGCTCGATTATACAAAGCTCCGAACTCTTTGTAAAAACACTCCGCTTCACTAATTAAACTCGTACTTTCGCAAGGCAATCCCATTTTAATGAACAAAGCATGCTCCCGCATGATTTCCAGCCAGAATTTAACCTCTTCCATGTTTAAAGGCGGAACCGGGGCTCCCATGGTAATAGGGCGCGACATAGCAACACTCTCCCATTTACAGATTACAGTGTTACTACAGTGTATGCCGAGCTTGGCGTTTATGTGATGTTTATTTTATTAATTAGCAAAGAATCTTTGGTGGTTTCGCTTCACAACGGTAAATAGGGCCACCCTTTGAGCTGAACTTTATCTCATATTCGGTCATCACATTACCTGTAAAATCACTATTATGCAAATCATAGGATACATGTTCCAGCGGCCACTGATAATTAGCAAATTCCTCTAAAGAAAAGCGGAACAATTGCTCATTGTCTGTCTTAAAATGAATATCTCCGCCAGGAGAAAGTAACTGTCGATACATGTCCAAAAAGCGATGGTGCGTAAGGCGCCGCTTGTCGTGACGCGCTTTAGGCCAAGGATCACAAAAATTAATATAAAACCGATTGACTTCTGCCGGTGCAAAAAGATTCATTACATGATTAATATCAAACACCAATAACCTTACGTTTGTTAACTGCTTCTCAGCTATTTTTTGCGCAGCATAATACAAAACATCTTGCTGTGCTTCAATGCCAATAAAATTAATATGCGGATACATTTCGGCCATGCCACAAATGAACCGGCCTTTGCCGGTACCCAGCTCGACATGCAATGGTGCCGTCCGTCCAAAAATACTTTGCCACTGGCCTTGCAATATTTCATCATCAGGCAGCAAAACAAAGCTTTCATATTTCTCTAAAGCCTGGCTCACCCACGGCTTCTTTCGTAAACGCACATCAATCGCTCCCAGTCTATATTCTTATTAGCAGATTAATCCCGCTCTAAACCATATTTCTTTAAATAACGGTACAATGTTACGCGGCTGACGTCAAGCATATTTGCCAGGCGGCTAATATTGCCTCCAGCTGCTTTCCAGGCCTCAACAAATATGTCCTTATCTTCCTTCCAGGCTTTTCCCGGGGTAGATTCACCAGGCAGGACAATATCCTCATCTGTTATATGCTCGCCGCTTGTATTGAAAAAGGCCTGCTCTACAACACCCTGAAGCTGCTTAATATTGCCTGGCCACTCATAGGACATCAATAGTTCAGCCGCAGCTTCGGTCAGCTCTTTTTTAGCGAGATTGTGCTGTTCAGCCAGTTCACTGATAATATGTTCCGCCAGCAGGGGAATATCTTCTCTGCGGGACCGCAATGAAGGCATCCGCAATACAACTTTACTTATGATGTCATGAAGCTGACTAGCAAAAACACCTTTTTCCGTCAATCTCTTAACATCGCTGTCGCAGGCAGCAATAATCCGCGCATCAAAAGAACGTAATACATCTTCACCTACGCGGTAAGTTTTACCTGATGACAGGGCAGACGCCAGGCGGATCTGTAAATGATAAGGAATTTTCTCAACTTCATCAAGGAAAAGGGTTCCGCCATTCGCCAGTTCTAATTTACCGGGACGGCTTTCTTCTCCAAAGATATTGCCAAACAATTCGCCTTCCAGGAGTTCAGCCGGCATATCGCCGCAGCGAACAGAGATCAGCGGCCCTGCTGCCCGGTTGCTTCCCTGATGAATACCGTGGGCCAACCGCTGCTTGCCAGTCCCCGGCTCCCCTTGAAGCAGCGTATGATTGCCACTTTTGGCTGCACGGGCAGCCTTGTCCTTCATGGAAGCAAAAGCAGTATCTTGTCCTACCATTGACCCCATGCTGTAACGGGCTGTATAGCCTACGGCATGAGCTACCAGTGTTCGCAGATCTTCAATCGGCTGAGATATAGCCACAATGCCGCCGACTTCATTATCGCGGTACAAAGGAACAACAGTCGTAATGTCTTCGTAGGTTTTCTGTGCTGTGATCCAAGTAACTTCCTTATTGTAGGAAGGGATTCCTAAGAAGCCTTTATATAGAGGCGTATGGCGATAATTAAGTACTACATCGCTTAAATTAGGATACGTATCTCCCTTATTATAAGAGGCAATGCCGGATAAACGGCTTTGGCCCAGCTTATTCGTATAGGCCACTTCCCCACCAGGTAAAATATGATAAACAGCATGCGGCACAGCGTCTAAGATAGCCTGCTTGGCATCCAGTCTCGCCTGCAGCTGCAGATAGGTTTCCAGAGCATGCGTCATACTCAGCATTAATGCCGCAATAGAGCTGTAAGGCAGTTCTTGCTGTTGCACGGAAACCAATGTAAGGATATATTGCAGTTCACCGTTCAAANNTGTTCAAAAACACTGGTGCAGAGCAGGCATCCCCGCTTTGGCACTCTTTAATCCACATTTCCGGTCCAAAAAGCAAAAATGGCGTCTTATGTCTAGCCACAATAGCAATACTGGATGTACCAATATCTGTCTCAGCCAGTCTCGCGCCTTCCACTTCTCCAGCCACTCTCTGAAAAAAGGGCAGTGCATAGTTCTTTAACACATGGCATTCATTATCAAGCAAAAGTAAACTAAGATTGTACAAGTTAAAATGCTCGTCAATCTCACGGTACAGCCCGTCCAAATAAGTAAGGGCTGTTTTGTGCCGGTCCCTGAGTTCCATTAATTCGGCTTTAGGCAGCCGGTAAAGCTCCGGCATGGCTTCTGAAACGATTCCGGCTTCATGACTGATTTGCCAGGATTCAGCCACCCAGGGGTGAACATTGGGATCAAGGATACCATCAACTATGTATTTCGTATAATAGGTTTGCAGCTTTTCTTTACTACGTCGTTCGCGAATCATAATTAACCTCCACCAACGCACAATTTTTAAAGAAATCATAACATAAAATCAAATTAATCGAAAGTGTATTCACTATTTACCTTACAAAACAAGCGTGATTTATTGCAGCTTACAAAAATATATGCTCCAGCGACCTTCGTTACCTGATAAGACGAGCCAGTGACTTATTAACGGTTTTCGTCACTTTACGGCTTAAAAAGCCCTTCTTTTCCCCTCGCATATCTTGGCAAAATTTTGTTATAATCGATATATATTCTTAATTTGGAGGTAATATCCATGACAACCACCATGGTCCATCATGTTGCAGTTGAATATGATCCTCTGTTGTCCGTTACCGAAATGACTGCTATTGTCGAGGAAGAGATTGCCTTATGGAAAGCCCGGCATAAAGAGCTGGCCCGTGTCCTCTTAACACTTGACGAAGAGAACGTCGTAATAAAAGCAACTGAAAAATCACCTGTTCGCCGGGTTCGTCGCATTACAGGTTATCTTTCTAATATGGAAAACTTTAACGATGCCAAGCAAGACGAACTGCAGGCACGCTACAAGCATTGCTGCAGTTAAGCTAATCCCCTCAAGCCGCTAGGTTTGAGGGGATTGATTTTTCCGGGAAAAACGAATAAAGAAGGTCGTTCCCGCCTCATCAGTTGTTACCTGGATAGTTGCATTGTGCCTGGCAGCAATACTATAACAGATGGCTAAGCCTAGACCGGTACCGTTATCTTTCGTCGTAAGAAAAGGCGTTCCCAGTCTATTTAGGATTGTCGGTGAAATGCCACTGCCCTGATCTTCAACCGCGAGTGTTACTTCTTCACCATCGGCAAAAGTTCGTATTTTTATTTGACCGTTTGGCTGCATAGCTTCTAAGCCATTGCGCACTAAGTTCAAAATTAACTGCCGCATTTCACTTTCATCCAGAATCAGCTCGGGAATTGGCTCCAATTCAAGGAGTATGCTTTTTTCGGCAATTAAAGCATCAGCCCGGAGAAGCGGATAAATGACCTCAATAATAGCATTTAAATTATGCGGTTTTTTATCCATTTTTTTATTGCGGGCTAATGCGAGAAATTCTGATAAAATGGAATTGGCCCGATCCAGTTCTTCAATCATCAGATCCAGATATCCCTTAAACGGCTGACACTCCTCTTTTTTACTAAGCAGTTGCAAGAACCCCCGTACAGTCGTCATAGGATTACGAATTTCATGACTAATTCCCGCAGCCATTTGACCAATTAAGTTAAGCTGCTCATAATGGGCAAGGTCCTTTTCCAGCTGTCTTTGCCGCGTAATATCTCGTCCGACCGCTTGCACTTCCACCAAACAGCCCTGATTATCGAAAAATGCCCGATTAGTCCACTGAACCCAGCGTACTTCACCAGCCCCATCCGTAATCCCATATTCGGAGATACAGGAAGGGGCTGCGGGAGTCAGCGAGGCAATAGTCGCGAGAATATTCTGTACATCCACTTCTAGTACTCCCAATTTGTCAGGAGTCTGCCCGTACACTTCATGATGCTTTTTATGGAGGAAACGGCAATAGGCCCGATTGGCAAACGTTATTGACAAGTCGGGCGCATACCGGCAAATAAATTCTGTCTGATCTTCAACGATGGCTCGGTAGCGAGCTTCACTGGCAGCTAAGTCATCCTGCAGGCGACGATTAGTGGTCATTTTCAATTCTTTGGCCATAATTCACCCCCGCAGCAAATAACATATAGCACATTAATTCGACACGAATCGTCAAAGCCCTTCCCTATTTCCTACAATCTGCGAACAGCAATCGCTTCCCTAACTTTTTGCATATTGGATACCAACCGTTCTTTATGCTGCAGCATAACACCGATGTATAAAACATCAATGATTGCTAGATGAGCAAGGCGAGAGGCCATTGCTTCAGAACGGTATTTTGTTTCCCGTGCGGAAGCAACAAGAGAAATATCTGCAAGCTCAGACAGAGGGGACTTCATATAGCTCGTTAAGGCAATAATGGTACTGCCGCTCTTTTTGGCCATTGCTACCGAATCAAGAAGTTCCCGATTGGAGCCGGTATGAGAAACTGCAACAACAACATCTCCCGGTGCCAGCAGCGCCGCCGAGGCGATTTGCATGTGGGAGTCGCCGTAAGCCCGCACGCAAACGCCAAAGCGCATAAAGCGATGCTCAATATCTGCTGCTATAATTGCTGATCCACCGGAACCATAAGCGTCAATTCGCTTGGCTTTCGCCAATGCGGCTACAGCTTCTTCCACTGCCTGCGGGTTCAACAGCTTCAGCGTATCCTGCAGGCCTTCATTAATACTATGAAATACCTTACCTGCAATGAGAGCAATCGAGTCCTCTGAATCAACTTCCTCATAAACTGATTCCATTGGTGTATATAAATCACCGGCTAAGGCAATTTTAAAGGCTTGATAGCCTTTGAATCCGATCTTTTGACACAGGCGAAAAATAGTAGCCTCAGCACTGCCTGCCCCTTCTGCCAATTCAGTAATAGAGAGATGAACAACGGCTGCCGGATTGTCCAGCATATAGGTGGCCACTTTTTGCTCCGCTTTTGTCAGTGAACTGAAAACACTGCGAATGCGCGGCAAACAGCCACTTATCTGTGACGTGGTCGGTTGCATGACTATTCCCCCTTATGAGTCTGATATTATTGTAACAAGATCCGTCTGTTTCGTCCAAATATTTTATAATAATCTGTCCTACTTACCTGATCAGAGGTTTACTTTTTCCTGCCATCATGGTATGAATAAGGAAGCCCCACACCATACACAGGAGGATTTACTCATGCATAAAGAAGCAATTTTCGGAGTTGATATTGGCACTACCGGCTGCCGGGCAGTACTCTATCGTGTAGATGGCACAATACTGGCAAGCCAATCCATAGATTACCCGCTCTATACGCCCGAGTCCGATTGGGCAGAGCAAGACCCGGACGAAATATATAATGCCTTCATTACTGTTGTCAGTAAAGCAATGCTCCAATCAGGACTTGCCGCCAAAGATATAGCGGGCATGTCCTTTAGTTCCGCACTGCACAGTCTGATACCGGTGGATACATCAGGTAATCCGCTTTACCGGATGCTTACCTGGGCTGATAACCGGGCACAGGCTTATAAAGAAAAAGTAGCCTCCGGGGATGATGGCAAAGCGATTTATTCCCGCACTGCCTGCCCGCCTCATCCGATGTTTCCGCTCTATAAGATTCTCTGGTTTCGCTATGAGCGTCCCGACATGTTCCAAAACATTGCTAAATTTATTGGTATTAAAGAATATATTATTTACCGGCTTACCGGTAAGTATATCATCGATAAATCCATTGCTTCAGGTTCCGGCTTATATAACAACCAGACCCTGAGCTGGGATGAGCAGCTGCTGGAGTTGACCGGTTTACGGCAGGATCAATTATCAGAGGTTGTGCCAACCACGCACATTGAACGCCAGATAGACCCGGAAATAGCACGGATTCTGGGACTAGCTCCGGATACACCGCTAATTATGGGCGCTGGCGACGGTATGATGAATTGTATTGGTTCGGGCGCCATCAATCCTGGCCAGTTGACGCTTACCATTGGCACTAGCGGTGCTGTGCGGGTCATCACTACAAAGCCTTATAATGATCCTAAAGGCAGGACCTGGTGTTACAACCTCAGCGAGGATTACTGGGTTCTGGGCGGAGCCATTACCAACGGGGGCATTGCCTTACGGTGGGCCAAGGAAAAATTTGCATCAACAGAACAAAAAGTGGCCGAGCGGCTTGGTCTGGATACCTACGATATTCTCAGCCGTTATGCCGAACAAAAGCCGGCAGGCTCAGATGGTTTAATTATGCTGCCGTTCTTTGCCGGTGAGCGGGCACCTTACTGGAATGCCAATGCCCGGGGTGTACTGTTTGGATTAAATCTAAATCACGGCAAACGCCACCTGGTTCGCGCTACGATGGAAGGGATCTGTTACCGGATGTACAGCATTCTCCAGGCGCTGGAGGAAGTATCGGGTCAGGTGACTGAGATCCGGGTAAGCGGCAGCTTTACCCATTCCCGCTTATGGGTGCAAATATTAGCCGACGTATTCGGCCGGGTCATTACAGTTCCCGGCGAACCGGAGGGTGCTGCTTATGGCGCTGCCGTACTCGGTTTGTATGCATTAGGGGTCCTCCATGACATCAAAGAGGTCGGTAATTTCATCAACATCAAAGAGCGTTATTATCCATCAGAAGAGAATCATGAGCGCTATCAGCAGCTTTTTAAAATTTATGAACGAGTCTACTGGAACTTACAGCAGGAATTTGAAGAGATCGCCAAAATACAGCGTACCTGGAAAGACTAAAAAAACCCAGCAGTGAAATCTTCCGTTGATTCCACTGCTGGGTTTTTCTATTACTTTGCCAGCCTCAAATATTCCAATTCTGCTTCCTGCTGCATAGAACGTGCAGACAACAAGCTCAGCATTTTTGACTGTTCAGCCTGCGTTTTCACAATGTAGTCCACGTCTTCTTGCGCAGCCATCTCTTCATGAATAATTTCAAGGAGCTTCATTAAATCATTTTGTTGAATAGCAATACATTCTTCAATTTTAGCATTAACGATACTGTATTGAGCTCCCATATACTGCGTAAGGTTGGATTCCAGATCGTCAACGCGGGAACCAAGCTTGTCCATTTGAAATTCAAGCTTATTGACCCGGGAATCGAGACTACCCATTCGCGAGTCCAGGCTTCCCATCTTCGAATTCAGGTGATCCAGCCGCGAATCAATGTTCGCAATATTTTGCTGCAAACCTTGCAATTGGTGCAGTACTAAAGTTTGAAATTCTTCCGCCGTCACTGCCGTAACACCTTCCATATTTTTACAAATTAGTCATTCCGTTGCTATTATCAGACAAATTTAGTATACCATAGAATACGGTGAGGGGAAAGAAAAAAGAGGGTGTCGCAAAGCTTTTTGAAAGCAATTACGACACCCTCTTTTTCTTTGTATGTGCAGGCAAAGAGCTATGTTAAAAAAGCCCGGTTCTCTACTTTTGTCATCGAAACAAAAGTAGCAAAAATTCTAGGCCTGNNCGAAAGGAAACGAAGATAACAGCTTCACACGTTAGTGCAACAGCCTCTCTGCTACATACGGTATTGGTTCATGTCCTCGCCAAAATGCTGGATGACCGTTTTAAATTCGCGAATTTTATCCATCATGTCCTGCAGCTTATCGTTATATATGCTGACTGCAGCGCTGACTTCTTCACTAGCTGCTGAATTCTCCTCAGAAATAGCCGCTAACGATTCAATCTTGCTATAAACGGTATTAATTCCTCGCATCTCGTTTTCTAATTTATTGATCATATCGACAATGTTATCAGATACGAGATGAATATTTTCAACATGGCGGGTGTTGCCAGTGACAACAGCTGTTAATTGCCGGCTTTCCGTAGCTAAGATATCATATTCTTCGTCAATAAGCTGCACTACGCCGCTGATAATATCCATCAATATTTTAAGATCACTCGAGATACTTTCCGAGTGATGATGAGATTGTTCTGCCAGTTTACGCACTTCTTCAGCCACAACTGCAAAGCCGCGTCCCTGCTCACNNCACCTGCCCGGGCAGCTTCAATGGCTGCATTCAAGGCAAGAAGGTTAGTTTGTCCCGCAATTGCAGCTACCAAGCCGGTAATTTCGGTTATTTTTGCGGCCTGGGATTGCAGATTGTCAGCTGACTTCTTTACAGTAGCAAACATATCCAGACTTTGCGTTAATTTGCTGCTTGATGCATGCACTTCCTGAAACCCTTTGTTGATTTGCGCTACTGCCGCTTCAAGTTGCTGCTTATTCCGGTTTTGTTCGGCAACTACCGTTGTCAGCGTTTCCATGTTGCCACTCAGGATATGTACGGCACCTTCCGTTTCCTCCGCCTGGTTAGTAGCGGCATGTGCAACATCGTTAACAACACCGGAAATTTCATTCGAGGTGCTGCGCATTCGATCAGCAAGCGTGTTGAAGGTACCGGCGTATTTATCCATTTCATCTGTTATGCCTTTGAAGCCTACAAAATCAGTCTTAACTCGCTCCCGGTATTGATCCAGCTGCCGTGCCAGCTCCTCCAGCTCATCAGAAGACTGCAGATGAGTTTCTTCAAAATATCTGCGGTCAAGCAATGCACCGACCATCTCTTTGATCGAAGATAAGGGACGCAGTAATAATGCTGCACTGGCACCGGCTGTTATTCCGCCAACCAATGCACCCCATAACAGATTGGTAACTCCCGCTAATTGAAGCGCTTCGTTAACAACCAATGATCCCAGCGTCACACTTATAGCAATTTTTGCAGGTATACTTTTAAAGCCAATTACTGACAGCAGCCGGTTAAAGCGATATACAATGGTCCTAGAGATTGGCTGAGGAAAGCGGATTTTAACTTTAATATGTTCTCCCGAGGATTCCAAAACCTCTGTTTTAATATCTTCTTTAAAAAACTCAGCAGCTCCGGCCAGTAAGCCATACATGTAACCAAACATTCCCCGCTTAGAGCGGTAAGACAGCACAGCTTCGTATTCGGAGACAGGATTGATCAATAATTCGGGAGGCTTAGCTCCCGGTATTCGTTTAACCATAACAACATGAACATCATACATAGATCGCAAAAAAGAGTAGAGACTCTGTTGACGAAAAAAAGCCGGATAGGCCTGCGAAAAGGTCGTGATATTATCTTTGCCGATTACCCGCCAAACTTCATCATCTGTTTTTCCAGTCTGTTTGGCCAAATACCCGACAAAATTTCTGGTTTTTTGGTCTTCGACATCCTCAGTCATGGAAAATAATTTTTCACTGGTCCAACCGGCATGCTCCATTGCCGCAGCAGTCAGACTTTCCCCCCAGATGCGGCGAGCTGTATTTACCCAAGTACTGACAACGGTACCTTTCATTTCTTATCATCTCCATCTAGTCGCTTGACTCACTTGTTCAATTCGCTTCCAGTAGAGATTTTCCTGTATATTGAATGAAATTCTCTCCGCTAACAATGTTTTTCCTTTTGATTAAGATTTCTTCAAATAACCAGTCAATTATGTTACTGGTTTGGCAAAAACGTTCTCCCTACCGGACTCTGCCACCCGCTTCTTAATAACAGTTATATCCGTGGTGTACAGGCCAGCTTCCTTCATATGTTCAAAGTAAACTGAACCTGAAAAAGTATACTTTTGAGTGAGCCCTTGCTTTTCCTGCATACTCCTCCGAACAAATGCAATGGCATCGCCAACAGCCAGACTAGCCGGTAATTCAATTGGAGCTTGTCCTAAAGCAACCCTGGCAGCATTATGCCCTGCCAATGTTCCTGTCACAATGGCTTCTGTATGCCCTACCAGCAGTCCGGCTTTTTCCCCACCTGCAAAGACGTTGCTCAGCCCGTCTACTTTCAGTGTATTGTCACGTGGCAGCATACCTATGTAACGCATGGAGTTACCAATACCGCCGGCGTAAGGATCTTCAAAGCGTGCATTCTCAAAGCCAGGCACTTGCCGCAGCATTTGTAGCGGATAATAAGCTGACATCAGTTTTGCATGTCCTGTATCGAGGAGAATAATATTTTCGTTAAACTCTTTCATGGCATATTGCTGACAGGCCTTCTGACCAAGAGCAGCGGCGCCTTTCTGCAGCTTTTCAGGAACGGGCACAATAACTACACCTGTCTGGTCAAGCTGATGTAAAATTTCCCGTGACAGCGAATCTTTATGTAGTTTACAGGAGCCACTCATCGCCCCAATAGAGCCATCCGGTTTTGTTCCGATAATCTCGTCAATACCAGCTTTAGCACCAATGCTTAGCCTCGGCCCAAAAGTAGGGCACCGGTAGATACACATTACACAGCCATTACCGTACTTAGTACAATTCCCTATCGGACCTGCGGTGCCGGCAGCATCAACAAAAGCATCTCCACTAGCGGCTATATCTTTTTCGCCGTGATAGGTATCAGCCGCAACTCCGCTGAGTGCTTCCCCTTTTTGTTCAATCTCTTTAACCCGGGTCTGCATATGCAGTTTAACGCCTGCCTTTTGCAAGGCCTGACGGACTGCAGGCTCAATTGTGGCCACATCGTAGAGAATAGCGTGTTTATGTCCAGGAAATTCAACATTCGTATGACGAGCATGCTGATCGGCAATTTCAAATAAACTACCCCCCTAGCAAAATCATTTCTTCCGTAGCGGTAAAGCGTCCATTGTTGCGCATAATACCACCTACCAACCCGGTACCCAGCAGCATATCGGTACGTTCAAACAGTTCAACCTCACAGCCGGCCTTTCTCGCTGCCAGTGCTGCACCGCAGCCTGCCCAGCCTCCACCAACTACTATAACTTTTGCCACGATTATACCTCCTGTTCATTAGTATTAAACCGCGCCCGGCTAAGCCAGGCGCGGCCAACACTATTGTTTAACTTTAACGATTAACTCTACCTGAACAGCCGAATTAACCGGCAGTTCAGCCACACCTACTGCTGAGCAGGCGGCTTCACCGGCACTTCCAAATACTTTATCAACTAGATCAGAAGCACCTGAGACAACTTTGGTCTGCTCAACAAATCCAGGAGCACTATTAACATAGCCAACCACTTTGACCACTTGTTCAACGCTTTCTAGACTCCCAAGAACGCTTTTAATAGCTGCCAAACAATTGATCGCACTAACTTTAGCGGCTTCATAGCCCTCTTCAAGTGGCACTTCTCTGCCCAATTTTCCTTGAAATTTAACCTCCCCGCCAGCCAAAGGCAGATGTCCTGTGGCATATACGTAACTGCCGACCCGCATAGCGGGCAGCGAAGTCCCTTCCGGTTTGGGCGGATCTGGCAGCGTAATGCCCAGTTCTGTTAATTTGTCTTCAAAACTCATGCAAATCCCTCCAGATTCCCTTACGGCTTGAGCCGCAGTGAGTTGCTACTGAATTAAGTGTTCCAATTATTACGATATTCATCACATCGCTCATGTGTGTTTTTTAGCATTTTGTTTGCTTGGTGCATCTTTAGTGTGGCAAGCAGACAGAATTGTATGTAAAATGTTAAAAATTCCTATCAGTTCAGATGCTTTTTCTGGACACACTAACCGTAGTCTGCTGCAAAGGTGTTGGTAGAAATGGAATTTCAAAATCAAATCTGCGGCTATATTCAACAAATGCGACGCATCGGCTACAGCCAGGCTGCTATTACTCAAATTATTTCTCATTATTCCGGCTACCCCGACTGGGCTGAGCTACCCGACCATAAACAGCGACGACTGGTTGCTGACCTGCGCCGCCATGTCCATATTGCCCGCAGATGGCAGTACTCGGTTACCGGATATCTGCAATAAATTTCCAAGTATAAAAATAAAAGCAGTGGNNCCACTGCTTTTATTTTTATACTCAACTACCTGTATCAACCTCAACTATTATGGTCTTTTTTTTTGATCGTTTAACCAAATATATGATTCCGATAACGGCTAAAATCGCCAACACAGATAAAATCATCATCTTTTCGGAATATTGATTAAAAAGATCAATGGCTGCAGGCCCAAAATAAAAAATCAAAATTCCTTCTAAAAGAAACCGTTTCGCCCGCCCCAGAAAGGAAACTACCATAAACAATGGCCACTGGATTCGCAGCGCTCCGGCTGTAATACATACAAACTTATAAGGAATGGGTGATAAAGCAGCTAGAAAAATCGCCCAGACAGCATTATTCGTAACATGATGCTGTACAGAGTGAATATATTTGTCCGGTATCATCCGCCGTGCAGCCTTAACACCCACTTTTTGTCCGATCCAATAACCGATTCCACCTCCTGCAACAGAAGCGGTTGTGGCAATCAAACCATAGACAATGGCTTTCTCGTGCTGGGCCAGAGCAAGTGGAATCAAAATCAAATCAGGCAAAATAGGAGAAATAAACGATTCGGTAAAGGAAGCGATAATCAGCCCCAGCAGGCCCCATTCCAGTAACACATTTGTTAATTCTTCCATAGGTCTCCTCTTGATCTAATCTCTATCCTAAGTATTGCGAGATCGCTAAAATATATACTCCCGTTCAATAGGTCTGTTTATTAAATAAAAAAGACCTTAGTACGAAATAGTCCATACCTGAGGTCTTCGCTTAAGCTGCTAACTGGCGATGTGCCAAGTGCATTACGCTCCCCGGCTGACTACTGCTCACAAGTTATCTATTATCGTTTACTAATCATTTTAGCTAATAACTATAGCAGTGTCAAGGCGGAGATATATTATAAAGTGGTATCTGTGAACATTACTGACACTGTCGTTCCCCGCCGTGATGTTTGCACATCAATGATTGCGCCGTGCCTTTCGGCAATCCGGTAACAAACCGGCAGACCCAAGCCAGTGCCATCATCTTTTGTAGTCACGAAAGGAGAGCCAAGTCTTTCAAGGATTTCTTCAGGAATTCCTGTACCTGAATCCTGCACTGCCAATACAGTATGATTACCCTTACGGAATGTCTTAATCATAACGACACCGCTTTCATTCATAGCTTCCAGCCCGTTCCGGACAAGGTTTAATAGTAACTGCCGGATTTCTTTTTCATCAAAACAAGTATCGGGAATGTCTCCGATAACGGTCTCAATAGAATGCCCTGAACGGAGAGCATCTGCCTGCAGCAATGGATACAATCGCTGAATGACATGATTTAAATTATCCATTTTCATTTCTACTGCCTTATTTTTGGCTAAAGAAAGAAATTCTGTAATAATAGAATTAGCTCTGTCCAACTCCTCAATCATTGTGTCAAGTTGCCCACCATAGGATGCGAAAGCTTCTTTTCGTTTAAATAGCTGTAAATAGCCTCGAACCGTTGTCATCGGATTGCGAACCTCGTGTCCGATTCCTGCAGCCATTTCTCCAATAATATTTAACCGCTCAAATCTTGCCAATTCATTTTCGAGTTGTTTCTTATCTGTAATATCTGTCATGACACTTAAATAACATTCAACAGAGCCTAGCGTTATTGAATCAGAGCTGATTAAAGCAATACGTGTCTCGCCATGTTTGGTGCAATATTTTATTTCACAGTTAATCAGCTTACAGGTTGTTGCCATATGCTCTCTAATCTTTTCGGCTTCTCCAGCTTGCAAAAATTTAATCTCATCAACATTGCGACCAATGATTTCTTCACGGCAAATTCCTACAATGTGAGAAAAGCTTTCATTTACATCAATATATGTTTTATCCTTCTGAGAGACAATCGCTACCATACTGGGATTCATATGAAAAGCCTTAAAAAAACGTTCTTCACTCTGTATTTTTTCAGTAACATCGCGAGAAATGACCAAGGCAGTCTGAACTCGCCCCATTTCATCTTTTTCCGGCGTTACCCGGTTACGGTAATGCCTGCATACACCTAGTTCATCAATATAGCAAGAGTCATATTCATATTCTTTTCCTGTGCCAAAAACCTTTTCAAGCTCCTCCCCTAACGGCAGGTTAATTAACTCCGAATAAGCAGCTTGTTCATTGCTTTGTTTATAAAAAGACTTAATTGAAGTTCCCCATAGAGTATGAAATGCCTGATTAATATAAATCCGGCGCAGTTTTTTATCAATTCTGGCAATTGCGTAGGGACAATTATCCAGTAATGTTTTATATTCTGCTTCCCGTTGTTTTAATGTTTCTCTGAGATCATGCACCGCACTGCTAATCATATCCAGCTCTGGAAAGGACCCGGTGTCACGATCCGGTACTTTCCCACTGATTACTTGCTGGATCAACGCTTTTATCGCTTCTTTAAATTTATTATAGACAAACCAGACAAGCGCAAAAACGCCACTCCAAAGGAGGAATATGGTAAGAAAGCTTGGAAGTAATTCCCCGATTGCACCTGCAAGATACTGCTTATGTCTAATAGTTGCAAAGGTATGTGCTATCACCTCACCCTTGTAAAAAACAGGATACGTTACGCCGATCACATCATCTCCCGTCCAGCTAATTGAGCTATTGATGGACATAAAACAGTAATTTCCTGTTTCATATGTCGATTTATCGTTGGGAGTAATCCCTTTTCCCATTTTATCCACGGTAAAGTTGGGAGAAAGCGCTACAAGTCCGTTAAACAGCGGTGACGAAATGCCTATTGCATAGCCCGGATACTGAGATTCGATTTTTTCCACAACCGGCTGAAAAGCATTGTGCCAGTTCATAATTTCTTCCGGTCTTAAGCTGTTTTTATCGTTATCCAGCATCTTAATCAGTATCGGTTTTAGCTGATGCTCCGTCTTTGCCGAAATATAAATCAGCTTTTGCTTTTCTTGCTCAAGAATCAGATCATCGCGCACATCAACATAATAATAAGACAGAAACAAGGGGGGCATTGTAACGATAAAGAGCAGTACCAAAAATATTCTTTTGAGTTCATTTGATGGCCGCATCTCATATTCCTCCTAGGAAAGAGCTGGGAACCTGCAGCAAAAAAAAATCGATATAATCTCTAGGTAAGATACTGGAGCGAGTATGGTTTCCCCTCTTTTTATCCATAGCATTTTATAATTTTCAAAAAAAATAAGCAGGTGCCCGCTGCACCTACTCTTAACTGTTACCGCTGCTCAGCTTACATTATTAACGGCCTGCAAGCCACCAGGGAACACCGTTCCAGGTATTCTTAACACTTTTATATACATTTATCATTCTGATTGTCGTCCAAAACAAACAGAATCCTGAAATTCCAATTTGTACAGCAAATGAAAAATCACTTCTCCAAACTTTGGACAATAACCACACTACAAAATATAACTCGCCGGCTTCCAGCAATACCGGCAAAAGCATTTTAGCATAGAATTTAATTATATTTATTGTGATCACCCCTTTGTTTGCTATTTAATTTCCATATTTTGTTATTTATTTCGTTTTGCCTACCTATAATCCTTCTTTTTATCAGGAATTATCTGCAAAACGTTCCGTACAAAGCTTTCGTCAGGGCTCCTATGATTTGCCCGAGCGGATAATCGCGTACAAAAGCCCAAACAACATGACCATTGCAATCACAAAACCGATTTCAACTACCGGAATTCTCCACAATAAGGACGATTGACCGGCAATTGTCAGGCTGACAATAATGCTGGCCATAATAATACTAAAGGCCAATAGAATAATACAGAAGGATAATTGATTACTGATCCGGTCCTGGTTGTCCAAAATCGGCTTAAGCTCTGCAATAGATATATCGAGCCGCAAACGCCCCCGTTTAGCAATGGCACTCAGCTCTCTCAGGCTCTCGGGAAAGCTGCCAAGAGCTTCTCCAAAATTATTTACATTTTTCCATAACCGTTTTGCCAGATCTTTGGGGTGCATCCGGTCCTTAACTAATTTTTGACCGAAAGGTTCAGCAATATCGAGAATACTCACATTGGGATCCAAGTTTTCAACAATGCCTTCCATTGTAAGCAGCGCTTTTCCTACCAGCACAAAATCAGCAGGCATTTTAATTTTGTATTTTAACGTAATAGCAAATATATTAGTAACTGCTTCGCCTAAGCTAACTTTGCTTAGCGGAACGCCATAGTATTTTTCCTGAAGCAAGGCAATATCATCTCTCAATTGAAGGCGGTTGACCTGCTCCGGAACTATGCCCATACGAAAAATACTTTTCACCAGTTCATCAGGATTTTGGCGCATCAAAGCAATTACCAGCGATGCCAGGTTATACTTTAATTCCTCATTAAGGCGGCCCACCATGCCAAAATCCAGAAAAGCAATCACTTCTCCCGGCAAAACGACTACATTGCCAGGATGGGGATCACCATGGAAAAATCCGCCGATAAAAATCTGCTGAAAAATACCTTTTACAAATTGACCAGCCAAACGGGAAAGATCATAGCCTTGCTGTTCCAAGCTTTCTCTTTCGCTGATTTTTATACCATCAATATATTCTGCAGTTAGTACCTTTTTAGTAGAATGAGCCCAATAAACCTTGGGAATATAGATTGCAGCGTTGTTTATAAACTGCTTGGCAATTTTTTCGGCGTTGCGGGCCTCAAATGTATAATCAAGCTCATTCTGAAGAGATTTAGAGAACTCTTCAACCATATCTACAGGCTGATATGATTCTATCCACGAGAAGCGGCTCTCGGCGAGTCTGGCCAATTCATAGAGAATTTCTAAATCCGTACCGATATCAACAGCAATTCCGGGCCGCTGGATTTTAACTGCAACCTTTTCGCCGGTTTGCAAAACAGCCTGATGCACCTGCCCAATCGAAGCTGCTGCTAACGGCTCCTGACTAAACTCCAAGTATACCTCTTCCAGTTCAGTGCCAAGCTCTTGCCTGATAATCTTCCGTACCTCGGTATAAGAAAATGGCGGAACTTTATCTTGCAGCTTCTCCAGTTCGACAATCACTTCAGGTGGAAGAATATCCGGCCTGGTACTAGCGATTTGGCCCAGCTTAATATAGGTTGGTCCTAACTGCTGAAGCACTAGTCTTATCCGTTCGCCTATCCCTTTGGAGTTTTTGTCTAAAGAATTTGGGCGACTGCGCCGATAATAAGGAACTTTTTCGCCTAAACCCATTTCTTCTACAATATAATAAAAGCCCTGGCTAATTAAAGCAGCTGCAATTTCACGATAGCGATTAATATGGCGAATCTTCTTGCCAAACATAATGTGTCCTCCCAAAGGGCTCCGGATAGCTTCGAATCTGTTGTAAATATTCCCGCTTCAGATCCTGTATATACCCAGGCTATCTACTGCTTAAAAAAGGGGACAGTCCTCTTTTATTGATACAATAAAGGGAGCCTGCATTTCATTTCGCAGACTCCCTTTTTGCAAAAAGTATATCGTTGTATGAATTATTGTCCTAAAATTGCTGCCAGAACCAGGACACCGATCAGGGCGACAACCGAGGCAATAGTAGTTGCGGCAGTATAAATACCGAACATTTTATTCATAGGGATACCCATCGATTCTTTTACGAACCAGAAACCAGGATCAGTTACGTGCGAAGCACCGATGGCTCCGGCACCAATGGCCACGGCTACTAAAGCAGGGTCAAGAGCAGGATAGGCAATCAAAACCGGTGTGATAAACCCTGCCGATGTCATCATGGCAACCGTGGCGCTGCCAATCGCAAAACGCATCACAATGGCGATGACCCAAGCCATGATTAACGGACTGATGTGAATAGCAGTAAGCACACTTTTCAGAATGTCGCCAATTCCACTGTCCAGAATTATGCGGTTAAAGGCACCGGCTGCACCAATGACCAGGATAATGGTTGCCATTGGCCCCATGGCTGATTCCGTGCGTTTTGCCAGGTCTGCCAGGGAATGACCGCGTTTATAACCCATAAGATAGTAGGAAAGGATGGCTGCCAGAAAAAGTGCAGTAATAGGGCTGCCCACGAAGCTTACCCATGGCATATAGGGAGCATTTTTATCAGCAACTAGTTCAATAATGGTTTTACCAATCATCAGCAGTAAGGGCAGCAGAATGGTAAACAGCGTAATACCGAAAGGAGGCAGCTTTTCATCCGGCGTTGGTTCCATTTTGCAATAAGCGTCCGGCGGCTGGAAGTCGTACTTTTTGGCAATTAAACCGCCAAAAAGCGGACCAGCAATGACGGAAGCAGGAATACCAACTAACAAACCATAAAAAATCACTTTACCCACATCTGCTTTTAGCGCCAGAGTGATGGCCATGGCGGCAGGATGGGGCGGTACGATGCAGTGCACGACGGTGAGCGAGGTAAGCATGCCGAGAGCTACCTTGACTAAAGGCTGCTTGGATTCGAGTACTACACAGAACAGAATTGGAGTTAACAGTACAATCCCAACCTGCAGAAATACGGGGATACCGCAGATATAGGCAACAATCATCATAGCCCATGCCGCTTTGCTTTGGCCCATCAGTTTAAGGAGTGTCCGGGATAGCTTCTCTGCTCCCCCGGAGATTTCCATCATCTTGCCAATGATAGCACCAAGGGCAAGGATCGGTGCAAGAAAGCCTAATGTACCACCCATCCCGGTTTCAATAGATGCACCAATTTTATTTAAAGGCATACCGGTGGCAAAGGCAATCAGAAAACACGCAGCTGTCAGGGATATGAAGGCGTGAATCCGGAATTTAATGCTGAGAATAATAATAAATAAAATAGCGATACCTAGTACGGAAAGCATTGCTACTGAATGATCCATTTTTGAGGATAACCTCCTTGTATTCTTTATGTAATCCGCAATCCTCGCTTAACGATTACCAGGTACGATGGGCAGCATGTCGGGTGCATGAGTGAGCACAGTAACGCGGGCAGCAGTTCCATGTTTGGCCATAGCAGCATCAAACGCTTGCTGTACCGTGGCAAAAGGCGTAAATCCAAGCTTGCTGACATCTGCATCCTGAATACCATTGGAGACAAAGTATACAGCTTCCCGCTCCTTCACCTGGGCCCAGGCAATAGCAAGCGCAGCAGCTACCTCATCATGAACTTCACCGTTGTCTACCATCTTCCGTAAATGCTGTGAGGAATGGCAAGTCATGTCTGCCATCTCACCATGAGTTACAGCAATCCCTTCATAGCACGGTGTAGCGATGATAATTGTACCACCGGCTTTCACCGCCAAATCAGAAGGATATAAGGTTTTGTGAGCTTGCCAAAATTCAAGATCGCAGGGATGGGAACTGGAGATTACGATATCTGCAGCCTCAGGTATTTCGGTGGCATATACGTGGCGGGACAATTCCACGCCAGCATTAAAGGCTGTTTTTGTATCACCAAAAAAGGCGCCAACCACTTCTCCATGACGATTGAGCACAGTATTGAAAATAGTGTGCATGTTGATCTTATCGGCGATCATATTTAATTCCTGGCGAACCGGATTATCCTCGATACCGAGATAGGACCGCGGCGCCCTTACACTTAGCAAATGAGTCTCAGCAGTTGTTTTCTCACCAGAAATCCCGGGCTGAACTATTTTGGCCCCTCCGGCAAAACCCGGAATGTGATGCGGCACGATACTGCCAACACCAATTTTAAAATCTGCTTCATAAGCCTCTTTATTGACCAGTATATTTGTGCCATTCGCCGTAGTTCCCAGACTAATCAGCGCTTCAGGGTTCTTAAAATCATGATTTTTAATGGTTACCCTCTCTACAACCGCTTTCCCAAACTTGATTTCAATTTCTTCTTCTGTCATAAAGCGGTGGGTACCAAGAGCAATAATAATAGTAATCTGTTCATCTTTTATACCGGCCGCATTCATTTCATCGAGAAGTACCGGAAAANNTTGTCGTCGGCTATAATAACCACGTTTTTGACTCCCTGTACCAACTGACGCAATGGTCTAGAATCAATTGGGTTTTCCAGGCAGCGAACTATTTCCTCTGTCAGATTGGCGACTGGCGCCACATCTTTGGGTGAATACACGCCAATCAGATTTTGTTGCGGTATAGCTACTGTAATTTCTTCCCGTCCATAGGGAAGGGTCACTTTAATATTTGACATTTGACCTACATCCTTTCCACTTTTTATATTACGAACTCCAGGATAATCCAAACTTTTTCAATTATCTTTAGCGCTCGCCTCAGCCATCAGTGCCGCCAGCCGGATAGACTCAAGCATGCTCATATGGTTAGCCACACCTTTTCCAGCAATATCAAAGGCAGTGCCATGATCCACTGAGGTCCGGATAAACGGCAGGCCTACCGTAATATTGACACCTTCCTCAAAGCCCAATACTTTAAGTGGTATATGCCCCTGATCATGATACATTACGACCACGATATCAAAATCTTTTTTAACGGCAGCACGGTAAAACACCGTATCAGGCGCAACGGGTCCTGTGACGTTAAGTCCCAAGGTCTTGGCCGATTCAATGGCCGGAATAATTTCTTCAACTTCTTCCGTTCCAAACAGACCGCCCTCTCCCGAATGGGGATTTAGTCCGGCTACTGCAATACGCGGTTCTTTTATCCCGATCTTTTTCATTGCTTGATCTGCTAATTCAATGACCTTCAATACACGATCTTTCTTTACTTTCTCACAAGCCTGACGAAGAGATAAGTGAGTAGAAACATGGATAACCCGGAGAGATCCACCGGTCAGCATCATGGCATAATTCTTTGTGTTCGATAAATGAGCCAAAATTTCCGTATGTCCCGGAAAATGACAACCGCCCTGGTTCATAGCATCCTTGTTAAGCGGTGCAGTAGCAATAGCAGCAATTTTGCCTGCCAGCGCCAGATTCACCGCAGTTTCTACATATGTATATGCTGCTTTACCGGCTCGCGGATCAACTTGGGCAAAGGGCAAATCCTCAGGCAGATTGTTCAAGTCAAGCACATCAATCCGACCAAATTCATGCCNNATGCCCACCGCTCAGGACGTCATCAATTGCCCGGCAGGTTAAGTTCTTGCCCACTATCGACACAGCCCGTTTCATAATGCCAAGATCGCCGATCACAACGGGGCGGCAAATATTATATACTTCTTTTTCAGCCAAGGCTTTAACAATAATCTCGGGTCCCACGCCGGCAGCATCGCCAATAGTAATTCCAATTACTGGTTTCATAAGTTCACTCCCTGTTGATTTAGCATTACATCCAGTGATTGCATGATCACCTCCTCATGCCCAAAAGCGCCTGCTTTTGTCACTACCTTCAAGCCTGCAAAAGGCCCGGTATGCAAATAGCCAAAAGGTATTCCCGGTGCCACTTCCCCTTGTACTCTCATGCTAGAAGTACCTAAAGCCCGACAGACACTTACGGCTGTGTCACCTCCAGTCAAGAATAGCCCTTCTACGCCGACCCTTACCAAATCAGCAGCAATCAATCCCAAATGACGTGCAATATGATCACTAACCTCAATCGAATTCATACCCAGCACCTCACCTGCCTGCCGGGACTCAGCTACAGCGTCTGCCCGGTTTGAGGATACAACCGCCACATGTCTGCCTTGCCGTAAGGCAATCGCCGCCTCATCGATACACCGTTTTATTTCTTTCGCGGAATGATTCAGCAACTCCTGACCATTAACTTCGATAAGCTGCGTATTGGGTTGTTTTACAAAAGCATTAACTTGACTTGCAGTAACGCTGCTGACACTGCCCGAAACAATCAGTGCCGGTTTTCCCTGTACTTTTACCTCACTGTTTTCATTACAAGCAGGCATATTATAGATTTGCGGCAAAACCTCAGCTAGCCCGGCTGAACCAACCATTACTATTTTTTTGCCGCATTCTTTAATCGCCTGGGCAATCGTTACCAAATGAATCTGCTCGGTAGCATCAAAAGCAATTAAACGGTGACCTTGTGATATCGCCTGCCCTATGGCCTGGCAAACAGCATCACTACCCGTTATAATCTCCTGCAGGCCAATATGCCCAACCGCATACTTTGATTGCTGTTTTAATACCTCAACAAGTCGCGAATCTGTTACCGGGGCTTTGGGATCCCGCGCAATTTCCGAACAAGCAAGCGGTATTTGATTCAGCAAATGATAACCGCCAGCCGTAATCCGGCCGATAGCAGGAAAAGCCGGTACAACCGCTGCACATTCGTAATCCAGCACATCAAGCACTGCATCAATTTCGCTGCCTAAATTACCACGTAAGGTAGAGTCGACCTTTTTATATACCATTGGCACTTGTTTGTTCCTTAGTACTTCCGCAACAACTGCCACTTTGTCAAAGGCTTGGCTAGCAGTACTGGCTCGACTATCCGTATCAAACACTACGACATCTGCTTCTTCCGGCAAAATTGGATTTTGAAGAGCATCCAGAACAACATACGTCCTGAGTCCATATTTAGCAAACTGCACACCTGTATCATTTGCGCCTGTTAAATCATCTGCTATTATCGCAAGACGAGGCATATTCATCACCTGCATTTTGTCATCTTTTTTGCTGTCTTAACCAAGAGCAAGAATCATGCCAGATTATAAGCTGGCTAACTTGTTGCCCTTGCGATCAATCAAAACGTCAAACGCGATGCAAAATACAACTTTTATAGTTGCATTTTGCATCGCGTTTCTATTTCTTTATTTGCTGCTTTGTTGGCTACGCAGTTTTCGCCAAAGAGTCGTTCTATTAATCCCCAACCGTTCAGCTGTACGGCAGTAATTATAATTTTCTTCCTGAAGAACTGTATAAATGGTTTCCATCTCCTGAACTTTCAGCAGCTTTTTTTCTGTATCAGGATGAGAACCTCTTCCTGCCGTTTCGCGCAAGACGGTGCCGATAATCTCTTCTGTGATAATCGGTCCCTCAAATAATAAAAGCGTCCGTTCCATAATATTAGCCAATTCCCGGATGTTGCCGGGCCACTGGTATTGCTTCAATCTATCAATAGCAGCTTCACTAAAAGCAACGCCAGACTTTAACATCGTATGTTTATGGAGAAAATAGTCAACCAACATAGGTATGTCTTCTTTTCTCTCCCGCAAAGACGGTACATGAAGCCGCAAAATATCCAGCCGGTAGTACAAATCATTGCGGAATCGCCGCTCTTGAATTAATTGAAGCAAATCCTGGTTGGTAGCAGCAATAATGCGGATATCAACCGGTATAACTCCGTCGCCGCCTAATCGCATAACCTCTTTTTCCTGCAACACTCGCAGCAATCGCGCCTGCAAAGCTAACGGCATTTCACCCACTTCATCCAGAAGCAGCGTCCCGCCATGGGCTAATTCACATAAGCCAGCTTTCCCCCCTTTCTTAGCACCAGTAAAGGCTCCTTCCTNNTATATCTGCCATTACTGCTGACCCACCGATTACCTGCTCTAAAGTAAACTTAGCAACTAAGCCCTTGTCATACAACTTTTGACGAACACGTTGTTCATACCGCTGCAGCTGAGTTACATCCTGGAAATTGGCAATTGCGCCTACCACTTGCCCACTGAGTTTAATAGGCACTCGTTTGGTGGCAATCACCCGATTGCCTATTTTTTGTATATCACCAATCTCAGCATCACCGCATGCAACAATTGCAGGAAGCCGCGTATTGGGAATAACGTCACCAACATTTCGTCCTAGCACTTCCTCTGCCCGAAGATGAAATACATCTTCAGCAACAGGATTTAAAATAGTAATGCGGGACTGTTCGTCTACGGCAAGGATGCCATCAGTTGAAGAGTTGATAATAGTATGCAGTAATTCCGATCGCGCCTGTTCTTTACTGCGTACGCGACTAATCTGCTGAGCCTGCTTAATGGCCTTATAAATAGCATCTTTACCTGACTGAATCAATATACCCTGCAATCCATACTGACCGGCAAGCTTAATGGAAATAGCATCACCAATAATGACATTAATCCCTTGGTCCTTAGCTGCCATTATCTTTTCCAGAGCTCCCTGTTCATTTTCAAGGGTTATTTCCTGTAAAGCAATTCCCCATATCTCACCAAAATCTTCGCAGCCATAAATCACATTGCGAAAACCAGCTACTCCGACTTTCTTCGTCTGCCCGCTTACTTGTTTTAACGCACGCAAAATATCAAAGGCGGTAACTTGTATCTCTACCACCGGCAATTCAATTTGACTGCTGATTAGGGATGCTGTCCCGCCTCGGCTGATAATGACTTCTGCCCCTTGGGCTATTGCTTGATAGGCTTGCTGCAGGCCATCTCCCAAATCACCCATTACCACCTGAATTCCTTCAGGCCACTCATCACTTCGCTCATTTACCACGTCCTGTGCAATCTGCCGCATAGCCGCAAAAGGGGTAATAATCGCTATCTTAGTATCCACTTAGGTTCCTCGCTTTCCCTTGGCCCACAACAACTCACTGTCATTAAAACGCCGTTCATTTTATTTACATAGTTCTCAATATATAGAGAAATCCCTGTTACACTCAAAGAGATTCTTCTTTCCCCCGACCTTATAGCATTTGTACATTAACAAACTCCACTCATGCTGCCTATTTACTTTTAACAGATAATACTCCCTCAATTGCGATAAGATTTCCGGTAATCTTAATGATACTGCTTTGATCAACGCAGCAAAGTGATAAACTGAGCGTCATTGTTGCATCGTCCTGGGCATCCATCCTTATATCACAGATTCGCACGCCGTATGCGCCGATACAATCGCCAATCTGTCCAATCTGCCCCGGCTCATTGCCTGTCGTAATCAGTAGTGTTGTTGTTTGCCCGGTATTATGGAGCTTATCAATTCTAAGCAATAGTGCCAGTGTGAGCAAAATAAGAAATGTTGTATAAAGGGCCCCGCTGTAGTAACCGCAGCCTACTGCCAGCCCTACACCAGAAACTACCCACAGGCTGGCGGCTGTCGTTAGTCCTGTAACTGTAGCCCCTTCCTTCATAATAGTACCGGCTCCTAAGAAACCGACACCGCTCACAACCTGCGCCGCCAACCGGGCAGGATCAGCATTGGTAAGTCCCTGAACAGACTGATAAATATCCAGTGATAAGATCATCACTAAACAAGAACCCAGACAGACGAGGACATGCGTGCGCAAGCCTGCGGCTTTGCTTTGCGACTGACGTTCATAGCCAATAAGTCCCCCTAGCACAAAAGCAACGGACAATCGCATCAATGTGTCAACTTCTGAAACCACAGGTAATCCCCCTTTCGCCGGAAAAGTAAAAGACATCCTATATACTGGCGGCAGCGCCACTATATGGGACATCTCTTAATATCGGTTCATTTTTTTGCATTATCATACTTATGCGGAGGGGGTGGGTAATATGACACTGCATTAAATAGACAAAGCAAGAGAGCAAGCATACCGCTTGCTCTCTTGCTTTGAAGGCATAACTCTATTTAATATTATCAATATCTGCTTTACGTACACGATATTGATCTCCCACCATTACCGACTTCAGTTTTCCTTCCTGAATCATTTGCCAAATAACCTCTGGTGTAACTTGGAGATAATCTGCAGCCTGTTGTATAGTCATTACGTCTGGAACAGCAGGTGCGCTCTGAGGCTTCTGCACAGGCTTATTAGAGTCAATCATCAAATCACCTAAGTGCTCCGGCGTAGTTCCCAGATCATAATCACAAGAAACGGATACATTAAAACGAGTGCCTGCAGGTAGATCCTGGTTTTTCCCTTTAGCAAAACCAGCAAAGATAGATAGTACTAAAAATGCCGGAACTACCCATCCCTCTGTTCCCCCTGCTTTGGAGACACCAAATGCAACCGGAATTTCCGCACCATTTATCGCTCTTACAGAGCGGGCTTCAACAGATATCTTACCACCCTTCCCAAAAGATCCCGATTTTCTCACGTTAGAAACAATGGCTTGTCCCACTGCACCAACAGGAATAATAGTTACTCCGTTTATGACAACAGCTTCCGTAGTTTTAAACTTAACAGGATCATTAACTGAGTTTTTACCCGAATTTAACGGAGTCATAAGTTCACATTCAATAGTTGTACCTTCCGGAATATACGCATTATCAATAATGCGCTTCGAGGCAATAACTGGAGCACTAGTAGCAGCTGCGGCTAATGCAACTGATGGTAAAACTAACAAAAAACAAAGACAATAGCAAATAATAATTTTGAATCTACGCAATTTAACTCCCCCAAATTTTATTATGACGATTTAAAATTCGCTAAATTTTTAGATCCTCCTCCTATATATGAAAGTTATTTTCGAAAATTAAATTTATTTTTAATATTAAAAATGTTAACCAGCTTTTTTCTGCACAATAACAAATCCTGGACCTTGGAAAGCCGAGAAAAAGTGTAAAAACTTATAAAGAAGGGTCCCATCGTCATTGATATTACGACAACCCCAACAACGGAATAGAAGCGAGCTTGTTACTATAAAAAGCATTGTGAAGTTGGCATAATTAATAGAAGTTCTAGATTGATCATTCACTTAATAGTATCACATAGACATTGTAAAGTTCAGGCGAAAGACTTATTAGCAGTATGTAATTTCTGTTGCTCATTTCTTATGAGAATATGAAAGGATGATGATCGATGTCTTTACATCCTACAAGAGAATATCTATCTCAAAGCGCTGTAGCAAGCCAGGTGAAAGTTGGAGATTTTACTTATGGTCAGCCGCAGGTCTTTTGGTGGGGCGAAAATACGTATTTAACAATCGGGAAGTATTGCTCAATAGCAGTTGGAGTCTCCATTTTTTTAGGTGGAAATCACCGTTCCGATTGGGTTACGGTCTTTCCGTTTTCCGCATGGCCAAACGTTTGGCCTCAAGCTGCTGGAATCAAAGGTCATCCTGCTTCAAAGGGGAATGTAACGATAGGTAACGATGTATGGTTAGGCAACCAATGTACTGTTTTATCAGGAGTCACTATTGGTGACGGTGCTGTTGTTGGCTCTCATTGTGTAGTTACCAAAGACATCCCCCCTTATTCAATTGTTGTTGGAAATCCATGCCATATCATTCGCAAACGGTTTAGTGATCCACAGATTGAAGCTTTATTAAAAATACAATGGTGGAACTTTCCGGCAGAAAAGATAAACAGCCTGATGCCGCTATTGTTAAACAGCGATATCGATGCTTTTATCGAAAAATTCGATCTGGAATTTACCTGATAAACGTTGTTGTTCACAATTTCAACCATATTATTGAAAAATAAAAAAGACCTTCCGAAATAACGGAAGGTCTTTTTTCACTGGAGCCGATAATAGGATTCGAACCTACGACCCCCTCATTACGAATGAGGTGCTCTACCAGCTGAGCTATACCGGCAAATGAACACTATCATTTTATCTCACTGTCACAGTGTTGTCAAGGAAACCACCTGGAAGCTGATTGACTAACTTTTTCAACAGCTTCTTATAATACGAGACTTTCCGTTTTGCCTACAATAAAGAATGTTCCTCGCGCTTTTGCAGCAAGCTCGCCATTATCACTGTACACTTCCGCTTCGGCAACAAGCGTACTTTGCCCGTGATGAAGGACATTAGCAATGACCCGAATAAAGCGGCTGCCTTTAATGCTAATACTTTTAATAAAATTTATGTTCATGTCAATTGTCGTCGGTAAACTACCCGCGTTAGCACAAGCAAATCCCATCGCAGTATCTGCAAGCGACATGAGGACACCACCGTGTACTACTCCCAGTAGGTTGGCGTGATGTTCAGCAATTACCGGCATTTCCAAAACTACCTTATCCTGCTGTATTTCTTTCACTTCCATTCCCAGCCTTTGGGCAAAAGACATTTGGCGAACGGCCTGAGCAAAGTACGCATTTTTATCTTTTTCAGTAAGCATTATTGTCTCCTTATGTCGCTCAAACAGCCGCGTAAGCAGCGGCTCTTTGCTGCATGATCGTGTATAGTTCGGTACTGTTCAGAAAAAGATCACTTACGACGGCGCCATCCAGCTTACGATTGCCGACCATGCCTCTCATAATCTTTTCAATTTCCTTAAGATCAAGCGTTTGACGATAAGGACGGTTCTCGCTGAGAGCAGTAAATACGTCAGCTACGGCCACAATCCGGGAACCAAGCTGCAGGGAATTATCAGCCACCCGGAAAGGATACCCTGCACCATCCAGTGTCTCGTGATGCAAAGCAGCCCACTCGGCAATCATTTGAAAGCCGTCAATTTTCTCTAGAATGCGGTATGTATAGTAGGGGTGCTGCTTAATGATAGCGAATTCCCGCTCAGTCAGCTTGCCTGGCTTTTCCAAAATAGTGTTCGGAATGGCCAGCTTACCGATATCATGAAACAAGCCTGCCACCCGCATCAGCTTAACTTCAGCCTGACTATAACCCCGGGCCTGAGCGAGATAAGCAGCTACTGTCGCCACACTTCGCGAGTGCGCACCTGTAAAGCGGCTCGTGCGGTCAATGATAGTCGCAAAAATTTCGGCAACATCGATAATGTCATCGATTTGAAAGGGCAACCTTCCATAGTCATCCATGTTTTGAAAAAATTCCTGATAGTAGTGAGGGTTTGTTAAGTCCAGCCAAAAGCTCTCCTGCCGTCCAAAATCGTGCAGTGCCTTTACTAACTCAGGGTCAAAAACGCTGCCGCTTTGTTTGCGAATAAGCGTCAATATAGCGGGACAGTGCTCCAATATATTATCTTCCGGCAAATGAGCTTCTACCTTGTCTGCCAGATTAATAATGCGGGAAAATAGCGGAATTGCTTCTCCTGCCAGCTGATATGGGCTTGATCCGTCCCAATGATCGTGATGATGACGGATAATAGGAGCCAGCGGTCCCAGCTGCTTTGAGTCCTTAAGCAGAAGATATCCGGTCTCGGCATGCTCATAAATATTTGGTTGAACCAAATCCACATTGCGGATACGATGCTTCTCTTCCCAATTGGACACCGCTCCCAAATCATGCAGCAAACCCGCATACACCAGCAGATTCCGCTGCCGTTTCTCGATCCCAATGTATTCGGCAATACGATTAGAAATCATTGCGGTTCGCCAATGATGACGGCCTAAGCCGCCGGTAGAAAGCTCCAGAGCCTGAGACAGCGCCTTGATTAAATTCATAGGGTGAATATTAAACAACATGTCTTGCCCCCCTTAAAAGAGCAAAAAATGCAGATATAAACCTGCATTTTACTTAAATCGACAAAATTTTAGGTTTTATTAACTAAATAATAGTATAACTGGGAGATATTTTCAACTGTTACTTTTCTACCGGACCCTGCCATTTCAGCATTCCACCAGATATATTATAAACGTTGTCAAAGCCCTTTTTCAACAGCCATACTGTAGCTTCCGCACTGCGGGTACCGCTGCGGCACATCACATATACATCGCGGTCCCGGGGAATTTCATTATACCGGCGTCCCAGCTGATTTAAAGGAATCAGCGTAGCTCCCGGAATGTGCCCTTCCTTATACTCATCGGTGGTACGTACATCCAGAATGTATTCCTTGCTTTCCCATTTTCCCAGCGCTTCCGCTTCCTTAAGCTCGTGGCCTCTTAGAGCCATCTTCCGGCTTACCAGCTTATAAGCAATTATGCCGGATAAAATCAGTAATGCCACCACTAGCAGCGATGCCATTCAAACACCCCTTTCACTTGTCGACAAGGAGCAAAAATGCCAAGTCTGCTTTCTATTATACTGCAAACAGGCCTGATATGCCAATCCTTGAAGAACATTACCGCTCTTCCCGGTTATAGGGAATACCCAGTGCCTCAGGAGCAGCTACACGGCGAGTTTTCGTTTCCCGGGTTACTACTATTAATACAGCAATGGTAATTGCATAGGGAAGCATTTTTAGGAAGAACGAGGGGATCATAATGCCGAAGTTCTGCATATGAAAACCCAGGACATCAATTGTCCCGAATAGGAAGCTCCCTAACAACGCTTTGCCCGGATGCCATGTGGCAAAGATGACTAACGCTACGGCTATCCAGCCACGTCCTGCCGTCATATTCTCCAGCCACGAAGGAGCATAGGCTAGCGATAAATAAGCACCCGCCATGCCTGCAAGCATACCACCGGCAACAACAAAGACGTAGCGCAGGATAAATATATTGATTCCGGCAAGATCTGCCGCACTGGGATTCTCACCTACCGAGCGCAATTCCAGCCCCTTTTTCATCCGGAACAGAAAAAACCAAAGCAGGGCAACCAGTCCATAACTGATATACACCAGGACATCGTGTTGAAACAAAATCGGCCCCAGCACCGGTATATCACTGAGCACCGGCAGCGCTACCGGTTTAAAGGTGACAGGCAAGGGCAGACCGATCAAGGACTTACCGATATACCCACTAAGCCCTGTGCCAAAAATAGTTAGGGCCAACCCGCTCACGACTTGATTAGCTCTCAGGGTAATCGTCAAAAATGCATGTATCAGTGCCATCAGTCCGCCTGCAATAATCGCCGTTACCAGTCCCCACCAAGGCTCGCCGGTATGTAAGGCTGCCATAAAGCCGGTTACCGCACCTACGAGCATCATGCCTTCCACTCCCAGATTCAGTACACCTGATAATTCCGTAAGCATCTCACCAAGAGCGGCAAGTAAAATCGGCGTTCCCGCTATCATGCCTGATGCTAAAATAGCGATCCAAATCGATTGTTCCATCAGGCACTCCTCCCTTTTCCTACCCATTTTAAGCGATACTGCATGAAGAGTTCTCCACCCACAACAAAAAAGAGAATTGCCCCCTGCAGCATGGAGACAGTCGCTGCCGGAAACCCGCTTGTTTGAATGCTGAAACCACCGACCAACAGCCCGCCGAATACAACCGAGACCAGCACGATTGCCACCGGATGAAGACGGGCCAGCCAGGCAATAATGATCGCCGAGTAGCCATACCCGGGAGATATTCCGTGCTGCAGCCGCTGGGTAATTCCCGAAACCTCTGTCATACCAGCTATACCGGCTAAACCACCGCTGATAAACATGACAAGCATAATATTTTTCATATAGTTCATACCGGCATAATTGGCGGCAGCAGCACTCTCACCACTGACACGGATCTCAAAGCCCCAGCGGGTGTATTTTAAAACAACATACAGGACCAGTACCGCCGCAAGTGCCAGGATGATTCCCCAATGGATGCGTGTCACACCAAAAGCGGGTAAAATTGCTGCTTCTGAAAACGGTGCCGATATCGGAAAGCCCATCCCCTTCGGATCTTTCCAAGGACCATAAACCAAGTAGTCCACCCACAGAATTCCAATATAATTCATTAACAGCGTTGTTATCGTCTCATTCACCTTAAGGAAAGCCCGGGGTATTGCTGGCAGCAAGCCCCATATCCCTCCTGCAATAAAGCCTGCTGCGGTCATAGCAGGAAGCATCAAAACAGCAGGCCATTCGGGAAAGCTCAACGCAACCCAGGCAGCACCAAAAGCCCCCATGTAGAGCTGACCCTCGGCCCCAATATTCCATAGCTGCATGCGAAAGGCCAGCGCTACTGCCAGACTGCACAACATAAGCGGCACTGCTTTCACTACAGTCTCTGACAAGCCATAGGCAGAACCAAATGCACCTTCCAGCATTAGCAGGTAAACATCGAGTGGATTCTTATCGGTTAGGGCAATAAAAATCCCAGCAAAAGCCAGCCCCACTACAATGGATAGAAGCGGTATAACAATCATCATTACTTGAGAAACTGCACCGCGCCTTTCTAAACGCCAGCCAGACAATAACTTATACAGCATGCTGTTCCAACATCCTTTTCCCGGCCATCATCATCCCTACTTCTTCCACTGTTGCGGTATGGGGATGAACAACACCCATAATTTCCCCTCTATGCAAAACGGCAATCGTATCGCTTAATGCAAAGAGCTCATCTAATTCTTCCGATATGAGCAATATGGCCTTGCCTGCTTCCCGCTGGGCCAGCAGCAATTCCCGCACTGCTGCCATTGCACCCACATCAAGACCGCGCATGGGATAGACCACGACCAACAGACGAGGATCAGCATGTATCTCCCTGGCCAGCAACAGCTTTTGCAGATTGCCGCCTGACATCATTTTTACGGGATTAAAAACATCGGCCATTTTTATATCAAAGCTGGCAATGGCCTCCCGGGTCTCCTGTAAAGCTCGCTGCCAGTTAATAAACCAGCCATTTTTTGCGTAGCTTTTCAAAATGTAGTTGTCGACGGCATTGAGACCGGGTACAAGTCCCGTTCCCAACCGGTCCTCCGGTACATAGCTTACTCCTGCACGGATCATGTCCTTAGAACTGCTGCCCGTATGATCCACTCCACTCACAACCTTCGTGCCGCTCTCTATTTGCCTTAGTCCGGCCACAATTTCCGCTAGCTCGGTTTGCCCATTGCCTGCCACTCCGGCAATCCCCAGGATCTCACCGGCACGAATACAAAGAGAAGCTTCATGCAGCGCCATTTGGCCCCGGTTATTCAAGCACGATACCTTATCAAGCTCCAGCACTACCGATCCCGGCAGTTTCTCCGCTCTGTCATTATGAGCAGTCACGTTCCGCCCCACCATCCAGCGGGTCAGTTCCTGCTCGCTGGCCAGTTCCGTCTTTGTGCTGCCTGCTGGTTTACCATTCCGCAGGACACTGATCATATCAGTGCCTTCCAGTACTTCACTCAGTTTATGAGAAATCACAATAATAGCCTTCCCCTGATTGGCCATCAGACGCAAGGTCTTATACAGCTCCTTTGCTTCCTGAGGCGTCAGTACGGCAGTAGGTTCATCGAGAATTAGAATTTCGGCACCCCTAAACAGGGCTTTGATGATTTCTACCCGCTGCTGCTCTCCTACTGTCAACTGCCAAACCTTTGCCGACGGATCAATACACATGCCATACTGCGTGCAAAACTGTTCTACCTGCGCTTGCACCCCGGTTTTATCATATAGCAGTCCCATATCCTGCAGCCCAAGAATAATGTTTTCCGCCACCGTAAAGGACTTGACCAGCTTGAAATGCTGGTGAACCATACCAATTCCCCGGACAACGGCATCCTTGGGAGAAAGCATTTCCACCTGCTTTCCTTTAATATATATTTCCCCTTCATCAGGCCGGTACAGGCCCGTAAGAATGCTCATGAGCGTACTTTTCCCTGCCCCATTCTCACCAAGCAAACCATGAATCTGGCCGGCTTCAATTGTCAAACTCACATGATCATTGGCGACTACGCCGGGGAAACGCTTCGTTACTTTCACCATTTCAACCATAGGTATCGCGCTCATCTCTCTATTCCCCTCTCCTAGCGTTTCTTGGTAATTGACACTTGGCGTTCTATATAAATGCAAACTGCCAACGATCAAGAAAACGGCCGTTGATAAGGCTCCTTCTGAACGGCCTTAAAAAAATTTCATAAATTGAGGCCGTTTCTTGCAAAACGGCCTCAATTTCTTTACTTAGCAATAGTACCCTCTACCCCTTGGACAAACCAATTAAATTCAAGCATATCTTTATCAGACATCTTTTGACCACTCTCAACTTTTACGCTGCCCTGTTGATCTTTAATTGGTCCGGTAAACACATCCCACGAGCCTTTACTAATTTCATCTTTTTTCTTGGCAATCAGTGTTTTGGTGTCTTCGGCAACCATCGGGCCATAGGGTCCAAGATCGACGATATTCTCTGCCATGGATCCCCAATATTGTTCTGATTTCCAGGATTTATCCAGAACAGCTTTAACTGTTTTTACGTAATAAGGTCCCCAGTTCCAAACAGGGCCGGTCAACACAGCTTTAGGCGCAAAGCTGCGCATATCGGAATTATAGGAAACGGCGAATTTCCCCTTTTCCTCAGCAGCCTGCATGGGAGCAGGAGTGTCCTGGTGCATGGCGATAACATCGGCACCGGCATCAAGAAGACTCTTAGCTGCGTCTTTTTCAGTTGCAGGATTATACCAGGTATTGCTCCAGACAACTTTTACTTTCACATCAGGATTCACGGACTGTGCTCCCAGAGTAAAGGCATTAATACCGCGAATGACTTCCGGAATCGGGAAGGCAGCTACATACCCAATGGTGTTGCTCTGTGTCTGCTTGCCGGCAGCGATACCGGACAAATAACGGGCCTGATACATTCTTCCAAAATATGTACCTACGTTATTAGCAGTTTTAAAGCCTGAGCAATGCAGGAAGGTAACGTCAGGAAACTTCTGTGCCACTTTTTGTACATAATCCATCNNAAAAATAATCTTATTGCCTTTCATGGCAAGCTCGGTAAGTACCCGTTCCGCATCTGCCCCTTCCGGAACAGATTCAACATAGGTAGTTTCCACATTGGGCATTTCTTTTTCCAAATACTTACGGCCTTGGTCATGAGCGGTGGACCAGCCCGCATCTCCAACAGGCCCTACATAAACAAACGCAACTTTCACTTTGTCCGCTTTCGCCGGTGCCTTTTCTGCCGGTGCCGGACTTTTACCGCATCCAGTTACCAGCAACGCCGCAATCATCACCATCGCCAGCAGCAGGATACCAATTTTACGTTTACCTTGTTTCTTCACCGTATCTCCTCCTTACGAATAATGCCTCGCTCTATATCAGGGAATAACCCCAGAGCAGCCATAAAAAGCGCACAAAAGCCCGAGCAAAGGTAGGCTAGCTTGCAACACTGCTCACTAACTCACCCGCCCGGGCTTTTAATCCCTTTGGCGTGTCCCATTAAATGGGTATATACCTTTAATCCATACGCAAATAAAACGACCTATGAATCGTCAGGTACATTCCACTCATAGTAAGGTATTTATCGGTCACCTTGTAGAGACTCTCGGACCTTATTTCCAAGATTATACGAGTGTAAGCTTTTTATTTAATTATAGTCCTCTTGTAGAAAACATTAGTACTTTGTATTTGAGTATAACTGAATTTTGCGTGAAAGTCTAGGGGTTTTTAATCAGCGGCTAGGGCAAATCGTGCCATTATTTACGTCATAATAAACCACTGGCATGCTTGTGTCCTCTCCACAAGCATGCACATTCCGTATCAGCTGACGAGTATGTTTATGGCAGGAGAACAAAAAGACTTGCTGCGTTTTGGCTACTTCCAGCAGCACTTTGGCTGTTCCCTGCTGTCGTGCGGCATCGAAGCGAACGAGTACATCATCAAGAATAAGCGGCAATGGTTCAAGCAGGCGGCCAAACTCCAGAGCCAAGCCCAGCCTTACAGCCAGGTATACCTGGTCACCCAAACCACTGCTCCAGGCATTCTCGCCCTTGCTGTTACGGGCTTTGTCCACCAGTTGAACGTCGCTGCCACCGATAGCAGACACCATCTGATACCGGTTATCTGTCATAATCCGGAGAAATTTATCCGCCTCTAAAATAACACTGGGCTGCCGTTCCTGTTCATAAATATTGCGGGCCTGTTCCAGTAGATGGCGGGTAAGAGCCAGTTTTGCCCACTGTCTGCCTGCATCACTTAGCTGATAATCCACAGCATTACGCTCAGCCAGAAGTAAATTCATTTTATCATCCTGCCCCAGCTGCTTTAATTGGTTAGCAATGGCTCCCACTTCCTGTGGCTTTTGTGCACCATCCCTTTCCAATGCGCTTTTTTCGCTTTGCAGATTATTCTTCTCCTGAGTAATCTTTGCGAAACTAGTATCCTGTAAGGCCTCCTCCAGATAGACTTGTTTAGCTGCCGTACCGGCAACAACGCGCAATGCTGCTGCCAGCTTATCAAGTGTATCCCGGCTAGAACGCCATTGGTTATGCCGTTCCGCTAACGCGCGAAACTCTTCTTCACCGTCTGTTCCGGCCTCCCGGAACAGCTCTGTTAATGCAGCTTCCACAGCTGCAGCTTGCTCCCGGCTCTGCTCCAGACTTGCTTGAAGCTTACTTACAGTCTGTTGTAAATAGGCCTTCTCTTTGGTAAGTACTCTCCCTTGCGCCAGCTCCTGGTACAGCGTCTCCAGATTATGGACAGTAAGCGCTAGCTGGGAGTGGCGTCCTGCCTTTTTTAAAATATCGAGGAAATCCGCTTGGAGGTTCTCCAAATACTCACCGGCAGCAGCCGTTCGCGCTTTCGCCTGAGCATACTGACGCTGCAATGAGCGGGCAGTTTCTACGGCCTTCAGTACAATTTCAAAGGCTTCGGGGCTGCTCTCCTGTGAAAAATGACGTTCTGAGAGCCAGCTTCGCCACTCTTCCTCCAGCACTTGTTTTTGCCGGAAACATTCCTGACACTCAATCAATGCGACTTCTGTCAGCTGAGAGGCAGATTTCTGCCTCCCAGCCAGTATTTCAAGCTGTTTGGTCAGCAGCAGCCAATTTTCAAACGCTTTACGGATGGTAACCACTTGTTTCTCCAGTTCATCTGCTTCCTCAAGCGTGTCCGGTTTGCCAAGGCCCATGGCCTGCGTAGCAGCGTCCAGCCGCGACTCACATATCTGCTCCTGCCTGTCTAAATCAACAATAGCACCGGCTGTTTTGGCCTTATGCTGCTGTAGCAGCTGCTCTTCTGTTGTTGTATGCTGTGTCCATGCGCTTCGTTCTTTTAGCTGCAGCTGCCGCTGCCTTAGAACAACAAAGGCTGTGAACACCCCGCCAATAGCAGTAACAACAGCAGCAGCCATGGATACTTGCCACAAAAACCATGCTCCGGCCAGGCAACCTGCTCCAAATACCGGTCCTGCCCACCCCGGCAGCAGCGAGTGCCGGAGATTACGCCCGTAATGCAATTGCGCCAGCTGCCTGTCAAGTCCTGCAGCCGCCTCAACAGCAGCAGTCCGTGCTTGTCTTATTTGTTCCCCCTTGATTAACTCGCTCCGTGTTATCCGGAGCCCTTCCTCAAGCTGCTCCATTTCCCTTTCATCGGCAACAGCAGGCACAGGCATTTGTTCCAGCCTCTGCCGCAGACCGGCGACTTCCTTATTAAGCTCTTCCAGGGCCTGAACAGTCTGTCTTTCACTTAGCTTTGCTTGACCAATTTTTTGCTCTGCCTGCAGAAAACGGGCTGCATAATCCTGCACCCTTTGCCGGACAGCAACAGAGATATCCACTTCATCCAGCATCTTATCGTGCCATTCGGGGCCGATCTCCCTTAACGAGCGCTCATATTGTTCCTTAAGACTCTGCTGTTCCGCCAGCTGCAGCGGCTGCTGCTTACTCTCTATGGCAAGCCTGCCTTTTTCACTGTATATGCGTTCAATATCACTTTCTACCCTAATAATAGCATCATCAACCAGCAATGCCGTAAGCTGCTCGGTCGCTTCCCTGCAGCTTGCGTTTTTTTGCTGTACGTTTTGCCGATTATCCTGGCGTTTGTGCAGCAGCTGTTCCAGTCTTGCCAACCCATTGGCAGGAAAATTGCGGGCATTTTGCAGCTCCTCTTCCTTTTCTTTTTCAAGCTGCATTCTGGTCCACGGTTCCCAGGCTTGTTCCAGCTGGGCCAGCTGAGCTAACCGGCCATTGATCTCTTCCAGTCGCCTTGCTTGCTGCTGCATTTCACTGACAAGACTTGTCCGCTTGGCAACAAGAGCGGCATAAAGAGCCTCATCTTTTTTGGCCTCCCGGCTTTTAACAGCCAGCCCATCCTGTTCTTTGAGGAGTCTGTTAATCAGCTTTTTTCCCTGAGCGGCGGCAATCAGCAGTTCTTCCCGCTGCTCATCTACCTTTTTTATGGCCTCCACAAGCACTGTCCCGCCCGCTCCTGCTGCAAAAAAGCGGGACCGGACAGTGTTTTCAGCAAGCAGCTTCAGACCTTGCAAATCTTCGAGACTGATAGCAAATATCTTCTGATAAGTATTGCGATCAAGCCCGCTCAGCCACTTCATTGCCGGGTCAAAGGGCATTCTCTGTCCATTGCCGTCAGTTACAATCACAGTCTTACCACTGCGGCTAATGAGATACTCCTGGCCGTCCTGGTCTTCAATAAGCAGCTTCCCACTACAATTGGCCTCGCTGTTTCGCGGGAATCCGAAGAAAATGGAGCGCATAAAATTAAGCAACGTAGTCTTACCACTTTCGTTATCGCCCACAAGTACAACTAAACCCTTTGGCAAATCAGCAACACTGTGCTGCTGATAAATGCCAAAATTGTCAATATAGATCGCCTTGATTCTCACTCTTGTTCCTCCCCTGCAAGCAAGAGATCCAGTCCGATAATTTCAGCATCCTCCAGCAGATCGCTCAAGTCCTGATCGGAGAAGGCCATAATGATATGCTTAATTTTATTGCTTTCCGGGCGGCTTAATAAAATATCCCGGATTACTTCTGCGTTGGACTTAACAGCCGCTTCCTGCCGGAGAGCATCGGCAGAGCGGAGAAAATCGCCGACCAGATCAGGTACTTGCCTGCGCTTGTCAATATCCAATTCGGGTCTCGTCTTAATCACAATAGAGTCAATCCAGGCAAAATCTCTGCGCTGCTCTTCACCGTCATTTAAATCAGCTGCCAGATCCCGTATGATGGACCTTTGCTGCAACATTCCATGCAGGGTTCCCCTTCCGGTAATTGTCAACCGGCTGATACTGCCGCGCTCCTCTGCTGCCGCCCGCAGTTCCTGCTGCTTGGCAAACAGCTTCTGCCTGAGGCTGTCAATTGTCTCTGTTTTATCTATCGAGATAGCAGCCTGGTACCACCGCAGTACATCGGTAGGATGAAAATTAATTTCTGTTCCGCCATCAGCCTGCACCCGGACAAGATAACAGCCCTTTTCACCGATTTCCTTGCTGCTCCGGCCTTGCGTATTGCCCGGATAAACAATAACCGGCGAGCTGTCAGACAGGATTGTCCGGTTATGGATGTGTCCCAGTGCCCAATAATCCATATTGCCATTGCGCAAATCGGCTATCGTACAGGGAGCATAATCGTCATGGTCCTCACAGGCGCCTACATTGCAATGCAGTAAGCCAATTGCATATTCATCCGCTTCATGACGGATAAACTTTGCTGCCAGATTCTGTTTAAGCCGGTAATCGTTATGACTGACTCCATACACATGGGCAATTACCTGCCCCTGCCGTACTACCGGAATGCGCTCTACCCGGTCGGCACTAAATACATGAACTTCTTCAGGCAAGGCAATATTCGCCTTCCAGGCCTTTACCGGATCGTGATTGCCATGAACAGCAAAACATTGGATTCCGTGCCTTGCTGCCCTCGCCAGCGTATCGGCATACCGGATTTGCGCTCTGAGACTATTATCGGCACCGTCATATATATCTCCGCCAATCAGGACAAAATCGGCATTATTTTCAATAGCAATGGTAATAACATTATCAAAAGCCTGAAACGTTGCTTCTCTGAGCAGACTCGCTACTCTTTCATTTTTGCCGGACAGACCCTCAAAAGGACTGTCCAGATGCAAATCTGCGCAATGGACAAACGTAAACGGTGTTCTTGTCTTCATCTTTTTCGCTCCCTGCGGCCTGCAGACGTTATCCTTGTTCCACTGTTTCCTGCTCCTAATTCACCGGCCGGAAACCAGGCTTCTTTTAGCAATTGAACGGCCTGCAGCATATTACCTGCTGGTATCTTTGAAAAATACAGGATCATCCGAGGCTGCTTTTCAGGCGTGTTTTCCCAATAATAATCCTGCACCGAGGCAACCCGGCAGCCCTTGGCCATCGCCCGGTCAACCAGCTCCTGTGCCGTAAGCTCAGAATGAACGGTGATCAGTGTATGCAGACCTGATTCCGTCTCATTTACTTCTACCAGTCTGCCGAAGACTCGCTTGAGCGCATCAAAAAACAACAGGCTTTTTTCATAGTACAATTTTCGCAGCCGCCGTATTTGCCGTTCAAGATGACCATCGCCCATAAACTTGGCTAACGCGAGCTGTTCAATCGTAGATGCCGCCTGATTGTACAAAGAGGAGTTCTTGTGATAAACAGGCAATAAACGATCAGGCAGCACCATATAGCTGATTCGCATCGACGGTGGCATAACCTTGGAAAACGAGCCTAAATATACAACATTTTCACCGTAATCCAGCCCTTTCAGAGCCGGTATCGGACGGCCGAAATAGCGGAACTCACTATCATAGTCATCTTCAATAATCGTAGCCTCAACTTCTTCAGCCCACCTGAGCAGCCGGTTCCGTTTACCGATAGGCATAATGTAACCGGTCGGGAACTGATGCGAAGGGCTGACATAAACCAGACGGGTTTTACTAGCAACCAGCTCCTCCATATCAATACCGTCCGTTTTCATTTTAATGGGGATAATCTGAAAGCCGTGATCGGCAAAAATATGACGGCCGTTTTTAAACCCCGGTTCTTCAAAGGCGATACTGCTAGTATCCGCTTTCAATATACTGCAAAGCGTATTCAGCAGGCTTTGTACCCCAGGACCGATAATAATTTGCTCTTTAGAAACCTTCCCGCCCCGGGAGTTGTGTACATACTTGGCAATCTCACTGCGCAATTCTTCCTCGCCCTGAATATTTCCGTACCCGACTAACCGCTCTTTATTGGCAAAAACCTTACTGACATACCGCTTCCATAAGGAAAAATTAAAGCCATCAATGTCCATTTCCCCACTGGCAAAATCGTAAAGCACCGTACCCTCTTCTATTTCTACTGTACTTGCGGCAGCTTGGGTGTCTGCCGGCCACGCTGCTTTAAACGCAATACCCTCATAGTTATTAACGCGATAACGCGAGCGGTCACAGTTTTCAATATAGCCTTCGCTCATTAATTGTTGATAAGCCTTTTCAACCGTAATTTTACTAACAGCCAGACTTTTTGCTAAGCCGCGAATAGATGGCAGCTTATCCCCCTCGCTTAACCTGCTGTTTTCAATTTCTCCTTTAAAATGTTTATAAAGCTGTATATATAAAGGTTCTTTACTATCCGGGCTGAGCATAATTAACTCCATCTCTTTCTCCTCCCAAAACTGTACCTATTAAAAATATCGATTCTGTATATTTTAAAAGCATCATTTATATTTTATAATACAACTACCATTTTGGAAACGACTAATTGATACCGATTATGGGAGGCACAGAACATGAAAGTATATAAAGCTCTTACGGTAGCTGGTTCCGATACCAGCGGCGGCGCTGGCCTGCAGGCAGATTTAAAGACCTTTCAGGAATTAGGAGTCTATGGCATGACGGCCATTACGGTCATTGTGGCACAAAATCCGAAAAATGAATGGGCTCATGACGTTTATCCCCTGCCGCTGGAAGTACTGGAAGCCCAGCTGGAAACGGTTCTGGCAGGCATTGGCGTTGATGCCTTAAAGACAGGCATGCTTGCCACCAGCGAAGTAATTTCATTAGTAGCAAAACAAATTGACCAGTACGGTGTCAAAAATGTTGTCATCGATCCGGTAATGGTCTGCAAAGGCACCGATGAGGTGCTGCATCCCGAGTCAGCGATCAGCATTCGTCAGGAACTTGCTCCTCGCGCAACTATTATAACACCCAACCTGTTTGAAGCGGCCCAGTTGAGCGGCCTTGCTCCCATTCGCTCCGTTGAGGATATGAAAGCAGCAGCAGAAAAAATCTATGCCCTTGGCCCTAAAAATGTTTTAATTAAGGGCGGCTCCAAGCTTGGTACGGCAACAGCAGTTGATGTGCTGTACGACGGCAAGGAATTTGAAATATTGGAATCTGCTAAAATTGACACTAAATACACTCATGGTGCCGGCTGCACCTACGCCGCGGCAATAACTGCCGGCCTGGCGCAAGGCTTATCTGTCCGCGAAGCGGTTAAACAGGCAAAAGCCTTCATTACTGCTGCAATCGGACATTCCTTCCCCCTTAACTCATACGTGGGCCCCACTTATCACGCTGCACACCGCTTAAAATAACTAAGTTTCTCAATAATTTTACAAAAAAACGGTCTGGCTAAAATGCCAGACCGTTTTGTATTATGCATTACTTAATTCTTTACCCAATGTCCGGCAAGCTTCCAAGCCATCTTCATCAGGCGCATTTTGGATAATCAAGCCCTCGCCTATTACCTTCGCACCGCAGCCTTGCATTCTGGCAACCCAGTCCTGCATCCATTCACCATTACCCCAGCCGTAGGAACCAAAAAGAGCAATTGGCTTGCCGGTAACAAGGGATTCTATAGAGCTGATAAATGGCTCCATTTCCGCTTCTTCCAGTACTTCTGCTCCCATCGAGGGGCAGCCGATTGCCAATGCATCAGCATGCAGCACCGTATCTTTATCTGCCTCACCAACATGAAGCAATCTTACTTCTGCCCCCTGGGCTTTAGCGCCTGCTACAACAGCCTCAGCCATTGCTTCCGTATTGCCTGAGCCACTCCAATAAATAACCGTAATTTTACTCATCACTCTTCCCCCTATATATGTGTATTGCTTAACCCGCTAAAAAAAACAAACAAGCGCCGCCTTGTGCATCAGACTTGCGCCAGGTCTTCCATAATTCCCTGCTGATCTTCAATGATTAATTCACCATCGCAGGTCAACATCCGGTACTGAACATAACTCAGCATCGCTAATGCATGACCATGACAATTGCCTACCGCATCAAGATTAACAACAATCCGACGGTAACCATAATGCAAATGATCTAGCAGCTTATTTTTCAAAAAGTCGATATGCTCTGCGCATACGTCGCCACCAATATTGATATAGACTTGATCGAAATCACTTTTCACCAGAATTGACATTAGCCACCCTCCTGTTTTCACATTGGAAGTTATGCTGTCATTTATATAGTAGGCTGATCACCTCGCGCAATGCGATTATCAGCCCCAGTAAAACAATCAATAGTCCGATTCCTTTTTTTAGTAGATACATCTTCCCCTCCTCATACTGATATTGATAATCATTTTCATTTATATGATAATCAATTTTTGCTGTTCTTGTCAAGCTATTTGGACAAAAAATAGCCGCCCTTATGGGCGGCTGCCAGATTCACCTGCATTTCGGATATAGGCTGAAAGCCTGTGTGCAATTTGCGTATTTTGCAATTGAACACCCGCCAAAACGAGCAACAGACCTAATGCAGATAGTACCGTTATCGGCTCGTTAAGCCACCAATACCCCACTCCCTGAGCAATAATTGGTGAAACATATGTCCATGTTGATGAAAATACAGGCCCGCTCTTCTTCACCAGCCAGTAATAAATGCCATGACCGACCATGGACCCCAGCACGGTAAGATGCAGCCATGCATACATTACCGTTTCGTTTATCTGTACTGCACCAGGCGATTCAAAAATCAAGGAAAGCAGCAACAATCCAACTCCGCCGAAAACCATTTGATAAGCATTAAACAAAAAAACATCAGAAGTCTTTTGCAATGCTTGTTTTGAGCGTACCGCTCCCATTGCCGCACATAATTCACCTGCAAGAATCGCAATGATTGCCCAGACAGCCCAGGCATTATCTGCCACTACTACTGATGGAAATATCGCTAGCGCTACCCCGGTGAAGCCAATAACTAACCCGGCTTTTTGCACAGCCGCTAGTTCATTTTCTTTTTTATACCATTGAATAAGTGCAATCAGTGCTGGTGTAGCTGCAGCAAATAAAGCTGCCAACCCGGAAGAAATATACTGTTCTCCCCAGTATAACGCCGCAAACAGGGCTGTCGTCATCATTACACCCACATATAAGGCATCTATCACTTGCGTCCTGGGAAGCCGGACAGGCTTCTTCCGGCAATACATAAATAAGCCAACAGCTATTCCAGCTGCCAAAAAGCGTGTTCCACCAAAGAAGAATGGTGGTATGCCGGCATCTACGCCTACTTTTATTGCTAAAAAGGTGGTTCCAAAAATCAAACACATAACCCCGTACGCTAAGTACAAAAACCTCTCCCCCTCTTGCAGTTATATATAACACTCGCTATTATGTACTTATATAACACTAGTTAGACTATAACAGTCAACAGCAACATATAACAGTCGAGGAGGGACCCCTGTGAATATACATATTGAACGCCCTTCTACTATCCCGATCAAAGAACAAATTTATTTAGCAATTGCCCAGCGTATCCGTACAGAGCTTTTCAAGCCCGGTCAGCAGCTCCCTTCGGTGAGGCAATTCGCCCTTCAGCTTGCCGTCAGTCCCTTGACAGTTGTCGCTGCCTACCGTCTGCTGGAGCAAGCCGGTCTTGTCCGGACAGTACACGGAAGCGGCACCTTCGTCTCTGAGCAAAGCCGGGGATTATTTGATCCTCCGCCACAGTCTGGAGTAGCTGAAGCCAACCCGTGGGACTGGCAGCTATCTCTTAAGAATTACTTGCCGCGGGCAAGTATGTGGAGTCAAAGTGCCATCCGATTGCCTCCAACTATTCTTGATATGGCGACTGCCTCTATTCACAGCAGCTTATTGCCAAGCAATTTGATTACTGACTCTATTCAAAAAGCATTGACGCTTTACTCCGATGCGGTCGGTAAATTATCGCCGTTTAGTGGTGATCCTGAATTCATTGCGGTCATTGCCGATTATCTTCGTACCTACCATGTTGCACTTGAACCTCATCAAATGCTGATTACAAACGGTACCCAGCAAGGCATCGATTTGTTTTGCCGCACTTTTTTAGGCCCTGGCGACACAATAGCCGTAGAAACGCCTTGTTTTTCCGGTGCAATTGATGCGTTTCGCTTAAGTCAGGCTACCATCCAGCCTATACCGGTAGACGGTCAGGGCATTCGTCTGGATGTACTGGAGGAATTAGTTGAAAAGACTACCATTAAAGCGATTTACACCGTCCCCACTTACCACAATCCAACCGGAACAGTTATGCCCCTAAGCCGTCGCCGCGAGCTGCTTGATTTTGCGGTTGCCCATAATATTCTCATTTTAGAGGATGAGCCTCACCGGGAGCTCGGCTTTAGCGATAATGTAAAAAAACTGCCGCCCCCTCTAAAAATGCTCGATGCCAGTGGCAGAGTCATCTACTTAAAAGGGTTCAGCAAGTTCTTATTTCCCGGTATACGCCTGGGGCTGCTTGCTGCTGACGGTACTATTTATAAGCGCCTGCTTGCAGCTAAATCTATTGTCGATCTCGGTTCACCACTTTGGCTGCAAAAGTCACTCATCCCTTTTTTCCGCAGTTCTCAGGCAGAAAAATATCTAACCCGCCTTAATCAGATTTTACGCAAACGCAGTCAATTGGTTACCGAAACGCTCATTTCCTCTCTGTCTCCTGCGATTAAGTGGCAAAAGCCGGCAAGGGGATTGTATCTATGGCTTACGCTGCCTCCATCAGTCAACGCCGACAATCTTATTCCTGAAGCGCATCACCGAGGCATTCATTTCCTGCCCAGTTCTATCTTCTACCCAGGCGAACCGGCTTCCAATCACCTCAGAATCTGCTGGACTAATCTATCCGATAAGGACCTGCCAGTCAGCCTTACGATTCTTTGCGAACTGTTAAACAGTGCTGTACGGAATGAAGGCCGATAACGAAGAAACCACTGATCGCCATATTGGTATCAGTGGTTTTTTCGTTATCGGGCTCTTTTTTCCAGCCCGTACAAATCTTCTATGCTATTGCTAAGCAACGCATGTGCATCCCTTATGGCCTGATTATATATATGGGGCCCAATATCTGCAGCAATAAACTCAAGCACTTTTGCCGCCTGAAACTCGCTGAGTTCTTCCTCTCTTTCCTGCAGGAAGAACTCTTGAATATTTCTGATTAAATCTTGCCGGATTTCCTTGCTAAACTCCACCTGCTTCATCTAATTTCCTCACTTCACCTGATGATTTGCCGGGAAACTGACTGCAAAAAATCTTCACCAACTGAGGATCAAATTGCGAGCCCGCACCGCGCTTTAATTCAGTAATTGCAGCTTGATGACTCATGGCCTCGCGGTAAGGCCGGGGGCTTGTCATTGCATCATAGGCATCTACAACAGCCATTACACGGCATTCAAAGGGTATTTGTTCGCCAACTAACCCTAATGGATAGCCTGCTCCATTCCACCACTCATGATGCTTTAATATCCAATCAGAAATGGGCAGCAAATCCGTTGAGGCCTGGGCAATACGATAACCGATTTCACAGTGACGCTGAATCTCTAGACGCTCCTCATCATTTAGCGTTCCCTGTTTATTTAAAATATGGTCAGGAATACCGATTTTACCAACATCATGAAATTCTGCGAACAATTGAATGCCTGTTATTTCCGATTCAGGAATGCCGGCTGCCAGCGCAAAATCAGCAATCAGTGTCTGCATACGATCACTATGAGCTTCGTTATTATAATCACGGGCTACCAGCATTTGTTTAAGCGTTTGTATGATGGAACCCTGAATTCCCGCTTTGCGGTATAATTTTTCCCGGTACATTTTATTATCCGCTTCCCGCAGTAAGTCGGATATGATGAGATCACGCTCTGTCGAATAGGCAAAGCCGATTGACATCTGCACTGAAATAGCACTTTCAGATAGTTTTTCGTTTTCAAGCCGGTTATTATCGCGAATCCGTTTATATAACGTCTCCATATCTTCTAAAGAACTGCCACGGACCAAAATAGAGAACTCGTCGCCGCCCGTTCTGGCAATCACATCCTGAGGACGAAAGGAAAGCTGAAAAATTGTTGCAGCCTGGGTCAGCAAGACATCGCCCTGGGCATGACCAAATGTATCATTAACAAATTTCAAGCCGTCTATATCAATCATAAACACGCCAACACCCTCTGCAGTGCTGCCGGAAAACTCCGTAATTTCCTTTTCAAAATAAGTGCGGTTATAAAGGCCGGTCAACGAATCATGATAAATCAAATACAGCAAATGCTCCTGCGCCTGTTCACTCTGAGCCAGGTATCGCTGTGCCTTGTCCTGTTCTGCTTTGTAATGCTTGAGAATAACCATGAAAACCCATACATTAAATATAATTGTCGTCATCAAGCCAATTGAAATATCAATAAATCGATCAAACCTGCCGGCATAAGCTACAATGATTGACGGATAATAGTACTCTAAGAACAAAAGGGCATTTACGGCTACCAAAAAACCTGCTATCACAGCAATTCTACGAATGCCAAACAGCATTGTAGCGCCCATTGAGGAAAATAGAATTACATAAAAAGGGATACTTCCGGAAATACCACCGTTCAATATCCATGAAGCAGGAATAATAATGAAAACTACTATTACTAAGATCCAAACAACGGTCTGATAGCGGTGCTTTACCACTGATGTATAATAAAGGGCCGCTAATACAACTGCATAAATAATGCATGACAGTACCAGCAATGAATCTAAATCTAAAATATAATTTGTGACGGCGCTCCATATTGCTAAGCAAAAACCGAAAATCAGGATTATATTTAAAAGCCGATGCTCCAAAGAGAATTCTAATTCATTGCCAATCAAATCATAGAAATTAAAGCCCATTTCGGCTAACACACCTTCCTAGTCTGCTCATCTCTTTGCCGAATCATTTATTGCAATAGACTAGTTTATAATGAATGTTACATGATCCTCTTTATATAAGTTTTGTTTATTTTCGACATAATTGTAAAAATTCCCTGTTGAACTTGTACAAAAGCAGCTGAACCACTGTATCAATATTTATACGCAATGCTCTCACTTTTGAGCAATGCAACCATCGTTAAATCGACAAATTCATCCTTTACCCGTTCATACTTTCTGAGTACCCCTTCTTCTTTGAATCCTAGTTTTTCCAACAAACCAAGTGAGGAGCGATTGGCAGGCTCGACCAGGGCTTGTATCCGATTTAATTCCATCTTGCAAAAGCCAAAATCAAGTAATGCTGTCAAGGTTTCAGCCATAATTCCCTGCCTCCAGAACTGCTGACCCAATTCATAACCTATCTCTGCACGACAATTTTCCTTATCCCAATTATTGAACCCGCAAGTACCCAGAACCAAGTTATCTCTTTTTCGCACTATCGCCCAGCGAAATGCTTGTTCCTGCTGAGCAAGATTATTTAGCAGACTAATCATTTCCTCTACCTGCTCTAAATTAGTAAAAGGCTTAATATTCATGTGTCTTACCACCTCTTGATCGGACCAATAGGCAAATAAAACAGGGGCATCTGCAAGCTCTATCTTACGAAGCAGCATTGATGAAGTTTCAAATTGCTCAAATACAGTATTCATTGAAGTTCTTTTCTCCTTATCCATACATGGTTGTCCATCTATTCTTGATCAACTAGTATTTCTCCTCATTCAATTCCCTATGAAACTTTTTAACACCTGCCCAAAATAGGAAGAAAGAACTTCATCCACTAGTCTGCATATTATGTAATAAATACACATAGGAGGTTCCTTTATGTCTAATTGGCAGTTTCCAGAGTTAATTGATTGGGAAGAAGTCACGCTAGAAGCAAAGCAATCCTGTTATCCAACCTATTTTTGTGTACCACGCTTATGCAGCCCCTCTTGGTGTTACCCAAATTCGTGTGCACCAGTTATCTTTAAATAATTTGGCTTAATTTACTTTGCATCATTATAGTGCGATTCGGTTTAAACTAAGCAAGGAGGTGATCATATGTTTCATATGCATCGCAAACGCAAACTGATGAATATGGAAATGCCGGATGTCAACATGCCGGACATGTCTACGACCACAAAGGTTTTAGTGGCGGGTGCCATGGTTTACTTCGGTGCTAAAATGTTGATGGAAGAAATGATGGATTAGCCTCCGTAAAAAGGCCCTGGTTTATTCCAGGGCCTTTTTCATATCCGTATGAATATAATCAGCAGGAGAATACTATTGGCAATATCCAAATGTATGGAGGACCTTACCATGAGTAATGAAGTAATATTATGGGGTTCACTCATTCTTCCCTGGTCAACTATTCTCTTTATGCCAAAAGAAGATATCAAACGTTACATGCCCGTTGGCCTGTTTACAGTGGTACTTAGTGTGCTGATTTTGGAAATAGGTATTTCATTCGGTATGTGGAATATAAAGGAAACAGTTTTCCCTTTCGCACTACTTCCTCCCTTAGTTTACGGATTACCAATATTCACTATGTGGGTTTTTAAGCTTACATACGGCCGGTTCTGGCTGTTTGTTGCAACTAATGCAATTATGGATCTTTTCTTTGATTACTTAATTATACCCTGGTTAGCAAGCAGCGGTATTCTCGATTACAATGTAAGTATCTTGGACTTTTTTATTACAACATTGCAGGCTTGGCTGCTCTATGGATATCAGATGTGGCAGGAAACCATATTTGTCTATTCACCTAGCACCAGTTCTGCATCTGACTTGCGGCCAGCGGCAGCCAAACCAATTCCAAAAGAAGATGAACCTCACGAATAGTTGTTTTAGTTAGCACCAAGCAAGCCAGAGCGACCGCATAAAACGGAGCTCTGGCTTTTTATTATCAAATCACCTTTTATCTTTTTGTTACATATTATGTAAAAGAAATCAAAAAGGAGGTTTTGCTATATGGCTTCCTATGAAAAAATAATTAAAACCATTATTGAAAAATTTCAAAATGCACTGTCACCTCTCAGTGAACTTAGTCAGATAACGCATAACCAGGAACTTCTTATTGCCCAAACACAACAAATCATTGATCTTTTGAAACGAGAATACTCTGGGCGCGAAGAACCTAGTTCACCGGAAATTACGAATGAAACAAAATAACATATTTCCGTAAGTATTTGTGTTTAAAAACAAAGAATTTGGGAAAGCTAGCAATATAGTTCATATCTCCTCTCCCATCAACTGGCTTTCGGGCCAGTTATTTTTTTTGCGGCATTTGCCGCTTTTTTTACTTTTATCCACCTATTTATGCAATCACTTTTTCCGGGAAGGAACAAAACTAAATATGGCGAACTTATAACGACATAAATCTACATATTTCTTCATTTACCCCTTATTTACCGGCATTAAGGAGGAACCTTGGTGAGCCTACGCTTTACTCAGTTACAGAAAATTATTGCGCTAGCAGCTATAGCCGCTTTTTTTAGTAGCCCTCTCAGTGCATCTGCTGAAACAGTCTCACTGCAATTAAAATGGAGTCATCAATTCCAATTTGCCGGTTATTACGCTGCCATTGAAAAAGGGTTTTACCGTGATGAGGGATTAGATGTTATTTTACGGGAAGGCCTTCCAGCAACAAAAATGGTTGATGAGGTTATCAGCGGTAATGCCGATTTTGGTATCGATAATACCTCGTTATTAATAGAGCGGGATCGTGGCAAAAGCGTAGTAGTCCTTGCTGCTATTTTTCAACATTCTCCCCAAGCACTTATTGCCCGGAAAGTCACGGGAATTTTCTCTCCCCATGAGCTAAATTCTCGAAAAATAATGATGGTAAAAGCACAAAGCACTGATATCCTGGCAATGTTAAACAATGAGGGCATCTTTGTTGAGGACGCCAATATTGTCCCCCATACCTGGAATGTTCAAGATTTAATTGACGGCAAAGTGGATGCAATGACAGGATACACAACTGCAGAGCCATTCCTGCTGCATACTAAAGACATTCCTTTTACGATAATACATCCCATCAGCTATGGAATTGACTATTATGGCGATTGCCTTTTCACTTCTGAACAGCAGCTCGCTGCTAACCCTGAGCTTGTCGCCCGCTTTGTCCGGGCAAGCCTAAAGGGTTGGGAATATGCAATGAGCCATCAGGAAGAAATCATTGATTTGATCCTCACCAGCTACAAGCCATCTCTTTCCCGGGAAAAATTACGCTTTGAAGCCGCTGAAATGCAAAAAGTCATTCTTCCCGATTATGTCGAAATCGGCCATATGAATACCGGACGGTGGGCTAAAATAGCGGAAACCCATCAAAAGTTCGGTCTAATTAGTCCCACTTTTTCGCTCGACAAATTTATTTATAAACCCAACTATTCCAGCAATACAATTTATCAGAAATTGCTTGTGCCTTTGGTCACTATTATCGGCCTTTTACTAATAGGATTAGTAGCCTTCGTGTCTTTCAATGTCCGTTTAAAGCATATTGTTAAGGAGCGAACCGCTACCTTAGAAGAAAATCTCATTCAATTGCGCGAAAAAGAAGAGACAATCCGCCTTATTGCCTATCACGACGGTTTAACCAATCTCCCCAATCGTTTAATGTTCATTGAGCAGCTTAGCAAGAACACAAAAGCAGGCCGCTCTAACGATAACCATTTTGCTGTCGTATTTCTTGACCTCGATGACTTCAAAAGAATAAACGATGCCATGGGACATGCAGCAGGAGATGAGTTTCTGCGCATAGTTGCATACCGCTTGCAGCATTGTCTCCAAGAACGGGGAACGGTCTACCGCATTGGCGGTGATGAATTCATTTTGCTTTTCTCCGACACCAGCGACTATGCACATACGGTTGAAATCGTTGAACTAGTGATTGCGGCAATCAGACTGCCCTGGAACTTTCAAGGGAGCGACTTTTATCTATCTGCCAGCATCGGTATTGCCATGTACCCGAAAAACGGGCAAGATCCGGAGTTTCTCATAAAAGCCGCTGATATGGCAATGTATGAAGCTAAACGGCAGGGTAAAAACCGGTATCAGTTTTTCAGTGAAGCCATGCATTCCCAGTCTATTGAAAAGCTTACATTAGAATCAGAACTTCATCAGGCACTTGCCAATTCAGAGCTAGTTTTGCACTATCAGCCACAAGTAGATAGCGATACCAATGTAATAGGTGTTGAAGCTCTAATTCGCTGGCGCCATCCCACAAAAGGCTTACTACCACCAGGTGTTTTTATCCCTATTGCCGAAGAAACAGGCCTTATTGTACCAATTGGTGATTGGGCCATACGCACGGCCTGCCAGCAGTGCATGGAGTGGCAGCACGATGGTCAGCCACCTCTTCGCGTATCGGTAAACCTGTCAGTCCGGCAGTTGCAGCATGCAGATCTCCTGGAAAAAATTCGACATGTACTGATAGAAACACAACTGCCGCCGCACTTGCTTGAACTGGAAATAACCGAAACAGTAGCCGTAACGCACGCCGATCTCGTTGTCCCGCTTATGGATTCCTTGCGGGTCCTGGGCGTCAGACTTGCATTGGATGACTTCGGAACAGGTTACTCATCGCTCATGTATTTAAAGAAATTTCCTATCGACATATTAAAAATTGATAAATCATTTATTCAGGACATAACCACCAACCGCGATAACGAAGCGATTATCCAGACAATCCTTGCCTTAGCGGAAATCTTTAAGATTGAAACTGTAGCTGAAGGAGTCGAGACGAAAGAACAATACCATCGCCTCAAGGCCCTCTCCTGTCCGATTATGCAGGGCTATTTATTCAGCCGTCCGATTCCTGCTGAAGATCTCCAAACGTTTCTTGAAAATTATCAGACTTCCTTAAACTCTAGTCAACTTTAGCAATTACTGTCTCCAAGACGGGCAGAAACTTTTACTTATAACGTTATAAAATATGGAAAAGACGGGAATAATGATATTGTACGTACTTTTCTCCTCTCCTAAACTGGCTTAACAGCCAGTTATTTTTTTAACGTCATTTCTAGGAGGTTTTTTCCATGCCGACCTACCGAGTACTAATCAACCAAAAGGCTACCGGCGATTATGTAATAAGTGCAACACGGGAAGACGCTTACTTTGAGATTGCCAGTTCTATGGCACTCACTTATGAGGACACCGTCCAGTTCGAAGAAGTTAACGCTCCGGCACAATCTATGGCAGATCAGCATATGTAAAAATAGAGGAAGCCCCAAAACAGATTTTTACCGTTTTGGGGCTTCTCTTATTTTTAATTAAAATTTTTCTCTTTTTATTACTTACCATATTGACCTAACGAAAAAGTGCAGTTATAATTCTTATTGATAATGATTTTCACTCCTGTACATATTTTTTATTTATTGACTGTTGTCAGTCAATAAGCGTTTTACATTCCAATGATCCTGCATGGGAGAGTTTATGCTGAATACATATCGGACTTTTATTATCATCCACTGACTGTCGTCAGTCAATTATTTATTTAGTAGCCTTGTTGCTACAAAAAATTATAAGGAGATGTCTCATGAATAAGCTTCAAAAACAGGTCTTATGCTCTCTAGTAGGCAGCGCAATCTTATTTGGTCTCCCGTCAGTCTCATCTGCTGAGGAAACCAGCAGCCAGGAGTTCGCGTTAGATGAATATGTGGTTACCGCCAGCCGGGTGCCGGTAAAGAAAAGTGAAATAGCTGCTAATGTCACCGTTATTACACGTGACGAGATAGAAAAAGGTGGCTATACCAGCGTCCCTGATATATTAAAGAAAAACAACATCCACTTAGAGCAAAGCCGGAGTGCTGCCGTCCCTGTCCTCAATGGGGACGACCGGGTTCTTATCTTAGTCGATGGACGAAAAATGGGCTGGAGCCATCTGGTCATCTCTGGGAATGACCATGCCGGCTTTAACCCTAATTTGGTAGGCGTAGACACTATTGAACGCATTGAAATTGTCCGCGGTCCTGCTTCCTCCTTATATGGCAGCGAAGCTGTCGGCGGCGTAATTAATATTATTACCCGCAAAGCAACTTCAACACAAACTACCGCTTCTACCGAATTTGGCAGCTGGGGATCACGCCGCTACAGCTTTACTACACAAGGGAAAAATGATGATATTAGCTATATGGTTACCGCTGAAAAGAAAAAACAGGACGACCTCGAGTATAAAGATCCAAAAACAGGTCAAGTGAAAACTCTTGATCAAACCTACTTTGATCAAGAATTAGTAACCATGCGCTTGGACAAGGACTTATCAAGCGACCGCTCACTCTCCATGCAGTTTGAACACACAAATGGTGAATATGGATTTGGTGGCATTCTACAAAGCTCTGGTCAAATTCAACATCCAGACGGCTATACAACCTCCAAAAGCAACAATATTGCCCTTACCTATCAATGGGGAAAAGATCGTGGTGCCAATGATTTATTCCGATTTTATCATAATGAATACCAATCCGACTCGTATAGCTCACTTGTTGATAATTCCGATCTCACTGCAAATGGCGTAAATTGGCAGCAAAGCTGGAATGTAAATGAGAATAACAGCTTAGTTAGTGGTGTTGACTGGCGTCAGGAAAAGTTAGAAGACCACCAAACGATTAATAAAGCTGTTACAACCAGTGCAGTCTTTCTTGAAGACCGCTGGACATTACCGCACTCTTGGACCCTCTCGGTAGGCACGCGGTACGACAACCACAGCCACTTCGGCGGTAAGTTCACTTCACGGGTAACTGCCAATCGGGAGATTAACTCTGCTACCAATGTTTACGCCTCCTGGGGTCAATACGTTAAAAACCCAACAATCTTTCAAATGTACACCAATACCGAATATATGAAAGGCAATCCTGACCTGCAGCCCGAAAGTGGAGAAACGACAATGGTCGGTATAAACTCAGAGTTAGGAAGTGGAGTCAAACTGCAGGCCAGTGCTTACCACAGCAAAATAAAAGATGCTCTTGACTGGGATTGGAAAGACTGGAATGGAACCGGGATCGGCACTGAGTATACAAAATATATTAATATCGATAACGAAGAACGTAATGGCTTGGATATTAACCTATCAAAACAATTATCGCCTCAATGGAATATATCGGGCGGTTACTCATATGTAAAAATTGAATCTACAAATAAAAATAATAGAGAGGCAACAGTAGCTAATCGTAACAGCCAGCCAAACGGCTATCGCCTTAATGTAGAGTACGACCAGGATAAATGGAATTCCAATCTTACCGTACGGCGAGTTACTGGACGGGATCTTGCCCGCTTCACCAGCAAATCCTACACCACTTTGGATATGATGGTTAATTACAAGATCAATGCTGATACACGTATTTATCTCAAGGGTAATAACCTGACTAATGAAGCCTATGAAACAATTGGCGGTTACTGGCAAAGTGCTCCCGGTGAATACCCGATGCCATCCCGCAGCTTCTATGTGGGCGTAGAACACAAAATGTAATACATGTTAGCAAAGGAGATTGCCGAAAAGACAATCTCCTTTTCCCCTGCTTTTACCTAAATCGCTACTTATGTTATAGTAATATATGAAAATGAGTTTCATTATCATATATTACTCGCAAAACTTCAGAGGAGAACACCCCTACTATGAGATGTATCCTTCGTTTACTATATGAAGCTAAGAAATACTACTGGCAGTTAGCCGGCGCTGTCGCCGGTATTGTCGCTTATACAGCAATTAACCTGCTTGGTCCCGCCTTAATCAGCCAGTTGATTGATCTACTGACAAGCAACTTTAGTAAAGCCGATATCCCCAAAGTGCAGCACCTTGCCTTGCTGCTGCTGGGTACATACATGATCCGGGCTATTTTTCGCCTGGCCAGCGACTACTGGGCTCATTATGCAGCCTGGAATATAGTCGCCGAAATGCGGGTCAAATTATATAATCACCTGCAAAACCTATCGCTGCGCTTTTACAGTGATAAACAAACAGGCCAGCTCATGAGCCAGGTCGTCAATGACACCGCTCAGTTTGAATTGCTGATTGCTCATGCAATTCCTAATATGTTAAGCAGCTTATTTATTGTCATCGGCGTTGCAGTGCTGCTTTTGTTCATCAATCCCTGGCTGGCGCTGCTTACCTTTATCCCGGTACCGTTTGTTCTGGTTTTCAGTCTCTACTATGCCAGGCGAATTTATCCTGCCTACGGTATTCATCAAGCCCGTTTAGGTGATATGAATGCGGTGCTGCAGGATAATCTGTCAGGCTTAAAAGAAATTCAGCTTTTCGGACGACAAGACTGTGCGTCCCAGCTATTCAGCACTCAGACCTATCAGTGGCGTGATGCTGTCATGAAGGTTGTCTGGCTTGGTGGCGTTTACCATCCCGCCGTAGAAAGTATTTTGGCCATGGGAACCGTCATTGTTGTCGGCTTTGGCGGCATAATGGCACTTGACGGACTGCTCAGCCTCGGTGACATCGTCCGTTTCTTACTGTATCTCAGCCTCTTTTACGCTCCACTGACTACCCTGGTGGCTTCTGTTGACAGCCTGCTCCAGTCCGTGGCCGGAGCGGAGCGGGTATTTTCCCTGCTCGATGCCCAGCCGGATATTCAAGATAAACCAGATGCCGTTGCCCTCGACTCTGCCCAAGGACACCTCGTTTTTCAAAACGTCACCTTTCACTATGATCAGCAAACACCGGTATTGGAGGATATCTCGTTTGATATTCCCGCCGGCAGCATGGTAGCCATCGTCGGTCCCACCGGTGTAGGCAAGACGACGACGGCGGCACTGCTTACCCGCTTTTATGATCCGCTGTCCGGCCATGTTACGCTAGACGGAATTAACCTAAGGGATATCTCACTTACCTCACTGCGCAACCAGATCAGCGTTGTTCCCCAGGATGTTTTTTTGTTCAACGGCTCCATTGCCGATAACATTGCCTACGGCAAGCCAACAGCCAAACGAGACGAAATTATCCAGGCCGCCAAACAAGCCTATATTCATGATTTCATTACCACTCTTCCGCAAGGCTACGATGCGCTGGTTGGTGAAAGAGGCGTACTACTGTCGGGAGGGCAAAAACAGCGTCTGGCAATTGCCCGGGCCTTGCTGAGAAATACCCCTATTCTCATCTTTGACGAGGCCACCGCCTCCGTCGATATGGAAGCAGAAACAAAAATCCAGCAGGCGATACAGGAGCTCGCCGGTAACCGTACACTGGTAGTCATTGCTCACCGCCTTTCTACCGTGCGCCGGGCTGATAAGATTGTCGTCTTAGATAACGCAGGAGTGGCAGAACAGGGTCGTCACGAAGACTTACTAGCCAAGGGCGGACTCTATGCACGCCTATGTGCCACACAGATAAACTAAATGGGAGATTTTACAGATCATGATGCAATTACGTAATGCAACCAAGGGAACTGCTGACGCTGTTATCCAGAAAAAACGGAACTTCCTCCTCTCTCTGGCAGCACTGGGAACAGCAGCGCTCCTTTCTATCGTACTGGCGGCTTGTCTGGGAACTGTGAAAATCGCCCCATTGGAAGCCCTGCAAATTCTCCTATATAAAATATTCCAGCTAAACTTGGGCGAAACTATTTCCCAAATTTCTGCTGCCCATATGGATATTATTTGGAAGATTCGCTTTCCCCGGATACTAATGGCAGCAATCGTTGGTGCAGGCCTGGCAGTATGCGGTACGGCGATGCAATCCTCTGTACAGAACCCTCTGGCAGACCCATATATCCTCGGCATTTCCGCGGGTGCCTCCCTTGGCGCTACTTTTGCCATTCTAATCCATGCAGCTGCCGGAGGAATGGGAGTGGCCTTTTGGGCATTTGCCGGTGCTCTGACCGCCTGTGTATTGGTTATGGCGCTCTCCACCATCGGCGGTCAGATGTCTACTATTAAAATGATTTTAGCCGGTACAATTGCCAATTCCCTGTTTATTGCTCTTTCCAATTGTATCATCTACCTTGCCGGCAATGCTGAAGGCATCCGTACGGTAACCTTTTGGACTATGGGCTCGCTTGCTGCAGCCAAGTGGCATAATCTGGCCCTGCCCGCTGCAGGTGTACTGGCAGGCTGCCTGTTCTTTCTCGCTCAGTCCCGCAACCTGAACACCATGCTGCTGGGAGAAGAGGCGGCGATTACGCTCGGTATTGACTTGGCAAAGGTGCGCCGCAATAATCTCATCATGACCGCTCTCGTAACAGGGCTGATTGTTGCCAATTGCGGAGTCATCGCCTTTGTAGGCTTAATCATTCCCCACATTGTGCGGGGCTTTGTCGGTTCTGACCACCGGCGTCTGCTCCCCTCGGTAATACTCACCGGGATACTCTTCCTGATTTGGGCGGATGTGCTGGCCCGCTCTATCCTGCCAAGCGGAGAACTTCCCATCGGTATCATTACCGCTATGATTGGCGCTCCATTTTTTCTATACATCCTATATAAAAATTCACTCGGCTTTGCCGGTAAATAGGAGGGATCAGCATGGACTTATCCTTACGGGATATCAGCGTAACCTTATGCAAAAAGCAAATTATCAGTAACGTTTCCCTTGATGCCAAAAACGGTGAATTCGTAGGCATTATTGGCCCTAACGGCAGCGGCAAGTCAACGCTGCTCCGCACTGTTTACCGGGTCATCAAACCGGATCATGGTGCTATTTTCTTAGGTGGTAAGGATCTTAGCAATATAAAACTAGCCGATTCTGCCAAGCAGATGGGAGTGGTGGGGCAGTTTAACCATTTGAATTTTGATCTCACCGTTTTTGAGATGGTCATGATGGGCCGGTCTCCGCACAAACGCTCGCTGGGCGGTGATACTGAAGAGGACTATCAGATTGCTCTGGAAGCACTGCGCAAAGTTGGTATGGAAAAATATAGCGAACACAACTTTCTAACCCTCTCGGGCGGTGAAAAGCAGCGCGTTATTCTGGCCAGAGCATTGACACAGCAACCTAAAATCCTAGTGCTCGACGAACCGACAAATCACCTGGATATTAAGTACCAGCTAGAACTGCTATCACTGGTGAAATCGCTGGGCATCGGCGTGCTGGCAGCCTTGCATGATCTCAGTCTGTCGGCGATGTTCTGCGACAAATTATATGTCATGAAAGAGGGCAAAGTGATTGCCTGCGGTGAGCCGAAGCAAATCCTCACACCAGAGCTAATCCGTGATGTTTATGAGATTGACTGTACCATTCAGGAAAATGCCAATACCGGCTACTTGTCCATTGTCTATTATCCTGCTACCCGGTATGCATAACCCAAAGGAGCTATATATGCCTGCATGTACAAAAAAACTAATCCTGAGCTGTCTGACTTTACTATTTGTCCTGCTTGCAGCAGGCTGTGCCCCGTCAGCAGCGCTGTCTCCTGCTGTACCTCCCGCCGATCTTGCAAACACAGCCTATACGCCGGTCACCATTCACAATTTTGATGCTGCCGAAAACCATCTGGACTATACGTACCGGCATTCTCCCACTCGTGTGGCAATCACACATCCCGGCGCGACTGAGCTTCTGTTAGAATTAGGTCTTGAAGACCGCATTCTGGCAACGCTGGCTCCTTATGGGCCTCCACTCAAAAGAGTAGCCGAACGATATTCGAAGCTGACCATTATGGCTGCCCAATTTGTTCCCGCTCAGGAAGAAATGCTGGAAATGGACCCTGATATGATTATTGGCTGGTCCCACAATTTTAGTGAAAGCGCTTTGAGTAATGTACAGTTCTGGCAGGAGCGAAACATGGCCACCTATATTATGCCTAGCTCCCTAAGCAAGACGAAGCCCACACTTGAAGACTCCGTATATTCTCTTGTGAATGATATGGGTAAAATCTTCGGTGTCCGTGATAAAGCAGCCGGCCTGATTAAGAATTACCAGGACCGGGTTGCTTATATTGAACAGCGTACCTCCCCTATTCAACACAAAAAGACCGTTATGGTTTTGCAAACCCAGTCAAACGGCCAATTCTCGCTTTATGACAGCAGTTATGTAATTAACTTGATGATAAAAACCGCTGGCGGTATCCCTGTGGCTGACGATATTGCTTTCATCGTCGGTGCCGAAAAAGTACTGACCTATGATCCCGACTACATTTTATATGTATCGTTCAGTAAGAACGGTGCCGAAGACCTGAGTGATGAAGATGCAACAGACCAGCTAAAGCAGCTCGATGAACTGTCCAGTATGCGGGCTATCCGGGAAAATCATATCATTAATATGCCCTTTTTCACCGTCAATAACGGTGGGATTCGTACCGTTGATGCCATAGAAAAAATTGCTCGCCAGCTATATCCTGAGCACATGCAGGTGCCGGCAAGACCAATCCGTTGACAACAGAATTGTTTTATTTTACAATTTAAACTGACGTCAGTCAGAAAACGAGAGAGGTGTTTCCTATTCCAAGAATCTCGAAGGACCCACAGGTACGTCAGGCTGAACTAATGGATACCGCATTGGAATTATTCCTGTCAGCAGGCTATGAGAAAACTACTGTGCAGGATATTGTAAAAAAAGTAAATGTTGCCCAAGGCACTTTTTACTACTATTTCCCCTCAAAAGAAGCGATCCTTGAATCCATATTTGCCCGTCATGTTAAAAATATGCTGCATGAAGTACAGGTCTCTCATCAACAGAGTAGTACTGTTTTAGAAAAGCTGCAGCTTTTAATTGAGCATTTCTATAGATTCTGCTATCATGATGAGCCCAGTCTGATTGCCAAAGTCTTGTATAAAGAGAAGCAAGGCGAACTCATCAATAAAGTCTGGCGGCAAATGCATCTTGTTACCGCCCCGGTGTTCAGAAGCCTGCTTGAGCAGGGTAACCGGGAAGGCACAACAAAGGTGGCCCATATGGAGGAAACGCTCTCTTTTTTTGCCGGCATTATGGCCTCTCTGCTGGAAGCCAGTTCTCCCAACGAATTCGGTCATGAATCAAACCCCGAGATGGTGAAAAACAAGCTTCAAATTGCCGGACACCTGATCGAAACGTTGTTTGGCGCACCGCCCGGCAGTATTTACTTAGAGGAACAGTTGCAAAAACATGCATAAGCAAAGCCGACGTGAACACGTTCCGTTCACATCGGCTTTACATGTATCGCCCCTACTCACTTTACCACACTTTCAATCAATTTTGTAACAATCGGTCGATCGGCCGGAGCAAAGGTATATTCACGCAACTCTGCAGCCGAAGACCAGACTACATCATCGTGAGCGCAGGCCTTTATCTCCCCTTCAGTCCAAACAGCCCAAAACGCCATTAAATGAACTACCTTACTGGGATATTCATAAATCGAATCAGCAAAAAATTCACCTACGGAAATTGTGATTGCCAGCTCTTCCAGTATTTCTCTTGCCAGGCATTCTTCCGGGCTTTCACCTTCTTCTAATTTCCCTCCGGGAAATTCCCAAAGTCCAGCAAGTTCATCACGGCCGGGGCGACGGGCAATCAGTATTTTGTCGGCCCTTCGAATTAACGCTGCTGTTACCTCTATCATAAAATCTCTCCTTGCCGTGCCTTTTCCTTTGGGTGTACACTTTAGATAGTATTCAATAGTATTTTCTCTGTTATGAAAGGAATGATGCAGAATGGTTCTAGGATTTGTACTTGGAGTTGCGATTGCCTATCTTCTTACCTTTTTTCATATTGATCAGACCATAATCTCCGGAGTAAAAGACTTAATCAAAATGGATATTGGTCAAAGTGGGTATNNGGGTATTATTTCCTGTTCGGTGTCATCGGCGGTGTCTCGCGGGTCATGATTGGTGGTTTTATTTCCGGGCTTATTGTCGCCTTCCTGTTTACACTGTTAAATCTAGATCATATCGTCATTGACGGTTTGAAGGAATGGTTCAAATATGACATGACCACTGGCGGCTATTATCTCGTTTTTGCCCTTCTTGGAGCAGCACTGAGTTTTCTCAAGATCATAAGAATGTGTTTAAAACCATTGTTTTTCCTGACGAAGAAAAGCAGCGCAAAATAGACAAAAAAAGCAGCTACACAGTCTCGCTGCCATAGCCGCTAACAAGTACCGACACCTCTCCGGTGTGGGGATCAAACATTAATCCGTGAATTGGCACATCCTTTGGAATAAGAGGATTATTTCTTATCTTAGCGACAACCTGACATACATTGTCATGGGGATGGTGAAACGTATCCAGCCAAACTGCCAGCTCATCTTTGATCATTTTAATTGCATCAGGAGAAATGCCCCTCGCCAGCATTTTATCGATTACGGTATCGGCGCTGGAATGGGCCACACCGCAATCCTCATGACCAATCACAATGATTTCCTGTACCCCCAGTTCATAGATTGCAATAACCAGGCTGCGAATGGTTGCCTCAAAGGGACCGGTGACCGAATTTCCGGCATTCTTTATTACAACAGCATCTTCGCGTCTAAGACCAAGGGCAGGCTCAAGAAAATCGACCAATCTCGTATCCATACAGGTAAATACGGCTAGCTTCCGCTTTGGCAGTTTGCCGACATTGTTACTGCTTTGCTCATCAATTAATGCAGTACTATTAACAAAACATTTATTCTTTAACAGCATTTGTTCTAAAATAGTCATGTAGTCCCCTGTCTAATAGTAGGCTTGACCAAATCCTTGCGGTCTTGGGTCAGAATAAACTTGTTCGACACTGCAGTGTGTTAACTCCTTCTAAAATAAAAAAAATACTGCCATTTTATTATCAATCAGTACACCTGAATATATACACCAGATACATTTGTTTATTAATTATAGGATACAAAAGGCCCTATCTGTTGATAGGGCCTAATCATTTTACTAGGAAGAAACTGCGCTTACGGGTCTACCCTCTCCAGTAACACCTGTTCGCCATTAACCATTTCGATGACTACCATAGACTTTATCGGATTATGATAGCGATTAAAGTAAATCGGACCAGTAACGCCTTCCAGCCTGGTTCTCTCAAGAGCATAGCGGATCATGTTCGTTTCCGAACTGTCGGCACTTTTGATCGCAGCGATCAGAATGGTTGCTGCTTCATATCCCAAAGCACTAAATACATCCGGTTCGCTGTTATATTCTTTTTTATAGGCAGCAACAAAGCGCTGATTTACTGACGATTGCAGCTGCGTAGAATAGTGATTACTAAAAAACGTATTATTTAATGCCTCTACACCAGCATATTCAACTAATCTGGACGAATCCCAGGCATCTGTTCCTAATAGGGGAGCCGTGATTGACATATCCCGGGCTTGACGGATCAGCGGGCCCACTTCATCAACATATCCGGGAATGAATATAACATCAGGATCAGCCTGTTGAATGCGTGCCAGCTGCTCACTAAAATCCCGATCCTTATGTGAATAGCCTTCTTCCGCTACAATTACACCCCCATCGGCCGTAAACGTCATTTTAAAAATTGCGGCAATATATTTTGAGTAATCGGAGGTTTTATCGACCAGCATAGCCGCCGTCCTTGCTCCCAGCTTACCGGCAGCAAACTTACTCATCATTTTGCCCTGATAGGGGTCGGTAAAAGCGCTGCGGAAGACATATTTTTTGACCTGACCATTCTCCGCAGTAATTGCCGGGTTCGTTGCAGATGAACTGATAATCGGCAGCCCCGAGTCCTCTGCTATTGCCGCTGCCGCTCTCATATTGGCATTGGTTACCGGACCGAGCACTGCTGCAACTTTTTTTTCAGTAACAAAGGCTGCCATCACATTAGCGGCGCCGCTTACTTCTGATCCGTTATCTGACGTAACTAGTTCAATTTTGCGGTCTAATACCCCGCCCTCATCATTTGCCTCTTTAACAGCCAACCGCATACCGTTAAGCGTTTCATTGGCGTATTGAGAAGCGCTGCCTGTCAATTCAAGATTAGCTCCGATTTTAATTGAATCAGCATTTTCACCGGAGTCTGAAGTTGGCAGTGCTGGGATCGAAGGCAACGTGATCGCTGATTGCTTTACTTCCGGTGGAATTTGCAAGTTCTCTATCTGATTGATTTGTGAAAAAGTAATCGAAGCAGAAGCCTTCACGGTAGAAAGCATTTCGTTAATAACGGATTTCTTTTCCTCCGGCAAATTTAGTGAGCCAACAATATTTTTCCCCAGGTTAACTAATATCCCCGATAAATCCATATTCACCTGAGTAATTGCATCTGTCTTCTTATCAATTGTAACCGTATAGGAAAGATCTCCAATGTTCTTGAAAATGCCTTCAGGCAGCTGCACCTTTTGCATTCCCAGCGCATTCATCATGCGGGCCATCTCTTTAGACATATAACTGGACTCTATTACGACCTCAAAGTCTCTTGCCTCAGGAGTTTCTTGTAACAGGGCCACATGTTTTATTGCTTTAAAATAATCATCATATGCAGCCAGTGGATTGAATTCGGCCAAGACCTGCCTGGTCCAATGATCATTAAGGAGCGAGTAGGCAACAATCTTTCCCTCGTCCTCTTCTATGTATTGAACTGTCTTCTGTTCTTTCTTCTCCCACTTACTATCCATCGTAAACGTCATATTATTCTTGACTAACAATGGCTTAGCCTGTGCATCAGATTCACTTTTGACACTAAGGCCAAAATTTTCTCCCTGATAAACAAGGGTATACTTATTTTCCATCATCATGTGATAGTTGTTCACTGCATTTAATTTAGCAAAAGCAGCAGTAACAATTTTCTTCGGGTCCTTAGCCGCTGCTGTAGATTTGCCTGCACTACAGACGGAAACCACTAACATTGTGATACATACGAAGACAATTATCGGTAAGCACTTCAGTCTGTTCATTGCTAATCAACTCATTTCTTTGTTTTATATCCTTTTTATGTTATATTCGCCTGCAGCCCTGCCTACTCCTCCAGAATTACCCAAGGCAATTTTACTCCCTTAAAGACACATAAAAGTTACTCTTTAACCATAACTATATTGGAGTTGGAATTAATAGAGGGGGATGAGCATGAGATTGCTATTTCTGTGCCTTGTGGCCGGAGAAATCGGACTTGCTTTATTTTGTTATTACAGACAGATTACATATAACAGCACCGCTTATGTATGGACGGGACTTATCTTTGCTTTGCTGCCCTTACTATTAACGTATATAGAGCCTGAAGAAAATGGACCATTTCAGGAATTAGTGATAAAAGAGCTTAACAAAGCTGCCATATCTTATCAGGAGCTTCGCTTCTCCGGAGATTATGTTGCTTTTGCGTCCTGTCTGGAAACAAAAAGAATAACCATCATTACTCCCGATGCTCAGAATCAAACTGCAATCGCTCGCCAGAGCATTCCGATTAATGAAATTAGTAAAATTGCTTTTAGCGAAACTATTGATGGCTGGAAAATTAAAATCAATGATGAATTCACATATATACTAAAACAAACCCGGCTGATTACAAATGCAATGGCATGCTGGGAAGATTTTTTCAAACAGGCCAATATACCGATAACTGTCACTTATGAAGATACTACGGATTATTGGCTTAGTCGTTCACTTGGGATTACCATTTCTATTCCCGCTGTATTGCTTATTTTACTTTCCTTTTAGCTCTGCTATGGAATAAATATAAAAAAGCTGCCTTTGGTATCAAAGGCAGCTTTTTACATCCATTTTATTTTCAAGGAACAACCTTCTCAATCAATTCACAGTGTTCTGGGCAACTGGTGTCTTCACTGTCACAACGTGACTCGCAAGCCAGAACCTGATTGATTTCACGCTCATCAGCTTCTTTGTACACTGGACCCACCCCCTCCACTATTTAATGCTATTGATTAGTGATAATGTTCATAGCACATATCCCCTAAAACCATTATTTTTACTATTTAACATTTATTATTATTTACTAATTAAAATATACACCTAATGGGAGTAATTGTCAATGTTTTTTTATCAATTAATTCTCGCTTTTCTATTTTGGTTATTTGAAATTATTTTCGCACAGAATAAAGGAGGGTGATAAAATGGACGATAAGCTTCGTAATCCATCCTCATATGCAGAAGAACTGCTTAGCAGCCAAAATGATGAAGATAAGACCCAGCAGAAACCGCCTGAAGTGAATATCCTTGAAGGTGATGACTGGCTTCCCAGTTAAAAAAGAGAGGTGCAGCTTTTGTCAGAAACAAATGATACCGGTGCAATACTTCATGCCGAGTTTAACAAAGAGGCCGCGAAGTATCAGACCAATTATACAAATCCTATAACTGGCGGAGAATTACAGGATATCCTGCGGGAAGAGGAAGCAGCGTTAGAAATCAAGACCAATCTTCCTGCTAAGAATCAGTAGCATTATGAAAGCAAAAAAGCNNGCTTTTTTGCTTTCATAATGCTTTTCTTTTGTCACTGCCTGCTTCTTAATTCCTTTAAACGCCGGACTATATCATAACTGTTATTTCTTGCCTGACCAATGCGAATATGGGGCTTACTTTTGCCATGGAAGTCACTGCCGCTGGTAGCAAGGATGCCTTTTTCCTGACAGAACTGAAAATAATAGTCTTCTTGCTCCTTAGTGTGCCATGTAGTAAAAGCCTCCACTCCTACGATACCAAGTTCGAGCAGTTCGTTGAGCAGTATCGTATCAGTTAGGGAAAGCGTAGCAGCCGGATGTGCCAGAACAGGTACGCCGCCGCACTGGACAATACAGTCAACTGCCTCATTCACACCGGGAATATATTGCGGAGAATTATAGGGACGGCCAGTAACGATCCAGTCTAAGCAGAACCTGAGTACAGGATTATCCAATAACCGGTATGGCTTCAGCAGTTGGTTATGATCATTGCGGGAATCTGCAAAAATAGCGCCGCCATAGCAAATTGGCATCGGCTGAGAGCCAAATTCCAACACTTTGTCTTTATCTAGATAAAATCCGCCCTCACGGAGCTTGGCAATCTGAGCATCTACGTTATCCTGGCGAGCCTTATCTATCCTACGGCACCACTCCAGAATGCCCGGATGACGATCATCAATAAAATACCCCAATATGTGAAACCATTTATCTTTATAACTAGCAGAAAACTCACAGCCAGGTATGACCTCGATACCAGCTTTTTCACCCCAGTGAATCGCTTCTTCAAGGCTAGCTACCGAATCGTGATCGGTTATAGCAATAGCATGAAGCTTTGCTTCCTTAGCACGCTCGATAATCTCCCTTGGAGCAAACTCACCATCACCGCTTGCCACAGTATGTATATGTAAATCGACTGTCATGTTCCTCTCCTTTGCGCTCATTCTCGCCAGCCTTTATTTGGTAAACCGTTTACGAAAGCCGCATTTCCGGCATAATTCTTCCACGACATACTGCCTGGAGAATCCTTGTCTTATGCGCTCCGCTCTCGCACCTTGAAGGATCTTAGCAAGGCTTTCCTGATGAATGCTGCCAAGGTTAATCACGCCTTCACCATCAAGACAGCAGGGAATTACCGTACCATCCACCAAAATTGCAATTTGCTGTCTAAGTCCATAGCACGTACCGGGAGCAGTATCCTCCGCTTGCTGTAAATCAGGCCATTTAAATTCGTAATCCTGGTTTAAGTAAACTCGATCACTTATTTTCAAGGCTTTATCCTGCGATAGGTTCCCCCGTATTTGATAGGACAGCTTAAAGTTATCTTCAATTCTATTCAGGATATCGGCATTTCGCTTGCGTTGATCTTCCGTTAATAAGGCTTCCTCTAAATTCCACAGCCGCAAAGAAATGATAATACCAGACTCCGCAATAGCCCTATTGGTAAAGCTGAGAATCCGGTCAATATAGGTGTCTTTGGAAAGATTGTTCTCGTTACCATCAAAGCTGTGCAGAGAAAAATTAATTTGTCGTACAGCCGGCTTTGCAAGCAACACATCTGCAGCCTTGTCAATCAAAGTGCCATTCGTCGTGATATTGACTTTAAGGCCGTTGTCAAAACTGATATCCAATAGCCTCCCCAGCTTCGGATGCAATAGGGGCTCTCCTTTTACATGGAGATAGATATAATCGGCAAATGGTTTAACCTGCGAAGCGATGTTTTGAAAATCGTCCTCTGACATGAATTGCGCCGTTCGCTTCGTTTCCGGACAGAAATCACATCGCAAATTACAGGCATTTGTTATTTCTATGTATACTTTTTTGTATTTTTTCATACCAGTAGCTCCCGTTCTTGTGAATGATGTTATTTATATTGCCTACCATACTATTAAAAATACCACTATCTACACCCTCGAACAAGAGCCACATCTTCAATTAAAAGAAAAGCCCTCCGCCAGTACAAGCGAAAGACTAAACTATACCTAATGCTATTCCAACCACTTATCCTCGCTTTTCACATTAAAATCTAAAAGCATGGTGTTGATAAAATGCTTGGCTGCAGTGGACAGATACCTATTTTTCATCCATATTACCGATTTTCTAATTTTCAAAGGCTCATCCAATATTTCTCTATAGGAAATATTGTTACTTGGAACTAAACCTAGCACTGACTTTGGAACAATTGCCAATCCTATTCCCTCATTGGCAAGAACAATTAAAGTTCGAACATCATCACCTTTGCAGACAATATCGGGTTGAAAGCCCATCTTATGACAATAGTCTATTATCATCGCTTCATTGCTTCGATGTAATAACAACGGTCTTCCCCGAAGTTCATCTATCGTTATATATTGTGATTGCTGTCCACTCAACCACTCTTTAGACATGGCAATTACCATCGGGTCAGCAGGCAGCTCCACCGCGTGATAAAGCTCTTCATTAAATGCTGATCTTGTGATTCCCAATTCAATTAAACCGCTATTCAATAAATCTAAGATTTTAGGGGTAGTATCCTCTAAAAGCTGAAATTTAATATTGGGATACTTTGCATGGAATTCTCGAATAACCCCCGGCAAAATAGCCACTCCGAATGAAGTAATCGTACCTATAGATAACGTTCCTGTATAGCCGTTATGCAGTTCCCTAACTTCCGCAGCAGTGGTATTTAGCAGCTCAAGTATTTGTCCTGCGCGGATATTAAGTAATTGCCCTGCCTCAGTAAGAGTAATTTTGCGATTGCCTCTGTCTATTAATTTTACTTCTAATTCACTTTCAAGAAGATGAAGTTGTTGACTTAACGAGGGCTGAGTCATAAACAACTGCTTTGCAGCTCCAGAAATCGTACCCGCTAGCACAATACTGCGAAAATATTTAAGTTGTTTAATATCCATACCTATCCTCTTCCCATCATTTTTTCCTATATATGATAAAGTTCTTTAGTATTATTTTTATAGTTTGGATACTGCTATAATGATACCTAAAGACACTGCTAACCGTCAAGGTATAGAACGAGGCTTGGTCTTAGGAGCAAAATATATGGATACTATCAGTGTGCTTATTGTAGAAGACAATCCAGTGATTGCTAAAATTCATAGAGAGCTAGTTGAGTCTGTTGAAGGCTTTACTGTCGTTTCGATAGCAGCAACTCGAAAAAAAATTGTTGATTTACTAGTTAATAAGCGTCCAAATTTGGTCATTATTGATAACCATTTGCCTGATTTCAGCGGGCTTGAAATTATATCCTTTGCCCGTAACAGCGGATTACCCATTGATTTTATAATGGCTACTGCCGTCAATGACGGAACATCTTTAACCCTGGCTCTACGGTATGGAGTTATGGATTATATTATTAAACCTTTTAGCGCGGAGCGATTAAAAGCGTCATTAGCCTCTTATCGATTATTTTTTATGCAGCTAACAGAAGAGAGAATNNCTGCAAAAACAAATTGATGAGTGGTATAAAACAAAAACCTTTTTCTCTCCAGCTGACAACTGAGTCGAAACCGTTACGCTATGGCCGCGAACAAAAAGTAAAGCCTCCTGGCAATACACCAAGAGGCTTTACTTGTAAGGTTTCAACTCATCAATTTGTTTTTGCAGTTTTCGTATTTGCTGCTTGAGCTCGGTCACTTCCCGCTTCATGCTCTCAGCAGAGGCCGCTGCCGCTTCCTCATCTTTCTTATCTAGCTGAGCTTGCAGCGCATCATTCAGCATTTGCCTGTGAGAAGCTATGATAAACATGACCTGGGCTGTCTCAAACAAGCCATTAGCCAGCAGGTTCAATTCATCAATCGTTAATTTCTCAGAAATAACCAGTCCAAGAAAGTAAAAAAGTATCGACGATTCCTCGGGAGTAATTTCATAAAATATAGATTCTGACGGAACTTCCTTGAATTGTTCTGCCGGATCTTCTTTAAATAATTCTGCCATATTTGACTCCATCAAATTGCAATTTTACGTATCCCTATACCATATGAATCATTCGTTAGGGCTATGATTCTTGCAAGCAATGGAGCTCTTATTATTTTCTGTTTTTTTCTAATGCTTCCCATAATCCCAGCAAATACTCGACGCCCAAGGCCCGATCATAAAGTCCATAGCCGGGCCGACCGGTTTCACCCCAAATCATTCTCCCATGATCAGGACGCATATAGCCCGTATAGCCAACGTCATGATAAGCTTTCATGATTTCGTACATATCCAGCGATCCTGCAGAACTAAGATGGGCAGACTCTTCGAAGCATTTTCTGCCGGTAATCTTCACATTACGTACATGCGCAAAATGAATTTTGCCCTTGCTGCCAAATTGGCGGATTAGAGCGGGGATGTTATTGTCGGGAGAAACACCGAGCGAGCCGGAGCACAAGGCAAGACCGCTGTAAGGACTATCCACGAGGTTAACAAACCGCTCCAGGTTTTCCTTGTGTGTAATAATCCTGGGCAGTCCGAATATGGACCAAGGTGGATCATCAGGATGAATAGCCATCTTGATTTTTACCTCTTCGGCAGTTTGAATAACACTTGTCAGGAAGTAATGCAGGTTCTCCCATAAGGTTTCTTCAGAGACCGATTTGTATGCCTCCAGTAATGCCTTCATATCTTCCTGCGTATAACTGGTGTCCCAGCCGGGCAGCTTCAAATCTCCGGTGGCAGGATTCATTTGTGCCACAACTTCCGCATTATAAATAAGTGCAGTCGATTGATCAGGCAGCACATAGTCAAGTTGTGACCTCGTCCAATCAAAGACTGGCATGAAGTTGTAACAGACTACTTTAATACCTGCCTGCGCCAGATTGCGAAGCGTCCGGCAATAGTTCGCAATATATTTATCGCGTGTCGGAAGTCCCAGCTTAATATCTTCATGGACAGGAACGCTTTCAATGACCTCCAGCTCAAGGCCCCGGCTTTCCACTTTTTCCTTCAACGCCAGGATTTTATCTACCGGCCATACCTCACCAACCGGTACATCATAGATTGCAGATACCACCCCCGTCATTCCGGGAATTTGCCGTATGTACTCCAAGGGTATTTTGTCATCGACTCCGTACCATCTAAAGATCATTTTCACAGGCAAATCACTCCTAATTTTATTTTATATTCCTTATTTTAAGGTCAGCCATTTTAAAGGCACTAATACCAAGTCAGGGAATAAGGTTAACAGGAGCAGGAGTATGATCTCGACCCACATAAAGGGCATCACTCTTTTTATAATATCATCCATCGCGATTTTACCGACACCGGCTGCTACGTTAAGCACAGTACCCACCGGCGGGGTCAGCAAACCAATACAGTTGTTGAATACGAACATAAAACCGAAGTATACCGGATCAATACCAGCCTGCTGCACAATCGGCATCAGCACAGGGGTCAAAATCAGGATGGTCGGCATTACATCCATTGCTGTACCAACAATTAAAACAATAATATTAATCAGGAACATCAGCAGGATCTTGTTATCCATAAAATCAGCCAGCATTGCTGTTATCATTCCAGGAATGTTGGCTACTGTAATCAGCCACGACGATACCATTGCAGCAGCTGCCAGCAGCATAATAATACTGGTCGTCTTCGCTGCAGTTGTCAGCACTTTGTGCAGCTCGCTGATTTTAAGTTCCTTATAAATAAATACCCCTACGAACAAGGCATACCATGCGGCAATTGCCGCTGCTTCCGTCGGTGTAAAAACACCACCCCTAAGTCCGAAAATAATAATTCCAGGGAGTACGAAAGCCCACGCAGCTTCCTTTGTCGCCTGCCATAATTCTTGGACTGTTTGGCGGCGCTGAACCACAAACNNGGCGCTTGACCACAAACTTTTCTTTGCGAACCATCCAGGCCCAGGTAACGGCCAGAAAGATAGCTAGCAGCATTCCCGGTACAACACCGGACATAAATAATTTGGGAATCGACACATTAGCCGTAACACCAAACACAATCATGGGAATACTCAACGGCATTATGGGGGCAATGATACCGGCCGAGGCAATCAGTGCCCCTGATTTGGCACGGTCATAACCGGCTTCTGCCATCATCGGAATTAATATGGCTCCCAAGGCCGCTGTATCGGCGACAGCCGAACCAGACAAACCGGCAAAAATAACACTGGCAATAATCGCAACATAACCAAATCCGCCGCGAATATGTCCTACCAGGGCCATTGCAAAAGCAATAATCCGCTTGGATATTCCCCCCGCGTTCATCAGCTCGCCGGCAAGAATAAAAAAGGGAATAGCCATCAATGGAAAATTATCGGCACCATCGAGAAGGTTGGAGGCCAAAATCTGCGTATCAAACATGTCCAATTGAAGCATAAGCGCAATCCCACTCATTAGCAGCGCCAGTGCGATTGGAATGCCCATTGCCATGACAATCAAGAGTGAGGCAATAAAAACAATAGTTACTTCCACTATTTTTCGCCTCCCGTGATTGACCTTGTGCCCTGCTCAAAATCAGCCTTTTCTTCTGAATCCGTTGTCATAACCAAATCGTTTTCATCCAGCTTATTGGTTATGACACGATATAATTTTCCGATGACAATGGCAATCATACCAATGCTCATAACCGCTCCCGATACATAAACATATGCATATGGAAGTCCAATAGCCGGAGATGACTGATCGATATTAAGCATGGTCAGCTTCCAGCTGCCATCCAATACCAGTAACAGGGTAATTAGAATAATAGCATTATTAATAATAAAAAGGATTTTCTTACCTTTTAGCGACAGTTTCCTTACTAAGGTGTCAACACCCAAATGCTCATTGTCGCGCAATGCCAGAATAGCTCCTAAAAAAATCAGCCAAATAAACAGAAACCTTGAAACCTCTTCGGCCCAGGTAAGACCAGAGTTAAAGAAATACCGCAAAATTACATTGCCGAAAACAAAAATTGCCATTAAAGACAAAGCAGCGGCTATAAGATAATTAATTAGCCTTGTTGTCAATTCCGCAAACTTGCCCACCATGCTGCCCCTTTCAGAAAATGTAGTGGAGTTCTAGGGAACCCCACTACATTTTTAACTTATTTCGCCTGTTTATTAATTTTTTCTACCATATCTTTAGCCCAAGGATATTTGCCATAATAATCTTCATAGATAGGCTGTACGGCTGCTTCCATTTGCTGTTTAAACTGCTCATTAGGGGTAATAAATTTCATACCTTTGTCGGTAAGGAACTTCTTGTCTTCTTCATAGCTCTTCTCAGACAGTTCCCATTGGTAGTCAGCATAAGCTTTGGCTGCTTCCTCAACTACTTTCTTCTGATCAGCGGTTAACTTTTCCCAGAACTTATTGCTGACAATTAATACATTCGGTGTAAAGCCGTGGCGGGATTCTAAAATATTGGACTGTACTTCATAAAAACCGGACGATCTTACAACTCCGATCGGATTATCCTGACCATCAACTACCTTTTGCTCCAGAGCGGTAAATACTTCAGACAACGGCATTGGGGATACATTAGCTCCTAAAGATTGTCCAAGTTTTACAAATACCGGGGTATTCGGCATTCTCAGGCGTAATCCTTTGAAGTCCTCCATGCTGGCAACAGGACGGCTTGTTGAAAACATTCTAAACCCGTTTACTGACCAGGCCAATACTTTTACACCATGCGCTTTTTCCAGTTCGTCGCCCATCTCTTTGCCGATCGGACCATTCAGTACCGCTTTGGCATGTTTAAAATCCTTTAATAAAAAAGGCCACTCGGGAACGCCCATCTTAGGTACATCGGCCTGCATGATCATACCGGGAATACCCATTTCAATCGTACCATTACGAACACCCGTGTAGAATTGCTGTTCGCCACCCAGCTTATTGTTCTCAAAGATTTCCACTTTTAAGGTTCCGTTTGACTTTTGTTCCACCAGCGGTTTGAACTTTTCCCGCAAGGCCACATTCTGCGGATGCTCTGACGCATAGTAGTTAGCCACCTTAATTGTATATGTTTTGGCTTCCGTTGGAGTGCTGCTAGTACCAGTCTTTGAGCCGCCGCAGCCGGCCATCAGGATTGAGGATGCGAGAAGACATGTCAGGGCTACCTTAATCTGCTTTTTCATTTTTCTCCCCCTATTTATATGTATGATACATTGGAAACTACCTTATAGCACTGCCACTACTTTCATAAACTGGTCAGGATGTTTTGCAATCTGCTGTACAGCCGATGGAACCTCCTCCAGCGTAACGACCTGACTGATCAGTGCATCTACATTAATCTTCTTTTGATAGATAAGTTCCGTTGCTTCTGCGAATTCCCCTGCACTTGTACGGGAGCCAACTATATCCAGTTCTTTCTTGGTTATCATAGCTGTAGGCAGCGGAATCTCGGCATTGGGCCATCCTACAAGCGCAATTCTGCCGGCAAACGACACATACTCAATTGCTCCTTGTATTGCCGCCTTTGCACCAGATGCCTCGATAACAACTTCAGCCATTCTGCCATTCGTAATTGCGCTTATTTTGGATATAGCATCTTCTTTCGTGATATTAATTGTATATTTTACGCCTAAACTTTGGGCCAGATCCAGTCTTTCATCAACCAGGTCCATTACAATCGGTGTTGCACCATAGACATTCGCCACCTGTGCTGCCAATAAGCCGATCGGTCCTGCGCCGATAATGAGAACATGCTCACCGGCTTTAACTTTTGGTCTATGTATAGAATGCAAAGCAATTGTTAAAGGCTCAATCATGGCAACATGCTTCCACTCCATATCGGCAGGTACTTTGCTTACCAGTCGAAGCGGATGAGCGAAGTATTCTGTCATTCCACCATCTATATGAACGCCCAGCACTTTTAAATCTACACAGCAGTTGGTTCTCCCTAAGCTGCATGGATAACAATTATTGCACGGAATATAGGGCTCAACGATGACTTTATCGCCAACTTTGATATCCCGGTCATTATCGCCGACTTCCACCACTTCGCCGCCTATTTCATGACCAATGATCCGTGGATAGGATACCAGTGGATTTGTTCCTTTAAATGCGCCGATATCAGAACCGCAAATTCCCAAAGCTTTTACCTTAATTAATACATCATTAGTTTTTTCTCTAACGGCTGCAGGTGCATCTTGCACATAAATTGAATTGGGCTCATTCAGATTTACCACTTTCATTTTTGCTACGAACTCCTTCCAAAAGCCGAACTTGTAATACAACTACGTTTATGCGTCTATTATATTTTAAATATTTCCATGAGTCAACACGGAAACGTTGTGAATTTTTTAACAATTTACAGTATTGTTTTAATTCCCACAAACAATAGTTGTAATACACATCTATGCATCAAATCAAAAATAGCAGTCCCCTATACTCAAATAAGGGCTGCCATTTTAAATAACATATATTATTATAACGTTACCGATTCCATTTCGTTTATGGTTCGCTGAATATGCTTTTCCATAAAATGAGCAGCAAGTTCAGGATTGCATTCTTCTATTGCCGTGTAAATATTGCGATGCTCTTTAATACTGCTCGATATACCTAGCATTACATTTATATTGATTTGATTCTTTCTAATAATATGGCGCAGCATTTCATAAACCTTTACATTAAGAGGATTTTTACTGCCTCTGGCTATTTCCATATGAAATTCGAGGTCAGCCTCATTGAACTTTACCCGGTCTTCTGAAGCCAGGCTGTGCTCCATTTCTTCCAGGCACAGTTTCAATTGTTTCAGATTATCATCATCCCGGTTAGCAGCACAACCTTTTACAATTCCTACATCAATGACTTTACGAAATATGAGAATATCCCGTATGCTTTCATCGCGGAATATAGCAAAAGCCAGCAGCGGGCTTAATGAATAGGGAGAATCAGAAGCACTGACATAGGTTCCGCCGCCGCGAACCTTCTTCAAAATACCTAAGGCCATCATTCGTTCCAGGGCTGGTCGTACGGATACCCTGCTGGTATTCCAGATTTTACAAAGCTCATTTTCCGACGGCAATTTATCACCGGCTTTTAATTCACCATTAATGATCTTTAATTCTATGCTTTTAAAAATTTCATCGCTTATGCTTCTCATTTTCCATTCTTCCCTTTAAGAAATTATTCATTTAATATTACCATATAATATCCCTCCTTCAAAACAAAAAAGCCCTCCGTTAATTGCGGAAAGGCTCATTTTTTTCTACTTAACTCTTTCATTCCGTCTCTTCAGGATCACTCTCGCATACTATCCGTTTATTGCTGCAATCTAACTCCATACCTGCATAACAAAGATCGAGTCTGAGCTTTACAATATACGGATACCTGCAATGCTTGGCTGCCAACGCATAAATATAGTAATTCTCCTCTTCCTCGTCCCAGCAGGAATAGAACACAAGTCCCTCAATTATATATTTACGCGGGAATTTGCAGCGTTTAATCTCCTGTCCATCACAATCGTAAATACCAATAAACTGATGGCATCTTCCCCTATAGGCGGCTACATAATAAGGCGGGATCATTAATACAGCGCGGGTGCTCGTTCTGCGGGGTGTCTCAATTAAGCGTATACCGCAGCCTTTTTTGGTTATTTCAATAATCATTTTAGGAAATGCCACAACTAAAATATCTCTTTTACAGTCATAGGCTATACTTACTACATTGCTACAATTATCAGGCAGGTCCTCTATGTAGATGCAGCCAACTTCACAAAAGCAGCGATCCAATTTAAAAATTTTTCCAGCCTCTTCTGCAGAAACTGCCCAAAAACACCGTTCTCTCTCGTCGTAACAAATCGAAGTATAACCCCGGCAAGTTTCTATGGTCTCTACATTCTCAAAACAAGCATCAAACTTATCAATTAAGCAGCTTTGGGGCGAGGTTAAGTAAAAGAAGCACCCATCAAAGGCAATCCCAGTGTATTTACGGCAGTCATCTGTCTTTATCGGCAGTAAAGAACAAGTAGTCAATATACTCATTGATACTCTCCCTCCCTGTATGATCTGTTATCTATCGGTCTAAAACCCTTATGCCATTATATGAATGAAAAGGCAAAACGTTACAGAAAAATGAGTCCCTCTATGAGGGACTCATTTGCATTTTTGCTTAATCAGAAGCTCATACCTATTAAGCACTTCATTTAATTCCTGGCTTACCTTGACAACCTCGGGATCGAGAAAGCATTTTCCATGGGAGGTTTCATGCAGCCGCATACGCAGCTTTTCAATAATTTCTCGCAATTCTTCAATCTGATCCACGCTTACCACCCCAACATAAGAATATCTTTCATTTATTATTGGTTATCATCTATTACATTATCAGCTGTCTATTAAAAATCACCTACCATAAGATAGGCGAGATCCTCAGTGGATAATCACCGCCGTTATACTTTTCTTAACGCTGGCAGGCAACCTGGGTTCTACACCCTGTTTGTAATACAGCTAAATAAAAAAGCTGTTCAACTAAACGTGAACAGCTAGACCATTTTGCGTAAACTATGCATTTTGTCTTCTTATTCTGGTTTAGGCATCATTTCAGCCTTGATTACAACACCCTTTTCGTCGAATTCTACTATAGTACCAGCTTCATAAAGCTTTGTACTACTGCCATCCGCCGCTGCCAGCAGCTGGGTTTTGTTATTTAATGTACCTTTCATAACTTCCCCCTTCTCGTTTAGCTCAAGCGGCTGCTTACCTTTGAATTCAACGAGACCGGAACAGGCTGTATTATTGGTAAAGTTAGCAGTTAAAAGCTGCTGCCAGCCGACTGGGCGTAGATAGGTATTTTTACCCAGCGTACAGGTTGCCACCATTCCGCTGTCATGAAAACTGATTTCACCGCTTGTTATTTGCATATGATTAACTGAATTAAATTCAATACTATCATTAGTGTTGGTTATGGTACCCCTGGTAACCTCACCCTTGGCATTGAATATAACCTTGTTGCCTTCTTTGAATGTGAGAAGGCGATATTTAGGCTTCGTATCGGTCACATAATACGGGATAAACATCATTGGCGGAGCTACTGATGTTTTTCTGAGAGTAGCTGCAGCTGTACCAGATTCATACGGCAAATTTATCGTGTCAGCCAAAATCCCTTCAAGCACATTACCATACTCGTCAAGCGTAACAACAGTTCCTTTTTTAAACATTGGTATTTCACCCTGCGTTGCCATGATAATCCCTGGCGGCGTTATTCTGGTATTGGCATCTAATGTTTTGGTAATTAACGCTGCATTAACACTCGAATTAGGATAAAAAGAAAACAAGGCCGCAACTACCATTCCAGTTATTACTCTCAGCAAAAAACTCTTCACTAAAACCCCTCCTTCATATCTTCACTCTTTATCTTCGGTAACAAATTACCATTACCTTCCATATCGCAGCTCAGATAAAGAACTACTTAACAAGATCGGCGACCGTCCAAGCAGCTTCTAAATGAAAATAGCCTTTCAAGCAAATGCTTGAAAGGCTACTTTATTTATAAATTATTAAATTTTTCCAGTATTTCTTTTTCTTCCTCTGTTGTTGGCTCATCAAGCACGATGTTATGAGGTATTTTTTGCTTGTTGCCATCGATGCAAACAAAGGTCGAAAAACCCTCTGCAACTTTAATCTCTGTATTGTTTCTAAGAGCTTTCGTATAAACTGTAAGACTTGTCTTTCCAGCTTTTACTCCTGTTGATACAAATCTAATCATATCTCCATTAAAAGAAGGTTTCAAGAATTTCATCGAATGAATTTCAACTGCAACTAAATGATCCTTCTCACCATATTTGCCATATAAGTTGGAGGCTCCTAGAAAAGTTGCTTCAGTAAACCACTCTGCCAATCTGGCTGCAAATAAAGTATCGTGATGATTCATATCTTGACCTGTCACTAATCTGGATGTTTCGAAACTTTTCATCTTTTTCTTTTTTCCTCCCGTCTTATGTTCGACTCTACTACTCGCTGCTTTTCAGTTAGCACTATACATTTATTATACCATAACCCTTCTTTTGAAAAAAATATAAAGACGGGGGGTAAAACACTCTAACACAAGTGTCTATCGTATCAAAATGGTGCCTAACCGCCCCTCTGCAAATAGTAGCGTAATTATACAACACAACTCATGGAACTCAACTCCAACATATCAGAAATCCTTCTGATGCCTATCTTAAACTAAGCACTCCGTAATATTAAAATTCTTCTCTCTAACTACCGTAAAAAACACCATAGCATACTAATAGCATACAAAACGCAAAAAAAGCTCCAGGCAAATTGCCTGGAGCCTTGATATGCTTGGAGCGGGCAACGAGATTCGAACTCGCGACCCACGGCTTGGCATCCCTCTTGACCACAAGCCATGAACCCTTGATAATCCTAGGTTTCTTCTTCACTATTTTATTTAGCACTCTACCTAAAATTAATTATAATGGGCTGCCTTATTTAAAGCAAATTTTTCCTATCGCCCGAATTGACCGCATGCCCATAATACCTGCGTACATAAAGTAGTTCGCACCTCTTTCAGAATGGCAAAATAGTTTTTTCCTTTAAAGCACTCGTTAAATGAACCACTTCAGTCACTATATGGCACAATATCTAATTCAAATTTCCCCGAACTCATTTGTGCTTCATACAATTTTATTGGGACTTGCCTATTTTTATTTAATCGATGAACTATTTTTGCCAATTCATCTTTTACTTCAATTGATGTTTTGCATCCAAATATAACACCAATTAATGCTTCAGGTGAAAAACTTATATTCTCATTTGCTGCTTCCCCACGTATCAATCTATATTCTTCTTCATAGTTCCAGCCTACATGTTTATACGAAAAAAACTTCTTCACTTTTAGTTGTAAGTCGTCTGTTTTCTTAGGATATTCCTCGTCGTATATCACCTTCAAAATACTAGTGGGCTTACCTTCTTTTAACCCCAATGAGTTTCTTAATTTTTTTGCATCAAATTTTAAACAAATCCCATTATGTTTATCTGCATAATGCGACCACATTAAAATTTTATTTCCTTTTGCACTTAAACAACAAACACCTATTTTATTCTTAAAACTATCAATGGGTTCGTTAGCTACCAGTTCAATTTGTAAATTGCAATCAAAGGGGTCATTAAATGTTTCTGGATTACTAAAATGTAATTGACTATTTTTTATAATCTTTTTTGTATAATTATATCTTTTTCTCCAAGTTCGATAAAGATATAGCTCATCAGGATATGTATCTTCATCCGTCGATTCAAGCTCTAATTTCTTTAAATTACAAGTTTTTCTATTTGATAAAAATTTAGTCAGATACTTAATTGTAGCATTTTTATCGGTAACATTAGTTAAATAATAAGTTATTTCTAATAAATTTGGTGTTTGAAAGTTGAATTTCGCAAAAGGTGGTATTTCTTCAAATAGCTCTTTTTTAACTTCCTTATAATTATTATTAAACTCCATGATTATAGTGACATAATAATTATTATCCAAAATAATCTCCTCAATTTAAAAACGTAAAAAGTGAAAATAGATTTGCAATGTTTAATGGTTGAATTTCCGTAGAATAAATATGCATAGAACCAATATGATTAATTTCTTCTTCGAATTCATCATAATCAAAATAAAATGGTTCTTCTCTTAGCCTATTGGACAATCCACTATTTCTGTTATTTAGGACAGACCATTCACCATAAATATCGTCTTTTTTCTCTAACAATAATATATTGTAACCTTTATTACTAATATCACCAATATATCCCCATGCTAAAACTTTCCTGCCCCTTAAAGTAGGTCTGTTCAACTGCGTTCTTCGAATTGTTCTACCATAATCATTAAAGATAACCTCTTTATAACAATCTTCATCAATAATGCACTTGAGAGATATATCAATTTTTTTGTTTGAAATCATCTTTATAGAAATATTTAATTCTTTTTGAGGATGTTTAGGCATATCGCTTATTCTTATATTACCATTTTGGTACTTATCGTTAAATTCATCAATTATTTTTTTTAGCGGCAAATAGATTGCTTCATTAAATTGGTATGCTACTAATTTAAAAAAGTCTTCTTTTTCTTGTTGCTCTTTTCTCTTCTTTAATATTGCCTGCTGCTCACTATTATCTTTCGCTAATTGATTATTTAATAACGCATTAACTAATGTCGAGTTATTACTACTTTCACTATTATCCTTTAATAATTGCTGTTCAATTTCTTGCCAACTTTTAAATCTATCACTGACACTTTTATTTATCATCTTTAAAATTACATTAGACAATAATGGGGACAAATTCGAATTAATTTTATTGGGTACAGATGGTGTCTGGAATAAATGAACATCTTTCCACTCATTTACATCACTTTCGTTTTTAACGTTGTAAGGGAAACAAAGTGTCGCAAGCTCGTAGAACACCAATCCCATAGAATAAATATCCATTTGTATTGTATTGGTATCTATCCTCCATCCTTCGGGTGCCATATATTTCAAGTGGCCGATACCTTTAAATGTTAATGTTCTTGTTTTATCTGTAACAACTTTAGATAATCCAAAATCAGTAATTTTAAGTTGTTCATCATTGATTAATATATTATCAGGCTTAATATCCCTATGAATTAAGCAATTATTTATATTTTCCATTCCCTTAATCAGTTGTAAAAAATATTCATGTAACAATTTATTATCTAGAAATTTATTATCTTTTTTATGTTTTTCTAGCAAACTCATTAAGGTTCCGCTATTAGCATATTCCATAATGATATAGGGCGGTAAATTTTCATATGTATTTCCATCATGCACATACAAATATTTAGTTACATGGGGATGTACAACTTTCATAGCAAGTTGACTTTCGTTCAAAAAACTATGCAACGCAGTTTCACTCGCAAATGACGGAATAGTTTTTAAAGCCCAAAATGAATTATCTTTTATTAATTTTATTTTAAATACATAGCCGAATGCACCATTCCCCAAGAAATCTTCCACTACATATTCCTCTTTATTACCGTCATATATAACTTTACCAGGCATTAATAACAATGTACTCTCTCCTCTACTTAAAATTTATTACAGCTTACAAGCTTTTTAAGTTCAGTTACTTATTAAACGCCCTAATGCATCCATAACAGACTGTGAAGACAACAGATTACCCGCTCCTCCTTCAAGAATACGTCTAATAGACTGTAATGTCTCACGAATTATCCCCTCTTTCGGTTTTGGCGAGTTAATCTGGCTTTCAATTGTAGCAATTTCTGCTTGTAATTCTGCCTTTTGTTCTGGTACGTGGCTCATAGTACTCAATTGCTCCTTAAGCTGTTCAATCAAAACCTTAATTGCTTCAAAATCCATCTTGATATCAGCGTTATAACTTACAGCATTACTTGTCCCTTGTTGTAGCTGTGAACCAACCATTTGACCAATATAATTTACATTTGTTATCTGTGATGCTGTTTGCTTTTCCTTATCTGAAAAAAACATCCCTTCACCCACTATTCCATCTTCTTCTAGCTTAAGCGACCAATTCAATACGATGTTTCTAACGCTATCCAAAATACCACTTATTTTATCTTTCCCCACTACTAATTGAGGAATTAATCCATGGCACTGAGAGGCTAAATGACGCTCTATTTCAGTATGATAACGCATAGTAAGTATTTCAGTAGATTTTCGATTACCTATTAAAGCTTCCAGTTCTGCAATTGTTGAAGTAACTCCACGTCGTGAATACCTATTAGCCATTTTTTCATTTGGAAATTGTATTGGTATATACCCATGATAAGGGTTTTTAACCATACAAGCCCCCTCTATCTTCCGATATTCTGGTACATCTACTGTGTAACCATTTAATTCTATCTCAACCCACTCTTGAAACTCAGACAACTTTAATTTACGAGCAACCACTAGAGCCTTCCGTAAGAGATGAGAAACACTTATTTTCTGGTCTAATGCTTCTTTTTGCAACTCTAATACAAGTGACATTGCCACTCCCTCGCCTTCATTTAGTCAAATTTTAACCATACTTCATTATTAAAACTCCCATGACTAATTTTCATACAGAAATCCGTAAACATCTTCAAATATTCTTGCGTAAAGTCTTTTACTTGCTAATAATCTCATAATTCGTCATATTGTAATATTTTCCCTTTCAAAACAAAAAACGGTACACTGTCTGCTGCACCGTTTTTGAGAGTTATACTAATAAATGCAATTCACTAAAATCGCAATCTTTTTTTTCTGATATAATCCAACAATACAAATTAACTTCAATATTATCGTTCAATGCTTTTCCAAGTTTTATTATCTCTTCAGTAACTATATAATGGTCCCTGTGAATTTTTTGTATTCCAGTTCTTAACTTATCACGAATTATATCAGGTTCTTTTCTGTTTTTATTCATACCCTTATAATGCTTATTCAATATATAAAAATTTTCTGGTACCTTCCCCTCAAAATCAACTCCAATGATAATACCAAAATAAGAAAGTTCATGGTTTTTGTTATTTTTATAATATGTCTTTATTGAATCTAGGCGATTTAAATCCTTATTAATCATAACATCGCTTTTTTTCAACCAATCAAAAGTATGAAATGTTCTTTCGCATTTAAATTCCATCAACACTACTGGTTCAAAATTCATAGAAATTCTATTTTTTTCGTGTATTGCAAGGTCTATCGCCTTGTTATTACTTCTTGTAGGTGAATTGTTATCTTTTATCGAGTTAGAGTACACCCATTCCCGAATAATTTGAAAAGGTTTACCTTTAAGATACTGAGTAAAGAAAATATCTAACTTATCCCGTATTATATATTCATTCTTTGCTTGAGAGTATAAAATTGCGAGTTCATTAGCAGACTTGGTGTCTTTGCCTAAATCTCTTAAAGCATTATGAATGTCTTTTAGAGTTATAACTGACATGAGGTTCCGTCCTCTCCCCTAATATTACAATCAGTGTACCATTTTTCTTAGTATATATTTAATTGGACAGTATGAAAAGTACTGTTACCATACTGCCAATCTTCTTCTATTGTCATCTTCACCAATGTACTCTATTCTCTCATATTCTTTGTTTTTGGCGTTATTATATATTTTTTCTATAAGTGAAACATCCTTACAATATACGTCCACATAGCTACTATCGACGATTAACATGCAAATTTCACAATTACTGTCTATAAAATCTTCATAGTTATCAAATTCAGTTATAGGAACATCTTTTAAAAAAGCATTAAGTTTTGCAAAAATAGCATAGTAGATATTGTTATTTATTAAATGCACAAAATCATTACCAGCAATAATATAATCTAAAAATAACTCATCCCCATATTTTCCATTAACAATTTTACTTATATCAGTATCGGAAGGGACTATCGACCAAGCATACTTAGTACAATCTATCACTTCCAATACATCTGCTATATATTTTCCATATTTATTAGGTATTAAAAACCGTACCCCTTTTTTCATACCGCTCCACCCTTGCATCTTGTTTAGAAACCTATCTACTAAATAATTAACTTCTCATTACTAAATAAATGTCGAAATAAAAAACATATACTGCAAATAGTGCTAGTCCACACAACGCCAGAACTCCCATAAGCCTAAGCCATGCGGTAATAATATTGAGATTTTTATTTTCCTGTGTTATTACAGAAAGAGAAAATAAGACATTAGGAATGACAATTATTCCATACTTTATCCTTTTATAAATATCAATTCCATAATCTATTTTCATTATAAAATCGCTTTCACTTTTATATACAGTTTGAGCATTCGTCAAAGCAACTAAAGGATGTTGTCTGTAAAATTCTTTATCTCCAGTAATTATATATGCAATGCTTTCAATACTAGCATTATTAGCTTCTTGTATTCTATAAAGTGATGCACTCTTAAGGTCATCTAGTAAATCAATACTTATTTCAAATGCCGTAATAGTTATGACTAGAAAAATAAGATATATTCCTGCAATGGATATCCCTTTATAACGTATGTAAGACTTTCGTCTTACCCAGTCGTTTAACGTAGATATAGTCACGTTATATATTATCCTCCAAAAATCACAATTAGCTTTTTGTCACGAAGTTCGCGAATACATCATTAATTTCCTTTGAAGCAATAAAAAACGGCACAATCATATTGTACCGTCCTCTGTATAGCACTCACTATTTATTTAAAAATTTCTTATCATCAACTGCATAACTTTAGAACTTCATGCTTGGTATATTTATTCTCAACAAACATTATGTAAACTTCAATTTAGAAGCTACAAGTAAAGATGTTTTTTGTTCTTCAGTCAAATGACTATAGGGAAATCGCTCAAAAGTGGTTTCTATATTTATTTTTTCAATATTTCTTTTAAGAAACTCAAAGGAACAACGACCATCACAAACCATACTTTTGGCATCAATCCTCTTTGCAATTTCTGTTAATAATGTTTCAGAACGGCATTGATATGCTGATATAGCTTTTAAGTCCAGTTTATTAATGTGTTTTAAGATAAATGCTTCTGATAATCTTTGAGATACACTAATAATCTGACAATCCAATTTGTGAATATATTTATTCATAAATCTTTCGGTAAGACCTAATCGGTATGATATTGCTTCCCAATCTATATGATTTTCTAGGTTCCCTTCTTCTACTAAAATTTCAATATAATGATTAGAAGAAAATATATGGTACCAATCCATTTTATCTGCAAAGTCTTTTTCTAATTCTTTAATTGTAGTCGGTGGAAGTGTAGAAACCATACACAATGCCGCCCAATTAATACTCTCAGCATATTTTTTTATAAATTCCACGGGCAATGAATAAGTACATATACGCTTCCAATCATGGCGGCTGATATTGGAAGCACCAATGTCTTCAATAAATTGAATTTTATCTTTTGCTATTTTAAACTGCTCTATATTTATTTTTATATATTTACGTCTCATCAGCTATTACCTTCATTTCTAAAATTCTAATTATGTTATGCTACATTTGTATATTCCTTGTGTACTATTTTTTGTCTTAAACTTTCGTTGTTTAGCTTTCCAGCAAAATATCTCATTACTCCATCCATGCTACTATATCCGAAAACTTGTTTTTAAAATCGTCCGATAAAGTCTGGTATCTCTCAATCAAACCCCAATAATTTCGTCTAGTCCATATATCCTGGTGTTTTTCAAGAAAACCTTCAGATAATTGTTGCTGTCTAATGATTTCTTCCCAAAACATACAATCCAAGTATTTTTCCATAAAAGTTTCTGGTAACTTTGTATAATATGCTAGATAAAAAAAGCAAGATGTATCCATAAGCTTTTCCATATATCTTTCACAGTACATTTCCATAAGCTTTTCCGATACTATTTTTCTATCTTTAGAGACAAGGGATTCAATATCTAAATACTCAAGATATTTTTCTATAAAAACTTCAGAAATTTGGGGACTACTCTGTATATTGAACCAATCATTCATAGTTAAATTGTCTACACCAAAGTCTTTGACAAAATCTTCAACAAAATCTTCTTTATTATCTACCTCATAAAACTGTTTAAGATTAAATTCTTTATTAATTTTTATTCCATTTTGCATTTCTAGTGATATTGTTTTCATAAGTATCTTCTCCTCTATTTTCAAATGTTTTTGCTTATATTACTAATATAGAGATTCTAATTTTATTTTTTAACATGAATTTGAAACTTTTTTTTAATCAGCTAATGGAAGTTCTGAGTAATAAATGTTTGTACCTATTGTTGTGGATGAACTCCTCTATATCATCCACAACAATCTAGTCACCATGGTTATATTCAATGCTTCTATCAATCGGCACAAACTGCACCATAACCTAAAGTGTTCTTTTTATGTAGCACACCGCAGGGAATGGAACGTACTCCCCATAGAGGTAATAGAAGCGGGTNNTCTAATCATTTCAGTGAATTCTTCCTTAAGAAGAACATATCCACCTATGTCCATAATTCCGTCTTCTACAATTTGTGAGTATGTATCAACTATTTGTTCCAACTTATTCCAATCTATATTGGCTAACTGGCTATCTGCATTAAATTGCTTTCTGTGTTTATATACAAAATCTATAATTTCATTATTCGCCCGACATATCGTTGCAACATTATTATGTTTTCCTACCCACGTAATACCGTCTGGAGAAATGCCGACCATTGCCAAGTTACCCATTGTGTCTATTCCTTTATTAACCATGAATAACGCAATACGATTTATAAACTTTTTTGCATCCTGCCTTGTTTTAATCATCATAAATATCCCTATCCCTTCATTTGTCATGTAGTGTAATTGCTTATATTTGTATAATATTTAGTTCCAATTTATTTTTTAAACGGATTTGCAAATTTTATTGAAATTAATCAAAATTGTCCTTATCGTTGGAACTCCCTCTAAGCAATTCTCCTATTTCATCCCAATCCGCATTAGCTAATTCTTGGTTTTCCCAATGACAGTCTTTGATATCTTTATTTATTTCACGTCTATGTTTGTAAGCAAAATTAACAATATCCTCATAACGAGGACATAATTTCATTACGTTTTCATTAAAATGCCCTATCCACATATCATCGTTATAACGTGAAATATCCACTGACCCAAAACTGGTCCTAGTCCGTATAACCCCTTGTACCAGTGCGAATAAATCCAACTGATTAATTAATGCCCTTGCATCTTTTTTCGTTCTAATCATCATAATTTCTATCCCCTTTTGCATTTTTATAAAGCAATTTTTGTTATATTGATATAATAGAAATTATGTTTTCTTTTTTTAACTACATTTTTATAAATTTTTATATTTGGTGTTAAAAATTACATTCCCGAAAATTTAATACTTGTTACACTTCTGTACTACTACTTCTATTGGTTTCTACAGGAACAATAAAACCAAAATTAAGACAACCATTTTTTGTTACACTTTTACACTTATGTTAAACAGAGAAGTGTAAAAGTGTAATATTTTTCATTTCTTTATTATCTAGACTAAAAAGAAGATACCGCTTTTCTTCTGTCCATCAATAACTGTTGTTTTCTTTTTAGTTCAAGGCTTAATGGTTTAGGTTCATTGTTTACAACTGGTTCAATAATTTTTGTATCTTTTTGCTCAAATTGTACAATCGCTTGAGGCTCTGAAATTAATACATTGAATAGTTCATCGTTTTTTATTTCCTGTGATATTGGCGGTTTTTGTTCTGGCATATCCTGTACTTCTTGTGCTTTATCTTTTATCATTTGTTGAATTTCTTCATATTCAGCTTTCTCATGCGGGAGAATAAATCCACCATCAATTGGCTCAAGAAATCCTAATTCAATATATTTATTCTTCAATTTAATCCATGTATTTTTCTGCGAAATATTTAATTGCTTCCTTATGCCATCATTGGTTTTATAAATAGTAAATTTACCATCCTTGTTAGTTGACATAATTTTTAATCTAATATAGTTAACTATCTGTGACGGTGATAGTTTGGGATGCAATAATATATCTTCATTTATATAAATGTAATTTTTTAAACAGTTATTGCTAAACTTATACGTTGTTGCTCTCTTAATTTTCATATCTTTTTGGATGAGACCAGCTGCTGCAAGGTCACAGGTTATTTGACCAATTCTTTTTACTGTAAGCTTATTATTAATTTTATTAACAATAGTCTTTAGGTAATATTTCAACTCACCGTCTCCATCTATGTCAAAATAGCAAAGTAACAAATACACATAAATCATTGGATTGTTATCTTGATATTTTTCATTTTTAGGAATTTCAATTTTAATTTTATTGCCGTTACTGCTCATTAATTGATATTTAACATCCTGAAATGCAATGATATTTGCATCAATTCTTTTTTTCTTTTTATTTAGATTGTCGATATAATCTTGGACGGCTTGCTCTGGCGTATGCCACTTGGGGTCAAAAGTAATGCTATAAGATGTATATCTTTTGCTAAATTGAAACGAGAAGATTTCCTTTGAATATTTTTTGCTATTTGTCATGTTTAACAGTTCCTTTATTCAAGTATTTTAATAATTGTTGCTCAGTAATTCTTATTGTTTGTCCAACTTTCACACATTCAAGAATTCCTAAGTTAATATCGCCGTATATTTTTTGGCGTGTTACGTTTAACTTCTTTGCAATTTCTGAAGGCTTATAAAATGTTTCATTAATGTCTATCATTGTTATCACTCCTAGTTTGTTTTTTGCTCTAACATCTTATAAATATATTGTATTTAAAGAAATATAATATTTTAACAAAGAATATTTACATTTACGAAATTATATTTGACTACTCAAGAACTAACTAAATGCATTTTCAGTCAATAGATTTGTAATGAATTATTCAAATCTTACATGCTTAATTAAGATGAGGTGTAGTTTGTTTTCCTAATAGTGCAGTCTGTTAGCCAATTAGTGTAGTCTGCTTTCCTTATAGGTGTAGTCTATGCGGTGGTATTATATTAAAGTTATTATTATTAAAGTTAGTACTTATCAAAGTATTATTTATTAAAGTAAATATAGGAAACTATCATTTTATTTATTATTAGTTCGCTACGCTCACTATAATAAATAAAATGAGGGAAATGCTAACGCACTTCCCTCTGCTATCTTTTTCTTTCCTAATTTTATATTGCTAAACCAAAGAATAAGCAACTCTAAGCTATCTTAACTGTAGGGGATAGGACTAGAGCGAAGCGAAAGTCCGTTTGCTTGTGAACATCTGCCGCTTAAATAGTAACTATTTAGTAAATAAATTTATGCTATTTTATGAACATAATAGATTAATCTATAAGTGTCAAAAATAATTTTTAAAAATATACCCGTAATTTTTGAACGATTTCTACACACCCCACCCCCAATGAGTACGTTTTTTAGAAGCAAGCAAAACTGCATACTAATATTACTTCTGATAAATATTGATATCCAATTATCCATCCTGGTATAATATGAATATAAGTAAATATTAATAAATGCAAATGTCCAACTCTGTTTTATGGAGTTGGACCATTTCTTTATTTTGACCAAGATAATAAGAAAAGGAGTTAACTATGCGAAGATATATACCAAACTACAAAGTTCAGCTCGTTGAAGAAAGCAACTATATTGCAGATAGAAAGATTATTCATTCACCAAAAGACTGCTTTGAGATAATGAAAGATTTATATAAAACTTGTGTAACCGAACAATTCCATATCATTCTTCTAAATACTAAAAACCACGTCCTTGGCATATCAAGAATTTCGACTGGCACGCTAAATGCCTCCCTTGTACATCCGCGTGAAGTCTTTCAGCCAGTGCTGTTGCAGGGAATGGTGGCAAGTATTATTTTATCTCATAACCACCCCTCTGGAGATGCTACGCCAAGCCCAGAGGACATAACCTTAACCATGAAACTGATTAATGCTGGTAAACTGTTGGATATCCCTATAATTGACCATATAATCGTTGGCGATGATACTTACGTTTCATTTAAGGACAAAGGTATCATATGATGAGTGGTGATAACTCGGAGATTAAAAGAGCCTGGCAATACCTGCATATTGAAAAAATTAAAAGGATATCTATGTTGTCTGGGTATGGCAAAAAATATAAACAATACCTTATTAATGATTGTACTTCAAATGATGTTCAACAGTATAAAAGCCAACTTAAGTTATTTAGTCCTGATTTATTAACTGTCGTTGAGCTTTTAGCAGAAAGCGATATCATTAATCAATTAAAATTTCAAAAACAAGATTATAGCCACTTAAGCCAGAAGCTGAAACATATATATGATGAGCGATTTTGGTACATCCATTCGTATCGACCATCACGAAACAATTTAACTAATTATATATATTACTTGAATGAATTTATTCAAAATAAATCAGTGGATAACAAAAACAAAAAGCCTTTACTAATATTAAGCTTTCATTTAGCCTATGACATGTTTAATAAATATTTCACAGATAGAAAATTTTTACATTAAAAGCAGTTTGCTATAAAATAATATAAACTTAGGAGGAGGTCGACATGACAAAAATCAGAAATGGTTTTGATAGTTCTGTTATTGCAGAATTAAGTGGTAGCATGGTTAGAAAGCCTGCCTTCTGGAATGGTAATGATGCAATTGTTCAGATTGAAGGGAGTGATATTAGGCGGTTTGGTACGAATGGAGAACTAGTTGCTACGTTAAGCGGTAATTCTATTAAGTCATCCTTCGGTGGAAGTACAATTGCCGAAATTCAGGATAATGAGATAAGAAATCCATTTAATGGTCAATTGCTATATACTATTGACGGAAGTGCCAGTCAAATAGAGAAATGTGCATTAGCTGTTACAGCAATGATTTTAGATAAAAAACTATAGCATTTCGGATATTCAAAATATAATGAGCAACCGGCTTCGCCGGTTGCTCATTTTTTCTTACAATATAATTGCTATTTAGCGTTAAACGTCATTTCCCTAAGTTTAGGTTAATATATATATCATCTAATTCATCGCGAGTGATGCCTATGTACCGCAGAGTTATACTTGGAGCAGAATGGTTCAACAAATATTGAATACGTGTTACATCTACCCCCTGCTTGTACGCCCAATAACCAAAAGTCTTACGCAACGAATGTGTACCAATTTGTTCATTGATACCAACATGCTTTGATGCTTCATTTAGAATACGGTATGCCTGTATTCTGGATATCGGTTTATCACTTTTGCGACTTGGGAATAACCAATGGCTTGGCTTTTGATTTCTTAGATAATCCTTAATAACTTTTTTGCACAAATCTGATAGAGGGAAGTCTTTAGTTTTACCCGTCTTTTCTTCTTTAATGGAAATACGGTCACGTTCAGCAACATCATCAACGGTCAATTTTAATAAGTCTGATATCCGTAAACCACTATTTATCCCAAGAATGAATAGTACATAATCTCGTTCGCTCTTACCCCTTAAATAATTCGCCATACCTTTTACCTGTTTTTCCGAACGAATAGGCTCTACTAATTCCATTTCATCACGCCCTATATTAGTAACATATTATAATATAATTATATAATATGTTACATTCGATATCAAGTGAATTCCTGGATTTAATTCGTAAATGCCTATGAAGCCAATATTGGTGCGGGTTGACGGTAAAACAATGAAAGTAACACAAGTATGATGTGTTACTTTCATTCATTTGCTTGTAATAACTAATTGCAAGCTTTTCTCAACTATATTTCACTTTTATAAATAGAACAAATCAGCAAAACTTACTTAGCAAGATAAAAGTAAAAAAGCTCTTAAATTCTCAGCCCAGCTTCTAATCGCCATTTTCCCCGAAGTTAACTCTGCTGCAAACAAAATATCTGTTGGATATTCAATACTAGCCAACAGATAATGTGGCAAAACCAGAGTTTGAAGTTTAGCAATATTATCTCTATCCAAATGGACACTTGCATTACGCACAAGTTGGAGATGGCTAATAGTATTTCCATAAGCACTTAATCCTGTTACTATCGAGCTGTTGGTACCTAAAACTTTAATACCAAGCTTCTCTATTACTCTTTTATCTCCCCACGTAGGTTCCTGATAAGAGCCGCTGATAGCACCATTGGGTGTCTTCTTTTTATCTAGTAAAAAGAGAACCGTGAATATAGCCTCTGCTTCATTTTTACAATTGGCTCTTAGTAATTGATTTGGGGAAATACGCATACCATTTACATCCTGACCTCCCATAAGGTTAGCAAGCCAGAAAGTACGCCAAAACCCATTCCACATCTGCCAAATAACATTTAATACCCCAGTGCTATATGCAAAGTTTTGTTTGTTATTTAAGGGTGCATAACTATTACCTATTTGTTTATACGTATTTGTAGTAAATCCATCTATGCAATTATCTGTCACTTGCCAAAGTCTTCTGTATTTAATCCTCACTGAATACATAAGTCACCTTACATTTTATCTTGGAGTGCTGCCACTAGCCATTTCAAACGTAACATCCGATTATTAGTGCGATGTGTTGTCGATGTACATGCTTTTACAAACTCTGAAAAATCCCCATCTTCATTCTTTTGTTCAGCTGCCGCTAATAATTCCGATATATTCTGTATCGCCTTATTAATGTCCGTAGTAAATTCACCTATAGGTTCTAGACCACCTAAATCAGACGGGTTAACATTAATTATTCCCCATTTATTATAGACCAAGGCAGAAAACAGGGAATATAAAGAATATCCTCGCAGTATTTCTTGCGAACAGATAGCATTCATATCCACCTTAATATAATTTAATGTATCTTTTAACTTTCTTGAAACTTCAGGCTTAATGGGGAAGATTTTGTCATTTTGTTTATATAAATCTTCAAGCTTAGTTGTTGTTCTAGATTGAGTACCTGTAATTAAGACTTCAACCAGTTCGGTCATCAAATCAGCATCAAGCATTCGACTGATTTGTTTAACTCCTAAAATTTTATATTTCTCAAAAAAGGGAGTATATAAATCAATCATATCCTTAATAAACCATTTAAATTCTCCCTGATATGTAGCATGTCTCTTCTCTGGGTCATTTAATGGTACTGTATAAGAATTCATTCTTCTAAAGGTCTCTAAAATTTCTTCTTCCGATGCAGCAATGATTGTATCAACAGAAACTTCATAACTAAGTAGTTGTTCTTTCTCTTCATCGTTTAAATCTATAAATTTTTTCCCTCTATATTCTGTACTAACTGAAGTAAGCTCAAACTTGTTAGAAATAAAATCGCCAATTGTTGTTATACGCTGCTGGCCATCAATAATTTCCCGTTCTGTTTTGCGTGTCCGAAGGTTAATTGTTTGCCGTAAAGTAATTTTGGGAAATGGATACCCATTCAATACTGTATCTATAAAATATGAACGTGCATTTAGGGGCCAAAGTCCTCCTCCCCGCTGATAATCTTTATTCACTAGAAGGCTTTTTTCTTCAAACCACTTTATTAAATCAGCTATTGTAAATACATTTCTCGTTACTTTCATCTATATACCCCTCAATTCACTATGATTAGTATACATTTTATTCTATAAATACGACGGCAAAAGGCACAATCCTACTGTGTTCTAGAAATATTTAAACTTACTCCTATTCCTAAAACAGTACATTTATAGCTTACTAAGTATAATCCCAAATGTTGATAAATTTATTAAACGTTGACAAAGTAAATCTTTAGATATTTATCAGTACTAAATCTAGCTAAACAAAAAAATATTATATTTTCTGCTGACCCCACCTGAAATATTAAGTATTAAAAGCATATGTATAAAATACCATTTATTGGAAATAATTTTTAATAAATATAGAGGAGTTGATATTATGGCACCAGTACCGTTGCCACCTAATCCGTTAATACATATATTCGCCTCAGGGGTTTACTTCGGTCTAATGATATACCAAGAGGCAAAAAAGAAATTAGGAAGTAACTAACATGATATTACTGCCATTTGTTTACGGAATAGGTGCAGGGGTCTGTATTGGTATCGTTGCTGATATTGTCCAATCTCAAATCCAGACCTCGCACTAACATTAACTACAGGTTGAATAATGATACCCTGCCTATGTACGGCAGGGTATCATTATTTTTAAACAATAAGCACTACAAAGGTCTCATACCAATCAGCTAAAACTATACGACATCTCTCATGTTGAGCATCATCTCTATGTTTTTTCCTTCTATTTCTTTTCGGTCAATATATTGGTTATTTTCCAATGCATACAAACTATATTCATTAGCATATTTTATATTTTTCAGAAAGAAATCAAGAGAAATCTTTTGATATTCAAATATACAACGCCATTTCACTTTATCTGCATACTTCTCTATAAATTCTTCGGATAATTTTTGACTAAATGAGATATCACTCCAATATACTTTATCCGCATATTTTTCAATAATTTGTTCCGATAATTGCTGACATTCAGAAATTGCCCACCAATTAATTCTATCAGCATACATTTCTATAAACTCTTCAGGTAAACTTATATCCTTTGAAACCATATACCAAAATGATTTATTGGTAACTGTATCAACTAAATAATTCAATTTTTCTTCTACTTTTATGAGTGCATTCTTGAATATTTTTTTCCACTGTACTTTATCTTGGAAAGTTATTAAAAAGTCAACAGGCAAATAGCAATCTTTACTTATCACGCTATATGTATATTGTGTTATTTTTCTTTTATCACAAAATTGGATATACTTAACCTTATCTGTTACATTTTTGAATATATTTACATCAAAGTTCTTGTTATGTAATATTTCATTATTATTTATTGCTGTCTGGATAATTTCCTTAATCTTATCAATTGCAGATGCTATATCATTTCCTTCTAATAACCCAAGTTGACAACAGTAAAATAATGTTCCATCTGAAAAATTAGCACATCCATTATTAACATATTCTTTCAATTCTGTAATGATTTTTTTATCTTTCTTATTCATTTGTAGTTCCCCCTGTTTGTTGTTAAATTAACAAGCTGATTTTGCTTGCCTTATTTCTTTTGCAAAATCCAGGAGGTTATTAAATTACTTCTTACATCTTACTGATGGTGGTTGAGCTATCATCTACGCATAATACTATAACAAACACAAAACCATTTGTCAAATAATGGTATTGCAATACCACCGTAATGAAAACCATAACGTCAATAACAAAAATACTCCTGTCGTTAATCGCAGGAGTATCTTTATAAAACTTAGCTTTCTGTTACCCATGTTAAAATATTACCTAAAAGGACGGACCTACTTCCGTTCCAGTAAATCTAATTTTCGTAAGTTGTTCCCGCATAGGAAAAACTGCATATTCTCTAATCGTGATTACTTTTCCCGCTTCAAATGACATGTTGACCCAATTCCAATCGGCTGTGATACCTTCATCATTTGAGCTAAGAACTGCAAACACTTGTACTGCTCTATAATTTGTGCCAGAAATATTCTGCACAGTAACGTATAAATAGTCTCCATCCCATCCATAGTCAAGAATTTTCACCGCTGGATGAAAAGAAGCACTACATATTGTAGGAACTAATAACAGGATTGACAAAAGGACTAATAAAGTAATTGGAGCCTTGAAATGCTTCATCATACCACTCCTAAAGATTTATACTAGTATTCTTATTTTATTTCTAAAACAGAAACCATTTTGGCTGCATCAATATAGTAAAGTACATATCCTCTTGCAGAAGTATCATTGGCATCAATATAAAAATCAAAACTGACTTTGACGTTATCGCCTGGCATGATGTCTTTTCGGCTTTCTGTGTAGCTTAAGTAATTTGGACTGCCTTGGTCAAACCCTCCACCTTGCCTTGATACTTTGATGCTATTTGCCCCTGGCTTTCTCAAAACAAAATCATCTAGTAACAGTATTCTTTTTCTATCCGATATATTTTCAATAGTAAATTTAATCCGTGCTACCTTTGTAACGCTAGACATAGGCAAAACTTGCACATTGAAAGAATTAAACTGCAATCCAGTATTATTCCTTATGTCATTATCTTGGCTACTTTGAGATTTACCTGAAGAAGCCTGGGCAGGTACTGGAGTATCAGTTGTTGTTCTAATTGTTTGATTTGGTGTTTCTCGCAGAGTACTTTGCTTTTCCGAAGTAGTTGTTACTGATTTTGTCTTATTCATATTATTGCCAGTAAACTGTTTGTAAGCAGTCTTCCCATAAAAAAGTAAAACGCCTATTATCAAACCTATTATAATTGTTTTTATCCAGCTATAATCGGACATACCAGTCCTCCTATTCAATGTTTAATTCATTAGTTATACAAAAGTAGGGGCATTATATAAATCCCCTACTTTTGTGTTCAATCCATAAATATTTTTTAGTTCGCAGTAACACTGAAGCTAGGCATGCTCGGATACAGGTCATTGAAATTTGCAACCAAAGTTGCACCAAGTTTAATTTTTATATACGAAACATTTTCATTGATAGAAAAATTCACGGTAGAATATTTATAGTACCTCCCATTCTCAACGTAAGCGTCAGGTCGATTGCTAGAAGCAACTTTGGTCAACGTATAAGTTGTAGCCGTTTTAGCGACGTTCTCGTCATTAGTAGATGCAATGATTGCACCATTTGTATACCAATAAGTACCATCGGTTGCCTGTGCATAGCCCTTGTAAGTAAAGGTAGGACTTTCGACCATTCGCATATAGCTATAATGTCCTGTCGGAATATCAATTTGCTGATTAGAGAACACATTTGCCGTACAAATATCAATAGGAACAGGAGCATCCTTTTGTAGGATAGTTACCCATTGCCCCGTTGTATCATTATAGATATCAATTTGATAAATGGCGTGTTTGAAGTCTGCTATATCACCACTCGATGCAAATGCAGTAGTTGCTATCATAGTCAGCGTTAAACATAATGCCATTAACAATATAATTTTTTTCATCTACACAAAACTCCCTTTATCGTTAGTTTTCAAGGGAAATAATTACGCCATGCAATTTGGTATACCGCTCAACTCGGATGTCATTTTCACGCTTTACTTTATCAAGCAATTTGCTGGAATTATCGATTTGGGTAATTGGTTTTGCTTTGTTATTAAACAAAGTCGCTTTACCCGTATCGCCTAGGGTATACATTACTTTAGCATATGGACTACTATTGCGATTATCATGCTCGTAACCAACTTCAAGATTGACCTGCTGTGTAAGTTGAATTTCGCTACGCACACGATAACCATTTAAGTCATCCGTATGTTTGTAATTCCATTGATAACCACCGACGTACAGCTTGGCGTATGGCATACTAGGGACTTCCCCGCCTATTTCTAAATCCATGCCATCTACGACCTTTTCATAAACACCATTGGTTGCATCAACAAGTTTCTCATTAGAAATACCTTTGTATAGGTTAAAACGTGTTTCCAGTCTACCAATAAAATATTCCGTTCCCAATCCTACCCGCTCATGACCCTGTTTCCATGCTCGGTCATAGAACAGGTTAATACCATATAATTGTTTTTTATCGTCGCTTGTAGTCCGATACCCAAAACCTAAATTTGTGGTTGTACCCAAGTCAGAAGTATTAGCGATACGGAATTGATAAAAGGTTGCATCTTTATCGGTCAAATGAAATGGCTGAACTGTTTCCAACTCATAAGTCGGTTTAAAACCCTTATTCATATTTATTGAAATATCCGTCCGTTTCAGCCATTCTTGGTCAGAATTTGCTTTGAGATTTGATAATTCACTTTGGATAAGTTGGTTAGTGGCTTGATTAGCTATATCCTCTCCACTCACTTCCTGTGCCGAAACATTGGCACTTGCAATGACCATTAATGAAGTTACTAGAACTGGTATTAGCTTTCTCATTTGTTTCCTCCCCCATTAATGTATTCTTTATAGTTTCCAAGTTTAGTTGACAAGCGAAGGAGGATTTGAGCTTACTACTGCTTTTCCAGGATTTGAGTTATCGTAATCCTCGGTAAACATCATATTAGTGATGTAAAATTTTAGATTGATGTCGGCATTACCATTTGCATTTACGACAATAGGCGATGTCAGAGGAACTTCAAAAGAAAAATCTGTTCCGTTAACGATATAAGTTAATGATGTGCCATGCACATTTTTTGTCCCGCTTGAAACAGTAACAGGTACGGTAACAGGAACAGCAGTTCCCCCGATTGTACCAAGTACTGACCCATTCGGGCCAATGCCATTAGACCTCCATGGACCATTATTTTGGTCATCATCCGTATCAAATAAATAAGTCACATCTTTCAACAAGGTAACTCTAACTGCATTGTAGGTTCCCATATTTACGTTAGGCTGATTAATCGGCAGTCCGCTGGCAAAAGCCAAGTCCAGTATTTGATTTCCCGAAAAAATTGCAACATATTCACCACTGCTATTTTTTAGTTCTATCTTTTCTAATGTAATTTTCACGCTGCTGGGAGTTATGGATGCACTGTAATTTCCCGAAGCAGGAGTGCCAGAAGCATAGGCAATTACATTTGTTAATGCGATTAATACACAGATAATAAATGCTGTTAATGCTTTCTTATTCACGTAAATTCCTCCTTTATATGCGTTATATGCGTGTTATGGAGATTGTTACAGTTCCCGTAGTGGTAGTAACTTTCTGGTATCGCTCTACCCTAATATCGTTTTCACGCTGAACTTTATCAAGTCGTTTGCTTTCCACTGTTACCTCGGCATCTTCATTGCGGAAAACAGGTTTATTGTGTTCAATCATTGCAGGTCCTTTATTGCCCAAACTGTACATTAGTTTGCCGTACTTTTCACCAGGACCCTTGTTGTCATCCCAATAGCCAAGTTCCAAATTCAATTTTGGCGTTACTTGCAACTGTGTATAAACCTTATAGCCGTTAGCATCATTCGAATATGTATAATCCCAATGAAATCCTGTTAAATAGACCTTTGCCCACGGTGCATTGGCAAAAGACGTTCCAATAGAATAGTCATATCCACTCAATGCCTTTTCAAAAATATGATTAGTTGTATCTACTTCTTTTTCTCCCGATAGTGCATGATAAACATTGGCGCGATACTCATTGCGACCTTGGAAGTATTCAACCCCTCCACCAATACGGGCATGTCCATATCTAAAGCCACGGTCATAAAATGCATTCATGCCAAACATTGAAGACTTGTCCAATGATAGAACACGATGACCAAAACCTAAATTCATGACTGTTCCTGCTGATAAATCATTTCCAAATCGGAATTGTGTAAAATTAGTAATACGGTTAGATTGTTTTCCAATTGGCTGTACAGTCTCAATTGAATAAATAGGCTTGCCATCTGTTTGAAAGCTAAACCCAATATCGGTACGTTTTAACCAATCAGGAGCATTATCCCCTTTAAGATTTTGGATTTCTTGAGCAATGTAGGAGTTACCGATACTAACAAAACTATGTTTCGTGCTTACTTCCTCCGCATAGACGGCTACTGCTGATAGCAACAATGATGAGGCTATCAATCCTGGTACAAGTTTTTTCATTACTTATGCTCCCTTTTTTATATTTGTAACTGCAATACAGCCACATTCAGTGATGAGTAGTACCACTTAGGTATTTGGGAATATGCATTAATATCACTGTTTTATATAAGTTAACTACCGTCAGCTTCAGTTTGTTCGTTGTGAACAGCATTACCTAAAGAAACATCTAACGCTATCCCAAATGTATCTTTAAGCTTCAAGGCAACATTTTTTGAAACACTTCTCTCACCTTTTCGTATCATGCTGTAATAGCTCTTTGAGACGTTTAATTTATTAGCCATCTCAATTGGTTTGAGATTAAGTTCTTCTTCTAATCTAAGAAAAATGTTCACAAATCATCACCTCTAGTTCACACATTATAAACTTAAGTATAGTTTATGAATTGTGAACCGTCAATGTGTTCCATGGGCAAAGTTACCATTTTGTGAACTTGTATTTTTAAAGTTCACAAAATGTGTTATTGTTGCTCCAAGAGGAGGTTATATATGGAAGATATTGATGTAGGTATAATCTTTGGTGAGCGACTACGGCAAAAACGACTAGAATATAAGCTAAAACAAGAAGAAGTCGGGCAATGGTTTGAAATGAAAAAATCTGCTGTCTCTCAATGGGAGAACGGAAGACTACCACATGTGACGATTGTAATTGAATTGGCACGAAGGTTTAATGTCACTACCGACTGGCTTTTAGGCTGTGACATTATTAGGGAAGTCACTAACCCTTTCTGGATTGAGCTGCCAAATGAACTGCCAGCAGAAGCACTTTATAGAATTAAAGACTATATTTCTCTGATACAGCTGAAATACAAAAAACCTGCTCACTAAATAGTTACTATTTAGTAGAGCAGGTTTTTCAATATTCTCTTATAACTACCCGTAAAATCAATAATACCTAGGTGTTTTATCTCTTATTTCCACAGCTTCCTAGTTTTAACTTTTCTTCAGAAGCAATTGGAGTTACTACATGCGAAATTATAAACACACCTAATGACCAGATAAGAGATTGAATGGACTTATTTGTATTATTTATATTCTCTTTAAATCCTCCTGAAACAACATTAGCTCCATATTCAATGAATTTAATTATTGATTCCATAGCGGAATATTGGCTAAACTGCGAAACTACATCATCATTAACTATATTATATGAGCCTAGCACCATTAAAGTATAAACGGCTGTACATATATCGAATAAAAACACCGCTAGGTATCGTAATTCGCTTATTTCAACAAAATTCAATATCGTTTTAAGAAAAATAAATGAAGGAAATAAAAACAGTCCTATGATAAGAAAAATTACGCCTAAGTCTGAAATATAAAATACAAAAAGAAAAAATCGAAACCAAGTAATCATAGAAAAAAACAATATAATTCCCATCACCGAGAATGCGTATATTGGCTTCATATTATAAAGCATTTTTTGAAGTTTATAAGCACCAAGTACAGAATAATATAAAAACCAAAGTAAAATTAAGTAAAGTAAATACAAATTACCCTGTACATATGGTTTAATCGAAATCTCTAACGCAATAAGCAGCCAAAAGACAGAAAAGCTTATAGCGTGTAGTAAATATTTCTCAGTAAAATAATTTAAATTTCTATTTAAACGTTCCCAATACAAGCGAACCGTGAACTTATTTATTTCAAAGTTAAATCTAAAGTCGGAAAAGCTATTTTGAACTTTCAAAAGCACACTTAAACTATACTTTAAAACTCTTATAAATCTTTTTATTATCTGCTTAAATGAATAGCAAAGAATTAATAATGACATAAAAACCAAAATATAATTAGTTAAATATTCCATTTCTAACCTACTTTCCTATTTTATAAAAATAAACCAGATAATTGATTATCTGGTTTATAAGAAAATATATCTTATTCAAACTACTTTTTGGGTAATTTAGGTTCAATTTTAGGTGGATTGCTTGGATTTAGTTTCCCTTCACTAGGTCTATAACCATCCAGGGCAGTTTTCCTAGTTAATCCATTCGGATTGTTAGACATATAAATACCTATCCCCCTCTATTTAGGCTTGTTATTTGTCGGCGATTGAACAATTCGCGGTGGATTATTATTGTTGAGATTTCCTGTAGTCGGAGAATATCCTCTAGTATTGTCTGATGTAATAATTTTTTGAATAGGTTGTCCAAACTCAATTTTTCTCGTCATTGTCATTTATTTCTCCTCTCTCATCTTTTTTGGTATCTCCCCATATGTAAAATTCCACTCGACTAATGTCTGAATTTAAAATAATAGCACCACGCTTTGGTTGAATAGGCTCCACCAATTCATCTTTGTCATTTATTACCCAAATTTCTTCAATAAGAATTTCTGGTAACTCAGGATACGACGAAACGAATGAGTTTCTATCATATTTACCTGCTATTTTCGTCCCATTTTTTAAGTGAACTAATAACCAATACACTTCTCCCTTTGAAAAAAAGTAGTCCCAAGGGCGTTGAATTGGATGAATAAAAAACCTATGAAACAGCCCTGATTTAACTAAACCTAAAAATAATACTGGATAAACAACAGGCAAAAGAACTATCCATATAAAAACCATAGATGCCGTAGGAACAACTTGAGAATATCCCATCATTACAACAAACATATAGGCTATTCCGTAATGTAATGAACTAAAAGCAACAGCATCAAACCAAGCTTTTGAAAAATCACGCGAACAATTAGGGAATAATATGTCATATACTTTGATAATAAGAAAGCCTGGAATAAACAGGGATAAAAATAGCTGTAACTTGTCCACTTCCCAAATATTCATCTGAGTACCCCGAATTTTTAAAATTCGTATTCTATCTTAATTAATTTGATATAGAACAATAAATTTCCTTTTTTTGCTATTAAAATACACCTCTAGTTGTAATGAAAAATAAAAATCTATCTAATAAGTTGGCTATGTTTAATTAAGGAATATTCGAAAGTAATTTGTCAATGTGCCGTATATTTTCAGTGTCTTCTGCGATAGTCTTAGGTTAACGTTACATTTGACAGATTGAGTTCAATGCCATCTAAAAAATAGAGACCTTGCGGTCTCTACTACTTACTATTTTTTGAATTATTAGCTTGAATTGGTCTAGTATCAATACTTTTAGTAATATCTTCGGTAACAAAGTTCGGAATACCATGTTCTTGTAAGCTTCTCGTTTGAAACTGTGGTTGATTTGCTATATTGGGTTGTAAGCTCGTTGTCGAATTAGGTGACTGAACACTAGGTATTGAAGGAAATAGTCTACTTATAGTATCATTTAAGTTTTCTTCCTTTGCCATTTTACCCCTCCTCTCCTACGGATTAACCATAAACGAAGACAAAACATAAGCCACTACAGTAACAATGAGTGCATATAGAATAAATCGAATTCCTTTATTAAAAAAATCAGCTTTTCGATTATTAATAACTGTACTGTTCTCAATGATAATCCGATATTGACTAACTAGAGCCACTGCAACCTTTTCTTCCGAATGCAATGCTAACATTGGCAAACTTTCATCGGAGAAACTATCCAATGACAATCTCTTATAAGTTTCAAGTGATATAACTCTAATAAAAAATACAATTGCAGTTAGCAAACAAGCCAAAGTTAACAAAGTCAAGATGATTAACGTATTATATGGCAATGCTTGGAGTACCGTTGTTGTTTTAATGGAATATATGTTAGCTAATTTTATATTACTAGCTACAAACACTAGCAATGCACCTGTAAACGCGAGAAACATGCCCGTCCGAGCCTCAAGGTTTTTCATCCTATTTAGCTCGTACTCATATTCTTTTTGAATAACTGAAAACAACAGTTTTGCAGAAGGAAGATTAGCTTCAGTATTTTCTCTGATAGTTTCCACTTTAGCATCCTGGGTTTCAGCTACTTTAGTGCGTTCTTCGGATGCATTCTGCACTTCCACCTTGTTCTCCCCTCCCCTCACTATACTTTATAATTATATCAATTATTTGACAAAATTTATAGCACGAATGTGGAAATATGCTATTAAGTGCAATTTACCATATTTACTAGAAACTATTTAATTGAAAAGACCTAGCGGCATAGACCCCGCTAGGTCTTTGTTACACCTTCCTAACCCTTTTGCTTTCCTTTAGTAGATTTGCTACTGGGCTAGCTTTTTCATGGTTTCCAATAATATCACTTTCAACAATTGCTATATAGTTTCGTGTCATTTCCAACTTTGTATGCCCCATTATCTTTTGTAAAGCGAATACATTTCCACCATTTCGCAGAAAGTATAGGGCAAATTGATGGCGAAGCGAATATGGCGTAACATTTACACCTAATTGCTTCGAATATTGACGGAAATTCCATTGTAAATCATGCGTATCAAATGGAGTTCCTGAACTTGTACAAAATATAGGAACACTATCTTTCCATTCTTGTGGTCTAACTGACAAAAGCCTCCGTATCGCCTGTAAAGACTTAATTGAAAGGGGCAATACCCTCATCGTTCTCGTCTTACTATACTCCTCGCGAACAATAATTTGACTGTTAAGAAAGTTAATGTCTTTTTTATTTAACTGAACAGCTTCATTTGGACGGATACCACAATCTAAAAGAGTTAATATTAGAGCATAATCCCTTAACCCCCTAAACGTGCTTTTGTCTGGTAAATCAATGAGTTCGCGAATTACATCATCAGCTAAATTAACGATTTTGGGAGTATAGGCTTTGAACCCAATACCTTGACATGGATTTTTCGCTATTACACATTCGGTTTTCAGGTACTCAAAGAACTGTTTTAAAGATTGTAGTGTTTTATTAAAGTAACCTGCCTTCATTGGTTGCAAAAAGCTTTTGACAGCGAATAGTAAACTTTTTTCGTTATTTATAATTGAATTTCCATACTGTCTAAAAAATCGCCTTAAGTTGTTTCTAAAGTTGATAACCGTGTATTCACTAACCTCCAGTTTACGCCACGCAAGAAATTCTTCAAGGTAAAAGTCTATATTTACTTCTATCTTTGCTTCTTCATCTTTCTTACGATTTTCTTTCCTTGTCATTACACCGCTTCCTTTCGGAAGAAGAAACCCACAGGGCGTAGCTCAGTGGTAGAGTTCTGACTAAAAAAGCCCTCAACCCAATCTCCTATAGCTATTAGGTAGCGTGTAAAAATGCCCCGCTAGCACGCGACCCAATGCCCTTTTTGCCCCTATAAAACAAAAAATCATGCAGTCGTGAAACCGCATGATTACTGATTACCTGGAGCGGGCAACGAGATTCGANNACTCTACCACTGAGCTACGCCCGCCCGAATGAAGACGTCAAATTTGACGCCTTTTCATTATAGCGCAAGAAGTCTGAAAAATCAAGGCAGCTTCTTTAATGCTTCCCCTGCAAGCTTGTCGGCCAGTTCATTTCCCTCAACACCGGTATGACCGGCAACTTTGTTAAACTTAACCCATTGCAAATAGTTTCTGATAAAAGCGGCATAGCTTTGCGTAATAGGATTATTGGTTTTCCATTTGCCGGTAGCCCATTCTGAAATACCGATATAATCATGGTGGATGGTAATCACATCCACCTCCTGCTGCTCAGCCCATTGTACAGCCTCAATCGTGGCTTCCAATTCACCGGCTACATTGCGGATAACAACGGCATTTTCATCTTTGCCTACCCCACTGGCGGTGTGGATGACATTGGGACCTTCATAGACGGCGAAACCCCAGCTGTATTGTTTCTTATTATTATCATAACTGCCATCAACATATATATCGTAATGCTTTCCTTCAGGAGTAGCTGCTGTATGCGCAAGCTGACCGGTACCAGTGGCTGCTGCCGGAACTGTACCGGATACATATTCCTTGGCTTCTTCTTCTGTGGGAAAACTTTTAAAAAGTGCACCTTTATAGCCAATAACCTGCTTCTGGCAATCAGCCCAAGTTGTATATATACCTATCACTCTGCCTGCTTTGACACCATAATACTTTTTTGCTGCCATGAAAATTCTCCTCTGTAATGACTTGTACTATATAGTTCTGTTGAACTGGCAAAACTCCTTGAAATCCTGCGGAAATATTGCAATAACGGCACACTTAAAAATGTTGCTTGCTTCTATCCCGCCGAGAGGATATTATGAATAAATATGGTTCTACTGAAAAGGCTATAACTAGGAAAAGGAGGTTGCAATCATGAGACTAACTCGCAAACAGACTGCTGCCAGAGAGCAGGCCGATACATCCCGTATGGAAGAGGCGGAAAAATTCGTTATTGAGTTTATTGGTAAAAAGCCCTCAGAAAGCCCGAAGGCCAAACATATTTATACCAAGCTTTTGGCAGCCAAAAACTTTGAGGCTACGAAGAAATGGTTTCTTGCCAATAAGGAAGAGGACTGGAAACAGGAAAAGCGCTTTAGAAATTAATAGTACTACATACTCCTCTGAGCAATACGCAAGTATAGCTCTTTTTTANNTATTTGTAGTTAGCAATTAATTTAGCAACATCAAATATAAGCTGGCGTTTCTCCGGTGGGCAAATTTGCAGAAGTGTAACCAATTCCGTTTTGAGGTAATCTTGCGTATGATAGGACACGCCAGTTATGAAGAAGCCTGGATTTATATTGAGTATATTGGCTATACGGATTAGCATTTCCAAATTAATTTTTGTTTTTCCATTCTCTATTTGACTAATATAGACTGTAGAAACATCTAATTTTTCACCAAGTCTTTCTTGCGTTAAGCCCTTTTGTTTACGGGCTTTCTTAATTCTTTGCCCTATGGCATTATAATCAATATGCATGCAATATCACCCAGTTGTACTATATCAATATCAGAAAATCATCAACATATATCTATTGCTTAATATTAAGTTATCTATTAACATTAATTTGTAGATTAATATTGCGCCCGGTATTTAATCGGAATCCAGTTTCAGGGAATGGTGTAATGAGAAGATTAACAAAAGAAGAGCAACAGGAATACAACAGATTATGTGCCAAAGTTCGCGAATTAAGCGAAACCTTTGACCGCTTGGATGAGGCCAACTTAGATACAGACGAAGTAGCCATGGAGCTTGAAAAAATATTGGATCAATGCTCTTCGTTAATCCAGCGGAAAACAAAAATCCTCTCCTATGTAAAAAACATATGACAGGATTCTGGCTGTAGCTCACTAAATGTCTTGTAATTATATCACTAAAAGTTAAATATTACTATTGATAAATCGGTATAAATATAAGAAATGGAGCAGGTCATGCCTGCTCCATTTCACTATTTTGCAGTATTGATTGCTCTCAGACAATACACGAGATTTTCCTGTTCACGATGAAAGTTAATACACTGGCAGCACTTACCGTGTCTAGGACATGCACTCTTAGGGCACGTACAGTTTTCCTCGTTGCAGTTAGCCATTGTCAGCACCTCCACTATTATAGTACCTTTAATTATAGCATGGCTTATCCTATTGGAATATTAAAATATCGCGCTCTCTTCAACGCTTACGGCGTATATCAATAATATAATAATGGCTATTGCTCACACGGTCATATAGGCCTGCCCAAAAGCCGATGAAACACCCGACTGCAATTACCAGTCCGATTATGAGATAACTATTCCATAAAGAGACATCTATGTGATGATCCACCTTCAGGATAATGCTCACGGTAGTAGCAAAAGCATCATATTGTTCCTCAAGCATTTGGATAGTATTAAGGGATTGATCGGTTATCGGTTCACCGGCAATGACAGAAGAGCTTATAACCCCTGCCCATATCACGAAGAGTACTAATAGCAGCAATGGAATACCAAAGTATCCCCTGGCAGGTTTCTTCTTAACCTGATACAAAGCAGGCATTAACATTACCGGTACAGTACGCATCACAAAACAACACACTCCCTACCCAATGTTATGAGTATAGTTGCTTTATCAATATGCCTTTTGTCCATACTTTAGAACAAATAAAAAAGAGATCATTGCAACTGCAACGACCTCTTTTTTATTATTTCTAGTTATTGTCCGTTCCCCAGTTATATTCGATTCGCCGCGCTACATCCTGCGCAATCAAGCGGCCAAACAACAGTTGTACAACATGAAATGCCAGCTCCAAGCCGGAGCTTACGCCACCGCCGGTAATCATCTTGCCATCCTGCACTACCTTCGCATTGACTAACGTCACCTCAGAAAAAGCAGATAGCTCAGCAAAAGCCGTATGATAGGTAGTTGCTTTTCTTCCAGTTAGCAGCCCCGCCTCAGCGAGTAGAAAAGCCCCTGTACAAACTGAACAAGTATACTGACTGCCCTCATGCTGACGCTTGATAAAGTCCAGCAGCACCGTATTCTGGGCAGCTGATTTACGTCCCTGGCCTCCAGGTATAACCAGAATATCCAGCTGAGGGCACTCTTCGACTGTTTTATCCGGTAAAACCCTTAGCCCATTAAAACATCTCACCGGTTCCAGCGTTTCAGCAATAATTTTGACCTCGACGCTGGCCGGAATCACCTTATTAACATAACTCAGAACTTCAAACGGCCCGGCAAAATCCAGTTCCTCCACATCGGGAA
>DDHB01000031.1 GCA_002337925.1 Sporomusaceae bacterium UBA1887
CACCTTACAAATTTGTAAGGTGCCTTGCTTTTGGGTGCGATAAAATTTAGTGGCAATTAAGAGAACTCAATCATATAATACATTATTGGAATTCGCTGGAAAGAGGTGCAATTCGTGATCAGCATTATTGTCATAACCTACAATAAACTGGAATATAGCAAGCTTTGCATTGACAGCATTCGCAAATATACGAAGCAGGGAACTTATAATATTATTGTTATTGATAATTGTTCGACCGATGGAACAATAGCGTGGCTGCAAGAGCAGTCTGATCTTCGTGTAATACTAAATTCCTTAAATGTCGGTTTTCCCACAGCCTGTAATCAGGGAATGATTGCTGCCGGCGGAAATGACATCATGCTGTTAAATAATGATACGATTGTTACGCCAGGGTGGCTGGATAATCTGGAGAAGTGCCTCCTGAGCGCTGATGATATTGGGGCCGCCGGAGCCGTTACCAACAATTGCTCTAATTTCCAGACTATCCCCTGTAAGTACGACAGTATTAATCAAATGCTTAATTTTGCCCGACAGTTTAACCGCTCTGATCCCACTCTTTGGGAGAATAGGAAGCGGCTGGTTGCCTATTGTATGTTGATTAAGGCAGAGGTAATTAAGAAAATTGGATTACTGGATGAAATTTTTACACCTGGAAACTATGAGGATGACGATTACAGCGTTCGCATACGCAATGCCGGTTATCGCCTGCTATTATGCCGCGATACCTTTGTTCATCATTTTGGCAGCATCTCTTTTGGTGCTCAATCGGCTCAGTTTACCTTGCTTTTACAAACAAATAAGCAGAAATTCATTGATAAATGGGGATTTGGGCCTCACAGTACTCCATCATCCAACCGGATCGAAGACGAGGAATTAAAGCAGTGGTTTGCGTATGAACACAACTTTAACTATTACCGCCAATATATAGACAATGAGCGTTGTAAATTCAACGAACTGCTAGACCAGGCGGAATATGCTTTTTTAACTGGAGACTGCGAAAAAGCAATGACAGTGATCATGAATTCAGCCAATACTGCTCACCATTCGCATCCTGGCTTTTTGACTTCACCGCGACTGGAGCGTCTTCTGCGGAGAATTGCTGCGACCAGTGAGGTTCAGCCTGCTTTTCCTATGATAGCAGTACCCAAAGCTGCAGATAAACGAAATGTTTTACATATTCTTAGTCAGGGATATTCCGGAGGTGGGCACACCAAAACAGTGACAAATTGGATTCAAATGGATACCCGCTCGTCACACTCGATCCTCGTCACCTTAAATAGTGATACTACTCCTCCAGAACTATCCACTGCTGCGATGGAGTCCGGAGGCTGGTATATTGCACTCGATAAGGTCGGCCTTTCTTTGGTTCAGCGGGCAAAACTAGTGCGGGACATGGCAAATTCAGCGGCAGATATTGTTGTGCTTCATATTCATCCTCACGATCCGGTTGGAGCGGTAGCATTTGCTGCCGGCAGTAAGCCACCGGTTATATTTGTCAATCATGCCTATCATGCTTTTTCGATCGGTATGACTTGTGCTGATATCGTGGTCGATCATGGAACTCCGGCCCAGCTGATTACCCAGACCATTAGAGGGATTGGCAAATCCAGCCGCTTGCCCCTGCCGATGGAAGCGCCACCGGAGCTTGAAGAGAAAAGAATTGCTAAAGAAAAGCTCGGAATTGATGAAAACGAGATCGTATTCTTAACTACAGCAAAAGCATTCCGGTTAGCACTCTGCGGCGATTATAATTTCAAAAACTTGCTTAAGGAATTATGCGGTAAATATCCCAATACCACATTTCTTGTTGCAGGTATTGCAGAATCAGGCGAGTGGGCGCAGTTAAAAAGTGAGTCCAATAATCGGATTAAAGCATTAGGGACAGTTGGTGATCTAAGGGTCTACCAGAGCGCGGCAGATATTTACCTTGATTCTCTTCCATTAGGGGCACCTGAAGATTCGCTGACGTCGGCGATTTTAGGAATCCCTGTAATCGGACTAAACGGAGTTATTGCCAGGCAGTTTGACAGTGAAATTGCATCCGCAAATTGCCAAACTCACTTTACTAACAGGGATGAGTTCTATACGGCTTTGGACCGGCTGGTAGCGGATGCCGATTATCGCCGCGAAACAGGGAGGAGATTACAAGTGGAAATCCTCCAAAATCATCATTTGGATTGGGCTAAGAGTCTGGAACAGCTATACTCTTCGCTTCCCAGCTCACATACGCTGTCAGATATACCGGTATTGGAAGAGAAGCCTGGTCAGAGCGACATTATCTGGTCCTATTTTCAGCATCAATCCGGATTAATCCACTCCCGGTTTGGTTGAAAATCTGGACTTACAGGCTGAGTATGGCGATAAGGCATAAAGTGAGAGGGAAATATGAAAACAAGCATAATTATCTGGACCTATAATCAGTTATATTTTTTACAGCAGTGTATTGCAAGTATTCGCCTATACACTGCTTCCAACACTGTTGAAATTATTGTTATTGATGACCATTCGACTGATGGCACGAACGAATGGCTTGGTAACCAGCCGGATATCCTCCGAATTTGTAATGAAGAGCCCAAGGGATATCCCGCAGGCTGTAATCAGGGATTGCAGCTGGCCTCCGGTGACAATCTGCTGCTATTGGATAATGATGTCGTTGTAACGCAAGGTTGGCTTGATAATTTGCTCCATTGTCTGTACAGCAACGAACAAATAGGGGCAGTAGCACCAGTTACAAACAACAGTGCCTATTACCAGTCTGTTGCGGTTACTTATCAGAATCTGGAGGAAATGCAGGCGCTTGCCCGCAACTATAACCGGCCTAATTCGCAGCTTTGGGAAGAGCGGATCAAGCTGGTTGGCTGTTGTATGCTCATAAAGCGAGCTGCAGTTGAGGCAGCAGGTGAGTTGGATGAAAACATGGAACCGGGATATCTTGCGGAAGAGGATTATTCCTTTCGTATCCGGTTTTGTGGATATAAGCTTTTGTTTTGCCGGGATACCTTTATCCACCATGCAGGAGCCGAGCATTTTACTAACAGGCCGGGCGGACATTATGAATTGCTAAATCAAAATTTAGAAAAGTTTGGTGCTAAATGGGGGTTTAATCTCACCTATTCCACATGGATTCGGCAGGATATCACGGGTATGCTGGAAAACCCAAAAACACAAGCCATTACAGTGTTGGAAATTGGCTGCGCTTGTGGAGCAACGCTGCTGAAAATTAAGAGTGATTATCCGCAGGCAAAGCTTTATGGCATTGAGCTGAATGAGCAAGCGGCGTTAAGCGCAAAGTTATTTGCCGATGTCATTGCGGCCGATATTGAAAAAACAACATTGCCCTACGAGGAAGAATACTTCGATTATGTGATTCTGGCAGATATTCTAGAACATTTGACTGATCCGTGGAGAGCACTGGAGAATATTCGGCCTCATTTAAAGCCTGGGGGGCAGATTTTGGCCAGTATTCCCAATGTTATGCATTTTAGCGTACTGCGGAATCTGCTGCAGGGTAGTTGGACTTATGAAGAAGCTGGAATTTTAGACAAAACCCATCTTCGTTTTTTTACCCTCAATGAAATAAAGAAACTGTTTACCAGTACCGGCTATCATGTTGGCAGCTACCGCCCGAATGTGGTTTATGAATCACCTGGCGATCAGGAATTTATCCGCAATCTGGCTGCCATTTCCGGCAATAGCCTGTTGCAGGAGCAATGCCGGGCTTATCAATATATTATTAAAGTCCGCAGGCCTGTTGGTGCTTGCCCCACTTTCCCCGCGCAGCGGATCTTGGATGACAGGAAAATTTGTTTTGTTATCTGCGAAGGGGACGAAGCAAATTTCCGGCAATGTCTTTCACATATAGAGGGACTTGAAATCCCCTCCGGCTACGAAGTGGAAGTAATGAATGTCACGAATTGCGTTTCGATGGCTTCTGCCTACAACCGGGCAATCAGCCAATCAAACGCCAAATATAAAGTATACCTTCATCCGGATGTATGCATCATTCATAAGATGCTGATACAAGATATGATCACAATTTTTGCTAACCCGCAAATTGGCATGCTGGGTGTTGTCGGCTGCTCCCAGCTTCCGGCTAACGGCATTTGGTGGGAAGCTGCCGATAAGTATGGTAAGGTGTATGACAGTCACTCAGGAGCAATGGGACTGGTTGCCTTTCAGGAGATTGAGCAGCCTTATCAGGAGGTTCAATGTGTTGACGGGCTGCTGATGATAACCCAGTATGATCTTCCTTGGCAGCAAGAGGTTTTTGCCGGATGGCATTTTTATGACCTGGCTCAGTGCCTGGAATGTATTCATGCCGGCTACAGCGTGGTAATTCCCCGGCAGCAGCAGCCGTGGTGTATACACAACTGCGGAGTTGTGAATGTAAGCAACGGTTACGAAGATGACCGCAAGAGCTTTGTTGCAGCCTATTTATAGGTTATGCAGCGAATAAACAGCAAAAAGCCAGGCACCTGTAAAATCCTCCGAGGCGGATTCACAGGTGCCTTTATATTTATACAGTTCACATTTCCATTCAATATGCTATTATAGATAATAGGATTATTATGTTTGGAGTGCTGAATTTTGGATGAAACAGAGGAACGTCACCGCGCATTGAGTGCTTTAGTTTTAGTTGTTTTTCTTTGGGGAGTCAATTCTATATCTATTAAATATTTGACGCAGTTTTTTCCGCCGCTGGCGCTGGCACCAATCCGCCTTTCGCTAGCTGCTGTCTTTTTATTGCCCCTTGCCTTCTTCCGGCATGGCTGTCACAAAGTAACCCGCCAGGCCTGGCTTTCGATAACAGGAATTGCCGTATTGTCAATTTTTCTGCATCAAATTGCGCTCACCTATGGGATTAAGGCTACCAGCGCAACTCACTCGGTTATCATACTTGGTTCAAGTCCTTTATTTACAATCTTGCTGGCCAATGTGTTTTTTAAAGAAGCCTTTACGTTAGAAAAGTGCATGGGGATAGTGTTGGGAATGGGAGGCCTTTTTGCTGTTGTTTGCGGAAAGACCCAAGTAGGCGCAACTTTTGAAGGCGACTTGCTGGTTTTTGTTGCCATGATCACGTTTGTCTGGGGGTCTTTTTTTGTGAAACAGGCCACAATAACGGTTCCTCCGCTGGTTGTAACGGCATATAGCCATTGTCTGGGGGCGGCAGGGCTTATGCTGCTAGGACTCACTGTAAATCCGGTCTGGACGTATTCTCCGGAAAGTCTCTCAGTCAAGACATTAGCAGTCTTGCTGTTCTCCAGCTTTATCAGCACGGCAATAGGGGCGGTATTATGGAATATGGGGATACAAAAAGTAGGCGCAACCACGGCATCTCTGTTCCAAAATGCCTCGCCTATTATCGGCGTATTTGCATCGGCATTTTTTCTGGGGGAACAAATAAGCTGGCAGCACCTTGCCGCTCTGTCCCTGGTTCTGCTGGGAGTGGTTTTCGGCGCAGGGATGCTGAAGCTGCCGGTACGTTCTGCATAATACAGCAGTATTATCCTACGGTAACACGATTACGTCCGGTACGTTTACTTTGATACATAAGTGTATCAGCACGACTTACTAAGGTTTCGAGAGTATCTACGGAGGTAGTAAGCGTTGCCCCTATTGATATTGTTACTTCGATGACATATCCGGTGGCTGAAATCCGAGTCTGCTGCACAAGCATTCTTAATTTGTTTGCTACCCGCGCCAGTACCGCAGTATTAAAAGTACCGGTTAATACAATCAACAGTTCTTCACCGCCCCAGCGTATGACATAGTCGCCTTCACGAATTGCACTTGCTAGTGTTTTGGATATGGTTTTAAGAACAACATCTCCAATATGATGTCCGTACACATCATTGACTGTTTTAAATTTATCAATATCTGCAAAGAGCACTGCCATGCTGCGGCCGCCTAACTGGTGCTCGGCAAGTTTAGCGTTAAGAATAATTTCGCCGTAGCGGCGCGTAAACAGCCCGGTGAGCTGATCAATGTTCGCTTTATCTTTTAACTGCTCCAGTTCGCGAAACAAGGTTTCATGGGGGGAGTTATCGACAAAAGCTTCAACAGCCCCCGAAATAGAGCCATCTTCTGCCCAAAGTGGAAAAATGCGAATCGATACCGGTATACGATAGCCCTTCTTATGCCGGAAAAACACGTTGAGTTCTCGTGTTAAGCCGTCCGAGAGAGTAAGTGAAACCGGACACTGGTTTTCACATAAATTCTCACCATTCTGATCAGTATGAGCGAGCATGTTTGTACAGTGCATATTTGCGATTGCTTCGTCACTGGTATAGCCGGTGATGATCTCTGCACTGCGATTCCAAAAAGTAACCCGTTTGTTTGTATCAAGGCAATAGACTCCATCAAAAAGGTTGTCTAATATATGTTTACAACTGCTGCTAGGTGAATACATGCTACCACCCCTCTAAATCAATCTGGTCTAGTAGGTTCCATCAGACAATACTCCTATATTATGGCAGATTACCAGAATTTTGAAAAGTTAACTTTTACATACAGGAAAATAATATCGTTAACAAAAAAGGCATTAGTCAAACGAGTTGACTAATGCCTTTTTTATGGATATTCCAATAAGACAGAAATTCGGGCTTCACAATAGTAGGGATCTTCGGCCACTGCAGTGGTGTCATCCAAGATACTTTCCAGATAAGCATGGCTGCTGAAGGTAAGGGAATGTTCATTTGCATATTGCACAAGGTGTTGAAAGCTTTGATCGATTTCCGTCCAGTCTCCTTTGTAATAACCGACAAGGTAATGACCGGCCGGCTTATAGCTCCAGTTCATCGAAGCATTATTCTTTTCATCAATACGGTAAAAGCAGTTGGTAAACTGACTGAAGTCTTTTTGCTGCAGCTTCTTTGCATCCAGCATATACCCGCAGGGATAACCGCTGTAGGTGCGACTGTGGTAGCAGTCCTGCATAAAAGATAAAATAACCTTCATAGCCTGTTCAAATGGGATTTCGCAAAGGGAGCTGCTGATTAATATTGGCTGCTCCTGTACTTCTACAACTTCCAGTTTTGTATAATCAATTGCCGGATTGGAATTTAGGTTGTTAATCTTAGTCTGTACGACCCTTTTCAGCCAGGTGAGTTCATTAATTTGTTGTTCCAGTAATTGATGCTGATTAGTGAGTAGTTTTTGAGAGGTCTCAGGAGTACAGTGGGCCAGATGCTGTTTGATTTCGTCAAGTGGAACCTGCAGTTTGCGCAGCAGCTGGATGGCATCAAAGAGACCGCTTTGGCCAAACGTATAATAACGGTAGCCATTGTCTTTTACAACAGCAGGCTTGAATAGATCAATACTGTCATAATACATGAGCGTCCGTTTGCTGACCCCATATAGGGCAGCAAATTGGCCGGTAGTAAAATGTTTCTGTAAGAAGTCATCCATTTTGATTTTCCTCTTGACTATAACGTTACTGTATAGTTTATGATACCTTAGCAACCCCAAATAGTCAAATTCAGGAAACGGCATGAAGCTGGGAAATGGACTGAACTTGACAGGGGAAATAAGGAGGTCGGACAGCCGTGTTTTCAGCAGCAAAGGCTAGCAAAAGTTACTGCATAGGATTGAGTTTGATCCTAGCTGGGGTCCTTCTTGCCGGGTGTGGCAGTGTACCGGCGCAGGTGCCGCCCAAAGCAGTGCAAGTTAAAGCAGTGAAGGTTATCCAGCAGGATGTGGCAAAGGTTCATGAATATGCCGGACAGATACAAGGTAAAAATGATGTAAAAATTCAGGCTCGTGTATCGGGAAACATTGTTGAAAAAATGGTTTCCGGTGGCGATATGGTTAAGGCCGGTCAACCATTGTTTCGCATAGACAGCATTCAATATGAGAGCACCTTGCTTTCGGCACAGGCGCAACTGGTACAAGCCGAAGCAAATTGGGAAAATTCACGGCTTGATACGGAACGTTACCAAAGTTTGCTGAATGCGGCAGCTATTGCAGAGCAGCGGCGGACTACGCAGAAGGCGACCGAACGTCAGAATGAAGCGATTGTGGCTTCGTACCGGGCGCTGGTGAAAAAAGCGCAGGATGATTTCAATAGTACTTTGGTTGTTTCACCAATAGACGGACGGATAGATGTAAATGATGTCGGAATTGGAACGTATGTACAGGCAGGGACTACTACCTTAGTAACAGTTGGTGCTCAGGATCCGGTATTTGTACAATTCAGCATGAGTGAGAACGAATACCTTAACCTGCGTCAGGCTTCGCAGGACCAGGTTGTAAACAGCGGCTGGGGTGAAGATGTAACGATTACCTTAAGCAATGGAGCAGTATATCCGCTAAAGGGAAAAGTTACGCAGGCGGATCGGAGTCTGGCCAATAATAGCGGCACGTTAACCTTAAAGGCATCCGTTTCCAATCCTGACGGGATTTTAATTCCCGGTATGTTCGCCAGAGTGAAAATTGCCGGGGTACCTGTAAAAAATGCGATGCTGGTTCCGCAGCGGGCAGTTCAGCAGGTATTGGATAAGGCTCTGGTTATGGTTGTCGGTGAAGGTAGTAAAGCAGAGCCCCGTCCGGTGATCCTTGGCGATAAGGTTGGCAGTTATTATCTGGTTAAAGAAGGGTTAACAGTGAACGACACAATCGTAGTGGAAGGCTTGACAAAGGCTCAGGAGGGGATGGCGCTTGACGTGACCATCGTTACTCCGGCGGAGTTGGAGCTGTCTGTTAACTCGTAGGAGGTGAAAAGTCATGGCGAAATTTTTTATCGAGCGTCCAATTTTTGCAATTGTTCTCTCTATCATGATAGTAGTAGCAGGAACAATTGCCGGACTGCGGCTTCCTATTGCCCAATATCCGCAAATTCAGCCGCCTACGGTCTCAGTATCGGCCTCCTATGTAGGAGCGAATGCGGAGGTTGTTAACCAAACGGTGGCGCAGGTAATTGAGGAGCAGATCAACGGTGTCCAGGGCATGAACTATATGAGCTCAAACTCTGATGATTCCGGTGCCTATAGCCTGGAAGTCGTTTTTGATCTTGGGGTTGATGGTGACATTGCTGCCGTTAAGGTACAGAACAGCGTTGCCCAGGCCAATGCCGCTTTGCCGGCGGAGGTAACCGCTGCCGGTATTACTACTAAGAAGGCATCCTCCGACATGGCGATGATGCTCAGTTTCTATTCTCCTAAAGGCATCTATGACAGTACGTTTTTAACAAACTACTTTAATGTCTATTTAAAAGATGCAATTAAGCGCGTTAATGGTGTCGGTGATGTCATGATTCTGGGAGCGGATTTTTCCCGGCGTATCTGGCTTAATCCTGACCGTATGGCTGAACTGGGTTTGACAATCGCTGATGTAATTGATGCTGTAAAAGAGCAGAATGTACAAGCTCCGGCAGGTACAATCGGTGCTATGCCTGTACCGCAAAAACAGGAATTTCAATATCCGGCAAAAGTAAAAGGGCGTTTGGCAAGTATCGCAGATTTTGAAAATATTATTGTTAAGGCTCAGCCTAACGGTGCCTTTGTCTATTTGAAGGATATTTCCCGGATCGAGAATGCCGGCAAGGATTTAAACTTTTCTTCCAAACAGGATGGTGCTAATGCGGTAGCAGTCGGTATACAGCTTACCAGTGATGCCAATGCAATGAATACCATTGCAGGCGTAAAAAAGGCAGTAGCGGCGGCAGCAGAAAACTTTCCACCTGATTTGAAATATAGATCCGTCTTTGATAATACGAACTACATTTCCGAATCCATATATGAGGTAGTGAAAACCTTCCTTGAAGCAATGGCACTTGTAATGCTGATCGTGTTTCTCTTCTTGCAAAGCTGGCGGGCGACGTTAATTCCGATGCTGGCAGTTCCCGTATCGCTCATTGGTACATTCGGTGCCTTTGTGCTGCTTGGCTTTTCGATNNGCCATTGTGGTCATTGAAGCAGTTGAGCATCACCTTCGCTATAATAAACTATCACCGGTAGAGGCTACAAAACGGGCTATGGCGGAAGTGTCGGGACCGGTAATTGCCATTGCCTTTGTACTGGCAGCCGTTTTTGTTCCGGTTGCTTTTATCGGCGGCATGGTAGGTATCCTATACCGTCAGTTTGCTTTGACGATTGCAGTATCAATGGCGTTGTCGGCGGTAGTAGCCTTGTCGCTGACTCCGGCTTTGTGTGCGTTACTGCTAAAGCCTTACGAAGAACAGGCAAAAGGCAGTACTCTTGGCCGTTTTTTTGGCCGGTTTAATGAGTGGTTTGACCGGACAACTGAGGCATATAGTGAGAGGGTGAAATCACTAATTGCCAAAGCGAAATACTGCTGCATCTTCTTACTGATTGTGATGGCAGGAACAGTATTCCTATACAAAGTTGTACCAACGACATTTGTCCCAGATGAAGATCAGGGATTCTTTGCCATAGCAGTCAACCTGCCGGAAGGCGCCAGTATGAACAGAACTCAGCTGGTCCTTGACCGGCTGACTCAGGAAATCAAGACACAGTCAGGTGTTGAGCAGGTTATTGCGGTTGCCGGTTTTGATATTTTATCTAATGCAGCCAAAGCGAACACAGCCGTTCTGTTTGTCGGACTTGATCCGTGGAGCAGCCGCAAGGATGCCGCAACGCAGCTTGACTCTATTATCGGCGGGGTGCAAGGCAAAGCGGATTTATTCCCGGAAGCGACAGTTATGGCCTTTAATATGCCGTCCCTGCCCGGTTTGGGGATGATCGGCGGTTTTAGTATGGTATTACAGGATTTAACCGGCCACAGTAAGGAAGAGGTCGATGCGGTGACCAAGCAATTTGTAGGTGCTGCCAATCAGCTTCCCCAAGTGAGTGCGGTCTATTCAACCTATAAAAGTGATTCTCCGGGCTATGAATTTGAAATTGACCGGGAAAAAGTAAAAAATTTAGGCGTTGCTTTGAGCGATGTATTCACGGCACTGCAGGCCAACTTCGGTGGTATGCAGGTCAATGACTTCAACATGTTCAACCGCACATATAAAGTTGTGATGCAGGCTGATACACTGTTCCGCAATGAAGCGGATATGACTCGCTTTATCTTCGTCCGATCTTCGAATGGCTCCATGATTCCCTTGGATACCTTGCTAAAACCAAAGCTGACAACGGGAACCTCCATCATTTCCCGCTTCAATGCCGCCCGGAGTATTCCGGTTAACGGCTCGGTAGGCGAAGGGTACAGCTCAGGTCAGGCAATTGCTGCTATGGAAAAGCTGGCAAAAGAAACGCTGCCTACCGGTTTTAGTGTTGAATGGTCGGGACAAAGCAGGGAGGAGAAAAAGGCTGGCAGCACAACCATGCAGATTCTGGCGTTGTCTCTGGTATTTGTCTTTTTATGCCTGGCGGCCTTATATGAAAGCTGGAGCGTGCCCTATGCCGTTATGCTGTCTGTACCGACAGGAATTTTTGGAGCCTTATTGTCTCAGCTTGTGATGAATCTGCAAAACAGTGTCTATATGCAGATAGGTGTAATCATGCTGATCGGGCTAGCCGCTAAAAATGCCATTCTGATTGTCGAGTNNTTGCCTTTATTATTGGCTGCTTGCCGCTGGCTATTGCAAGTGGTGCCGGTGCTGCTGCCAGAAAGGCGATGGGAACTGCAGTGGTTGGCGGAATGACGGTTGCCACAGCTTTCGGTATATTCCTGATTCCGGTGTTATTTGTAGTTATCGAATGGGCGTCAGCTAAACTGAGCTGGAAGAAAAAAAGAAAAGAAGCTTCTTCGGTACAACTGTCATAGGGATAGAAAAAAGTATAATACTATAGAATAATGATTTTGTTAATACGGAGTATAGGTATATGAATGCATATGTGTTATTGGGCATTGCTATCGTCCTGGAAATCATCGGCACTTCGACGATGAAAGCCTCGGCAGGTTTTACGAAGCTCGTGCCCAGCCTATTATTTGTTGTCATCATGGGTGCCTCTTTTTATTCCGTTTCACAGGCATTGACAGAAATTCCATTAGGAATAGCCTATGCTATATGGTCCGGGCTGGGAACCGCATTAACCGCGCTAGTAGCGGTCGTGATTTGGAAAGAGACCATGAACCTCTATACCATAACCGGTATCGTCCTGATCATTGGCGGGGTGGTATTGTTGAATTTAAAAGGGGCAGGACATTAAGTCAGGCCGTTGATAAAGCC
>DDHB01000100.1 GCA_002337925.1 Sporomusaceae bacterium UBA1887
GGATAGGAAGTCGCTGATTAGACAAAAAGCACTTACGAATGTGAGTGCTTTTTTGCTTTGTCTATTGAAAAAAATCAATTTGATTAGCCAAGCACTTACTATGTAAGTGCTTTTTTGTATTTCATAGAAAAATATATAGTTAGTAAAAGTAAGTGCTGAATTTTTTTCATATTATTTTCGTTTAGCGCTGAAAAATGGGCAGTTAATGCTGAAAAATGGGCAGTTAAAGAAGCCGTTCTTTATAGATTGATGATATGATGTGCTGAAATTTGGGCAGAAAGCATATTGTATAGAAGCAATTTAACCCTATATAGACTGGGCGGAGAGAATTCAACTTGTTGGTACGGAATTTGCATTATAACGATAATGAGGACGTAAGCATCAGAATGGAAGTAAGGAGGGAGTTAAAATCCATAGATTAGCTGCACAATGTAGTATCAGTGTAGTAAGTACTGCCAAAAAAGGATGGAGGGAATTTATTATGGAAAAAAACGGATGCCAATTTGGGACACATCGGACTTTGGAGCCAATCGGTATTTTACCTCAGCCAGCATGGAAAATTGACAATACCATGGATATATATAATAACGAATTATTAATTGAGGTAGATACATTAAATATTGACGCAGCCAGTTTTACACAAATTAAAAAACAAGCCCAAGGAAACCCGGACGAAATGGAAAGAATTATGCTTGAAACTGTTGAGAAGCGTGGTAAACATCATAATCCGGTAACCGGATCGGGCGGCATGCTGATGGGGACTGTTAGCAAAATTGGTTCAGCATGGGCAGGAAAAACTCCGGTAAAAGTTGGCGACAGGATTGCTACGTTAGTATCACTTTCCTTGACACCCTTAAAAATTAATAAAATAAAAAAGATTCACCTGGAAAAAGAGCAAGTAGAAGTAGATGCTCAGGCAATTTTATTTAGCAGCGGTATATATGCAGTTTTGCCAGAAGATATGTCACCTTCACTGGCACTGGCAATATTAGATGTTGCCGGAGCTCCGGCACAGACCGCGCATTTGGTACGCCCAGGTCAGAACGTGCTTGTTATTGGCGGTGGTGGCAAATCAGGAATGCTCTGTTTATATGAAGCCAAAAAAAGGGCCGGTGTTACGGGAAAAGTTATTGGCTTAGGTTCCAGCAAGGGAAGCTGTGACAGAATGCGCAAAATGGCACATGCCGATATTGTTATTCAGGTAGATGCCACTGACCCGCTAGCAGTAATGAAGGCTGTTTCAGATGCTACAAATGGCGAGCTTGTTGACGTAGTAATCAACTGTGTTAATATCCCGGGTACGGAAATGGGTTCGATTATGGCGACAAAGGAAAGAGGAACAGTTTATTTCTTTAGTATGGCAACAAGCTTTACCGGCGCTGCTCTTGGGGCAGAAGGGATAGGAAAAGACGTAACCATGTTGGTTGGTAATGGCTATTGCCGGGATCACGCAGTGATTGCACTACAAACAGTCAGAGAGAATCCCGTTCTTTTAAAAACCTTTGAGGAGCTTTACTCGTAGAGATGTTTGCCTGGCAAGAACTTCTTCAGAAGCAGCCTGCTGTGATAACAATCGTTGGTATGGCTAAAAACGTCGGAAAAACAGTAACTCTGAATTATGTACAAAAGACTATTCATAAGGAAGGTTACGTATTGGGGCTGACCTCTATTGGCCGGGATGGAGAGACGTTTGATGCCTTAACAAACCTGGAAAAACCAGGAATAGTGGTGCAGCCAGGGACGATAGTGGCTACTGCCGAGAAAATGATTGTAGATAATAGCGTTTGGGATTGTTTGCAGGTTACTAATATTTTGACTCCTCTAGGGAAAGTTATCATCCTTCGGGCGAAAGCTATAAATAAAGTAGTACTTGCAGGGCCAAGTAAAAATAGCGATGTTAAAGATATACTGACCTGTTTAGCGAAATGGGGAGCACGGTGTATTCTTATCGATGGGGCTTTTGATCGTCAAAGTTCAGCTGATCCGTTGGTCAGCCGTCAGGTAATACTGGCCTGCGGGGCAACAGTAAGCCGCGATTTAGCTGAGTTAATTTTAATGACAAAAAGCCGGATAGAGCAGCTAACACTGCCAGCATGTGACGGTTTTTATCAAAATTTATTTGAAAAATACCAAGCAAAAGTGATGACAGTAAAAGCGGGAATAGTTCGAGAAGTGTCGGTACATACAGCTCTGATGAGCCCATCAGAATGGCATAAGGTCCTCAACGAAGACTGTGATGCAATACTTATTAAGGGAGCAGTAAGTGATAGTTTGGCGCAAGCTTTACTAAGGCAAAGTGGGACACCGCTGATTATAGTACAGGATGGCAGTAAAGTATTTATTACGACTACTTTATGGCGCCAGCTGCGGGCTCGCAGTATTCAGTTAATGGTGCTAAACCCGATTTGTCTATTAGGACTAACAATAAATCCAACCTATCCAGGTGGCAAGGGGTTTGATGCCGAAGTATTATTACAGGAAATGGGAAAAGCGTTAGCTCCGTTACCTGTAATTGACATAATGCGAGAGGCAAAATATTAATATTGGCCACCGCGATAAAGGGGGAAATATTTTGGTGAATCAATTAGCTGGCTATGATTGTTGTCTTGATTTGGTATTAAATCAGGTTGACCAAGGCGTACATATTGTTGATTGTGCGGGTATGACAATCTTTTATAACGAGACTGCGGCAGAAGTAGAAGGTTTACAGCCTGCAGATGTTATCGGAAAGCATGTGCTGCAGGTATACCCTTCGCTAACGTTGGAAACAAGTAGTCTGATGGAGGTCTTAGCCAGCGGAAAACCGATAATGAATCAGCAGCAAACAATTGTAAGCAGAAATGGCAGAATTATCACAATTCACTATTCTACAATTCCCCTTTATCGTGAAGGTAAGTTAGTTGGTGCCTGCGATATGTCACGGGATATTACCAAAATTAAAGAGCTTTCTGAACAAGTCATGGACCTTCAGGTGGAATTGCTGGGAACTAAAGGAGCAAATAAGGAAAAAGCAAAGATGCGGGAAGTGAAGTTTGCCAAATATACCTTTAATGATATTATCGGCAGCCACGATTCCATCGTTAAATTAAAAGTAATAGGACAGCGAGTGGCGGCGACATCTTCGCCTATTTTAGTAATTGGTGAAACTGGTGCCGGCAAAGAGCTGGTAGTACAGTCAATTCATAACGCATCTACGCGTAAGAATGGACCTTTCATTGCTCAAAATTGTGCTGCTTTTCCGGCAACATTATTGGAAAGTATTTTATTCGGTACAGTCAAAGGCAGTTTTACCGGTGCAGAAAACCGCCCAGGCCTATTTGAACTGGCCGNNGACGCTGTTTCTGGATGAGATCAATTCAATGCCTATGGAACTGCAGAGCAAGCTGTTAAGGGTCTTGCAGGACGGCAGCTTACGCCGCGTTGGTGATACTCATGTTAGAGAAGTGAATACCAGAATTATTACTTGTACCAATGTGGATCCAGAAGAGGCCGTGCGCAATAAAGAATTGCGAATTGATCTATATTACAGGCTTAATGTCGTTTCACTGCGGGTAGCTCCTCTGCGTGAGCGCAAGAGTGATATACCTGGGCTAGTAGTACATTTTATTAATCTATATAATGCTAAGTTAGGCTGTCATGTGGAAGGCATCAGAGAAGAAGTAAGTGAAATTTTTTACAGATATACTTGGCCGGGGAATGTTCGTGAGCTTCAGCATGCTATTGAGCATGCCATGAATGTTGTTTCGGGACCATTTATTTCAGTTGATCATCTACCGGAGCACTTACGGCAATATGCCGTAGTAGAGGATGAACAGTCTTATCATTTTGAGGAAGGACAGAGCCTGCCGTCAATTTTAAAACATGTAGAAAGAACGACGCTAATACAGGCTTTAGCGCAATTTGGGGGAAATATCTCTCGCACGGCAGCGTATTTGGGTATACCCCGTCAGACTATACAATACAAGCTAAAGACTCATGGACTAATTGACCGCATTAGAAATAATAATTTCGTTATGGGGGGGAGCGGCCAAGTTGAAAAAACTTAATTTAGATGAAGCAAAAATTGCCCGGGGGAGAGAATTAGCGGGGCAAATTGTAGATCAGATACAAACGTATATTAATGATCATTCTACTGTAACGGTAGAAAGGGCAATATTAAGGCTGCTAGGTATTGACGGTGTTGATCGAGCTGAAGTGCCGCTGGTCAATGGAGTGGTAAATTATTTACAAAAAGCAGGGGTATTGGGAAAAGGTGTTGTCTACTGGCTGGTTAATGCCATGCTCCATTTACAGCAATCACCCCAGCAGATTGCCGAGGCAGTAGTTGACGGGCAGCTTGCTCTGGAACAATTACCGCAGAAAACAGATGAGGAAATTTTAACAGTAGCTGACAGATTGGTTAAAGATGCCTTAGAGAAAATACGCATCCGCCGCAAAGAGCGATCTGAATTAATAGCCTGCCACGGCAAGGGGCCAGAACCAATGTTATATGTTATTGTGGCTACCGGTAATGTTTATGAAGATGCGATTCAGGCACAGGCCGCAGCCCGCCAGGGAGCAGATATTATTGCAGTCATTCGTACTACCGGGCAGAGTTTATTGGATTATGTTCCATATGGAGCAACTACAACCGGTTTTGGCGGTACTTACGCTACTCAAGAAAATTTCCGGATACTTCGGCAAGCCTTAGATGAAGTCAGCAAAGAAGTGAATCGCTATATTTATCTGACAAACTATTGTTCCGGATTATGTATGCCGGAAATAGCGGCAATGGGAGCGCTGGAACGACTGGATGTTATGCTGAACGATTCCATGTATGGAATTATCTTCAGAGATATCAATATGAAGCGTACTTTTGTTGATCAGTTTTTTTCCCGCTTAATTAATGGATACGCTGGTATCATTATCAATACTGGTGAAGATAATTACTTAACAACTGCTGATGCTATAGAAGCTGCCCATACAGTTTTGGCTTCGGAACTAATTAATGAGCAATTTGCCTTTCGGTGCGGAATGCATTCCGGTCAGTTAGGCCTTGGGCATGCCTTTGAAATTGATCCCAATGTAACAAATGGTTTTCTTTATGAATTGTCACAGGCGCAGCTAGTTAGAGAAGTTTTTCCTAACAGCCCAATCAAATATATGCCGCCAACTAAATATATGACTGGAAATATCTTCAAAGGACATGTGCAGGATACGTTATTCAATGCGTGCTCTATCATGACTGGCCAGGGGCTTCATTTGCTAGGAATGTTAACAGAAGCGATTCATACACCGCATATTCAGGACCGGTTTCTCAGTATTGAGTCAGCAAAGTATGTTTTCAATACCATGCGCGATTTAGCAGATGAAATTTGTTTTCGGCCAGGGGGATTTATTGAGCAGCGGGCAAAAGAGGTATTGGATAATACAATCGGTTTATTAGAGCAGATTGCCGGTATTGGCTTAATGGAAGCCTTAGCGAAGGGATATTTTGCAGAAATTAGTCGTTCTCCTGAAGGCGGTAAAGGATTAGAGGGCGTTTTCCAGAGAGAGCCAGGCTACTTGAATCCATTTATTCCGCTGATGCTGCAAGGAGGAAATGAGAATGACTGATTTGACAAATGTCAGACCATACGGCGACACTTTGGATGACGGAATGGTTCAGTTATCGTTTACTCTGCCGGTGCCACTAAACAATGCGACGAAAGAAGCGGCCAGGCAGCTGGTTGTAAAAATGGGGCTTTCAGAGCCGGTAGTTGTTCATGCCGGAGAGATCAGCGATACCTTTAGTTTCTTTATTATTTATGCAAAATGCCGGGAAGGTGTAGATGTTACTAAAATTGTGGCGCCAGACGTTGCCTTGCAAGTACTGTCCAAAAAAGAAGTTGATGAGTTTATTAAGCATACGGTCAGACGTAAATTGAATGTGCTAGGTGCCTGTATTGAAAGCGATGCCCATACGGTAGGTATTGACGCTATTATGAATATGAAAGGTTTTAATGGTCATAAAGGACTGGAAAGCTATCACGAAATTAATGCGGTGAATATGGGAGCTCAGGTTTCCTGCGAGGAGGTTATCCGTAAAGCGTATGACATCCAGGCGGATGCCATTTTGATATCTCAGGTTGTAACTCAAAAGAACATACATATCACGAACCTTACGAAGTTGGCTGATATGCTTGAGGCTGAAGGATTGAGAGATAAGCTGACTTTAGTCGTAGGCGGACCGCGAATTACTCATGAGTTAGCTAAGGAATTGGGATATGATGCCGGTTTCGGACCTAATACTTATGCAGAGCATGTTGCTTCTTTTCTTGTACAGGAAGGAAAATTCGGGATGAATACAACAGCCGTATAAAAAAATACCGATTTTGGCAAAGGAGTGGTAGGACTATGGAGGGAGCTTTAATTCGATTGAGAATGAGTGAACATGATGCACACTACGCAGGGGGCTTAGTAAATGGATCGCGTATGCTGGACTTGTTCGGCGACGTGGCTACAGAACTGTTAATCCGCAGTGATGGAGATGAAGGGCTGTTTGTAGCCTATGATAAAGTTGAATTTAAGGCTCCGGTTTATGCGGGTGATTTTATTGAAGCACGGGGCAGTATTGTGAAGACCGGTAATACTTCGCGTCGTATGGAGTTTGTAGCGACAAAAGTAATTGCCTTAGAGACGAATGGTAAGCATGATTCGGCTGCTGCGGTATTGCAGGTACCGGTGGTGGTTTGTACTGCCAGCGGTACTTGTATGGTTCCGAAGGAGAAGCAGAGGGGGGAACAGATTGAATAAGTTAATTATAACTGTTGCTCCGGTGGGAGCCGAAACATCGCGCCAAGATAATCCCAATCTGCCACTGACTCCTCAGGAAATTGCTGAAGAGGCAGTTCGCTGTGCTGAAAAAGGCGCAGCAATTATTCATCTGCATGTTAGAGATGCTGAAGGGAAAGCTACGCAGTCTAAAGCTGTATTCCAAGAGACAATTCGTTTGATAAAAAAAGAATGCAACGTGATTATTCAAACATCAACCGGTGGTGCGTCATGGATGGGGGCAGCTGAACGCTTGCAGCCAATCGAATTAAAACCGGAGATGGCGACACTTACAACAGGAACAGTAAATTTCGGAGAAGAGATATTTGCTAATCCGTTGCCCATGATTGCAGAATTTGCAAAAGTAATGGTGGAACAGGGAGTCAAGCCGGAAATAGAGGTCTTTGAGGTTGGTATGATTCATAATGCATTATCCCTGGTTAAAAAAGGTATTTTGCAATTACCGCTTCATTTTGATTTTGTTATGGGTGTTCCAGGCGGAATCGCAGGTGAGCCAAAGCATTTAATTCATCTTGTTGAGTCGCTGCCGCCCGGATGTACGTGGACAGTAGCTGGAATCGGCCGGTATGAATTACCCTTGGCAACAATAGCTGCAGCAATGGGCGGACATGTGCGTGTCGGCTTTGAAGATAATGTATATTACGCCAAGGGCGTTCTCGCTGACAGCAATGTTCAACTCGTAGAACGTATGGTAAGGATTGCTGGTGAATTAGGGCGTCCAATTGCGACACCTGATGAAGCGCGGGTAATACTGGGCTTAGTCCGGTAAAATTTTTGATGCCCAAAATTTGGCGTATAGCCGACTTTTGGGCACTAGTATAATTATGGATATTCAACTATCTTAACCCTTGCTGGCAAACTCTATGCCAACATTTGGGCAGATAACAAGAAAGCATAATGATAAATTCAGTCTATAGTGCGATATGTGCTGCTTATAGGATCGGATTCACCTTGGCATGATATGTGCAATTACTTATCGATAAAGATAGGGGCGAGGTGAACCGATGATGTAATTCGAGACTCATCATAAAAAACTGAATTAATAGAAAACTCCTGATGTCCGGAGTCGATCTTTCCCCGGCTAAAGTAAATAAAGGAGTGAGTCCTATGAGCAGCAATTTAAAAACTGAAAAGAATCAAATTATTAGTGCAAATACGGTACAAGCAGAAACAGGTGAATTGAAACGGAGTCTGCAGGCCCGCCATATGAATATGATTGCCATTGGCGGTGCCATTGGTACCGGATTATTTGTAGCCAGTGGCGCGTCTATCAGCACGGCAGGACCAGGCGGGGCACTATTGGCCTATGGTGTAATTGGAATCATGGTTTATTTTTTGATGACCAGTCTGGGAGAGATGGCGACATATTTGCCTGTATCCGGGGCTTTTGGTACGTATGCCAATCGATTTGTCGATCCAGCCCTTGGGTTTGCCGTTGGCTGGAATTACTGGTTGAATTGGGCTTCCTGTCTGGCGGTGGAATTGGTAGCCGGTGCCATTATTATGAAGTTTTGGTTTCCTGATATTCCCTCCATTGTTTGGAGTGGCATTTTTTTACTGATGCTTTTTGTTTTAAATTTATTATCGACAAGGGCATATGGTGAAAGTGAATTCTGGTTTGCCGGGATTAAAGTTATTACTGTTGTCGTTTTTCTGTTTGTGGGAGTTGTAGTCCTTTTTGGCTTTGGCAGCGTGCCATCACCAGGGTTTACTAACTGGAACATTGGCGAAGCACCTTTTGTTGGTGGATTTGGCGCTATATTAAGTATTTTTATGATAGCTGGCTTCTCTTTCCAGGGAACGGAATTAGTGGGTATTGCCGCAGGCGAGAGTGAAAATCCTGAAAAAAATGTGCCGAAGGCAATTAATACTGTATTTTGGCGTATTCTGTTATTTTATATTGGTGCTTTATTGATTATTGGTTTTTTACTGCCTTATACGGATGAAAATTTGCTTAAAAACGATATCGAGAATATTGCAGTCAGTCCGTTTACGTTGGTATTCTCGCATGCAGGCTTAGGTGCGGCTGCTTCTATTATGAATGCAGTTATTCTTTCATCGGTACTGTCGGCAGGTAGTTCCTCTCTCTATGCTTCCTCGCGGATGCTATTTGCTTTATCTAGAGAAGGGAAAGCTCCTCAGGTTTTTAGTAAGGTAAACAGCAGAGGGGTTCCGGCTAATGCATTATATGCAACGACTGTCTTCGGACTATTTGCTTTTTTGACTTCGCTAGTAGGAGATGGTACAGCCTATACTTGGCTGCTGAATATTACCGGTGTTATCGGATTCATTGCCTGGCTGGGAATTGCCATCAGTCATTATCGTTTCAGGAGAGCCTTCATTAAGCAAGGTCACGATTTGAAAGAACTCAAGTACAAAGCAAAATGGTTTCCGTTTGGGCCGATATTTGCCTTTGTACTGTGCTTTGTCGTTATTATCGGGCAAAACTATAACGCCTTTCTTGGCGGGACAATCGACTGGTATGGCGTAGCTGTATCCTATATTGGAATTCCAGTATTCATAGCGGCATATGTAGGCTATAAATACTCAAAGAAAACGAAACTAATTCCTTTGGATAAAGTAGATTTAAGCCGACATACCGGGTGATGATTCATAAGGCATAATGCTGCTGCAAGTCTCAATATAAGAAATTGTATGTTTAGGAGGGGGTTAAAAATGAGAAACTATCGCGATATTCCCCTATGGGCTAATGTAAAAGAAGAAGACTGGCAGGACTGGCGGTGGCAGGTAGCCAACCGTATTACATCTCCGGAGGAACTTAAACAGGTGATTCCGCTGACTGCGGAAGAGGAAGAGGGAATTAACAATTGTCTGCAAAGCTTAAGAATGGCAATTACACCTTATTACGCAACTCTGATTGATACTCAAAATTTGTGCTGTCCTATTCGAAAGCAAGCTGTGCCGACATCTGCTGAACTGGATTATAGCCATTTCGATATGGCAGATCCGCTGCATGAGGACAAAGATTCTCCTGTATTTGGATTAACACACCGCTATCCTGACAGGGTGCTGTTGTTGGTTACCGATCAGTGCTCCATGTACTGCCGGCACTGCACGCGGCGGCGTTTAGCAGGCGCTTGCGATCAGGCTCGTACAAAACAGCAAATTGATAATTGCATTCAATATATTAAGGAAACACCGGTAGTTCGGGATGTAGTATTATCCGGCGGCGATGCTTTTCTGCTTAGTGATGAGCTGATTGAATATATCTTGAAAGAATTGCGGCAGATTAAACATGTCGAGATCATCCGTTTTGGAACACGTACACCCGTAGTTCTGCCACAAAGAATTACGCCGGCCCTTTGTGAAATGTTGAAACAGTATCACCCCATTTATGTAAATGTTCATTTTAATCACCCTAATGAGATTACGCCTGCTTCAAGGAAAGCTTGCGCTCAACTTGCAGATGCGGGCATACCGCTGGGCAATCAAGCAGTATTACTTAAGGGCGTAAACGACTGCCCGGAATTAATTAAAAAATTAATGCAGGATTTACTGGCAATTAGGGTACGACCGTATTATATTTATCAATGTGATATGTCCAAGGGGATACAGCATTTCAGAACACCAATCAGTTCGGGGATTCAAGCCATTGAATACATGAGGGGACACACTTCTGGTCTTGCTGTACCAACTTATGTGGTAGACGCTCCAGGCGGTGGGGGGAAAATACCGGTTATGCCGCAATATTTGGTTTCACAGAACTCTGGTAAATATATTTTACGGAATTATGAAGGTGTTTTTACGACATATACGGAACCTCGGCATGTTGTTGATCCCGAGATGCCTTGTGAAGTATGCGGTGGTTACCATAGGGATATAAAAATCGGGCTAACTGCTCTATTAAGTGGGGAAACCTGTTCGCTGGAGCCTCCGGTGCAGTTAAAAACAGAAAAAGGTAAAGCAGCATTACAGGCAGTTAAATAATGTTTTAGAATAGTAAAAAACACTTGACGAAGACGATTGCCCTTTGTTACAATACAGAAAAGTACAGTGTATACAGAATGGGAGTGTGTCTAGGGTTCCGGCTGTTAAGGTGCAGGTCCGAGTGACACAGGGCTCAGTGTTGAGCCAACACCGTGGGTATAAAAGACCCCAGCGGAAGGTTCCATAAAGGAATTTTCTTGCTGGGGTTTTTCTATTTTCTAAAGGCAATTTTTCAAGGGGTTACTAAATTGTTAGGAAATTGCTTGACAAAGAGTAAAAGCACTGGGATAATGTATACAATGTAACGATTTATTGTGAAACATGTTCTGTATTGGCGGACAAATGTGTCGAATAAATAAATAAAGAACGTGATGATTGGGATTAAGCAGTTAAGTCTGTTTCAGAGAGCCGGTGTTGGCTGTGAACCGGTACAGGAGATTGCTATACTCACCCAGGAACATCTTAGTTGAGCATACATACGTGGTTTTAATAGGGAGAATGTGTGTATGGTAGATTAAGGCGCCAAACTGCGATACAGTTAGCTGAATAACAGCGTAAGAGTTCCAAGTAGGGTGGTACCGCGTTTTGAACGCCCCTATTGGCAGAGCTAATCTGCCAATAGGGGCGTTTTTATCATTAAAGAGCAGGAGGGGTATTGTGAAACAAGTCTTATCTATTCTCGTGCAAAATCAACCTGGGGTGCTAGTGAGGGTGGTCAGCATGTTTTCCCGAAGAGGATTTAATATTGATAGTCTGACTGTAGGCATTACCCAAGTACCTGAGTATTCGCGAATTACTGTTGTTGTTTATGGCAACGAAGCTATCATTACACAAGTGGTTAAGCAATTAAGCAAATTAGTCGAAGTCCTGGCAGTGCGGATTTTACCTCCAGATGCGTCCGTTACCCGAGGAATGGCTTTATTAAAAATTAATGCCGGTGACCGTCGTACAGATGTTTTAAAGCTGGCCGAGGTATTTAGGGCTAGTGTAATTGACTTGAAAGAACAAACGTTAACTTTGGAAATTACCGGAGATGAAGAAAAAATTGATGCTTTCACAGAGGTATTGCAGCCCTATGGAATTCTTGAGATGATTCGTACCGGTCTGGTCGGTTTAGCCCGGGGGACAACAACCATTTATGAGAATGAAAGCTGCGCGGAAATTGAACAGAGTGTATTATAGATAGCCACCGTAATGTTATATGAAAAAATGCAGGAGGAGAAAAATATGACTGCCAATACGATTAAGATCTTTGATACCACTTTGCGTGACGGTGAACAAACACCGGGAGTTTGTCTGGATGCAAGAGAAAAAGTGGAGATTGCTCAGGCTTTGTCCAGGCTGAGAGTCGATGTTATTGAAGGCGGGTTTCCCATTGCTTCTCCCGGCGATTTTGCAGCGGTAAGTCAAATTGCAGCTGCAGTAAAAGGAGTGTCGGTGGCCGCCCTGGCAAGAGCATATGTGAAAGATATTGATGCGGCTAAAGAAGCTTTGAAAAAAGCGGAAAGCCCACGGATTCATATTTTTCTTGCAACCAGTGATCTTCATCTGGAATATAAGCTGAAAATGACCAGAGAACAGGCTCTGGCACAGGCTGAGCAGGCAGTACGGTATGCCAAACAGTTTACTTCTGACATTGAGTTTTCTGCCGAAGATGCATCCCGGTCAGACAGAGAGTTCCTCTGCCGAGTATATTCGGCTGCTATAGCAGCAGGTGCAACTGTTATTAATGTGCCTGATACCGTCGGTTACTCAACACCGGGAGAGTTTGGCAGCTTGATTAAGCACATCAGCCAACATGTAGTAAACATTCATCAAGCTGCTATTAGTGTTCACTGTCATGATGATTTAGGCTTGGCGGTAGCGAACTCGCTAGCAGCGATCGAAAACGGTGCTAGCCAGATTGAGTGTACGATAAACGGGCTGGGCGAGAGAGCGGGCAATACTGCTTTGGAAGAGCTGGTGATGGCGCTGGCAACGCGAAAAGAATATTATCAGGCAGTAACTAATATTGAGAGTCGGCAGATTTACCGTACATCGAGACTTGTAAGCGCTCTAACAGGAATCGCTGTTCCACCTAATAAAGCGGTAGTGGGCGATAATGCTTTTGCACATGAGTCAGGTATTCACCAGCATGGTGTTTTAAATAATCCATTAACATATGAAATTATTAATCCGGAAACGGTAGGCGTAAGCCGCAACTCTATCATATTAGGCAAACACTCAGGCCGTCATGCCTTTGAAGAGCGCATCTGCCAGTTAGGTTATGAATTACCGGAAGATAAAATTAATAGTTTGTTTATTGAATTTAAAGAGTTGGCAGATCGCAAAAAGATAGTGTATGACCGGGATATTGAAGCATTAATTGCTGATCGTCAAAAGGCCATGGATACCTGGTACCGTCTTGCTTATCATCATGTCATCAGCGGCAATCAAACTATGGCTACTGCTTCTGTACGCCTGGAAACCGAGTCGGGCCCTGTTGAGCAGGCCTGCTGTGGTGACGGACCGGTAGATGCTATTTTTAAGGCAATTGAAAAGGCCGTCGGCTTTTCGGTATGCTTAAAGGACTATCAATTGAGAGCGGTTACTTCAGGAGAAGATGCTTTGGGAGAAGCAACAGTATGGCTGGAACGGGATGAACGCAGTTTTATTGGCCGTGGGTTGAGCACCGATGTGATTGAAGCGAGTGCGCGGGCATACATGAGTGCTATCAATAAAATGATTGCAGCCTGCGGGTACCCCGAGGATAAACAGTTAACAGGAGGGTTATAAGATGGCAATGACCATGACTGAAAAAATTATGGCTCGTCATGCCGGCCTTGATGCGGTTGAGCCCGGACAGCTTATACAGTGCCAGGTAGATATTGTACTTGCAAATGACATTACTTTTCCTCCAGCAGCTAAAGAGTTTTTCCGCATTGGGCGCCCGGTATTTGATACTGACAAAATTGTATTAGTGCCTGATCATTTTACACCCAATAAGGATATTAAGTCGGCCGAGATGGCGAAGGAAATGCGGGAGTTTGTTAAGGAAAATAGTATTAAAAATTATTTTGAAGTTGGAAGAATGGGAATTGAACATGTATTATTGCCTGAACAAGGCTTAATCGTTCCCGGAGAAGTAATTATTGGAGCTGACTCTCATACCTGTACATATGGTGCGCTTGGTGCTTTTGCAACAGGTGTGGGATCAACCGATGCAGGCGCAGCAATGGCTACAGGCCAGACATGGTTTAAGGTTCCTTCCAGCATTAAGGTTGAGTTAAAGGGGCAGTTACCCCAATGGGTCAGCGGTAAGGATGTTATTCTTACTTTAATCGGCAAAATAGGTGTTGATGGAGCACGCTACCAGGCACTGGAATTTTGCGGCGAGGGTATTCAGTCTCTCTCTATGGCTGATCGGTTTACTATCGCTAATATGGCAATAGAAGCAGGAGCGAAAAATGGAATCTTCCCTATCGATGCTATTGCAGAAGCGTATATGAATGGCCGTGTGCAAAAGCCTTATCAACAAATAGCTGCAGACCATGATGCGTGCTATGCAAGTACAATAACGATCGACTTGCATACTCTTACACCAGTGGTTGCTCTGCCACATTTGCCTGAAAATGTGTGTCCTGTCACCGAAGTAAATACGCTTGCTATTCACCAAGTTGTAATCGGCTCCTGTACAAACGGAAGATTAGAGGATCTCGCTCAGGCGGCGGCAATTCTTAGCGAGCAGCCGGTACATCCCGATGTCCGTACTATCATCATTCCAGGCAGCCAACAAGTCTATCTTGATGCATTGGAAGCAGGGTATATTGAAACATTTATCCGGGCTGGTGCTGTTGTCAGTACACCTACATGCGGACCTTGTTTGGGAGGATATATGGGTATATTGGCTGCAGGAGAAAGAGCTGTATCAACTACTAACCGCAATTTCCGGGGAAGAATGGGGCATGTCGACAGTGAAGTGTATTTGGCAGGACCGGCAGTGGCGGCAGCGAGTGCCGTAATGGGCAGAATTGCCGGACCGCAGGAGGTGTTAAGATGATTTTGGAAGGAAAGATCTGGCGTTATGGAGACAATGTGGATACGGATGTCATTATTCCAGCCCGTTATCTCAATACCTCTAAGCCTGATGAATTAGCAATTCACTGTATGGAAGATATTGATCCTGCCTTTGCAGGGTTAGTGAAAACGGGAGATATTATCGTTGCAGGGCGCAACTTTGGCTGCGGGTCATCACGAGAACATGCACCGGTCGCTATAAAAGCATCTGGCATTAGTTGCATAGTAGCCGATAGCTTTGCACGTATTTTTTATCGCAATGCAATTAATATTGGGCTGCCCTTGCTGGAAATTGGTGAAGCAGTTAACCGGATTTCATCTGGAGATTTTCTGCGTATTGATATAAATGCAGGCACGGTAAACAATGTACGTACCGGTGAAACATTTCAAGCACCACCATTGCCTGCTTTTGTACAAGAAATTGCTCAGGCTGGCGGCTTAATCAACTTATTGAAGGAGGTTAAGTCATGACCAGGAAAATAACTCTTATTCCAGGTGATGGAATTGGCCCTGAAATAACGGAGGCTGCCAAACAGGTTTGTCAGCAAGCAGCCGTAAAAGGAAGATTAAACATTGATTTTGAGGCTCATTATGCCGGTGGTGCGGCAATTGACCGTATAGGTATACCGCTGCCGGAAGCAACCCTGACTGCCTGTATGCAAAGTGATGCTGTGCTATTAGGAGCAGTAGGCGGCCCGGCCTGGGATGCTGTTGAACCGCAGCTTCGTCCGGAAAAGGCGATTTTAGGTCTACGCAAGGCATTAGGCCTCTATGCAAATTTACGGCCGATTCGGGTATATCCTTCACTGGTCGAACATTCGCCATTAAAACCGGAAGTGGTAGCCGGAGTGGATATGGTCATCGTTCGCGAGTTAAATGGCGGGATTTATTATGGTGAACGTTTAGAAGGAACAATCGTCAATGGTATAGAGGAAGCTCGGGATACGGAATGCTATAGTGACAGTGAAATCAGCCGGATTGTTAGTATGGCATGTAAAGTGGCTCGCCAGCGGCGTGGTCAGATTACCTCGGTTGATAAGGCCAATGTACTTGCTACTTCTCGCTTATGGCGCAGAACAGCAGAGAAAACGGCACAACGTTTTGCTGATATTTCCTTACAGCATCTCTATGTTGATAACTGCGCGATGCAATTAGTACTTGCGCCCAACCAATTTGACGTGATTGTAACCAGCAATCTTTTCGGTGATATTTTGAGCGATGAAGCGGCGGTTCTTACCGGATCGATCGGTATGCTGCCATCAGCCAGTATTGGCGATGGACCAGGGTTATATGAGCCTATACATGGCTCAGCTCCTGATATAGCAGGTAAGNNCAGCCATGTTATTTCGGCATTCATTGGATGCAGTTGCAATTGCTGACTGCATTGAAGCTGCAGTTGCCAGAGTACTTGAAGACGGCTACAGAACGGCTGATTTATATAAAAAAGGGTTAACCCAGGTATCCACTGAAGAAATGGGACGACTGGTGACGGAGCGTCTTTAAACGAAAACGAGGTGAGATGAGTGAAAATAACGGGAGCTCAGGCAATTATTCGTTGCTTGGTGGAACAAAATGTAGATACTGTCTTTGGTTATCCCGGTGGAGCGATCTTGCCTCTATACGATGCGTTATATGATGCGCCTATCCGCCATATACTGCCAGTTCATGAGCAAGGAGCAGCTCATATGGCCGATGGCTATGCCCGTGCTACAGGAAAAGTGGGAGTATGTATTGCAACCTCAGGCCCGGGAGCTACTAATCTGGTTACCGGCTTAGCGACAGCTTTCATGGATTCTGTGCCGGTTGTAGCGATCACCGGGCAGGTTTCAACCAGCTTGATAGGCCGCGATGCCTTTCAGGAAGTAGACATTACCGGTATAACTATGCCGGTAACAAAACACAATTTTTTGGTAAAAGACAGTAAAAAACTACCAGAGATTATTCGTCAGGCTTTTCGAATTGCTAAGTTTGGGAGGCCGGGACCGGTATTAATCGATATTCCCCGGGATGTACAGACGGCAGAAGTTGAGTATTGTCAGCAAATTCTTCCTACGGAGCCGGAATGGAGTCCTATGCCGGCGGTTCGTAAGATGATAGAAGAAGCAACTGAAGTAATTAGCAAAGCAAAAAGGCCGGTTATTCATATTGGCGGCGGCGTAATTGCCGCGGAAGTACATCAAGAGGTACAATATTTAGCTGAAAAATGTTCTATACCAGTTGTCAGCAGCCTAATGGGTCTTGGTGGTATTGCCAATAAGCATCCTTGCTTTCTGGGACTAACAGGAATGCATGGACATAAAATTGCCAATGCGACTGTTCATAATGCTGATTTAATAATTGCTATTGGCAGCCGGTTTAGTGACAGAGTTACCGGTGACCGAGTACGCTATGCCGCAGATAAGAAGTTTATTCATATTGATGTTGATCCGGCAGAGATTGATAAGAATGTTGCGGTTCACATTGGCTTGACAGGGCACTTAAAGCAGATTATTACAATGATCAATTCTACTATAGAGAAAGGTGATACAGCGGAATGGTGGGCGGTCATCCGACAATGGCAAACCGATTACGCAACGGAACAGAAGGGAAAACAACCTTTATTAGCTGAATGGGCGATGCAGCATATCTGTGAAAAAACAGATGGTCTACCCGTTTCATTTGTTACAGATGTAGGGCAGCATCAGATGTGGGCTGCTCAAAATCTAGTTATTAAAGCTCCTCGCAGTTGGATTACATCAGGTGGATTAGGCACAATGGGTTTTGGATTACCGGCAGCAATTGGTGCACAATTGGCATGTCCCGATAAAAGAGTCATTCATTTTGCCGGCGATGGCGGTTTCAAAATGACTGGAGCAGAATTATTTACAGTTGCTACTCATGAGTTGCCAATTATATCGATTATTATTGATAATAGTTGTTTGGGCATGGTGAAACAATTGCAAAAAGTATATTTCCCTAATCGCTATTCCCATTCAGTAATACCGGAGATGGACTTTGTTACTTTTGCTAAAGCCTTTGGGATTGAGGGAGCAGTAGTAAATACAAAAAAAGCGTTTACTAAAGCGTTTAACAAGGCTTATTCAGATAATAAACCGTATCTAATTGTTATTAAAATCGATCAGGATGATGTAGTTACTCCTATGGTAGCTCCAGGTGCTACACTTGATGAATATGTATCTCTAAATGGCAGTTAATCTAATCCCCCTTCAGGGGGATTTTTTTCTGCGGTTCCTTAATACACTGATAATTGTATTTTTGAAGGGCTAATGTTACTATTAACATAGTTGACAATACAGTGAAGTGAGGAAAAGCATGCAGCGAATTTCGGTTATACGGCTAACGCCGGGAATGATTGTTGCGAAAAATGTGTTTGCTGCGGATGGAAGAGTTCTTATTGCAGCCGGAGTTACAATAAAACAATCTTATATTCAGCGTTTGCGAGACCTGGGTATAGCTTCAATATATATAGACAGTCCTTTACTACCTGTGATAGATGTGCCTGAAGTTGTGAAAGAAGAAACCCGCGTTAAAGCTACTACTATGGTGAAGAATGCTTTCCAAAACTTCCGGACAACTCAAAAATTAGATTTTAGAAAGTTCTCACAAGCGGCCGCGGCAATTGTAGCAGAGCTTATATGCAATAGAGATACGCTAGTTCATCTGACAGATATTCGAGCGTATGATGATTATACGTTTGCCCATTCTGTTAATGTTTGCATTCTTTCCGTTCTAATGGGAACTTCGAAATGCTACGATGAACAAAAGCTCAAGGAGTTAGCTTTAGGCGCGTTATTGCACGATGTCGGTAAAATTCTTATTCCCATTGAGGTCTTGAATAAGCCTGGGCGCCTAACACCCCAGGAATTTAGTATTGTTAAAGAGCATGCTGAGCTAGGATTCGAATTATTGCGCAAGCAGCAAGATCAGGTATCGCTTTTGTCTTGTCATGTTGCATTTCAACATCAGGAAAAGTATGATGGCAGCGGCTATCCCCGCCAGCTTAAGGGAAAAGAAATTCATGAGTATGCACGTATAGTTGCAGTAGCAGATGTTTACGATGCGTTGACTTCTGACCGTCCTTATCGTAAAGGCATGTTGCCGCATGAAGCATATGAAATCATGATGGCTTCCGGTAAAACTCATTTTGACGATGAAGTATTACAAAAATTCTTTGAAAAAATTGCGATTTATCCGGTAGGAACAATTGTGCGGCTTAATTCTGGTGAGGTTGGAATGATTACAGAAGTAGTTCCAGAATTACAAACGCGCCCTAAAGTTCAAATTATTACGGATAGCAAAGGTCAACTGGTACAGAATATGGAGGAAATTAATCTTGCCGTTCATTTGACTACCTTCATTGATAAAGTATTTGATGAAGAAGAGACTTATCAATGGCTGAATACTAATAAATTAAATGAATCTGCCGTATAATCAATGAATAGAATGGCAATAATTAGTATGTATAACCGGTGTGTATTTGTAGTGTCTTATTTTATAAAAAAACATTGACATTATAAACACGGCCATGGTAATATAGTCAAGTCGCCGAAATGAGCGACACGAAAGAAACAAAAAAAGATGTTGACAAAAC
>DDHB01000075.1 GCA_002337925.1 Sporomusaceae bacterium UBA1887
CTATTGCCTCTGGTGCAGTTCATTTATCTCCAGGCAGGTATGCTTTTTCCTATATGATATCGTTTCTCCGGTCTTTGATCGGTTCATCTTCATTGATTTCGCTTTGTTCTGCTTCCGGCTCATTCTGTTCCTCACTGCGCACAACTTCTATTGTACACCGCTTGAAAACTGCAACCAACACGCCAAGAGCTGCCAGTTGGGGGAGTACGACTGCGCCAATTGTTCCTAATGTAACGGGAATATCCACTAAGTTCCGGCCGTCATGCTTCACTCGCACCTTTGTTACATTACCTTCGTGAATCAGTTCTTTAACCTTATCGATAACTTCTCCGGAACGAACTGTAAATTCTTCCGTCCAGGATGTCTCTTTGGTGTTTTCCAAATCAATTAACGTGCTGATAATATTGCCCTGATTGCGTTCCAGTGCCTCTTTTGCCTCGCGATAGGAGATTCCTGTTCTGTCACGAATAATGTCAATTTTCTCTAGTGTAATATCATCCATTCGATTAACCCCCTGCATTTTATCCTTTATTATCCCCTGACTGGCTAGCTTTATCCATTACAGAGCTGCGGGCAAGTTGTTTGATAAAAGAAAGGGATTTTAAAGGCTTTCCCAGATGATATTCTAAGTAACTATACAGTATATTCTCCAGCTGCAGCAAGGTTCTACTATTAACACTAAATGAATCGGGCTGCTGCCAATCCAATTTCAATAACTTATCCATTAATTCACCGGCTGGAAGCCCAAATTCCGGTAGCGGTTCTTGCTGGCAATAGTGGCAAATACAGCCTCCCTGATCGCAGCTAAAACCAGCAGACTGATCAAGCGCTCTGCCGCAATTGACACAAACTGAATACTCCGGATGGAATCCAGCTAACGCCACCAATTGCCAACCCGAAGCTAACGCAGTAATGCGTGGATTACGATGAGGAAGTGTATGATATGCTGTTAACAGCATATCATACACAAATTCATCAGGCTGCCGCTCTGGCCATAGCTCGCTTACCAGTTCACTTAAAAAAGCCGCATATGACAATAAAGTAATATCGTCTCGCAGTTCACGAAAAGAATTGATTATCTCGCATTGAGTAATCGTTTCTACTCCGGTTGTGCCGGCAATTGCCGCCCGTATTGACGCAAAAGGCTGCAGACACCCGCCTAGTCGGCTTTTGGGTTGTCTTGCCCCATGAGCTATAGCCTGGAATTTACCATGCTCACGGGAAAATAAGGTGACCATCCTATCGGCATGCGCTGAGTCACGCACTGCCAAGAGGATGGCCTCAGTAACATATTGACGAGCCATATTCATCATTAGTCCGGTGATGCTTCAGGATCACTGGGGCCATACTCGGTACATTCGCGATACGCTAAATAGGCGCTAATTTGCCCGGTAGTCTGGAAAAGTTCCCATAATAAGTCCTTCAACAACACTCGTCATCATCCCTTCGTAGAGAATTAAGAACATCTACCAGTTATTCTTCTGCTATAACCACTGATGAATCTATGGGAATGGCTTTAACCCGGACAACCCGGAAGCCATTTACCTGCAGCACTTCGAAGGTATAGTCACCAATATTAACTTTATCACCGATTTCAGGGCGGCGTCCTAGCGAGCCAAAAATATAGCCGCCAATTGTGTCTTCTTCCGGCTCTTCTAACCTGATATTCAAAAGCTCTGCTACATCATCAAGCAGTACTCTCCCATCAAATTCATAGCAGCCATCAGGGAACCTTCTTACTTCCGCCTCTTCATCATTATCATGTTCATCTTGTATATCGCCAACAATTTCTTCTAGAACATCCTCTAGGGCAACTAATCCGGCAGTACCACCGTATTCATCCGCAACAACAGCCAAATGAGAGCGCTTTCGGCGCATGAACTGCAGCAGCTTAGCTACTGACATGCCCTCCGGTACTACAAGAATTTCTCTCATGACTGCATTTAGATTCTTACTTTCCGTATCATTCATATCTAAATCCATTAAATCCCGTATATGCACCATGCCAATAACATGGTCCTTATCTTCCGTACACAAAGGATAACGTGTGTGTCCGGTTTCACGAACAACACGCATATTCTCTTCAAAGGTGTCTTCAGTGAACAAACAGCACATATCCTGCCTGGGTACCATAACTTCCCGGGCAAGTCTGTCAGCAAAATCAAAAACATTATCGATGAGTTCACTCTCCATCTGATCTAAAACACCACCACGATGGCTGGCGCTGACGATCATCCGCAGTTCATCTTCAGAATGTGCCAGTTCAGTCTCATTCGCCGACTTCATTCCCATAACATTTAAAATTGCTTTTGCTGCCTTATTAAACAGTACAATTATAGGATACCCAAGTCGATGAAAAATGTACAGCGGCACTACAGCAAATAATGCCAGTTTTTCAGCTTGTTGAATTGCCATGGATTTTGGTACAAGCTCTCCTAACACAATATGGAAAAAGGTAATTACAGTGAAGCCAATAGCAATGCTAAGCGTAGTTACAAGCCAGGCTGATCCTGGGAAATACGCTAAAATTACCGGTTCAATCAAATCAGCTACTGCAGGCTCACCAATCCAGCCTAATGCCAATGAGGCCAGTGTAATTCCCAGTTGTGTTGCACCCAGGTAGGTGTCAAATGAAGTAACTACTTTTAAAGCCAGTCTTGCACGAGAATTTCCTTGTTGTACCAATTCTTCCAGACGTGTTTTGCGGACTTTTACCAGAGCGAATTCGGCAATTACAAAAAAGCCATTAACAAAGACTAAAAAAACAGCTGTTACTAACATAAACACATTATATATGGGCGAGTCGATAGCGCATCTCTCCTAACCTTTGAGCACATCATTACTGCGAGGCATAACAGCACCTGCAGTCAACACATATTGCAAGGCATTTTCACCAGCTATATCCAAAATTATTATATCCCGCTTCGGTACCATAATATTAAACCCGGCTGTCATATTGAGACTTTTCGGAATAAAGACACAAACGTGTTCTTCGTCCAGCTTCGTCGTAAATGGTTCCGAAAGTTCGGGCATGATGAATCCCAGTGTTTTTACACCCGGATGCGGGTAAGGCACTAGAACCGCCTGTTTAAATAATTGCTGTGATTCAAATACAGCGGTAGATAACTGTTTAACACTGTTATAGATAAACTTAACAATTGGAATAGTACCTAACAGACGTTCTCCTAACACAAGCAGCTGTCTCAAAGCCCAGTGGGAAGACAACCACCCCACTAAAAGAATCAATAAAACAACGGCAATGAGGCCAATTCCCGGGAAATGAATAGGTAAATGCCTGCCAAGCATGCTCTCGGCAAAAGAGAATATTTGCAAAACAACAAAAACAGTAATAGCAAATGGAACAATGACAATTAAGCCATTGATAAAATACTTAGAAATCCACTTCATAATTCACCCCTCCTACAAATGATACCATCGATAAACCGATAAGGTCAATGAATACACACAAAAGTGCTGGAAAATTAAGCATATAAAATAAAAACTGCCTGTAACAGGCAGTTTTTAAATCATTCATAGCCAAAGGATTTTAAGATCCCTTCGCGATTACGCCAATCCTTTTTAACCTTAACCCACAAATCCAGATAAATCTTAGAGCCGAGCAAGTTCTGAATATCTTCCCGTGCCAAGCGCCCTACATCTTTGAGCAATTGCCCACCGGCCCCGATAACAATTCCCTTCTGCGAATCCCGTTCAACATAAATCACTGCCCGCACATATAGATCTTCATTGCTGCGCTTAGTAATTTCCTCTACTTCGACAGCAATAGCATGCGGAATTTCCTCGCGGGTATTATGAAGCACTTTTTCACGGATCATCTCTGCAATGACCAGACGCTCAGGTTGATCCGTAATCATATCAGAAGGATAATATTGCGGTCCTGGCTCAAGGTACTTTTTAAGCTCGTCCAGTAATCCCGATAAATTGGTTTTTTCCAGAGCAGAGATAGGCACAACCGCAGCAAATTCACGTATCTTCGTATATTGTTCAATAATCGGCAGCACCGCTGCTTTAGGAACACAGTCAATCTTATTTACCACCAAGATTACCGGTGTCGTGATTTGGGCCAGCCGTTCCATAATATACTCTTCTCCGGGACCTTTCTTCATCGTAGCATCTACAACAAACAATACAACATCCACTTCCCGCAGAGTAGCTTCCGCCGTCCGGACCATATATTCCCCAAGTTTATGTTTGGGTTTATGGATGCCGGGAGTATCAATAAATAAGATTTGGGCATCATCCAGGGACAGAACACACAAGATTTTATTTCTTGTGGTCTGTGGCTTGTCCGACATAATAGCCACCTTCTGCCCGATCATACTGTTTACTAGTGTTGATTTTCCAACATTAGGCCTGCCAATTACAGAAACAAACCCGGATTTAAATTCTTTATTAGTAACATTCATTATTTTCCATCTCCTGATAAATCTTGATCACCAAAAGCAAAAGGCAATAACTCAGCCAATGTTATTACTTTTTTATCGCCCCTGGTATTGCACATAATAACAGTTTTTATTCCAAACTCAGCCATAACCTGTCGACAGGCTCCGCAGGGTGCCGTTGGCCCTGGAGTATCAGCTACAACTGCCATCGTCCCTAAGCTGAGATCTCCTTCGGATACAGCTTTAAAAATTGCTGTGCGTTCAGCACAATTAGTTAAGCCATAAGAAGAGTTTTCAATATTGCAGCCTGTATAAATCTTCCCATTTGACGTTAAAACTGCGGCTCCAACTGCAAACCGTGAGTAAGGCGCATAAGCCTCTTTACGGGCATTTGTCGCCATATCAATCAATTCTTTCATATGAATTGTCTCCAACTACATGAAAATTTTCGGGTAAAAAATAATACTGCCGACAATAACGGCTGATAGGGCCGTTATCAAAACAGCCCCAGCTGCCACATCTTTAGCAATCTTGGCCAAAGGGTGAAAGCCGGGAGATGCCAGATCTACTACAGCTTCCAGTGCAGTATTCATTAGCTCTGACACAAGCACTGCCATTATGACCAGTACCAGAATAAGCCATTCTACAGGGGACACTGAGTATTTCAGACCAAAAAGTATGGTACAGGCTGCTGCAGCCAGATGTATTTTCATATTCCGCTGCGTTCTCATTGCATATGCCAAGCCTGCAAAAGCAAAGTAAAAAGATTTGCTCAATGACTTAGTAATCATAAACTTCAGCTATCGGCATCACGGGTAATGCCCAGCAAAGATAAGACATGTTCTTCCTCTATTCTCATCTCTGTCTTGTCTTCCTCTGTCATATGGTCATACCCCAAAAGATGCAGCATGCCATGAACAGTAAGATAAGCAACTTCCCGCTCCAGGCTGTGATTATATTCTTCAGCCTGCCGTGCCGCTGTTTCCAGCGAAATAATAATATCCCCCAATAGCACCTGCGACGGCCCATCAACAATTTTCGGTTCTTCGCCTTCATTGAGTGCAAAGGAAAGTACATCCGTAGATTGATCTTTGCCCCGGTACTGCTTGTTTAAGTCTTGGATATAAGCATCATCACAAAAGACAAGACTGACTTCATTATTCTCTGTTAGACCGTAAACATCAGCAGCTTTTCTTAACACTGCCCTCACAGTTTGTTCCAATTGTTCCGGTGCTGTCATCTTTTGCTGGACATTGCTTATTATTATTTCCATTCTTAGCCTTCTTCCTCTCCAACTCTTTCAACGCTTCGGGATATTCAATGCGGGTGTGAAACATACTGGACAATACCCGGATAAATACATCGCCAATGATATTTAAATCTTTCAGAGTCAGATTGCATTCATCTAATTGTCCATCGTGCAGTCGTTCGCGGATAATTTTTCTGACGGTAGCTTCAATCCGGTTTACATTGCGCTTGGATAAAGAACGTACAGCCGCCTCACAGGCATCAGCCAACATAATTAAGGCTGCTTCTTTTGATTGCGGACGTGGACCTTCGTAGCGGAAATCTGCTTCAATAATACAATCACTATGCTCATTTTCTGTAGCCCGCTTATAGAAATAAGACACCAGCGTTGTTCCATGATGCTGTTCAATGATATCAACAATTACCTGCGGCAGCTTATAATCCCGGCAAAGATCCGCCCCATCCCGGATATGAGAAGTCACGATCAAAGTACTAAGCGAAGGTGCTATCTTATCATGCGGATTTTCGGCATCAGCCTGATTTTCCACAAAAAAGTAAGGGCGTTTAATCTTACCGATATCATGATAATACGCACCGACCCGCACAACAACAGGATCGGCTCCGACAGCGTCAGCAGCTGTTTCAGCGAGATTCCCCACCAGTACGCTATGATGATAAGTACCGGGAGCATCCAAAAGAAGACGCTGCAGCAAAGGATGATTCGGGCGTGCCAGGTCTAGCAATTTAATCGGTGTCGTGATATTGAACGCATGCTCCAGGTACGGCAAAAATCCTGTAGTAATAACTGCAGATGCAATGCCGCTGAAAACCCCCAGCATACCTTGTACCAGTATCTGCGTATTATTAATTTGCTGGATAAACCCGGTTGCCCCGATTACCAGAAAATTAACTGCTGCCACCCATACCCCAGCCCTAGTAAGACTATAACCATGGGAGGATTTGGAAACACTGTATACTCCGACCATGCTGCCAATCACTGGTACAGCAACCGCTCTTAAATCATGGTCAACAATAACGCCAAACAACAGTCCCAGGATTACCCCTGTCAACAATCCTACCCTTGGATCAATCAGAATAGCTACTAATAAAGCACCAGCAGCAATTGGAGCAGCAAAATCAGAATAGTAATGCGCTGCTTTACCCAGGAAAAGGGTGATAAGTACAATAAAACCAAGCAGCACCAAGTACAAATCGTTTTCATAAACATGATGAACAAATTTGTATAGGTATCCCAATGCCAAGGCCATAACGGTTATAACAAAGATATCGNNCCCTGCCCTGCATACAGGCCGAGCTCCTCCATCGCCTGAAGCTGTTCTACGGTGACTACGTCCCCGGTCCGCACCAGTACTTGCCCCTTTTTGACGGAAAGGCGCACAGATTCAACACTGGCAAGTGCAGATTGTTTACGCTTATCGGTTTCCCGCACATTCATAATGAAGTTAGGGCGAAGCAAACTTTGACTGATAGCTGCAACTACTGCTTCTGCATGATCTCCTAACTCATTCTTCTCGGTTTCCATGACAACTTGTTTAAGAGCGTTGTCAAGATCATCATCTCGGATGCCGCGTTGTAAATACTTACGCAATACGTTACGTGTAAATTCTTCCGTCCTGGAAAGCGTTGTTTCATCGAGGTTTGCTAAGCCTTGAATTGCTGCTGCAGGCAGTGTTACCGGCAAACTGCTTTCCAGCTTTTCAACGCGCAAATCCACTGTATTCAGATTTTTATCAGTAATGACATTCCTTGCCGAGCGGAATATGCCTGCAATGCTTTCTTCCGCTTTGGTCATAACACTTACATCTAAATCATAAACATTCGGAACACTGGCCAATACTTCTGCTTCTAACTGCTTAGTCTTAGCCGTATCAACATACGATATCGTCCGTGGCGATACGACATCACGGTCACTAACCTGTCCAACCTGCAACGAGACTTTGTCTGGGATAAATTCAGCCGATAAAATCAACATAAAAAGCGAAAAAAAAGCAATGCTGAGAACAATCCGGCGCACCAACGGCCTTGCATACATACTAGTTGGCTGTATAAAGAACCCGCGCAGTTTATTAACCGATATCATAATTAATCATCTCACTTTTCTTGTCCAAACCGTTCATAGGCCCGAATAATACGGGCAACCATTTCATGCCGGACAACATCACTTTCTGTCATCTCAACCATTCCAATACCCCGTACTCCCGTCAGCACTTGCTGGGCATGTTTTAGGCCAGATCTACTGCCATGTGGAAGATCAATCTGGGTAATATCACCATTTACTACCATCTTGGAGCCAAATCCCATGCGTGTCAAAAACATCTTCATCTGCTCTTGTGTAGTATTTTGCGCTTCATCTAAGATAATAAAAGCATCGTCTAGTGTACGACCGCGCATATAGGCTAGTGGAGCCACTTCAATAATATTCTTATTCATGTATTTCTGGAAAGTTTCTACACCTAATATATCGTACAGCGCATCATATATGGGCCTCAAATATGGGTTAATTTTCTCTTGCAGATCGCCGGGAAGAAAACCTAACTTTTCACCGGCCTCCACGGCAGGACGAGTAAGTATAATCCGCTCAACATCTCTATTCTTTAAGGAAAAAACTGCCATTGCCACCGCAAGATAAGTTTTCCCTGTTCCCGCTGGTCCTATTCCAAAAGTGATTGGATTCGTCCGTATAGACTCAAAATAACTCTTCTGCCCCAGAGTTTTGGGCTTAATCTGCCTGCCACGGGCAGTCGTCATTATTGTTTCTGCAGCCATTTGCTGCAATCCGTCACTTTGTCCGCCTTTAAGCATTCTAATACGATAGTGAACATCATGCGCCGTTATCAAATTACCTTCTCTATGTAAAAAAAGCAATTGCTCAAAAACTTTACCAATCTGCGCTAATTCCTCCGGATCGCCATTGGCGATTACTTCATCGCCACGGCTGGTAAGACGGCTGGTAAAGCTTTCAGCAATAATACGGAAATTCTCGTCATTGCGTCCCAAAATTGCAATGGCTTCCTGGTTGTCTGCAAAATTAATCTTTATTTGTGCTGCATTTTGCTGCAATGAAGCAAGGCCTCCCCTTATTGGCTAATCATTTGACTTATTCCAATATCCTCGACTGTTTCTACACCAACTTTAATCCGAACTAAATTGGGTTCATTTAGCTTTAAGATCTCTATATTCCTTGCCAAAATTTGTGCACTTTCAGGGATGGATTGTTGTACTGATTGCAACGCCCGCGCTTTCGCTTCGTCACGAGCCTGCTCTACAGATATTTCATGCAAGGACGCTCGCAGCTCATAATAGGTATTTAGTGTAGATTCGACAGAAAACTGGCTATTCCTCCATTGGGGCAGGGTTTTGTGTATGATCTCGCTCTCGTATAAATCGAATGGAGGCTGGGGCGCTCTTTTTAATGCTATCTGATTTTCCCCGAAATGAAGAAGCACCTCCATTTCCTGCCGCCCGGTTCTTTCCGTTATGATTTGCTGCAAAGCAGCTTCACCATAACTTTCATACCATACACGGGCTTTTACAATACCACTAGCTTTAACTAACTGAGGCGGCGTTGTTATCGGAGCTGATTGAGCAGGTTGATTTGGTGATGTTGGGGCTATGTCAGGTGCAATTCCTTTAATTAAAACATCGCCCTTTCTAACTGTATCGCCTTTTTTTACTGCTGGCTGACCGGCTAAGGCGATTATCTCCATAATAATACCATCCCGGTCTGAGACAATATGAGCTGGCGCTTTATCTTCCTGCTTGGGAATTGTTTTTTCAACTACCT
>DDHB01000084.1 GCA_002337925.1 Sporomusaceae bacterium UBA1887
TCATAGTTTTGAAAAACCATGCCAATCCTCTGGCGGACCGCCTGCCATTTCACGTTTTCACCAGTAATGCTTTTCCCCGCGAAGTGAATATCACCTCCTTGAATTTGTTCCAGACCATTGAGACATCTGAGCAAGGTACTTTTACCACAACCTGACGGCCCCAATATAACGACAACCTCGCCTTTGTGAATGGTAAGATTGATATTATCCAACACTGTTTTTCCATCAAACTGCTTGTTCAAATCTTTTATTTCCAGCAATACTACACTACTGTTCGTAATACTAAACGCCTCCCTAGCTTTGCCACTTTGACTCCAGCTGCTTGGACAGCCTGGAGAGTGGATAACAGATACTAAAATACAGGATAAAGATGAAACCATACACCCAAAAGGAAGCGGTAGGCGCCTTCAAGATGGACAACTCGATAATCTGCTGGCCGATTTTTACAACATCAATTACACCGATCATGACAACCAGCGAAGTCGTCTTAACCATTCGTGTCGATAAATTAATTGCTCCCGGCAGCATGCGGCGGACAGCCTGCGGGATAAGAATATAGCGATACAGCCCCCAGAAGCTGAGGCCCAGGGCTTTGCCCGACTCTGCCTGGTGCTTGGGCAGGGATATCAGAGCGCCCCGCACGATATCACCCATTTCTGCCGCCCCCCAGAGACTGAAGACAACGACTGCCACGGCTTCCCCCTCAACATGAATATCCAGCATACTGGGTATCCCGAAGTAGACAATGAACAGCCACACCAGAATGGGAATAATACGAAACAATTCCAGATAGAAGCGGCAAAAGAACCGTACTATCCTCGACTTCGAGGTCTGAATAAGCCCTAACAAAAGGCCTAGCAAAGAGCCAATGATAATAGAAAGCAAGGCAATACGGGCTGTAATCAGCAGTCCACCCATAAGGCGCTGCATATTAATTCCTTCAAAAAGTACTTCAATTCCCGAATTCAGCATAGCGCAGCTTCCTTTCCAACCAAGTCAGTCCAAACGACAAAGGCAAAAGCATAATAAGATAAGAGACTACCAACATAAATAAAGACTCATAGGTTTGGTAGTACATGCCGATTAGATCCTGTGTCAGGTGCATCAGCTCCGGAATGGCAATTGCGCCGACTATCGAAGTCTCTTTCAGCAAAAAGATGCAATTGGCCCCTACTGCTGGAAGAGAAACGGTAAATGCCTGAGGCAGAATAACATAGCGGATAAGCTCCCGGTTGGAAAGACCTAAACTGAGTCCCGCCTCAATCTGCGACTTGCCGACTGATTCCATTCCCCCGCGAAAAGCTTCTGCCATATAACTGCCGCCCAAAAAGGACAAGCCGAGAATGGCGCAGGTATACTCACCCATCGTGAGACCAAGCTTCGTAAAGCCATAGTACAAAAAGAACAGCTGGATGAGGAGCGGCGTATTGCGGGAAAACTCGATATATACCCGGACAACACTGCTCAGGATGGGCGTTTTGTAGTATAAGATGATACTGCACAGCAGGCCGATGAGCAGCGACACGCCAATACCCCCAATAGCGAGCTGGAGTGTCAGTATAGCCGCCTTTTGATAGAGCGGCAGGCTTTGCAGCATAAATTCCCAATTTAAATGCATTCGTTAACCACCTGTTCCGGTGACAGCAAAATAAAAAAGGCCAAGCCTCTCTTGCGAGAGACATTGGCCTTCAGTTTTTCTGATCAGCGCAGTTATGTATTTGTTAAAAGGATACCCTACGAATCAGTCCGTGTCAAGAGGATTTTTCATTATTTCCACAACCAAATCTGTCCAGGCCTGAACAACACCTTGCAGATCAGAACCAGCAATAGCCGGAGCCTGAACACCATAGGCATCTGCCGTCAGGCGCAGCAATGCGTTACCCGTTTCCTTCACTTCCTCACTACTTAACAACTGCCACTGCAATTGATCAAGCAAATGCACATACAATGAGGTATAGCTGACTAGCGGCGCCTCCCGCTCCACCTGCCTGAGCACTGTGGCAAAACCCACTTTATTGGCTATACCGCCGCTCTGCACATACTGCTGATACAGCATGTCCTCTGTCACTCCGAAGCGGTTCATGCGCCGCAGCACACTATGCTGCTTCTCCGGAGACAGGCCGGTTTGCTTAAATAACGCTTCTTTTACGGCTTGTTTGACCGTCCTTCCGATCAGCTCACCCAGCTTGGAATGCTTGCCTGCGTCCTCCAGATACAGCTCTGAGCCCGGATTAGTAATGATCACCGTCTGATCGGTGCCTGAACCGGTAGCCAGGCCGGTGGAAAACCGGCTGCCTGCCACCAGTTCCTGCAAGGCCGCTGTTTTGGCTTCCGTACAGGTGACTAGCGCTCTGGCCAGTGTACCGGCAGGCAGATCAGCATCAATGACCAGCATAATGTTAATCGTTCCCGGTTTATAGGCTGCCGGTTTTTGCCCCGGCATAAAATACGGGGTAGGATCGCCTACTCGCCCGCCGTTGCCTTCTACACCACCGGTGGCAATTGCCGTCACCGTAAGCGACTGGTAGCTTTCTGAAAGGACAACGGTATTTTCCATAGAGGCTGCCGTACCCATCCCGCTCACTTTGGCCGGATCAAGGCCCAGACTCCCGGCCTTATCGGCTAGATAGGTCAGATAATTATCGNNTATCGGCAGTTATCCCGGTGGCTCGCTTCATATCATGATTAAAAACCGCCTGCAAGTCGTTCCGGTATCCGCCACTAAAAAGTGAAGTACTCAGTACCGCTCTCGGACCGGTGAAAGCAACCACAACGCTGGTGCCTTCCTGGTATACGACATCGCCGGTAGATAACGCAGCAACCGGAATACGTTCACTGCCAAAGCAGAAGGCAATGCTAAAGCAAAAAATAAGGACAGCCAGCCATACCGGCCGAAAACATAAAGATGATTTCATATTCTTCTCCCGTCACCAGGCAATACTCTGCCGTGCCCTTTATTGATATCTTATCCTACACCTTACCTAATCGCATATAAACTTCATTCGACACAATCCTGCATGCTTTCCTGCTACTCGCCTGTACTTTTGCTAACTCCCCGAGTTAAGACAGTACCACCGTCCCTGTGACTTCAACTGAACCGTCCCCGCAAATCCCGACCAGCAGCTTCATGAGAAAGGACCTGAACGAAATCATCTGTTCAGGTCCTTGACACTTTATTTCGTTTTCTTCACTTTAGCCAATACATTATCGGTAATATCCACACCGCCGGATACGATAGCGCTTTTGTGAACAACAACGGATAAGCCTTTTTCGTCCGCTACTGCTTTAACGGCAGCATCGACTTTATCCATGATTTCACTGAGCAATTGCCGGCGTTTCATCTCAATCCGTTGACTAAGCTGATTGCCAAGCTGCTGCTTTTCCTGATCATTCAGGGAAGCGGCTTTGCTTTCATACTCTTGTCTGGCTTGTTCATTTTCTGCTTTTAGCGCAGCATCAGCTTTGTCAGCATCAGGATGCTGATCAATAAGCTTGCCATAATCGACTATCCCAATATTTGATGCCGGTCCTTTTGCAGCGGAGACTGCTGCTGGCTGTATTGCCCCCCAGCCGATTACTCCCAATGCAAGGATTAAGGTTGCAATAAAGGTAACAGATACACGTTTTTTCAGGTTCAACATAGTGCCTGCTTTCCTGCCCCCCCGAGGGCAATTTATCCATTTTCATTCGGGCTTTTTGCTCCAAATTATCTCAATACTACCATTCCTTGTCTCGCTTTGTCAAACCATTTTCCCCGCCCGTTATTCCCACCACTTAGCTGTAGGATACTCTGCTCCCCCAAGAATAACGGGCTCCCCAATCTGAGGAGTGGCAATTGTTACGCCTCGCTCGCGGGAAGCTTTTGTTACCCGTTCGATAGGATCGGTCCAGCTGTGAAAGGCCAGACTGAAGGCAGCCCAGTGGATGGGAACCAGCAGCTTTCCTTTCACATCCAGATGAGCCTGGACTGTTTCTTCCGGTGCCATGTGAATATCCGACCATCGCTTGTCATACTGGCCGCATTCCATCAAGGCCAGGTCAAAGGGGCCGTATTTTGCCCCGATTTCGGCAAAATGAGCACCATAGCCGCCGTCACCGCTGAAATAGATGCTGGTCTGTTGTCCTTTTATTGCCCACGAGCTATACAAGGTTTTATTGCGGTCAAATAAGCCTCTCCCCGAAAAATGTCTGGCCGGAGTACAAATAAGCTTTAACCCGCCTAGTTCTTCTTCGTCCCACCACTTGCATTCCCGAATCTTTTCGGGCTTAATCCCCCATGCCCTCAGCCTCCCTGCTACACCGGCAGGGGCGAAGAACAGACTGGCCCTGTCTTTCAAGACCATGATAGAGCGATAATCCATATGATCATAATGATCATGGGATAGGATGACCGCATCAATGGCAGCAAGAGTTTGCGGTTCGACGGGCAAAACCTTGCTGAAGCGCTTACCGCCAACAAAAGGAAATGGCGAAGGCTTATTGGAAAAGATAGGATCAAGCAATATTCTTTTGCCTTCTATGTGCAGCAAAATGGTAGAGTGACCAAACCATGTCATGTTTGCTTCCTGCCTACTCTGAAGAGCGGCAATATCTGCCGGAACTACCGGAAGCACCCTGTCCGGTTTTGTTATAGAGCTGCCTTTGAGCAAGTCTCTTATTATGGTAAATATTGACCTCATCCCCTTGTGCAATGTATCCGATTTTCCATCTTGCTGATCACATTCGCTTTTATTGTTCCAGCTTCCTGTCTTTGTTATAATTACTATTGGAACTAAATGGCGTGGAGGAAACAATGGACACATTAACTGCAATTACTGAAAGAAGAAGCATTCGCGAATTTGAAGATAAACCGGTTTCTCAGGAAACAATTGAAAAAATCCTGGATCTGGCAACGAAAGCACCGTCAGGTAAAAATCGCCAGCCCTGGCGTTTTGTCGTTTTACAAGGCAGTAAAAAAGCAGAGCTTGCTGCCATTATGGCAAGGGTTGCAGCTGAGCGAAAACAGCAGAGTCTTGATACCGGCAGCAGCGAACTGAGTATCAATGCGATCAGACAAGCTTCCGCTGTAATCGCCGTGTTCAACGCCTTCTCAACTGTTGAAGCAGACTACAATCACTACCGGCTGCTTACCGATACCCAGTCTATCGGTGCTGCCATTCAAACCATGCTTTTAGCTGCCCAGACGTTCGGACTTGGTACGCTGTGGATGTGCGACATTTTTTATTCTGAAAGAGAGATACGCTCCTGGCTGGGTCGCAGCGATGAACTGGTCGCAGCTATTGCCATTGGCCATGCCGCACAATCACCTTATCCCCGCTCCCGTAAAAACTGGCAGGAAGTTACCGAATGGGAAAAGGAAAACTAGTAGTAAAACTCCCGCCCCTTTTGAAAGGGACGGGAGTTTTCCCGCTTCATAACAGCTTTTCAATGTCTGCTTTCATGGCCAGTGGTGAAGTTGTCGGCTCATAGCGTCCCACTACCTCGCCTTGACGGTTGATCAGAAACTTAGTGAAATTCCACTTGACCGAATTACCTTCCAGTAACTCAGGAAACTTTTCCTGCAAAACCTCCTGCAGTTTGCCGGCAATTGGATGCTTCGGATCAAAGCCTTTGAAGGGCGCCTGTTCGGTCAGGTATACAAATAAGGGATGTGCATTGGTTCCCCGCACTTCAGTTTTTTCAAACATGGGGAAGCCTACGCCATAATTCAAACGGCAAAAGCTTTGCACTTCTGCATTGCTGCCGGGCTCCTGCTCCGCAAACTGATTGCTGGGAAACCCGAGAATCACAAGTCCTTTTTCAGCATAGATGTTATACAGCGTCTGCAGTTCTTCATATTGGGGAGTAAACCCGCATTTACTGGCAGTATTAACAATAATAGCAACTTTGCCTTTATAATCGGCTAATGAAGTTTGTTTGCCCTCAATGGTTGTAACACTGAAATCGTAAGTATTCATACTGACCTCCTTAACGCTTAGCATAGCATTATCCAATACTTTATTATTTCTCGGCTTCTCTCAGCTATTCATATGGTTTAAGATGATTGCTTTTTAAACTGATCATAGTCAATCGTGGTCCCTACTCCAAAATGCACGTAAATGTCAGGGTGCTCCGCCACAGGAATCCAATAGCCGATTATTGTTTTACCATTTGCTTCACTCTTGCAATAGCTTGCCTGACCTGACGCCAGCGCCTGATTTGCCAGACAGCCCTTGTGACGATCGGGAGTACCTATGGAAGAGCATTTAATGCCTGCCGTCCCTCCGGCGTTTTGACAAGCTTCATTTACGGCTAATATTTCCCTGCTCTTATGCACCAGCATAACCGGCTCAGGAAACTTTCCCCACATCAGTTGAAAAGCTTCGCTTATTTTTGAATCAACCATACGAACTCCTCCTGCCTAAATATATTCCACTACTTTAGATGACGCAATGACACTCCATTTATTGCAGCAAATGGATTTTTTATTTTTTAGGGTTAGTTAAATCAGTAAAGGTGATTTTCGGATGATGATACCGCTTTCTTCCAGCTGTACGACTGCCGAATTCGATGCTTTTCACCGGACAAAAATGAAGACAGGCCAGACATTCCTGGCAGTTTTCCCGCCACTGAGGCTTTCCTGCGTGGAGGGAAATATTATTCACCGGACAAACCTTTTCACAGTTACCACAGGATGTACAAGCATCTGTACAGGAAAACTTACGGTAAGCACGTGGCAGTAAATTCCACCGCCAGTACTTGTTTATTGCGTGAAAGGGCAGCCAAAAATGCTCTGCCTCGTGATTGCCGCGTACTGCTGAGATTGCATTTGCCGCTTTTTCTATTGCCAGTTCGGCCTGTTCCAGTTTCTTGTTCGTTTTCTCCAGCGGCGGCAAGTCGGAGAGTGGCGTGTAGCTCGAGATCATGTCGATATGAAATCCAGCACTTAGCTTACGGCCTTTCTCTGTTAGCAGCATAGCCACCTGCTGGAGTGCACTGCTGAAATGACGGTTGCTGCCGCTTGTTGTAACTGCAAATAAATAGCTGTCTTTATCTGTCTCCAGCTTTGTGATGAAGCTGCTGACAAGGGGTGGAAGACCGAAATAATGTGTTGGAAAGACAAAACCCACTCGTTCGGCATCGTCCAAAATGGTTTTACTTTCCCTAAGTTCAGGCATGGATACCAGCGTGCAATCTTCAAGCTTTGCGGCGATTTCCCTGGCAACATGCAGTGAATTTCCTGTAGCGGAAAAATAATAAATCGTTGTTTTCATAGTAAAACTCCTTCATGCTATCTAACAACCCTAAACTTTTTCGATTGATCAAAAGAATACAAAGCGCAAGCGTTATATTTAGACGTTTTACTTAAGAGATTCCCCGAAATACAACCATTCATGCCAAAGTCTCAGCATCTTGAGATTACTGAAACAATCACAATCCTTTGGAGTGTATTTACCACAGAACTATAAACTCCTGCTCAGTCCCTAAACACATTTGACTGGAAGCGAATGCGATTCACTTCCAGTCAAATGTGTTTTCTCATAAGGATAGCAAAATATGCTTGACTACCAATTCTCTAAGAGATACCGCTCTGCCTCAACACTCCACAGACCTTTAGAGCGGCTCGTAATTTCTGCCAGCTTGGCAAAATGCTGATTGGTTGTGCCTAAAGCAGCAAAATCATCAATTGCTGTTAACTCCATATTAATGCCGGTATAAATCAATTTTTTCCCGCCTGGTATCTCCGGCAATGCTAAAGTGGTTTCAGCTACACTATTCAGCCCGCCAATATGCGTAACCATAACTGCCGGATTAATTAGATTCTTTTCCGTCAGCCGCAGTGATTCAATCATATCATTTGTATTGCCACCAGTAGTACCCATAACATGAGCTGAATTGTAATGAACATTATAGTAGTTAATCAATCCGGAAAAAGCCGTATCGGTAGGTCCAGCAAAGAAGTTCAGGCAGCCGTCCCGTCCTAAAATTTGATCAGCCTGTTCCACCACTGCTTTGACGGGAGCATAAACATGAACATCATCGAAGCCTGTGCCACCAGTCAGTTCTCTCAAATATTTCGATACATCTTGCAAATTTGTCGTATTGACAAACAATAAATCAATACCTGCTTTTTGGGCCTCTGCAGGATCAAAGATGGCTTTCGCTCTCGTAATTCTAGCTTCATCTACATCAGTAACAACAATCATTCCCGGCCTCCGGTCGCCATGCAAGGCGTAATCAACTGCCCCCAGCCCCATCGGTCCGGCGCCGGCCAGTATAGCTAGTTTACCGCCTGCGGCAATGCCCATCCGGTGCTCATAGGAGCCCATGTTGGTATGATAACTGGCATGAAAGGCGCCGATAATGCAGGACATCGGTTCAGCAAGTGAAGCCTCATAATAAGAATCTCCTTCGTATTTTAACAGGCAGCCCAATTCCATAACTTCCTGCGGCAAAATCGCAAAAGTAGCTGCACCGCCGCAATACCGATAAGAATACCCCGGTGAATCCATGCTTCCTTTATAGTTTAGTGCAGGCTGCATGGCAAATCTCTCACCTGCCTGAAACTGCTGCTGCCACTTGGCACCAACCTTCACAATATTACCGGCCATTTCATGACCGATAATAATCGGGTGTTTGTCTACGTCTTTGGGAACACGCTTATGTTCAGGGCCGAGAATGGCAGCCTTATAGCTAGACATGCAGATACTGTCGGAAATAACCTGAACCAAAATCTCATCTTCTTTGATCTCCGGCAGTTGAAATGTTTCCAGCCGCAAATCCTTCTTACCATATAATCTGACTGCACGCGTTTCCATTTCATCACCTCTCAAGATACTATTGGGGTTTACTCTTCCTTATGGCCCAATTCAGCAACCATTTTAGCCAAAGCTTCTGCAGCTGCAGCTTCATCAGGACCGTTCACACTGAATTGAAAGGTGCTTCCGCCAGATAAGCCCAGGGAAAGAAGAGCCAGCAGGCTTTTCCCGTCTACATCCCGATCGCCTTTTACCATACGTACGCTGCTTTGATACCGGCTGGCAGTCTGTACCCACAGGGATGCAGGGCGCGCATGCAGTCCGCTTTTATTGCCAATCACCATTTCGCGGGTAATCATTTAGCATCACCTTCTTAGTCTATTTTAGCTAATGTCGATCTGGCCCAATAATCTTGCTACTTCATTCATCGAACCTGCCTGTGTACCCGGTTGAATAACCGAAGCGCTAGCAGCAGCCGTTCCTAAACGAGCACATTCAGCCAATGACAAGCCCTGAGTTTGGCCGACAACAAAGCCGGCAACCAGGGCATCTCCAGCTCCAACCGTACTTTTGGCTATGACGGCTGGCGGCCTGACTCGAATAGTTTGGTCTTTATCCGCAATAATTGCTCCCTGAGAGCCCAAAGTAACAATGACCTGCTTTATGCCACCGGCAAGCAGCTCTGCTATGGCTTTCGTGATTTCACTTTCCTTTTCCAAAGGTTTTCCCATCAGTTGACTAAGCTCTTCTAAATTTGGTTTTATGGCATCAGGCATAGCCTTGATGCCTTCGCGCAAAGCCAGCCCGCTGCTATCGAGAAGCACCTTCACTCTGTGCTCTTTCAATAGTTCAATTAGCTGCCTGTAAATAGTGTCCGGCAGCCCCTGGGGCAAACTGCCGGAGATAACAAACCATTGCTGTTCGCCTGCCAGACGCCGGATAACTCCTGTCAGTTGTGTCAGGTCCGCACATGTACTGGTGAGACCGGGAAAGTTGATTTCCGTTACCTGACCACTGTGATCGTCGACAATTTTAATATTCACTCTAGCAGCGCCGGTAACTTCAACAAAAAAATTATTAATTGCCTGCCTTTGAAAATATTCATTAAACACTTTACTATTGTCCTGCCCTAGAAAACCGGTAACAGCAACCGGATAGCCTAGTGCACGGATTACTTTTGCCACATTTATGCCTTTGCCGCCCGGGTCTATCCGCTGCTGTTGAACCCGATTAACCTCGCCTGTCTGAAATTGCGGAAGATGGATGGTATGGTCCAGTGCAGGATTGAGTGTAATTGTGACAATCTTTTGTTTTTCCTCATTTTTCACTCGTCGTCACTCCCCGCTGGCAATAGCTGCTTTCATTACTCGAAGCAAGGACCCAAGTTGTTGTTCATCAGTTGCTTTAAGCCCGCTATCCGTAATTAGTAAGTCAAGCTCTTCAAGACCGCAGACCCGGCATAAACTTCTTTGACCAAGCTTTGAGTTGTCTGCTACTACAATTTTTTCTTTGCCGGCGTGGAGCATATATTGTTTAGTCTCTGCCTCTGTTAGATTAGGCGTAGTTATCCCAAACTCAACATCAATACCGTTCGCTGCCAGATACACCTTGTCAAAATACATTTTGCGCAGAGCATCATTAGTAAGAGAACCTACTAGGGACCGTGTATTTTTACGCAGTGTCCCACCCAGTAGCAAAGTCTCAACACTGGTTTCCTCGCTAAAAACCTGAGCTATCTCCATACTGTTAGTAGCAACTGTTATCTTTTTAGAACACAATAACCGGGCAATTTCCAGTGTGGTTGTTCCCGAATCAAGCAGAACCGTCTCCCCGTCCTGCACCAGATTGGCCGCCAGCATTGCAATTTGCCGCTTTTCTGCTAAAAACCGAATTTCTTTTTCCTGAAAGCTCATTTCAAAACCGGTCTGAACCGAAATTGCGCCCCCATGTGTCCGTTGGATAAGACCATTGTCTTCCAGCTCCTGCAAATCCCGGCGAATAGTTGATTCAGAAACACCAAAATTCTGGCTTAAACTAGTCACTGTTACGGGCTTACCTATTTTAACAAGCTGCAAAATTTCTGTTTTTCTTTCTTCTGCAAACATAAATTCCTCCAGTTACCTTATCCATTTACAAGTGCTATTTCCAATATTTGCCGCTGTTACTTGGTAAGGCGGGTAAATAAATCGTCTTCACTTTCGGCTGCCATCAGCTTTTCCTTTTGATCAGCATCCATGAGAATGGTTGCTAACTCACCAAGCAAATCAACATGCTCTTCCTCGCTGCCTGCAATGCCAAAGGCCAAATAAACCTTATTGCCATTAATCCATTCTACACCGCGGGGAATTTTCACGACAACAATTGCAGCCTTCCTGACCAGGCTCCGGCTAGCCTCCGTTCCATGAGGGATTGCCACTCCTTCGGTAATATAGGTGCCGATATCCTGCTCCCGTTTATGCATAGCCTGCACATAATCAAGATGTACTGCCCCGCTCTGAACAAGCTGGCTGCCTAAAAACTCGATAACTTCAGCCTTATTGGAAAGCTCATTATTAATAAAAATCAGATTACGATCAAATCTCATGTTATTTACCGCCTTTTCTATCCAGCAATATCAAACTGCAACAGCACTGGTTAGCATTGACTAATTACTTCGTCATACACCGGCGTGTTGATAAAATCCTGCACACCATAAACTCTGGTTGCCGGTGCTGCTATTTTTCTCGCTCGTTCTACCAACCCCATCGCTGTCAAAACAATATCTGCATCTTGAGGAATTTGATTGACCGGACTGTGAACTACCTCTATGCCTGTTTTTCCTGCCTGAGCAAGTTTCTTCTTAAGTACTGCAACTGCCATAACGGATGAACCCATGCCTGCCTCACAGGCAAATACAATCTTCTTTACCAGCCCTGCTTCGTTTGTTGCAAGAGCTTCATTTTTTGCCGCATCAAGTGCTTGTTCCTGAACCTTAGCTGGTTTTAAGGCTTTTACCAGCTGCTGCGCTTTTGCAAAATCTTCACCGCTCTTATCATCTACATTGCCACTATAAGCACGAACAAAGGGAGTAGAAACTAAGAAAGATACTACTGTGCCAACCACAATACCTGCCATAACCCCCAAAAAACTCCCTTTAGGAGTCATAGCCAGCTCGGCAAAGATACTTCCTGGTGAAGGAGTTGCCACTAAACCGGCATTAAACAGCAGGAAGGTCAAATTCGCACACAGTCCACCGGCAATAAGGCCAATGATACACAGGGGATTCATCAATACATAGGGGAAATAAATCTCATGAATACCGCCTAAAAAATGAATGATAATAGCTCCCGGTGCAGACTGTTTGCCCATCCCCTTTCCAAATACCCAATAAGCTAGCAATAGGCCAAGTCCAGGACCAGGATTAGTTTCTAATAAGAAGAAGATAGACTTGCCGAATTCTTTAACTTCTGCTACCCCGATCGGTGAGAAAACGCCGTGATTAATTGCATTATTCAGAAATAATACCTTGCCTGGCTCGATCAATAGTGCTAAAAGAGGCAAAAGCTTAGCTTCAGCGATAGCTTTGGCTACAACACCTAAGAAGGTGGCAATGCTTGCGACTATCGGTCCAATAATGCTGTAGGCGAGCATGATGAGAATCATGCCCAGGATGCCTGCCGAGAAGTTATTAACAAGCATTTCAAACCCAATGGGTATTTTGTTTTCAATTAGGTTATCCCATTTTTTCATGATCCAGGCAGCAAACGGTCCAATTATCATAGCTCCCAGGAACATGGGAATTTCGCTGCCAACAATAACTCCCATCGTCGCCATAGCACCCATTACGCCACCACGTATACCATAGACCAGTCTTCCGCCGGAAAAACCGATTAATAGGGGCAGCAAATATTGAATCATCGGCCCTACAAGTTTTGCTAGATCTTCATTAGGAATCCACCCGGTAGGAATAAAGCAAGCAGTGATAAACCCCCAACAGATAAATGCTGCGACATTGGGTATAACCATGCCAGCCAGAAAACCACCAAACTTTTGAAACTGCTCTCTCATATTCTCCCTCCTTACTTTTGACACCCATACAAATGCTAATTACAACAGGTCACCTCACCTTCTTCTTAGTTTCATTAACGATTGTTTAACTCGCTCTTTATTGATTGTTTATGCTCATTTGTTTTCATTTATGCTCATTATAGAACCGTCCCAATTTATTGTCAATATCGTCTGAAAATATAAAATTATGAAATATATCGCTGTAACTTAATTTAATCACAAAATAGCAACACCCTTTCTTATGACAGTTGGACAGTTGGGGACGGTCCTAAATTGACATCTTTTCTCGCATGCTGCTTTGCAGATTAAAGTGACAAAAAAGGACCGTCCCCAACTGTCATAAAAACCTCTTTCGTTTTTCCACGAAAGAGGTTTTCACGATTAGCAGGGTCTATAGAACTCCCCATATTTTCTTTACATCATCCGTTGTCGCCAAGTCGCGGCCAATGCTTTTAGCGATACCGGCAACTCGCTCTACCAGCATTGTGTTTGTCGCTAACACACCTTTTGTATAGTAGACATTATCCTCAATGCCGACTCGCACATGGCCGCCCAGTGCCATGGCAATTGCCGACAGATTCACATGACTGGGGCCAATTACGGAAACACTCCACACCGCATCCTGCGGCAGGCTTTCAACTAGGAAAAATAAGTTTTTGGCAGTAGCGGGCAGTGAGCCTTTGACTCCCAATACGAGATTGAACAGGAGCGGTCCCTTTAGCAGTCCTGCCTTTTGGAGGTTTACGGCATTATGGATCATTGCCGTATCAAACACTTCTATTTCCGGTTTAATATGATTGTCGAGCATGATCTTTGCCATATACTCGATTAATTGCGGATCATTGGCATTAATGCTGGCAGGAAAATTGGATGACCCGGTAGCCAGGCTGGCTGATTCGGGCTTTAAACCTAAGGATGCGGCGCGGGCTTCACCGGATTTCCCGCCACGGGCACCGGTAGAGATTTGCTTAAGAATGGGGCAGCCCGACTCCTTCAGCAGTCTGACAATCTCAGCAAAGTAGCGACTGTCACACGTGGGGACTTCCTGCTCATCTCGGGCATGAATATGAGCGACAGCAGCACCTTTCTCATAGCAGGCTACAATGTCAGCGGCAATTTCTGCCGGTCGCACCGGTACATGAGGGGTCATTGCTTTTGTCGGCACATTCCCCGTCGGCGCTATAGTAATGATCAGTTTTTCCACAAACTCACTCCCTTTATTTTATTGTGCAGTACGTTTGCTCAAATTCTCTGAAGCCCGATACCAAGCCTTCCACAAGCTCATCGGCCTGCTCTCTGGTAATGATCAGCGGTGGTGCCAATAGGAACTGGTCACCGTTTTCACCATCGGCATTTCCTGTACCAGGATAAACAATAATGCCATGCTTCATGAGAGTAACCGTCAGCTTTTCAGCCATTGCCATCGCTGAGGGATAAGGCTCTTTTGTCGCTTTGTCCCTGACAATTTCCACACCCAGCATCAAACCTTTGCCCCGGACATCACCAACGAAGGAAAAGGGCAGTAATTTTTCCTGTAGCTGCGCAAGCAGATAGGCACCGACAGTTCGCGAATTTTCGGCTATGTTATCGGTAATCAGCGTTTTGACCACAGCCAGCGCAACAGCAGCTGACAAGGGATTGCCGCCATATGTATGGCCATGAACAAATATTCCTGAACCCTTCTTAAACGTATCATAAATTTCCTGCTTGGCAATGACTGCACCAAGAGGCGAATACCCTGCACTCATCCCTTTGGCAGCGCAAATCATGTCAGGTACAACGCCCCAGTCATCAATACTGAACATCGATCCGGTACGGCCAAAACCAGCCATAACCTCATCATCAATCAGCAAAATATCATAATGATCGCAAATCTGGCGAATAATTTTAAAGTAATCCTTATGAGGAACAATAGCCCCACAAGCAGCACCACCTACCGGCTCAGCAATAAAAGCGGCCACGTACTCGGCGCCTTCCATTTTAATTGCCCGTTCCAAATCGAGAGCACAGTCTACCTCACAGGTCTCCTGCTCTTTGCCGAAAGGACAGCGGTAGCAGTATGCAGGTGCAATATGGGGGAAATTCAAGAGCAGCGGAGTATATTTTTTACGGCGTTTATCACCGGTCATTGACAATGAGCCAATTGTATTGCCATGGAAGCTTTTCCAGCGGGAAATGATCCGGTATTTGGAGCTCTGACCGTCACGCTCGACAAAATAGCCGCGCGCCATTTTCAGCGCCGATTCCGTTGCCTCTGAACCGCCCGATACCAGATAGAGTTTATTTAACGAGCCCGGTGCCAATTGTGCTACCAGGTCAGCCAGCTGCTGAATAGGCTGTGAGGTCCATCGCGACAAGTGACTGAAAGCCACTTTTTGCGCCTGAGCCATCATTGCTTCAAGAATGACAGGATGAGCATGACCCAGGTTGCTGACAGCGGCACCTGAACAGGCATCAATATACTTATTGCCCGCTGTATCATACAGGTAAATCCCTGCGCCATGATCCACTTCCAGATACTCTTTGTTTACGGCACGATAAAATACATTACTCATTTTCCTCACCCTTGCTTTCTTTATTTCCTTACTATAGACGGATCGCTGGCCCTAGTATATCATGTAATTAACAGCGGAAATAATGATTGTTTTATATGATTATAATCAGTTTTACAGATAGATCACCGGAGGGATAGAAATGGAATTACGTCAGCTTCAGATATTTTGTGCAGCTGCCCAAACACTGAATTTCACGAAAGCTGGTTTAAAGCTTGGCTATGCCCAGTCCAATATTACTGGCCAAATTCATCAGTTGGAAGAAGAATTGCAAGTTAAGCTGTTTGAGCGGATCGGCAGAGGCATTCAGTTAACAACCGACGGTAAAAGCTTTCTGGTGAATGCCACTCAAATACTGGCATTATGTGAAAGAGCCAAAGGCGAATTTCTCCCTCAGGTTGTACGAGGCGTTTTGAATATCGGAGCCGCTGAGACGGTCTGCGTATACCGGCTGCCGCAGATTTTAACTGAATACCGGAATTTGTACCCGCTGGTGGACATCCGGGTACAAACCGAAAGCTGCGAGCATTTTTTTGAGCTGCTCAAAACCAGCAATATTGATATCGCCTTAGTTCTGACCGATGCAATCAAAAATCCGGAAATGCTGGTGCAGACATTGTATCAGGAGCAGATGAGCGTTGTAGTGAGCCCCTCCCATCCCCTGGCACTGCAGAAAAATATTACGCCACATGCTTTTTCCGGCGAATGCCTGATCATCACATTACCGGGCTGCGGCTACCGTCCGCTCATTCTGTCAATGCTGCAAGAGTATGGCGTTAAGCCCGAAGCTCTTATGGAGCTATCCAGCATCGGTGCTATCAGGCAATGTACCATTTGCGGCTTGGGAACTGCTATTTTGCCGAAGGTTGCCGTTCAGGATGATATTGACCGGGGTAAGCTGGTGGAATTAGCCTGGGAAGGACCTGCCTTTCCGGTGAAAACCCAGCTGATCTATCACCGGGATAAATGGCTGACACCTGCGATGCGGGCATTTATCGAGCTAGCCACTCAATAAAGTCAGGCCGTTGATAAAGCCGCATCTGCGTTGTACCCGCAAGGGGTAAGCCGAAGTTCTAAGGAACTAAAGTTCCAAGAACTTCGCATTCAGGCCTGCGGGAGC
>DDHB01000017.1 GCA_002337925.1 Sporomusaceae bacterium UBA1887
GCAGCAAGCCAATTCTTTCGCTAATTTCAATCGCCATATTTCGCAGAGCTTGACGGTCAACGCGAATACCTGTTGACTCCATTGCAGCAAGCACCTTAATTAAGGGCAGCTCAATTTCTCTATACAGGATATCCAGACCGGCCCCTTGCAAGCGTTCTGTCATTGGTTGATATAGCTCATTAATTGCCTGTGCAGCCCAATAGATATATTCCGGGGAATGTCCGTGCTTCTTCTCTGTCCAGTCTACCTGTTGCTCACCATACCTAGCAGCTAACGAAGGCAATGTATATTCACTTGCAGTAGGTTCCATTAAGTACCCCGCAAGCAATGTGTCAAATTCAATACTCTTGGCTGCGATTCCCAACGAATTGCAGGCATTTAAAACTTTTTTGGCATCATGAGTTATCTTGCGTACGGACTCATCAGCCAGCAGTCCCAGCACTTCGTCCCAATGCTCGGCGGTACCATCAATATAGTAGCCTTCGTCACCAAAAGAGATTGCCATCCCCTTTATTTCAGTAGCCGGAATATGGCCCGCAAGCAAAGGGTAAACCGCAATAACATCCGCTGTCCGGGCTTTGCAGAGGATATCCATCACTTCATACCCTTTTACTATAATGTCAATAGTTGGCAGTTGCAGCTCTGTCCGTTTGTCAATTTGTTCAACAGGATTGTCCGAAAATAGCAGCATAATTCTTGCCGCAAGGCTCTTAAACTCCAGGCGGATAAACAGTTCATAAAGCTTGTCCACTTGTGGCTGCATAATAAAACTATCCGGCAAGTCGTCCATTGGCACATCGCACTGAATAGTCGCTAATTTTTTAGAAATAATAGCGGCTTCCACATTGTTACGAAGATTTTCCTGCAGCTTTTTTCCGGAAACTTTATCAAGATTGGCTAACAAGGTTTCTACGCAGCCAAACTCACTGATCAGCTTAGTGGCAGTCTTCTCGCCAATACCAGGCACACCAGGTATATTATCCGAAGTGTCACCCATTAATCCCTTTAAATCAATGATTTGTCTAGGTGTTACACCATATTTTGCTTCTACGGCACCGGCATCCATTAAATCCATTTCGGAAATGCCTTTTTTAGTTAACAGTACTTTTATTTGATCTGTAATTAACTGCAACGCATCCCGGTCTCCGGTTACAATGACAACTTCGCAGCCCCGCTTTTCTGCCTGGACTGCAAGAGTACCAATGATATCATCGCCCTCAAACCCGGCTTTTTCAAGCATAGCAATTCCTAAACCGGAAAGCACGTCCTTCACCAAAGAGAACTGCTCCGATAATTCTTTAGGAGTGGGCTTACGCTGCGCTTTATATTCCTTGTACTGCTCATTACGAAAAGTAATTCTACCCTTATCAAAAGCTACGGCAATACTATCCGGCTTTACATCTTCAATCAGTTTGAGCAGCATGGTCGTAAAACCATACACGGCATTCGTGTATTGCCCACTGGCAGTACTGAGAAGAGGTAATGCATAAAAGGCCCGATGGACCAGGCTACTGCCGTCAACAATGACAAATTTATCAGACATATGCTCACCATCCTATTTATCTGTCAAAAATATTCGTATTTTGGCGCTGCGTACTCTGCAGCTTGTCAAGCTTAACGAATGTGCCAACCTATACCAAACTGTATATATTGGCAGGTTGTTGTAAAAATCCTCTTTAATCAGGCAGATATCAACAGCCATATGTAAAAAAATAGAAAGGAATATAAACTCCCTTTCTATTGCGGTGTAAAAGGATAGGTAAGTTCTATAGTATACGTTTGCTGATTCAAAAATACATAAGCCCGTAAGTATTCATAGATCTGTGTAATTGGCAAATAAGGCTGATTACCAATCATTATGACGGGAATTTGCCTGCCTTGAATGAAAAGAGCTTTACCGGCATTATCCCACACACCCCTGTAACCTAGTGACTCGATAACAGATAAAACAGGAACTGCTAATACTTCACCCGTCATTTTAGCCTCACCTGTAATCGATTTGTTATTAACCATCAGACTGTATATATTATATTCTATCACTTTTTCATCCGCTTTTACTAGTACTTGACCGCCAAAAAGGATTTGCAGATTTTGGGTAGTGACATAGATAATATTGCCTTTTACCTCAGCTGGCACTTCCACAGCACCTGCTTTAACAGTCCCCGTCTGCTCATTCCATATTACATTCATTTTAGCAATTTTTGCAATCGCCCACACTGGTATATAGTTGGTATCTCCCTGAATAATAGCATGTTCCGCCAGCATTTTATCATTCACTTTTAACCTAGAAAACTGGGCAATGATTACTTGCTGATCAGCCTCTTCCCTAATTAGCTCTTTGATGTAAGCATCCGTAACTAACCCCTGCAAATTATGAGCAGCTAATTTTTGTTTCACTTCTTCTACTGAAATACCGCCGTGATCATATACATCCGGATAAATACCGATCGACACCGCTTGTTCGTCAACGCGCACCTTTATTCGTTCATAGGTAACATAGACGGGGGTCCCGTAAGGAATAATCTCAAATAATTCCTCTACATCTTCCTCCTGCATGCGTACACAGCCATTGGATACGACCTCGCCAATCGCCCACGGTGCGTTCGTACCATGTATGCCATACAGAGGAAAAAACTCCATCCACCGGTACCCCAAAGGATTATCAGGACCGGACTGAACAATTTTGCCGCCCTTAGGAGGATACCAGGCAGGATCGATCTCTTTGCTGGTGATAAAGAAATTCNNAAGTGTATTTCCCGAATAAAGTTCCAATGTTCTGCTTGGCAAGTTAATGACAACAGCCGGAGAGAGCAAATCGGGGTTGCGACTGGCATAACCAGGAAAAGCGGACAAAACAAGTACACAAAAGGCAATTATTACTAAGCGCACATAAAACACAAACATCCCTTCTTTGACTAGTTTAGCAACACTAAACTAATATGAAGGGATGCTTAGTACTATGACTGTGTTTTATTGCAGATTAAGAATCTGCTGATGAACTACTGTAAGCCGGCGAATGCGGTCATCATTGATCGGCAGATATACATGAACCTTAGTCCCTTTTACTTCATCTGCACTGATATTAATAAATCCTCCGTGTTCAGAAACAATTCGATGAGCAATCGGTAAACCAAGTCCCATACGATCCAGCTTTGTTGTATAAAAAGGTTCAAAGGCCCGGGGGAGTATTTCTTGGCCAATCCCAACCCCCGTATCAGCAATGGCCACTACCAGCATATTCAACTCTGCATGCAGCCAGGTTCTCACCGTTAAGGTTCCTTCATCAACCATAGCTTCCATTGCATTTTGCATAATGTTCACCAATGCTTGCTTCAGATTATTACCATCTGCCATAATTGTCGGCAAATTGGCAACAAGCTGCTTATCAATAGCTACTTTTTCACCGCCTAATTCTTTAAAGGTTAACAGCAGCGCCTCTTCCACAACACGGTTTAAGTTCACAAAGGGTTCTTTGCTGATTTGCGGCTTTGCAAATAATACGAGTTCTTTGACAACATTATTAATATAGGAAACTTCATCAAGTAATGTTTCCACCACATCACGGCGTACCGTGTACTGGTTATCTTCCAACCGGTTAAGCATCACCTGCAAATATCCGCTGATCGTAGTCAACGGCGTTCTTACATGATGAGCCACACCTGCCGCCAGTTCTCCTAACGACATAAGCATTTGCGTTGTCTGTATTTGCTTTATTGCAGCCCGAATAGCAGACAGATCCTGTATGATTACAATAATACCGCTAATGCTGCCACTTGCATCCCGCAGCTTAAGAGTATCAACATGTACATAAATATATTGTTCCTTAACACGGACTTTTAATGTTGTTGTATAAATATCATCATATTCAGAGATAGTAAAAATACGCAAAAACTTCTCACCCAGGTGCCGAAAAGCTACTTCTGCAGGCTTGCCAATTGCTTTGTTACGCTCTATTCCACATATTTTTTCTGCTTCCCGGTTAAGATTTTTTAATTTCATTGTACTATCAACAAATACGATACCGTTTTTTGCAGTTTCGAAATACTCTCTATCCTCTTCTTCACGGCTCAAATAAATCACTTTGTTATTTACAGCCTCAGCAGAGTACATAGTCTTTCATCCCCTTTTTTCCAATCCCTCTGAAGTAAGGTGATAGATAACATTCTTGTAAATAATTGTATTTCCTGCAAAAATAGACCAATTAAAAATCGTAAAAAACTGACACAATACTGCTTAAACAGCAGGATAAATGTCGAATTTTTCCGTTCTCTATTACTTTTTATTAGAAGATATGAGCAATACTAGGAAACCTCGCATTCTTTGATTGAATAAGCAATAAGGTAATTCGACAAAATAAATTATCTTTTCCATATATTTACATTAAAAAATTATTATTAATCACATAGATGATTGCCTTCTTTGTCTTTTTTCCTTTTTTTACCATTTTATTGCATTTAATTAATAAATAAGACCGCTATGCAGCGGCCTGTTTGGTAGTGTTCTTATTCGCCAAGATATTTTTGATAGAAGTAATCCGGGTCGATCTCATCCGGTACGATCGCATGAAACCGCAGCCATTCGTTACCCTGCTCTTCTTTTGTTAATAAATAGGCCTTCGCAGGAAAGTCCCTACAATCAACGCTCAATAATTCATCTTCTCCAACCGTTTCTTCTATTGCCTCTTCTGCATCAGCTTCGCTGTAAAAATACTGTTTAATCTGAAGCAATGTTCCTTCATCATCATAAACAACATCAAAATACACAGCACCACAATCAACAGTGAACTCGTAATGATTACCAGCGAATGGTATGCGTCCAATGTAAACGCGCTCCACCGGCACTCTGCTCATTCTCATTAATATCCCTCCTGTCGGATTACGTATACTCTACCATTATACCCGCGTACGTAGCTCTTATACGAATATCAAAATCTTGCGAGAAGAATATTATACTGGTTTCCGGCAGGATAAATATGCTTTTGATTTTCGTTCATTACAAGCCGTACGAAAGGGAAGACTAATCACAGGAGGTGATATTATGGCTAAAGATCGCTCTGGCGCAAAAGAAGATAAAACAAAAAGTTCTGACGTGGCTGTAAAAGATCAAAAAGATCAGAAAAAAAATATGCCTTGCAAGAATTCCGTACCTACCTGATCACAAAAAAGCTCTCTGTAAAGGAGAGCTTTTTTATTTTTATTTATTCATTATTAGCAGGTAAGACCATTGTCTATCTGGAATAAATTTGAATTACAGAATCAACTCAGTAAAAAAGGAGTGATACGACATGGTTGAGAAAAAGTGGGGTAGTCTTTTTCTAGCATTTGCCTGCCTCGCGTTCATTACTTGGTTCACCCCTGAAATGGCTGGCCTTAAGCCGGCTGCAAAAGCGTCACTGTCCATTGCTGTTTTCGCAATTATTATCTGGGTTACACAAGCAGTAGATGATGCCTTAAGCGGACTTATCATTGTTTTCTTACTCGCCTCAATGAAAGCTACCGACATCACTGGAGCTTTTAGCGGTTATTCCAACACAGCTTTATGGTTAATTGTCATTGGTTTCATCATGGCCGGCTGCATGGAAAAATCAGGCCTTTCTAAACGCATTGCTTTATTTCTGGTAAATTCAGCAGGCGGTTCGGCTGTCAGGGTTTACTGGGCTGTTGCTCTGGTTATGGCAGTAATGAGCTTTTTAGTGCCCTCTATCACGGCCCGTACACTGCTTATGCTACCTATTATTTTAGGCATTGGCCAGGCCTTTGATGCCCGCCAGGGTCAGAGTAATATCATGAAAGCGCTCTTATTTATCGTAGCTATGAGTGGCACTATGATGAGTATCGGTATTCTTACCGCACACGTAGGCAACCCCATTACCGCAGGCCTTATTCAGGCTGCCACGCAAAAAACAATATCCTGGTCAGACTGGCTGCGCATCGGAGCTCCCCCCGCTTTTGTACTGGCCTTTATATCCGTTTATGTCATACGGTTAATGTGGCCGCCCGAAATTAACAATCTTGGCAAAGGTCAGGAGTTTGTTCAACAGGAACTTGCCGCTCTCGGCAAACTGAGCAAGCAGGAACTGTACACGTTATTCGTCTTTTCAATAACACTCCTTCTCTGGGCCACTGATTCATTACATAAAGTCAATGTTGTTATCATTGGAATGCTGGCTGTAATCCTGCTTTTATGGCCAGGTACAGGCATTATGACTTGGAAGGAAGCGCAGCAAAAAGTTCCCTGGAACGTGTTTATTCTTTATGGAGCAGGCTTATCGATGGGAACCGCTCTTGTGAGTTCAGGAGCTGCAAAATGGCTGGCAGGAACACTTTTATCTCCAATTGCCTTCATGGGGCATGCAGCCCAAATGATAATATTAATTTGGCTTGCTACTGGCTTACAGGTATTTTTCACTGGCGGCGGGCCAAAAACAACTGCCTTAACACCGATCGTCATCGCCCACGCAGTTACGATTGGTGCAGACCCCCTGGTTTTCGCACTCATATTAGGTATGAATATGCAGCATCAATATCTGCTGCCTGTGAGTAACATGCCAAATGCCGTAGCAATGGGCACTAACCATATTACTCCCGGTGAGTTAATGAAGACTGGTGCCGTTATGAGCTTGTTGGCAGCAGTTTTCATGAGCATAACAGTATTAACCTATTGGAAGTGGCTAGGTCTGGTACAATAACCTTATACTGGAGGAATATCTATGCAAACCTATCATGCTGTCACACCTTTAATCATTGAACAGTTACAATCCCTGGTAAGTGAAAAAAATGTATTTATTGATAAAGAAAGACTGGAAGTTTACTCACATGATGAAGTAACCGATCAACGCTATCATCACTTGCCGGAAGTAGTCGTTCTTCCTGAAACAACAGAGCAAATTGCAGAAATTATAAAATTAGCGAATGAGGAACTAATACCGGTTGTTCCCCGGGGTGCAGGAACGGGCTTAGCTTGCGGAGCTGTTCCTATTTATGGCGGTATTGTGATCAGTCTGGAAAACATGAACAATATCCTTGAAATCAATGTCGATAATCTCTATATGGTCGTCGAACCAGGCGTTCGTACTGATGATGTGCAAAAAGCAGCAAGAGAACACGGACTGTTCTATGCAGGAGATCCTTGCAGCGGCGACAGCTGCTTTATCGGCGGAAATGTAGCTACTAATGCCGGCGGCAATAAAGCTGTCAAATATGGTACAACCCGCCATCAGGTATACAGTATTGAAGTCGTAACTCCGCTGGGAAAAATCGTTGAACTTGGCGGACGTCTTAACAAAAACACTACCGGTTATTGTCTTGAGCAGCTTATCATGGGATCAGAAGGTACTTTGGGCATTATTACTAAGATCACCTTAAAACTGATGCCTCTTCCCCAACATGTAATTGACCTGCTGGCCATCTTCCCCGACATTGAATCCGCCATCGGTATCGTCGGCAAAGTGATTAAAGCCGGAGTAACACCAAGTTGTATCGAGTTTATGGATAATGAAACAATCAAAATGGTTGAGCGGTTCTTAAATGAGAAATTGCCGAGCAGCGATACCGGTCATTACGTCATTATTCAGGCTGAAGCAGATAACGAAGATGCCCTTGATGACAAAGCCATTTTACTTGATGAATTATGCAATGCCAATGGAGCACTTCACATCCTGGTAGCCGATCCGCAAAAAATATGGCGGGCTCGAAAAGCCTTTTCCGAAGCAGTTCGCCATGAGAGCCTGGTGATGGGCAAAGAAGATATTGTCGTTCCGATTGATAAAATTCCTGAAATGATGCAGGAAATTGCCGTTTTGAGCCAAAAATATCAGCTCATAACCCGCACAGCAAGCCATGCAGGCGACGGCAATATTCATCTCAACATCCTCAAAGGAACTATGCCTGATGCCCAATGGGATGAGCTGCTTTCCGCACTGCAAACTGAATTGTATGCAATCGTTTACCGCCTTGGCGGTAAGCTTTCCGGCGAACATGGTATCGGTTATAAACGCAAACAGCTAATGCAGGAATATACGCAGCCCGCCGAGCTGGAAATGATGCGCGCAATAAAGCTTGCTCTTGATCCTAACCAAATTCTTAATCCTGGTAAAATCTTTGATATATAAGGACATAGAAATAGTCGAGACCTCCCCAATTAGGGAGGCCTCGACTATTTTGACGCTCAAAACTAAATTAGCAGCACTCAGAGCCGTCGTCGTTAAAGCAGAAAAACAGTAAGAGTATGATAATGATGATGATAATCCCGCATCCACCATTATTATTACCGAAGCCACCAAAACCCATTTGATATTCCTCCTCTGCTGGATATGTAATAGTTATATCCTGCTATAGCGTATGCCGCCACTGAGGCATTGGTTACACCTAATGATTAAATTAGTTTTGACTTGCAAAAAAATTTAAAACTTCAGCTATTTATCACCTTTTAAATAGGTTTCAGCTTTCACTGTTAACATATTATATGCAAGAAAACAGTTACATACTGTGAAGCAGGACTGAATTCTATCTCTATTTATAAATATTTATTAAGATTTTACACTCTTTTCTTCCCTACATGATACACTAAAAAAAACACAAATTGAAAGGATCATACTATGAAAGAAATCATTCAATGTTCAATTTGTAATCATCCTCATTGTGCAGATATCTTTACTTTGCAGATGACTTTTGCTAACAATACAGGTGCAACGATTGATAGCATTCGCCAAAAAATTTTCTGCTATATTTGTGAATCCTGCCTCCAAAAAGAAGACTATCGTTCAAATAGCCGCTACAAAAATTCTGACCACATTTTATTAGACGCTCAAACCAAGGTGACAAGGCATTAATTGGCACCATCAATTTACGTAAAACGGGAAAATAATGCTAAAAATATATTATGTAATGAATAAGGAAGCACCGCCCTGCCAATTAAGGTAGAGCGGTGTTTTTCAGCTTTTCCATATCTACTTATGTAATAGATCTAGATTAAAGTAATTTCAAAATAAGCGACTATCCCCCGGCCCCTATACGATCAGAGATCCATCCGCAACTCTAAATATATTTATTCTTCCAGCTGAAAAAGGAATTGTAGTTCCGGCATCATTTGTAGCATTAATAAGTTGACGTGGTTCAGCGCTACTATTTATAAAAGAGAAAGCCCACCCTGCAGGTACTAACCCAACAAATGAGTTTTTATATTGTCCGCCTGTTTGATTTGCGCCGACAGAAGCTGCAAAATTCACCGGAGTTGTCCGTTGAATTGTAAATACTGCCGTGCCTGTTGAAGTTGCCAAATTAAAAATACCTTCAGCATAGTATATGCCTGGATACACAAATGTAAAAACGCCTGTTGCAGCATCTATTTCCAAACCAGAATAATTGGCAATAGCAAATTGTGAAATTGTAAGATTACCAACACTAGCTCCCGGTTCTACTGTCTGTGGATTAACGGCTATTGTAGCCCATGCTTGTTGTATAAAATCAGGCCCGGTGGCTCCAGTAGCTCCTGTTCCACCCGTTGCTCCTGTTTCACCTGTGGCTCCCGTGGCACCTGTTACTCCT
>DDHB01000015.1 GCA_002337925.1 Sporomusaceae bacterium UBA1887
CAAAATCCCGCTGGAAGCAGCGTAACTGCGAAAATGAATTCGCGAATAGTGCGGCCCTTGGAAACACGGGCTATGAATTGACCGACAAACGCCGCCCACGCAATATACCAAGCCCTGTAGAATACCGGCCATGCTTGAACCCAATCCGTATTCCCCATCCACAGGCTCTGTGCGATGAAATTTTGCAGATAATCGCCAACCGCATGGGTAAAAAGATTCAATTGGAAAACCGAACCACCGACGAGGAAGATAAACACCATGAAAACAATCGAAAGCCAAACCTTAATGTCGGCAACTAGTTGCATTGCTTTGTGTAATCCAGAGACAGTAGCAAATGTAAATATCACAGTCATTACCGCTATAATAATGGCAATCATCCCGGGCGACGACGGGATTCCCCAGATAAACTGCAAACCGGAGGCAATCTGGTTAGCTCCTAATCCTAAGCTGGTAGCGATACCAAATATAGTGGCGAATACGGTAAGAACGTCAATTGTCTTACCGATTGGTCCGTAAATGCGATCACCAATGAGTGGATAGAAAACCGAACTGATCAGGCATGGCAGCCCTTTCCTAAATTGGAAGTAGGCCAGGGCCAAACCACAAAGCGCATAAATAACCCAGACATGGACACCAAAATCGTTAAATGCAATCCGCATGGCTAAGAACATGGCTTCTGCGGTCTTGCCCGTTCCAATAGGAGGGGACATATAATGCATCATGGGTTCTGCAATCGACCAAAAAACCATGCCAATTCCCATCCCACTGCCGAAGAGCATGGTAAACCACTGGAAATTACTGAATTCCGGTTTCTCGTCATCCTGGCCGAGCTTGATACTGCCATAACGGCTAATGGCAATACTATACAGAGTAATCATAAAGATAAACACTGACATGAGATACATCCAACCGAAATTGCCGGTTAAAAATGCCATTACCGTATTTGATGCTTTTCCCATCTGAGCAGGTAGTATGATACTAATTGCTACAAATAGTAAAGATATAGCAGCAGATACATACAGAACAACGTTTTTTTGCGAGCCTTGGTTATTTGCCATCATTATCCTTCCCCTCCCAAAAACATACAGTATTGGTTGCGAATAGATTTCATTTCTTCGACAATGCTGTCAACGTCCAGCACCATTTCCATCATACTGATTTGCTCTTCATACACCAGGGGATCGACTTCAGCCTTCACTTCCGGCTCACATGCATGATATACGCTTAGTCCCAACCGGACTCCCGCCAAAGGACCTGCAAATGTGGGGTCGCCTACTGTTACGGTTTCAGCTGCCAGTCCTGCCGCCTCACCCTCGGCTGCACCAAGAATGACTACGACATTTTCCGCACCGAATTCCTCCGCAAACGATTTAACCCGCTTCTGGTTTTCCAGATCCATAGCGCCCGCAGCAGTTCAGACAAAGCATTCTGTTGACGAGAATACTACGTCCGCACCCGCTGTTTGCACACATAGTGCAATCGCAGGCCCGGGGATACCGTCCCTGTCGCCAATAATAATGACTTTTTTGTCTTTCAGCAACATTACCTGATTCCTCCTTATATAGTTTTATTTAAACAGTTGAGGCCGGTTCCACAGCTGTTAAATATACTGCAGCGCTAAAAAGCCATTTTAGCAAAGTTACCGTTTTCAGGCTTAACTTTGCTAAAATGGCTAAAAGCAACGCAAAAAGCTGTCAATGTAATGATAAACACTGACAGTACACATGACTCCCTATTGAAGCAGACAGAAAAAGTACTAAGCGCTAAAAACGACAAAGATAGTGTCGCCAAAACGTACAGCACAGTACGAATTTGTGAGCTTTGATCGCTCGATCTGATTTGTTTTTCAGATAATTGAAGATAAACTTCTGGCTCACAAGTGTGGCATACGCTCAGTCCCGACCGGACTTCCGCCAACAGANNTAGTGGCGCCTGAAGTGGATCAGACAAAGTATTCTATCGATGAGAATGCTTTGTCTGCACCCATGGCTTGCGCATTCAATGCGATCATGTCGGCAGGGATGCCGTCCTTGTCGCCGATACTAATGACTATTTTGTCTTTCAGCAACATGATTTGACTCCTCCTACCTTATAATTCTTCAATACTTTGCTTATAAGGAATATTCATACCCAATTCTCGTCTACTTGTCATACATTTTTTTTGGCGGAAGCATATGGGAATCGAACCCACCCACGACTGTTCGGCCGCAACACAGTTTTGAAGACCGGTAGGCACACCAGTACCTCTCTGCTTCCATATTTGCCGTTTGTCGACAATCGTTTATGTTATTATATTACTATTTAGATAATTCAAAAACAACATGAATTTTAATCAATTTGCGATGTTTTTTAAATCAATAGTCACAAAAAACAAAGAATAGCACGATTTTTCACAATATAGCTTATTATTTCATTATTAGGAAACTAGTGAAAATTACTACTACTTATGGGCCGAACTGCTGCAAGCCGGTGTTGTACTACTAAGTTGGCAGCCACACTCAAAATAGTGACAAATACCGTCGCACCGCAGTATTAATGCATTTACCGCTCTTTGATCCGCAAAAAGGAACAAAAAAAAACTGTCAATGTAACAAAACACTGACAGTAAGTGAACTCGTTTCAGCAAAGCTGAAGACGCAAAAGGACAGGTGGTGTGTCTGCTCCACCTGTCCTTTCACCTCTATTATCTCGGGTATCTTGACTCACTGATTAGATAAGCAAAGCGAAAAGTTATCCCCTAAGTTGTCATTTGCGTATTATCAGGGTATACTCGCTACTGCTGCTGCTGCTTTCAACCTGGTACTGCTTAGACTTAGCGAACGCAGTGATCTTTTCCCTGGCAGCGGCTTCATCAACAATAATGGATACCATCTCCGCTTTTTCTAGTGCTTTCTTGGTCTCCAAAAGCGGCATGGGACAACTTAGACCTCTTAAATCCAATTTTTTCTCCATGTTAACCCTCCACAGTAATAGTCAGTTTTTCTCTAAAAGCATAGCCAATGCCAGAAGTGACTACAATTCCGGCCACTATGGCCACTTGTCCGTTCAAAGCTACACCTGCCGGACTTCCGGCAAGATTGAAGCTGTGAGCGATTCCGGCCCCGGCCAGCATGCCTACTAAGCAGAACAAAGCATCCACATCCCCTTCCCCGGTCATGATGATTTGCCTAAGCGGGCAGCCACCGGCCAAAACAGCCGCCAGGCCAGTGAGGAACAGCCCTAGAAAGTTCCACAGGTGCATCGTATGTGCAAGAGGCTGTGATGCATACGACAACTTGAAAAAGCCAAAATATTGGTTGCCGGCAAGAGCAGCAAGAAAAATGACAACATATATCTTGAGCTGATAGGTATCTTGTACCAAAATATAATCGCGAATGCCACCGCTCAAGCACATCCGGCTCCGCCATGCTAATGCTCCAGCCGCTATACCTGCTATCAGACTCATGATAACCGCNNCCCACTGTCAAAATAACTGCCCCGACAGCAGCCAGATAGCCGGCAGCCCCCTTCGCGCCGGTATAAGAACGGGCCCGGCCCAGATTGTAACCGTTCTTCAGAAAAACTGCTCCGGCAGCAACGCCGGCGGCAAAGCCGGCGAGGCCTGTCAGGCCGTTCAAATCTCCTCCGGCCAGCCGCAAAATACCTCTCAGTGGGCAACCCAAAAATACCAGTGCTCCCACCATCATCATCGCACCCAGAACAAACCGGAGCGCCGGGTTCGAACCACCCCGCGGACGAAACTCGCCGCTGATTTTTGCAAGACTGAATGAACCCAGAATAAGCCCTAATACTTCCGGTCTGGCATACTGCAGCGCTGCTGCTTGATGAATGCCCAGTGCCCCGGCAATATCCCTAAGCTGACAAGCAGCACAAAAACCATAATTTCCTGGATTGCCTGATTTCACCAATAGGACCGACCCCAGTCCAAATACAATCCCGGTCAAAGCAATAATCATCCAGTACATAATAACCCTCCCAATAAAATCTTGTAGTAAATCCACTAAGCTCATCCGATTTATCCATTTAATTCGCCCCTGCCATATCACCTTCACCAAGCAAACCTACAGCATCTGCCCTGCATCGGCGGCAATGAAAGATTTGCGGCATGTGACCGGATATCGATTTTCGTATGAAGGCCATTTCGGCCTCGGTAGGAGTCACATGTTCCGCCAAAGGGGTACCTTGAACAGGAATCAAGGGTATGCAGTTCATTTTATCGGCTCCCCACATGGCTGCCTTTGCAGCAATATCAG
>DDHB01000033.1:0-93148 GCA_002337925.1 Sporomusaceae bacterium UBA1887
CCAAAAAATCAAGACCTGTACAGAAATAGCCTTGAAAACAGACCTTCCTTGCTAAAATTCCGAAACTCGCTGCGCTCAAACAGTCGAAATTTCTTCACGCAAGAAAGGTCTGTTTCCACCCTGCGGGGCGGCAATTTCAGTAACGGTCGGGGGACCAAAACAAGGAACGGAGAGGATACGGAATTTACGCTCCTCGTAACATCTCGTTCTTTTGGCCCTTCTGGAAATAGCCGGTCCGAAGGATGGAAAATTGCCGGCTTACGTTAAGAAATTCGTACTGTTTGAGCGGTAGCGAGTTTACGAATTTTAGTAAGCTGGTAATTTTCCAAGGCTATTGGAAGATTAGGCCTAGACTTTTTGGTCCTTTTGTGGCGATGACAAAAGGACGGAATCGGACTTTCCCTTCCTGCTACGAGCGGTCTGTCTCAATTAGGTTTTTAAATCTATTTGAGTCAGACCTTTCTTTTTTTGTATTAGCGTATTCAGTATACATATGTGCAGGAAATGGAAAAAGTATTGATTAATTCCGACAAATACCCATATAATGAGAGAGAATGTGAAGGAGCGATGGATATGAGTCATTTTAAAAAGTTAAGTGTTGAGGAATTACAACAACAACAGGCCATTTTAGCGGGACAGTATGAGAAATTTCAGGCCCAAAAGCTCAAGCTGGATATGTCCAGAGGCAAGCCCTGCAGCGAGCAATTGGACCTTTCAAATGATTTATTCAATTGTCTTAGCCAAACTGATTACAAAACGGCTAATGGTACTGATTGCCGCAATTATGGCGGATTGGATGGAATCGCTGAAGCGAAAGAGTTATTTGCCTCGTTTTTGGAAGCGAAACCTCAGGAAATCATTATTGGCGGAAGTTCCAGTTTAACGATGATGCATGATTTGCTATGCCGTGCTATGCTTCATGGTCTGCCAGAGAGCGAAGCTCCCTGGAGCAAGCTGCCAACAGTCAAATTCCTCTGCCCGAGCCCAGGCTATGACCGGCATTTTGCTGTCACTGAACATCTGGGGATGGAACTGATTACTATTAATTACTTGGATGATGGCCCTGATATGGATCAAGTTGAGAAGCTAGTGGCTGCAGATCCTGCGATTAAGGGAATTTGGTGTGTTCCTAAATACAGTAATCCTACCGGGCTTACTTATTCGGATAAAGTTGTGCAGAGACTGGCTGCTATGCCTACTGCTGCAGCGGATTTCCGGATCATTTGGGATAATGCCTATGTTGTGCATCATTTAACTGATATGCCTGATCAATTGCTCGATATTCGCAAAGCTTGCGAAGCAGCCGGGCATGCTGACAGAGTATTTGTGTTTGCTTCCACGTCAAAGTTGAATTTCCCCAGTGCCGGTATTGCTATGGTAGCCAGCAGCGATCGCAATATCAACTGGCTTAAAAAGCATATTAACATTCAAACAATTGGACCAGATAAAATTAATCAGCTTCGCCATGTGCGTTTTCTAAAGGATCAGACAGGAATAGAAGAACACATGCGCAAGCATGCGGCTATTATTAAGCCTAAATTCGATTTGGTCCGGAGCATGTTAGAAACTGCGCTGGGAAGTCTAGGGATTGCTTCCTGGAGCAATCCGCAAGGTGGTTATTTTATCAGTCTTGATACTTTGCCGGGATGTGCGCAAAAGATTGTAGAAAAAGCAGCTGCAGCTGGTGTGCTATTGACTCCGGCAGGAGCTACCTTCCCTTATGGCAAAGATCCTGAAGATAAAAATATTCGTCTATCGCCTACTTTCCCTCCGTTATCAGAGTTAAAGCAAGCGATGGAACTGCTTGTGCTTTGCGTTCAGTTAGTTAGTGTAGAGCAGGAACTTGCAAGCAGAGCTTAGTCAGCAAAGTAAAGACGCTATTCATGAAGATTATCATGGATAGTGTCTTTTGTATTTATGGCTTAGGTATAGAAGTCTTGCGGCATAAACCATAATAAAGAGGGAATGATTACTAAGGGGAAATAGGTATAATGAAATTAGGGGTAAAAGGATTTCTGCTAACGCTGCTTTCTTCTCTGGCAGCATTCTCGTTATTAGTATATATTTCAACAACCAGTGAAAAAGTACAGGCATTGCCATTGGAAGCAGCGCAAGGAAAAAGTGTTTATCAAAAAAAGGCGTGTGTTGAATGTCATACCTTGTTTGGTAATGGCGGGTATTGGGGAGGAGACCTGACAAAGGCTTATGCAAATTTCGGCAGTGAGGGGTTAAAAACTTATTTAACGCAGCCTCCTCTACTGAGGGGCGCCAAGAAAAAACGCCATGAACAATTGACAGCAGAGGAAGCCGATCAGATCATTGCTTATTTACATTTTGTTAATTCGATTGATACTATGAATTGGCCGCCCAATCCTGTGGGTAGCAACCAAAGATAAATGCTTTAATTTTGGTCAGGAAATGGGGTAGCAGTTTGTTGCGATCACAGCATTTAAGTTATAAATATGCTTTGCTGGCCTATGTGCTATTTGGCTTACAAGGATTAGTGGCTACTGGCGGAGCATTGGAGCTTATTTTTCCCGATATCCCTTCGCCCATTTCCTATGCAAGCGGCAGAGCCTTTCATCTGAATATTAGTATTTATTGGCCGCTAATCGGTATAATTGGTGCTGTTTATTTCTTCTTTAGTCAGGAAGCGGAACGGGAGCTGGCTAGTCTTAAGCTGGTTACCATTAATTTTTGGCTGCTGGCCGGTACAACTGCTTTAGTTTTGGGGTCATTGCTATTAGGATTTACCACAGGAAGGGAGTATCTTGAAGCAATGCTGCCGCTGAAAGTGGCAACGGCAGCTTCTACCTTGATGCTATGTTACAATTTAATATGCACGTATCGGGCGCCTGGGGTGCCAAGAAACCGTGCTACGCTTATCAGTATGGTGGCAGGGAGTGTCACATTAATTGTTTTTTATTTGCCTAATCTTGTTTCCTATGCGCATCCAACAACAGATGAAATGGCCAAATTCCTGGTCGTTCATGTCTGGGAAGAAATGTCGCTGGAGCTTATTGGAACAGGCGTGCTGGCTGCATTGCTGCTAAAGGTGGCTAAAGCAGAACGGAAAGCTGTGGAGATGGCAATTTATCTGGATATTACCTTGGTAGCCTTAGCTGGCATATTAGCTACGGGTCATCATTATTATTGGATTGGCGTACCGGCATTTTGGCTTTGGATTGGTGGCATTTTTAGTGCCATGCAGGCTTTGCCGGCTATTATATTAGTATATTCTACGATTAAAACGGCTCAATTTACTACCTATTCCAGCTTGTCTGCCCGCGATAAGATTACGATAACTCTTATTGGCTGCAGTACGTTTTACCACATCTTTGGTGCTAGTATTTTAGGCTTTTTTATGGCTTATCCACCAATAAACCGGTTTATCCACGGTACGTATATCACCTCCGCCCACTCTCATTTCGCGCTGTTTGGGGTGTTCGGTTTTTTAATTCTGGCAGTATGCTTTTACATTTTGTTTACGGAAGTTGTATTGGGTCAAAAAATGTACCGGTTTTGCCAGATGGCAATCCTTGCTTTAAATGCGGGTTTGCTTACAATGGGAATAGGTCTATTGTTGGCTGGCGGGCTGCAATGCTATTTTTGGCGGGTAATCGGGCTGAGCATAAGTGAAACCAATGAGTTAATAAGACCCTATCTTTTTATCAGGGCATTTGGGGGTGGCATTTATGCCACAGGCAGTATGCTCTTGACCTTTGTTGTCTTAAAAAGTATATGGCCCAAAATAAGAGAAATATTCCGAACTTCAGGGAAAATAGGCAGCATCAAATATGATGATATACGTCATCTGCAGCAATTGCTGCAAGAACTGATCAAAAAAGAAAAAGAAGCAGAAAGGCTGCTCATCAAAATAAGGAAGCTGTCGCAAGTGGCAGAAACCCAAAATAAACTGAAACAATAATTACCTAAAAACACGCGTGAATGGCGTGTTTTTTTATTTTGCACTGTATGCATATGATCGACAAAAATAAACAATTCAATAAATATTTTGTAGAAGTTTGGCATAATATGTATTTTTGTGGTAAAATTTTAACGGAAATGATTAGTTGCTATTTTTCGCGCTTAGCACGAAAGGAGGACAGAAATACTGCTGAACTTATTAGTTGAGGAAAAAAGCTAATGAGTAGAATTGATATTGAGGAGTTGTGGTAATGAAATTTAAAAATATTCAAACTCGTTTACTCCTTGCTTTGCTGCCTCTTATTTTTATCGTATTAGGAATTTTGTCAGGAGTCAGCTATTATATAGCTGAACGTGCTCTGGGAAAGAGCGTGAATGAAACTGCAATGGCAGTCGGATCTGATTATAGCAATCGTATCAAGAGTGAAATGCAAGATGTAATGGTCCGGTTAGATGATTTGGCCAGGGTAACGGCAATACGGACGGTTGGCGATCGGGCTCAGGCCGTAGCAGCTATGGCTGAAACTCAGCAAATCGTCGGATTTGAAACAGTCTTGTTTATTGCGCCCGATGGTTCTGCCGTTCGCGGCGATGGTACTACCGGACAATATGGTGACCGCGAGTACTTCAAAAAAGTAATGGATACGAAAAAGTCTTATGTTTCTGAAATGTTGATTTCTAAAGCTACCGGAAAAATCTCGGTTGTTTTGGCTACTCCTGTTATGAATAACGGACAGCTTATGGGAGTTATTGGCGGTACTTATTCACTTGAGAAAATGACAGAGCTGATTAAGGATATGAAGTTCTTAGATAGCGGCTACGGTAATATTGTAGATAATAATGGTGTGCTGCTAGCTCACCCTAAGCGCCCTGACACGATTGGCAAGCTCAATATTTCTCAAAAGAAGGTTAATCCGGAACTTAAGCTGCAGCAGGCAGAGCTTGATGATAAATTGATTAATTTATTCGCAGCAGCTGTTCAATCAGGAAAGCAGACTTTCGGGACCTATACTTTTGTTGATGGTGTGACCCGGGTTGCAGTCTATACACCGATAGATCTGCCTGGAGGACAGCGCTGGTTTATGTCGGTGGCGGCACCGGAAGCGGAAGCGACGCAGGCAACTGATTCTCTCTCCCGCACGATGCTGATTCTGTCAATTATCTGTTTGCTGATTGTTGCCGGGCTTACAATTGTAATAGCCAGACAGCTGGTCAAACCAATCCTGATCATACGCGATGAGTGCATGCTTTTGGCTGATGGAGACTTACGGGACCGGAAGGCCAACGTTACGACAGAAGATGAAATTGGCCAATTGGCAAAAGGCTTCCGGGATATGAGAGCTAATTTACATAGTCTTGTTACAACGGTACACTCCCAAGCGGAGCAGTTGGCTGCTTCCAGTCAGCAGCTGACTGCCGGTGCGGATCAGTCAGCACAAGCGGCCAACCAGGTAGCATCATCGATTACGGATGTGGCAACAAGTGCTCAGGAACAATTGATAGTGGCCGGTGAGTCGGCGGCGGTAGTGCAGCAGATGTCTGCCAGTATCCAGCAGGTTGCTGCCAATGCTAATGAGGTAGCCTATCAATCGTCACAGGCGGCAATGAAAGCAGCTGAAGGCAATAAGTCAGTCGGCCAGGCAGTGACGCAGATGGCCAACATTGAGCAGACAGTCACTGCTTCTGCTCAGGTCGTTGCTAAATTAGGCGAACGATCCAAAGAAATCGGTCAGATTGTTGATGCCATATCCGGCATCGCGGGGCAAACAAACCTGCTGGCGCTAAATGCCGCTATTGAAGCGGCTCGTGCCGGTGAGCAGGGACGTGGTTTTGCTGTTGTAGCAGAAGAGGTACGTAAACTTGCAGAGCAATCACAAGATGCAGCGAAGAAAATTGCGACATTAATTGGCGAAATTCAAGGGGATACCGATAAAGCGGTAGTAGCTATGAATGAAGGTACCCATGAAGTCAAACGGGGAGCAGAAGTAGTCAATGCATCAGGACAAGCTTTCCAGGAAATTGTGGAGTTAGTTACACAAGTATCTGATCAAGTTAAGGAAATTTCTGCCGCTATTGAACAAATGNNCAAACCGCATTGATACGTTAAGCAAACAAACTGCTGAAGAATCGGAAGTTGTTTCGGCGGCTACTGAGGAACAATCAGCAACTATGGAAGAAATTGCTTCTTCCAGCCGTAGTCTCGCTCATTTGGCAACAGATTTGCGTGAAGCGGTTGGTAAGTTCCGCGTATAAACTTTATTCGCCGATAAGCGAAGAATGAATATGTAAAGAAAAATTACAGAATGGCAACATTGTTTCCGCATTTGGAAATAATGTTGCCATTCTTATTTGACGGAGTACTACGCAATATCCATTTCACTGGGGCAGGTATGGCTGGCATAAAAATTGCTTATGGTAATAGCAAATAGGTTAAGAGCTGGGAGGTATAATTATGAACAATCAATACAATTCAGGCTATGATACGGTGATTATTCATGCCGGTCAGTCACCTGATCCTGCTACGGGGGCACTTGCAACTCCCATTCATCAAACATCGACCTTTGTGTTTGCTAGTGCCGAACAGGGAGCGGCGCGGTTTGCATTAGAAGAAGAGGGATATATATATACCCGTCTGGGCAATCCTACACAGCAGGCTTTGGAAGTAAAGATGGCCGCCCTGGAAAATGCAGAGGCTGCTTTGGCTGTTGCTTCGGGTATGACAGCAATTGCAGCCTCGTTATGGACTCTTTGCAAAAAAGGGGACCACATCGTCGCTGCTGAGACCTTATATGGCTGTACACATGCCTTGTTAGCACACAGCATGCCTAAATTTGGGATTGATGTCACTTTTGTAGATGCTACTAATTTAGAAGATATCAGCAGTGCCATGCAGCCTAATACAAAAGTAATTTATCTTGAAACACCCGCAAATCCTACACTGGCTATTATTGATATTGCCGCAGTGTCCAGACTGGCGCATCGACACAATTGTAAGCTTATGGTGGACAATACGTTTATGTCTCCTTATTGTCAACGGCCGCTTGCACTAGGGGCAGATATTGTCGTTCATAGTGCGACGAAATATCTGAATGGTCATGGTGATGTTATTGCCGGAATCGTTCTGGGCAAGCAGGAATTTATTAATGAAGTACGTTTTATTGGCGTAAAAGATATTACCGGCGGCTGCATCAGTCCTTTTAATGCTTGGTTAACTTTACGCGGCTTAAAGACGCTTGGCGTCCGTATGGAGCGGCATTGTCAAAATGCCCTGCAAGTTGCTAGGTTTCTTGCAGAACATCCCCATGTGGAAAACGTAAATTATCCCGGACTGCCCGGACACCCCCAGCATGAATTGGCCAAAACACAAATGTCTAATTATGGTGCGATGATTAGTTTCGAGATAAAGGGAGGAATTGAAGCAGGACGCAAAGCAATGAATAGTGTACAACTCTGCCTGCTGGCAGTCAGTCTTGGCGATACAGAAACGCTAATACAACACCCGGCCTCGATGACTCATTCACCAATACCTTATGCAGAACGAATAAAAGCGGGTATTACGGATGGGCTTATCCGGCTATCGGTAGGTCTGGAAGATCCGAAGGACATTATCCTTGATCTTGATCAAGCAATAAGAAAAGGAGCAGAGTAAGCGTTTTCGTTAATGATCTTTAAGGAGATGTTCCAGGCCATAACGGCGCATTTTAGTTAAAACTGCTGTATGGGAAAGTCCAATTTCGCGAGCAGCTCCTCTGGCACTTCCATGCTTTTTTAGAGCCTTCTCCAAATGAAATCTTTCTGTATGGTCAATAACCTGCTTCAGATTCGTTTGCGATGCATTAGCATGAAGCGGACTATTGTCAGTTTCATGACTGATTAAAAGGTCTTCAACATGAATCTCTTTGTTTGAAGTTAGATGAATGGCCCGAAGGACTGCATGCTGCAATTCCCGCACATTACCAGGCCAGCTATAATGTAAGAGGGAATCTACAGCGGCCGGGGAAAAATCCAAATGCCTGTTTAACTCCGTGCAGTATTTAACATGAAAATGCCTGAGCAGCAGGGGAATATCCTCAGGGCGCTGTCTAAGTGGAGGAATTTGCAGGGGAATGACATTCATGCGGTAATAGAGGTCCTGACGAAATTGCTTTGCTAGCACCATCTGTTCCAAGTTTCGATTAGTTGCAGCAACAATTCGTACGTCAACACCTATGTCATGATGTGAGCCTAGCCGGCGAAAGACTCCTTCCTGGAGGACTCGGAGTAATTTCCCTTGCAAAAGCAGCGGCAGCTCGCCAATTTCATCTAAGAATAACGTGCCGGTATGAGCTGCTTCAAATAATCCGGGTTTGCCGCCTTTTCTTGCTCCGCTGAAGGCACCGTCTTCATAGCCAAATAATTCACTTTCCAGTAAGGCTTCCGGCAGAGCTGCGCAATTGATTGGAACAAAGGGATGGAGCCGCCGGGGGCTGGCGCAATGGATAGCCTGAGCAAACATCTCTTTGCCTGTGCCACTTTCACCGCCAATGAGAATACTGTAACTGCTTGCGGCAACTCGGTGGGCAATTTTGATCAGCTCTTCCATGGAAGAACTGATGTAGATAATATCTTTGAATTCGAATTTGGTATTCTTCATCATGGAGTTAACAAGCTGTTTTGCTGATTTCATACTCTTTAGAGTAGCTACCGCCCCGACAAATTGTTCATTCTCATCTTGAATAGGACGGCCTGAGCATAGGTAATGGAGAGTGCCGCGGGGTGTTTGAATCAACATCTGCTGATGATCAAAAGACTTACCAGACAGGAGTTCGTCAAAAAGTGTATTTTCGCCAATAAAGGAAGTTATATTTTTCCCTATGATAGTATTCTTATCAACTCGTAAGAGTTGTGCTGCAGCAGAGTTGATATAGCGAATAGCACCTTCCGTGCTTAACCCGATTATGCCATCGTTCGCAAACTCCAATACCGTGTACAGCTCTTTTTCGCGTTGTTCCTGCGGCTGTAAAGCAATGCTGCTAATGCTTTTAATATCTTTATGCTTCAGTAGTTCTTTTCTTAAGAGCTCTTCCAGATTATTTTTAGTGTGAAGAGGGTCATCCTCTAAGAAAAATTTAATAAAAATTTGTCCGGTTGAGACTTCCATCGATATAATACTGACCGCTTCATGTGAAAAAATCTGACTAACTTCCTTAATCATGCCAATGCGGTCATCTGTTTTCAACAGCCAGCGAGTTACAGTCATTAGAAGCACCCCTAACATGGTAATCACGTTGTGTCGTATAACTTTAGCCTATTCGTGAGCTGGCAGAGGAATCCTGCCGAAATAAGAAAAGGCACCTTACATCTCACTGTAAGGTGCCTTTTCCGCTGCATTATACAACGCAGCCAATTTTATGATTGAGGATGTTGACGAAATTCTTTTGGAGAAATTGATCATGATAAAAATTCTTACACATCTCGAATAACTGTACTGCTGTCAAACCGATATCCTCTTCCATAACTTCGGGAAATTCACTTTTATCCAGCAAACAATGTGCAATTTCATACGTGTTCTCAAACACGTCGATGTGCAAGACAGAAGTATCTCGATCCCAAAAGGCGTTAAAGCGCTGACAAAAGTCTTTTAGTTTTTCCAGGCAGGTTACACTGTCCAAATCCCAATACGTACTCAACTCCAGAACTGCCGATTCCATGGCTGGCGTATGAATGGAACCTGACTCTTGGAGATACTCAATGAATTCCTGACTAGAGCATACCGGAAAAGCTAAAGCTTCTTCAGAAGCATTTAACGTGTAAAAGAAGGCCAGTGGAAGCTGTACATATTGAATAAAACCCAATACCGATTTTGCATCAGGATAACAGGCCCAGTTATTATCAAGTGTATTTCGCTGGTAATCAATAATAGCGGTATTGATGAAAAGTGTTTCACGGGCTGTTGTGATAGGGGCAAAGCTGCTTTTCCACAGATCTTTTTTATTTGCTAAAAGATTCTCCCAGTAGTGATACTGATTGTATTTGCACATGCAATTCTACCTCTTCATGCTAACCTATTTGGAATACAATTCAATTGCCAGAATTTCGTTTACTTCGACAGGGATTTCATCCCGGTTTGGCAAGCGAAGCAATTTGCCGCTGAATTGGTCGAAATCTTTTTCAATATAGGGTAGATCAAAAGACTTTAATTCCAGAAAATTAGAGGCAAACATAGTGTTTTCTCTGGAAGAATTCCTTAATGTAAGAATTGAACCGGGTTTTATAGCGCAAGAAGGAATATCAACTTTCCTGCCATTTACCAGTATATGTCCGTGACGAACGATTTGTCTGGCCTGACGTATGGAATTAGCAAATCCGATACGGTAGACAAGGTTGTCCAGCCGGCATTCGAGTGCTTTTAACAAAGCGACGCCGGTAATTTCTTTGCTCTTTTTGGCATTTACAAGGTAGCGGACAAATTGTTTCTCCAGAATACCGTAATAGGCTTTAATTTTTTGTTTTTCCAGCAGCTGAAGGCCATATTCGGATAACTTCCGGCCCGAGCGGCTATTATCTTTAGTTGCCCGTTCCATTGCTTTAGGATGACCAAAAATATTTACACCCAGCCGCCGGCATAATTTAAAGCGTGGATCTCTTCGCGTAGCCATATTGATGATTCCTTCCTTTTGTAAAATGTAATGGTGATCAAAGTCACTTCTATATCCTAACATAAATGAGAATGATATTCAATATCATTGAAAGAGATAAAGAAATAAATTGACTTTTTCTGAGGGTAAGACTAGTGTAAAACTATCCGAAGTCGTATTGAGCACGTCTATAAGGGCGAGCGGTAAGGAGGGGCGAATGGAGTGAGCAGTGTTGAATTACTTTTTGGAACTTTAGCAGGTGGCGTCTTATCGTTTTTTTCTCCCTGCATATTTCCTTTGCTTCCCGTGTATTTGGGGTATTTATCAGGCGAAGATGAATTACTCTCCATGCAGGATGTGGATAGAACTGCAAATAAACAGGCACAGCGTAAGCTGCAAATAAATGTACTGGTATTCGTTGCTGGAATTAGTACCGTATTTATTATACTTGGTGTTATTGCTGGTACGATGGGTGCGTGGCTGATTGAGTCTGCGCCTGTACTTGTAAAAGCTGCAGGAGCGGCAGTAATAATTCTCGGTTTATTCCAGTTAAATTTGATTAACTTACCGATTCTTCAACAGGGCAGAAGATTTGCATTTGACAGGGCTCAAGGCGGATATGCCAGGTCCTATGTGCTGGGACTGGCTTTTAGTTTTGGTTGGACACCTTGTGTCGGTCCGGTGCTCAGCTCTATTTTACTGCTGTCGACAACTCAGGGTGGGGCGCTGAACGCTGCTTTGCTGCTCCTAGTGTATGCAATAGGCTTTGGCTTGCCTTTTCTGATGATCTCGTTTTTTTTAGGCGTTTTTTTTCAACAATATAAGAAGGTGTATCCTTACCTCGAAGGCATCCGAATGGTTGGAGGCATCTTGCTGATTGTCATGGGCATTTTGCTATTCACAGATCAATTAAATATTCTTCAAGGGTTGTAAAGGCAGTTTAGTAGTAAGCGAACAAAGTGTTAATGCAAAGGATTTTTTTATCATACCAGAGAAGGATATATACCAGATTCCGTAAGGCAGGTGGCTGAAATGAAAATAGGTGCACGAATTATTAAGACAGGAATTGCTGTTACAATAACGATGTTTATCTGCAAAATCCTAAATTTGGAACCAGCCTTCTTTGGTGCTGTTTCGGCTGTTATTAATATGCAGCCATCTATCTTTTTAACAGTTAAGACGGCGCGGGACCAGATTTTAGTGCATATTCTGGGTGTCAGCGCAGGCTTGCTGTTTGGTTATTTGCTTGGCGGTAATCCCTTAGTTATGGGGATTGTTACTATTCTAATGATTTCCGTGTATTTAAAATTGAATTTGCAAAGCGGAATATCGATGGGGATTGTTGCAGCCGTTTTTGTTCTTGGTTCTAGTCAGGAGCAGTTCTTGCCTCATGCACTAAACCGGTCTGCTGTTATCTTTGCCGGATTAACTACTGCGATGCTAGTGAATATACTGCTGTGGCCACCTCGCTACAGTGAACAATTTAAGCTTAAGCTGCAGGAGAGCAGTGAAGAAGTTGCCCTTTATTTCTGCCAGGCCATTCAAGAGTATGTTCAAATTGAAAACACCAGGCCAGTTTTGGATCAAAAATACAGGGAGAAAGTACATAAATTAAATCAGGAAGTGCGTCATTTGTCGGTGCTGTTGAAGCGAGAAGGAGAAGTTCTATCCTTTGCCTCATTGAAGCAGCGGGAATGGTTTGTCAGAGCGGAAAAGTTGCTTGACTATAATGAAACATTAACGGAAAAAGCCGACAGAATATATGAACTTGTTCCACAGCGGTTTGAGCGCAGGCTGGCGGCAGGTGCACTGCCGGTCAGCGATGAATTTAAGGTTATTCTTGAAATTCTGCAAAGTGGCTGTATATCAGTCAACCGGCTGACAGGCAAGCTGCAGAGGGCGATTATTGAGGAACAGCAAATCGAAGCGGAAGAAATCAGTGAAGACTATTGGGAAAAGCTTACTAAAGCAATTGAAGAATGGCAGCCGAAATTGACAGGGAGTTACTATATTCATCCATTAATTGAAGCTGCAGTGATGGCCAGCGAGATTAAGTGGGCATCCCGGCAGGCTAAAAAGCTGCTGCAGGAAGTGAATGCAAAATAAAAAGGAAAAAGGGGCAGTCCCCTTTTTCCTTTTTTTATACTTGGTTATTCTGATGATCAGTAAACTGCCAGTATGTTTCAACATCATTGATGAGATTATTAATATGCTCGATCATAGCAGTACGGGCACGGGCTCCGTCGCCGCTTTCAATGCCTTCGATGATTCGCTGATGATCTACATTAGCAGCACTATGGACTTGAAACCGGATATGTTCTAATATGGGCGATAACTGAGTATCTTGCCGGATGAGCGCAATAGCAGCAGCAAGCACGCGATTTTGTGCCATTTTTACAATAATAGTATGGAACTCAACGTCTTCGGTGGACGCACCTTCGCTGAATTCGCGGATAGAGCGCTGGCGAGCTAATACCGATTTTAAGGCTTCAATTTCACCCGGCTTAGCTTGAAGTGCAGCAAGGTAAGCCAACTCGCCTTCAATTGCCCGGCGGGCAATCAGCACCTCCAGCAACTGTTCCCGGGTATGTCCCTGAACGGCAGCCATTAATTCCTGGCCTTGTTTTAATCTGTGGGCTCTGCCAACAAGTTCATTAAGCCGTTCGCTGCCCAGATCAGAGAGCTTTCGACCCTGGAAGCCTGCTTTTTCAGTAAAACCTGCAATATCCAGGTCGCGCAAGATTCTGCCGACTGTGGCTTCACTGCACGCATGACCCATGGACTGAAGCTTGATGGCAATTGAGCCGCAGCCCATGGGCCGGCCGCTGGCTTCACCAATTATTAAAAGTATGTCATACTCTAAATTTTCCTTACTGCTAAGCAACTGTCTTCCCCCTAAGAACTAATTCGCTTCAACATAATTCTAGATAGGAAGCAGCAATTCCTTTACAGCAAGAATAAAGCTACGATGGTTGTTGCTGTAAAGCCAAGGACAACAGGAATAAAATTTTTGCGGGCTAAATCGATGGGATTTACTCCTGTTATTGCGGCAACGGGGATAAGACCCCAGGGAATGATTGTTCCACCTCCGGTCCAAACACCGGCAATTTGACCAAGAGCAGCCAATGTAGCCTTATCAATTGTAATGGCTTTGTCAAACGTAGCAGCCACAGCGCCTACAAGCGGCAAAGGGGAGAAGCCTGAGCCGTCAAGACCAACTACTATGCCTGTAAATAGTGTAACAACAGCAACAAACGCTTTGTTCAAGGGGATCGTTTGTGATAAGGCTATGCCAAAATCCTCAAGAAAGCCGGTAGCCGCTTTGGCTTCCAAAATTGTTTTGGCAAGCTCTCCTTTACCGAGGAAGAAGAAGCCGCCGATGATGATAACAGGTGCAAATATCTTGATGCCAAACATGAACCCACCGCGAATATAATCAGTAACCTTTTCAAGACCCTGCCAGCGATACTCCAAGACGGTACCCAAGGTCAAAATGAGTACTGCTGTTGCACCTAATAGCGCAGTTGCATCACCACCTCGCAATTGTAACTGCCACATGGCTGCAACATCCAAGGCGAAGGCCAGCGGTGTGAGAATTGCTAAGAAATAGGACAGCCAGTTTACCTCCCGCTGCACTTGACTCGCAGTTAAGGCGAGTTGCTCTGCTACGATTCTTTGGGGGTCCTTCGCCATATCACGCTTCAAAATAATATAAGCTGTAACGGTAGTAACAAGGCCCATTGTAATCGACAAGGGAATACTGGCTGCAATGATTGGTGAAGGATCGGAAAAGCCTGCTGCCTTGGCGGTAATTGTCGGTGCCCCTTGAATTACGTAATCGGTAGATAAAGCAATTCCGTGACCAAATAAGTTCATTGCCATAGCAACTCCCATGGCAGGTAGTCCGGCGCGGACTGCTGCCGGGAACAAGATGGCACCAATGAGTGCTGTTGCCGGGGAAGGCCAAAAAAACCAGGAAGCGAGCATCATTGACAGACCGACTGTCCAGAAGGCAATGCCCGGGTTAACCATTATGCGGGCAGCGGGACTCATTATTAAATAGTCGGCACCGGTATCACTCAGCAATTTGGACAGGGCTACAATTAGGGAAATTACCACAATAATTCCCCAGAACTCATTACCGGCGACGATCAAGGCATTAAATATAGTCGAAACACCGCTGATGAAGCTATGTTTATACAGCCAGCCGACAGTGAGCAAGCCCAAAATACAGGGAATAATGGGATCTTTTCTTAGACCCATCACTACAATTACTACACCAACCCAGAAGAGAAACAACCAGTGGGCGGCAGTTAACTCTATTGTCATGAGGCATCCCCCTCTTTAACAGGCGGCGGGTTTTTTAATATACCGGTCATACCTGCAGTTTCTACACGGTCTTTAATAGCGGCGATATCGGTAGAATATAAGTTGTTATCCAGCATCCGTTTGAAATAGTTAGCGCCAGAGAAGGTGTATTTTTTGGTAAGTCCTTCTTTGGTCTGCATCATTTCTTTTACGTGAGAGATAGCATCTCCGCAGGCCAGGGCAGCGGGAAGCTCAAGTAAATCAGCACCAAGGGAAAAACGGCCTGCGTTATGTCCGGCAAGTGTGCCTGTGACAATGGCTTCCGTATGGCCTACCAGTAAACCAGCTTTTTCCCCTCCGCAGAATACATTAACCAGTCCTGTTACCTTTAATGCATTATTCCGGGGCAGCATACCAAAATAACGCATGGAATTGCCGATGCCGCCGGCATAAGGATCTTCAAACCGCGCATTGGTACAGCCGGGAATTTGCCGTAATATATCCAGCGGGTAATACGCACTCATGAGTTTCGCGTGGCCTGTATCCAGCAAAATAATGTTTTCGGCAAATTCTTTCAGAGCATATTGCTGGCAAGCTTTTTGAGAAAGGGTGTCCATGCTTTTTTGCAGTGAAGGGGGAATTGCAATGACACAGACACCGGTGAGTTCCAGTTCTTCCCGTATTTCCGTAGAGAGAGAGTCTTTATGCAATTTGCAGGAGCCGCTCATTGCACCTAAGGTACCATCAGGCTTTTCGCCAATCACTTCTTTTATCCCGGCTTTTCCGGCAATGCTAAGACGTGGTCCGAAAGTTGGGCAGCGGTAGATACACATAACACAGCCATTACCATACTTCATACAATTGCCTTGAGGGCCTGCCGTGCCGGTAGTATCTACGAAAGCATCTCCACTGATTTCCAGTACTTGATCACTATGGAGCGTATCGGCAATTACTTTCGTGATTCGACCATTGTCAACAACAATATCTCTTACCCGGGATTTTAGGTGAAGCTTTACTCCTGCTGCAAGCAGCGCTTTCTTGACAGCGGGCTCAATTGTCGAAACATCATATAAGGTAACATGCTTGTGTCCCGGAAATTGAACATTTTTGTGACGGGCATTGGCATCACATATTTCAAAAAGATCACCACCACCCATGGCAATCATTTCTTCTGTTGCCGTAAAGCGGCCGTTATTGCGCATAATGCCGCCGACCAAACCTGTTCCTAACAGCATATCTGCCCTTTCTAACAGAACAACCTCACAACCGGTTTTGCGTGCTGCCAGTGCAGCGGCTGTACCTGCCCATCCGCCACCAACGATTACGACTGTCTTTGCCATTGTACATTACCTCCTGATATGTTTTCGATAAAATTGCTGCTACTAATCCTTTCTAAGAAATAAGAGTAGATAGAAAGAGCGTTCTTCCTATCTACTCAGCAGTGAGTAAAGGTAGTTAGTTACTTGGAATGAGAGTGGCATTCGTGCGATGAATGCACATCAATGATGAGGGGCGGCGAAACACAATGAATTTTATCTATTAATTTGCGTAATTCGAGTGTTTTTTACAAAGTCCTGCACAAAAGTCAAAAAAACAAGAGTAATAAAAAATAATATTTTTTCATAGTAGACAAATGTAGTTTATTTATAATATACTAAATCTAATAAGCGTCGCTCATCAAGTGTGAGTAGGTAAAACAGCGTATTTCTGATGTAGTGTAAAATTGGTGATTTAGTTGCTCATCTGTGATGAGTTAAATAAAAAAGGAGGTAACTCTATGCTGCCTGATATTGCAAATCGATTAGACAATATTCCTTTTGCTGGAATACGGAAGGTATTTCAGCGAGCGAATGAGTTAGAAGCACAAGGGAAGAAAGTAATCCATTTTGAAATTGGCCGCCCTGATTTTGATACACCTGGTCATATTAAAGCTGCAGTGAAGACCGCATTAGACAATGGCCACGTTCATTATGCTCCTAATGACGGCATACCAGCACTCAGAGAAGCGCTTGCTATGAGGCTGAAGCTTGATAAAAAGCTGAACTACAATCCACAAAAAGAAATTATGGTAACAGCTGGGGGCCAAGAAGCGCTATACTTAACATTTTTGAGCTTGCTTAATGAGGGCGATGAAGTAATCATTCCTAATCCGTGTTTCGGACCGTTTGGCTTAGCGATACAGCTGGCTGGTGGAGTTGCAGTAAAAACACCACTGCTGCCTGAGCAGAATTTCTTTTATGATTTAGAAGCTGCTAAAGAACTGCTTTCTCCCCGGACCAAAGCAATTATTGTTAATTCACCGCATAATCCCACCGGAGGTGTGCTAACGGCAGCACAAATGAAGGAAGTTGTGGATTTCGCCTGCCGGCATAATTTAATCCTCATTTCTGATGAAGCATATGACAAAATGCTGTATGATGATAGCTTTGTGTCTCCGGCAACCTTTCCGGGGATGAAAGAGCGGACGGTGATATGCGGAACCTTGTCCAAAACATATGCAATGACTGGTTGGCGTATTGGCTACATTGCCGCTCCGGAGCATATTATTGGCGCAGCAGTACGGCTGCAGCAAAATATTATGCTGTCTTTGTGTACTTTTGCCCAGCATGGGGCTGTAGCGGCTTTGACCGGTCCGCAGGAATGTGTTGAAGCTATGATGAGCGAATTTGCCCGTCGCCGGAAGCTCGTTCTGGAAATGCTCGGACAGATTCCGGGACTTGCTTTAACCGGTAGTCCAGGAGGCGCTTTTTATGCTTTTCCGAAGATTACATTGCCTGGCATATCTTCAAGTCAAGTTACCGATTATTTGCTGAATCATGCAGGAGTAGCAGTAGTTGATGGCTCAGCTTTTGGAGATGGAGGTAACGATCATTTCCGCTTATCTTATGCAGTATCGTATGAAGATTGCCGCATTGGACTAGAGCGTATTGCTAAAGTTATGCAGATGTTTGCGCAAAGAAGCCTGTAAAAGGGGATTCGCCTGATTTAAGGATGGAGGATAGGTGATGAGATGTGCCGGTTGTTGTAAGTACAGTTCCCAAATGGCGGTTTGACACCTCCGAGGTGGTAGTGCCGTCTGAGTGGACGGTCATTTTTTGTAATCCGGCAAATGAAACGGAGTTAGCGGCGGCTTGTAGAGAGGCAGATTGTCTGTTAGTGCTGGCTAGCTTTCCCGCAGTTACGGCTTCGGTACTGCAGCAGCTCAGGTCCGTTAAGCTTATTCAGGCAGTTGGCGCCGGTTATGACCGCATTGACGGTAAGGCTGCCGCAAAGCTTGGAATACCGGTTGCAAACGTACCGGGAGCCAATGCGCAAANNATCGCAGAATTTACGGTAGGTTCAATCATTGCCTTGCAAAGGCAGCTTGTGGTAGCTGATCGTGAAACCAAGGCCGGAAGATATAGTGACATTCGTAAGAGCTTATTAACAACCGGTTTACAGGAAATTGCAGGTAGCACAGTAGGCTTGATAGGTCTGGGGGCAATTGGCCGTCAAACAGCCAAAATATTGAAGTTTCTCGGTGCATCCATATATTATTACGGCCGGTGCCGCCAGTCTGCGGCTCTGGAAGCGGAGCTTGGAATACAGTACCGGTCATTGCCAAAATTGCTGACACAGAGCGATATAGTAAGTGTCCACGTTCCATTAACTGACCAAACCCGGGGATTAATCGAACATGCACAAATGAGCCTGATGAAGCAGGGGAGCTTGCTAATTAATACGGCACGGGGAGAAGTTATTGATGAACTGGCTTTGGCTGAAATGTTGGAAGCAGGCCGTCTGGCGGGGGCGGCAGTAGATGTTACTTATCCGGAGCCGCCGCCTGCCGATCATCCGTTGCTGACACTTTCTCCTGGCGCCCGGGAGCGGTTGTTGATTACGCCTCATATTGCGGGTGTTACGGTAGGGTCTTTCCGGTGCATGCTGAAGCAGGCTTTGCAGAATATAGACAGGGTGCTGCACCAGGAAGTTCCGCACAATGTAGTAAATGGTTTGTAGGTGTCAAAAGAAAGGGGGGCTGACAAAATGAAAAAGGTATTAATCACTTCGAAGGCTTTTGGGAGCCAATTGGATGGCGGACATCGCAAGGAGCTTATTACGTTTTTTCAGGAAAACGGATGGCATCTAATCTGGAATCCGGCTGACTGCGCTATGAGTGCAAGCGATATTATCAATACAGATACTGAGCATCCATTGGATGCAATTGTGGTTTACTCCAGTTCTGATGAAATTAATAAAGAGGTTTTTGCTCACTGCCGAAACCTGAAAGTTGTGGCGAGACATGGTGTAGGCATTGAGAACATTGATACTGCAGCAGCACAAAAGGCAGGTGTTCAGGTAAAAACAACAGCAGAAATGCCTGGACACGAAACCGTAGCTGATTTGACGTTTGCCCTCATGCTTTCTGTGGCAAGAAAAGTAACGATTATTGATTCACAGCTGCGCGCAAATAACTGGTACCGCCCGATCAGCAGTGATGTTTGGGGCAAGACGCTTTCCGTTATTGGCCTGGGGCGCATCGGCAAGGCGGTCATTAAACGGGCTCAGGGCTTTGGGATGAAAATCCTTGTTCATACTAGTCACCCTGACCCGGACTATTTTGCAGAAAACAACATTACGTTATGTTCAAAGGATGAATGTATTGCTAAAGCTGATTTTCTTACTCTCCACTGCTCTTTAAATGAAGAGACAAGAGGCTTGATCGGTGTGCGGGAGTTATCGTTAATGAAACCTACAGCATATTTAATTAATACAGCCAGAGCCGGTCTCGTGAATCAGCATGCATTGCTTGCAGCAATAAAAAACAAACAAATTGCCGGTGTGGCAACGGATGTATTTGATATTGAGCCTGTTGTGGATGATCCGTTAATCAAGGAAAACCTTGATTCGGTTGTTGCGACAGCGCATGTAGGATCCTATACTTTTGATTCTATTAAGCGAATGGATTTTTTGGTTGCCGAAAACATTGTCAGGGCTGTTTCTTAGGGTTCTTTGCTCTTAAACAGGTGTTTTAGCATGAGTGTCAAACTACTTCTTAAAAGAAAAGCTACAGTGAGGAGTAAACAATGAGTCATTTTTTTGCCTTTTTGTCTCGCATGAAATTAATCCAAAGATGGGGCCTTATGCGCAATGTGGCAAAGGAAAACATCCAGGAACACAGTCTGCAGGTGAGTATGATTGCGCATGGTCTAGCGGTTATCCGCAATACCTATTTTGAGGGTAATGTCGATTGTGCGAAAGTTGCGCTCCTTGGTATGTATCACGAAGTATCAGAAGTCTTTACCGGTGATATGCCGACGCCTGTAAAATATTTTAATCCTGAGATCCGGGATGTTTATAAGGGAATTGAGGCTTTAGCGCAAAAAAAACTGCATAACATGCTGCCCCAAGAGCTAAAAGCCAGCTACCAGTATCTCTTGATCAAAGAGGAGAGAGATGCTGAATTATGGAGCATTGTTAAAGCAGCAGATAAACTTAGTGCATATCTAAAATGTTTGGAAGAGCTGAAGGCCGGAAATCAAGAGTTTTCTGTAGCTGAAAAAATGATTAAGCAGGAATTGAACGAGAGTCCCTTGCCGGAAGTGAAATACTTCATGGAAGTATTTATGCCAAGCTTTTTATTGTCTTTGGATGAACTAAATGAAGAATGAAACAAGCATAAAACAGCTGCTCGTACCGGATGGTATGGGCAGCTGTTTTATGCTTACATTGCATTTCTAAATTCCAATGGAGTTTTCTTTGTAAATTTCTTAAAAAGAACCGTGTAATAATTCTGGTTGTTAAACCCGACAGAAAGAGCAACATCCAGGATAGAACCTTGATCTTTTCGCAGCAGCTCTTTACTTTTCTCAATACGAACTTCATTTAAATAGTGAGAAAAAGTTTTTCCTGTTTCTTTTTTAAAAAGACTGCAGAAATAACATTTACTGATAGAGAGTGACTTGGCTACCTCACTCAGTGTAATGGGCTCATGATAGCGTGCATCAAGACAATCAAGTGCCTTTTTAACATATAAACTGTAGGGCATTTTATAAAACTTTTTCACTTTTTGTTTTACATATACACTATCGGCTGCAATGTTGCGTACTAACGTAATGATATGAGGAATGCAGCAGTCGGGCTTATACAAGATGCCGGGAACAACGGTTTTCGGAGTGGTTGTATAAGGACCGAGAATATGTAGTCCTCTATTACTGTTTTTGGTGCAGATTAGAAATGCCGTATAAGAGAGCGGGCCGGTACAGATCATAGTTGCTGCCTGTTCGCCGCTAGACCCCAGGAGCTGCTGCTTGGCCTGTTCAAAAATATTTTGCTGGTCGAATAAGCTTTCCAGTTGCCTGGTATAGCCTGCTGAGCAAATGAGCGTTCCATCAAATTCAAAAGAACAGATAGGGATATGAGTACATAAAAACGTTTTATGAATGGTTTCCTGAATATGTTCTTTTACTTGCAATGCGATCCCCCCGTAAAAGTCTTTGCAAAATAGCTAAATATCGCAATAAAAATAGTAATATTTTGATAAGAGAAAAGATAAAAAAATGATACGTTAATTGAGAAGGATAATCGGTATCAATTTATCTATAGTTAAAATAGTACTTAAGTAATGGCAAAGAAGCAAGACTTTTTTGTAAAGGCGGTCAAACAACAGCCTGTCGCCGTTATAAGGTAAAGGGAGCAGACGATGAAAAGAAAAATTTTAATTTTACTAGCAGGCATTCTGCTGGTCATATTGAGTGGCTGCAGCCAGGAGAAAGAAACAAAGGCTGTAGTAAAAAATACCGGTCAAGTCAGGACAGTACAATATCTGGGTAAGGAATATACCGTTCCTGCCGGGATCGAGCGAATTGTTATTACCGGTGCACTTGAATCTTTGGAGGATGCAGTATTATTGAATGTGCAGCCTGTAGGCGCCATGACAGTTGGCGGTTCCTTCCCGGCTATATTAGCGAGCATTACGCAAAAGACCGTACCGATAGGTGAACAGAAACAACCTAATTTTGAAGCTATTTTAAAGCTGGCACCAGATATTATCTTAGGTAGTGATAAATTTCCCGCAGGCACTGCTGCACAACTGCAGAAAATTGCCACTACTATCCCTGTCTCGCACATTGCCACCGCTGGTGAAGCAAACTTGCTGCTATTGGCAGATTTGACCGGTAAGCAGAGGTTGGCTGAAGAAATTCTGCAAAAGTACCATGAGCAAGTTAAGCAAATACAAGCACAGCTTCAGGAAAATGTGAAAAGGAAGAAGGTTATTGCCGTAAGATTTCGGGCAGGCAATATTAATATTTATCCGGAAGATGTTTTCTTTAATGAAATTCTTTATAAAGAATTAGGACTGGTGGTGCCTGCAGAAATAAAGGCTGCTAAGGCTCAGGAAATTCTTTCGCTGGAAAAGCTGAGTGAGATGAATCCGGATGTCATTTTCCTGCAGTATGCAGCTGGAGAAAATCTTGCACAGCCTAAGGGCTTGCAGGATTTGCAGCAGAATGCTATTTGGAATAACTTACAGGCAGTTAAAAATAAACAAGTCTTTGTTAATGTAGTTGATCCTTTAATTCAAGGTGTGGCTATCGGCGGAAAACAGCAATTTTTGCAGGCCATTGCCGCAACATTGCAATGAAAAAAGGTAATAAAGTGAGCCTAATACTTACAGTTTCGCCAGTCTTACTGCTTGGTGTGACTGTGTTATCGATTTTTTGTGGTGCGAAGACGATCGGCCTGGAAACGATCTTTGCTGCATTTTTGCATTTCAATCCGGCTGACGTTGATCACCAGATTATTATGAGCTCCCGTGTGCCCCGGGCTTTGGGAGCCTTGCTCATCGGCGGTGCTTTGGCCGTCTCAGGAGCGTTGATGCAGGGGATTACCCGTAACTATCTGGCTTCTCCGGGGTTAATGGGAATTAGCGACGGATCAGCACTGGCGGTTACGGTAAGTATGCTGGTGCTGCCAGATGCTACTGTCACTGAGCAGATGATCTACTCTTTCTGTGGATCAGGAATTGGTGCAGGCTTGGTTTTTGGTCTTGGCGCGGTGCTGCACAGGGGACTTTCTCCCGTCAGACTAGCCATTTTAGGTGCGGTCATTGGAAGCTTTTTAAGCAGTATAGCAGCGATATTGGCGTTGTATTTCCAAATTTCCCAGGATATCAGCTTTTGGTACAATGCACGTCTGCATCAAATCAATCCGGATAGTATTCGCCTCGCTGGCGGGATTATTGTGACTGGAATAATGGCAGCCTGGTGGTTGTCCCGTTCAGTTACAGTTCTTTCTCTAGGTGAAGAAGTAGCGGTGAGTCTTGGGCAAAGAATAATAGCAGTGAAAATAGCTGTTGCTGTTATTGTTATGCTTTTAACCGGTGCAGCAGTGGCGCTGGCGGGGAAAGTTGTTTTTGTCGGTTTAATTATTCCTCATATAGCCCGCTTTTTCGTTGGAGTAGATTATCAATGGGTTATTCCTTGTTCTGGGGTATTAGGAGCAGTATTTTTGGCTTTGGCCGATGTGGGGAGCCGCTTTTTAAATTATCCCTTTGAGACGCCGGTAGGCGTAATCACATCTCTGATTGGCGTGCCATTTTTTCTCTATCTGGCACGAACAAAAGGAGGAAATAAGGTTGTTTAACAGCAAAGAGCGTCAATTCAGGGCAGTAATCGCAACTGCAGCATGTCTTTTAGGGATAGTCCTGTACTTTAGTTTGACTTATGGCATATTTACTATAACGTTTCGCGAGGTGATCAATACTCTCTTAAGGATTGAGCCTGCTAAGGAATATGACTTGTTACTGTTTCAGTTTCGCATGCCCCGTATTGTGATTGCCGCTCTAGTGGGTGCTGGTTTAGGCCTGGCGGGAGTTGTTCTTCAGGGAGTATCCCGCAATGGCCTTGCAGATCCCGGTATTTTAGGCATTAATGCCGGAGCGGGCCTGGGGATTGTTTTGTTTTTGTTTTTTGTTCAGGGGAATTATACAGCACTTTGCTGGCTGGCTGTGCTGGCTATGCCGCTCTTTGGCTTGGCCGGCGGATTAGGGGCCATGCTCTTGGTGTGGTTGTTTTCCTGGGAGAATGGAAGGCTTAATTCAGAACGCTTTCTGCTGACGGGAATTGCTATTAGTGCAGGACTTAGTGCCGCATCCTTATACCTGACCTTGAAGATGAATCCTGCTGATTTTCACATGGTGGCTGTGTGGCATACGGGCAGCATTTGGAATGCTAACTGGGAGTTTATTACTGCTACCCTGCCGTGGTTTGTTCTATTAGTGCCAATTCTCGTTTGTAAGGCATCCGTGCTGGATCTTTTTCAACTGGAAATAAGCAGTGTGCGCAGTCTGGGCGTTGCAGTGGAGAAAGAACAGATCATTTTGTTGCTTGCCAGTACCGGTTTGGTTGGTGCCTGTGTCGCAGTAGCAGGAAATATTAGTTTTGTAGGGCTGATCATTCCTCATATTGCTAAAAGGCTGGTAGGTATTCAACATAATCGCGTGATACCTACAGCCATATTTTTGGGAATGCTGCTGGTAGTGACGGCCGATTTTGCTGCGAAGAATTTGTTTGCCCCGGCGGAAATATCAGTGGGAATTGTGATATCCCTACTGGGCATACCGTATTTTATTTATTTGCTGTATAAGGCAAAAGCATAAAGAAGGAGTACGAACCCTATGGGTATATTACATGCAAAAAAATTGCAGGCAGGCTATGAAAGCCATCTTGTTTTCCAGGAGCTTGATCTAACCATTGCGGCAGGAAAAATAACAACAATTATCGGCCCTAATGGTTGTGGAAAATCAACGCTGCTTAAGACAATGGGGAGAATACTCAAACCCCGGCAGGGTACAGTTTACCTGCAAGGACAGGAATTGAGCCGGATGGACACAATGTTGATTGCCCGGAAGCTTGCGTTGCTGCCGCAAAATCCGGCGGCGCCGGGCGAATTAAAAGTAGCGGAATTGGTTGCCTACGGCCGCTTTCCTCATTGCCGCAAGCTGCAGCAGCCTACAGCTGATGATCGGGCTATTATCGAGTGGGCGATGGAAGTTACTCAGGTTGCTCCTTTTCGCCAACGGGAAATTGGCAACTTATCCGGCGGCGAACGGCAGAAAGTCTGGCTGGCCATGGCTTTGGCGCAGGAGACGCAAATACTGCTGCTGGACGAGCCAACAACTTATCTTGATATGTCTCACCAGTTGGAAGTGCTGAAAATTGTGGAGCAGTTGAACCAGCGCCATCAATGTACAATTGTTATGGTGCTTCACGATATCAATCATGCTGCCCGGTTCTCCCATGAAATAGTTGCTATGAGAAAGGGAGCGATCCTCGCGGCAGGCACTCCACTTGAAGTCATTACACCGCAGGTGCTGCGGCAGGTATTTGAGATTGAAGCAAGAGTGCTGGTAGATGAAATAAGCGGCGCACCTGTATGTTTTAGTTATGATAATATCTAATAACAGCAGCGTTTCCTGCGGAGGAAGTATGACCGCAATAATAGAGAAAATAATGCTCGGCACAAGAGAAATTACGATATTGCTGCCGCCTGACTATGTAAAAGGAAGGGAGAATTTGGCAGTTGCCTATATCCATGATGGCGGGGACTTGCTGTATAAGCAATTAGCAGCTGNNTGACTTAGCGCAGATTATCTTTGTCGGTATAGCTGCAGAGAAGCGTCTGGACGACTATACTCCCTGGCCGGCAGCGGCACTTGCAGCAGGATACCGTGATTTTGGTGGAAAAGGAGATCAATATCTTGCTTTCGTGGTAAACGAAGTAAAGCCGTACATCGATAGGAAATATCGTACCAGTACCAGCCCTGAGCATACCGGGATTATCGGGGCATCGCTAGGGGGGCTGATTTCTCTCTATGCGCTATACCGATATCCTGACATTTTTGGCAGATTTGGCTCTATTTCAGGGTCTTTCTGGTATGAGGGTTTTATCGAGTTTGTGAAAGAGAACCAGTTACAAAACAAGAAAAGCCGGATTTATATGGATGTGGGCAGCCGGGAAGGTGCTGGGAAAAAAAATATTCAGCGGGAAATGCTAATACGGACCGGTGAAGTATATAATCAGCTCCTGGAGCAGGGCTTGCCTGCTGCTAATTGCAGGTATTGGATCAGTGAGGGAGATACGCATGGGCAGCTTTATTTTATGCAGCGATTTCCAGCTGCACTGAACTGGTTATATCCTCTGAAATAAGGGCTGTCGCACTACTTATAGAGCAGTTCTAGCTTTGTTTCTATGATTTTAGAAAGAGTGGGAATATACGGTTATGTACTTTTGTCTNNCCTAGCATTTTTGGTACTTTTGGGGTAATTGCCAAAAGTACGGACCGGGATTTTTCCACTTGCTACGAGCGGGTTGTCTCAATTCGATTTTTACTCTGTTGAGATAGCTCCTTTGTCTTTCTATTAGAAAAGGCTTGGCCTGCACCAAGTCTTTTAGGATGCAGGTTGAAGCCTATGTCGTTCTTTGCACGCCAATCAAAAAGTTAGCTGCTGATAAAAAAAAGGGGCTGACGCACTAATTGTCTTAGTGTGACAGCTCCTGTATATATGGCTATATTCTCTGGGAAACAGGTGGCAGCTTAGCAGCAAAATCAAAGAAATCAGTATAGGAGCCCCGGTAATCTGTGACAATTTCGCCGCCTCTGTGAATGATGTGATCATCAATCAAATATGTTTTTATTCCTACTTTGCGAGCAGCAAGATCCTCCTGAACATCATTGCCAACCATTAGACAGTTTTCCGGTGATTCGTTAATACTAGTTAAAACCTCACGAAAATAGGCCGGATTAGGCTTACAGTAACAATTATTCTCGAAAGAGGAAATGTAGCTGAAGTCGGCTGCATTAAGTCCAGCCCAATTAAGGCGGTGTATATTGGCTTTTATCGGGAAAATAGGGTTTGTTGCAACAACAAGCTGATAGTTTTTTTCTTTCAGTATCTTGATAGTAGCAGCAATTTGAGGATGTGGCGGCAGAATTTCCTGTAAGTTGAGGAATGCTGAATCGTAAAAGGAAGAAAAACGCTCAATATAAACCTGGATATCTCCTGGTATGAGCGTTGCAAGATGCTCAATAAATACTTCTTCATTTCTACGGTTTTCCTGATTATGCAGCATTGCATTAGTTGCAGAAAGTACATGCGTAATCAATTGTTTTCCGTCTATTAAATCAGCAAAAAAAATACTTAATTGTTTGCAGTAGTTTTTAGTGAATTGTTCGAGGCTCATAGGCAGCAAGGTGCCGTCTAAATCAAATAAAATAGTTTTCATTATTGTACTCCTTGTAACGTGCAAGCTATTAACAATATTAGAAAATTGTATCAGGTACTTTATCAATGTGCAACTGCATAAAGGGAAGAAAGAAGCAAAAGGCTGGCAGACCGCAAGGGTCTGTCAGCTTTTTTATCAGTTTAGCTTATTTAGCTTTTTTAGCAAAAGTACCGACACACTCAGAATAATCGCCTTGTCTGATCCGGGCTACTTGAGACGCAGCGAATTGCTGAGCGTGTTCCAGTGTGTCGAAAGTCAGCTTACCACTTTTGATCCAGTAAGAATAGTACTCTAAGTCCAGCTCTTTATGGGTAATGGCTACCGTAAAGCGGTCTTCTTCGTGTTTTTCCAGTAGGATGGTACAGTCAGGCTGTTCGCTAATCCATTCACGCTTAATTATGCCCCAGTCAACGGTTTCTTTATAGTGATATTCCATCGTCACATTACCTCCTTATTAGCTTAAATTTGAGTGACAGTTCTTTTAGCAAAGCCTGGTAGGAACTTCTATCAAGGCACTAATTTTTCTTAATTTGGATATTCCATATTATACTAATACTTCCTGCCAGGTTTTGATATTAATAAATAATTATTTTAATTATTAAAAAATGAAAAAGATAAATAAATAATGTTAAATAATTATTATTATCTATTGAAATTTCTCCATTAATGATTTACAATAGTTTCAATAAATAAAATAAAAATTAGTTAATAATAATTATCGTTAAGAGGTGTACATAATGGAGAATAAAAAAGAGGATATTATTCAATTATCAGAAGAAGAAATTGCTGAAGTTTTTCGTGAGGCTAATAGGATTTTAAGCGAATTATTCCAATCAGAAGAACTCGTCTGAGTTTTCTTTACCATAAGTTGCGTAACAGGGTCTCTTGCAGGAGCCTGTTTTCTTTTTTTGCACATGAAACGTATAAGGCATGGGCAAAATTAATATAAGCTTTAAGGAGGTGCCTGTTATGAATTATTTTCATTGGGGAGCGAGGATGATCTGTAAGAGTTCGCCGGCGCTGCTGCTGCTTGGCGGAGCGGCACTGGCATGCTGCTCACAGCCTGTGCGCCGGGGATTACATCGTATGGCGGTTCAAGCTACAAAGGGAATTTTAATTGTTAATGATGAAGTAAAGAATTTAGCGTCTAAAACATCTGCTACCCATACTTGTACAAAATGTCATGGCCGCCGTTTGGCTGTGGCGGCTGTCGGCGGCGTTTTAACGGTAAAAGAAAAAGCCGGTGCAGTCTGTAATCAATTCAGTACTATCGTTGAAGAGGCCAGAGTAAATCACGAGCTGAGCAGGCATATAGCACAAGATACGTCCAGCAATGATCAGTTCTATGATGAAGTGAATGATCTTGACAGGCCAAATCAAGTAGTAAAAAAACGAATAGTCGCTCAAAAAATTGTAGAGTGACCAAACACATTTGACTTATTTAAAGGAATCTGTTACATTAATAATAATTACAGATTGCCCTAAAGGGGAGTAGCTATCAAGATAGAATCAACATACGGCTTGCGCCTGGTTCTATCGTTGGTTAATTGCCAATCAGCGAGACCTTTAGTATAGTTTTCTATACTAGATGTCTCCTTTTTATTTAGTTGCCCCTATGGAGACGTTAACCCTTCGGTATAGAAAACTATACCGAAGGGTTTTTTAATCTTATTAGTCTATTTTAAAAGGAGTGAAGGTATATGGAATTTCTGTCAACTGAGTTTTTATGGGCCCTTCTGTCAATTATTTTTATCGATCTGGTACTTGCTGGTGATAATGCCATTGTTATTGGTATGGCTGCGCGCAAACTTCCGCTAGAGCAGCAAAAAAAAGCAGTTATCTGGGGGACTGCAGGAGCTATTGGCATTCGCTTACTTTCGACACTTGTTGTAGTGTGGCTGCTTAAAATTCCTGCTCTTATGATCATAGGTGGTATATTGCTCATATGGATAGCATGTAAACTGTTAATCGAAAAAAAGGAACATGATCTTGGCGCGCCTGATAGTCTTGCAAATGCTGTAAAGACGATAGTAATTGCCGACGGTGTTATGGGAATTGATAATGTAATCGGTGTTGCAGGCCTGGCACACGGGAATATGACCTTAATAATCATAGGAATATTAATTACTATTCCTATCGTTATCTGGGGCAGTACAGCGTTTATCAAACTGATAGAACGCTATCCGGCTATTGTCTACATTGGTGGCGGTATTTTGGCCTGGACCGCTGGTGGAATGATAGCCGGTGACGTTATCTTTGAAAAATACTTTTCAGGCGTTCCCTATATCCGTTCAATAGTTAGCTTTACTACCTTACTTGGTGTTATGCTTATTTCATGGATGCATAATCGCAAAAAAGCTATCCGACCTGCCTAAGGGCAGGTCGGATTTTACTTAATTGAATGATTATCGGCTCTGGACTTTAGCTCTAAGGTGCAGTTAGTAGGTGATAAGCGCCGTGAGTTGAGAATAACGGTTACGGTGCAGGCATTAAGCAAGAGTCCTGCCCCAACAGGCGACAAGAGACGCAAGGTGGCTAACAACATACCTGTGCCATTAAACCAGGTAGTCAAAATTGCATTCTGACGAATGATTTCATTTGTCTGCTGGCTAAGACGGATAAGCTCATCTAGCTTTCGGGGATCATTGTCACAAATGACAACATGGGCTGCATACCCGGCTTTTTTTACTGAGTCCTGGCCGAGGGCAATGACAAGTTCATCAGCTAATGGTGACGGGACCGCAAAACTCTGGGGGGATAGTTGTTCAGCAAATTTTATTGCCTGTGCTTCTTTAATAAAAATACGTTGTTTGGCGGCAGCTAACATTGCTGCGTCGAGTGCGCTGCTCCGTGATAGTGCGGCGGTAACAGGACAGCCGGCTACTAATACGGCAAGACTGCGCATCGCATCGCGCGTTGTCAGATAAACAATACCGGCAATACTCACAGCTAACAGCAGCCTTGCTTTATAGTGAATGGGGGAAGGTCTTCCTGTTAGAGGCCGGGATTGTGCTGCGGCGGAGACGGGGAAAGCGGTTTTGCACGGGAGCAACCTATTTAGATGCTGCTTAGTCTGCTGTTGCAGAGTATGCCCCGATAAATTAGTCATATATACCAGCCATAAAACAGACAGACCGGCAATACTTTCGCGCATCGTAAGCAAAATAAGAGTCAGGCTAAACAAGAGAAGCTCAGCATTGAGCTTTTTTTTCTCAGCTATTTTGTGAAAGCCGGACTGCAACACCGGATATCCGCCGATAATTGTTGCCAAGGCAGCTAGGCTGATAAGATAAGGAGAGGAGGAAAGCGGTGATTTCCCCAGCAGAAGACGTTTTATGATCAATGCGGAGATAACAGCTCCNNAGCTCCTGCAGCCAGAGGATACAGGAGCGGCAGCATATTCGCTGAAGCATTTTGTTCGTGACTTGGGTGCCACAAAGAGGTAGAGTCCGAGGGAAGCCGGGGCTGAATTGCACGATCAATCAGTTGTTCAATCTGTGGCAGGTTTAGCAGTCGAGGATTGAAATAGATCAGTGCTCTGCCTGTCAAAGGGTTGGCGGTAATGCTGCGTATCCCTTTCTCCTCTGATAAACGGATGATTAACTGACAAGCAAGGGAGCGGTTGTTTCTAAGACCTCTAATTGCGATACGTAACCGGCCGGGAATTAAGGTATAATCTTTGTTTGTTATAACAGATGCGGCCAAGGCAATTGCTCCTTCCCGGTGCAGCTCCCTGCTGTTAAATGAAATTCCCTAGCTAAAAAAGATTTAAGCGTGCCCAGGAAACTCCGGCAAGCAAATTATCTTTAGAGGCTTTACTTTTTTGTTTAATGTAACCAAAGAATTGTCCCAAAAATGATTCCCAGATTTTTACGACTTCACTTTTTATTTGCGGAGATTGGCGTCTCAGTTCGATACTGATATCAATTGCCTCAATCAATTCCTGGTTAGCATTGTGAATTTTTTGCCTCAATAATTCAATAGTAGCCACTTATATCCTCCTAGCTTAGGCTTTATGCCAGATCGGGCCTAATGCTGTTTTCATTTGCTTCACAGGATGGAGGAAGTTCATCGTCCAGCTCGTCTTCAATAGAGTCTTTAAAACGTTCAAACTGGGCTTCACTTACCAAATCTTCAATATCCTCGCGGACGCCGCTGAATAAGCCCTGTGTGTGTTCCGTCAGGCCAATTACACCCTGCACCGCTTTCACTGCTAGAGGACGCAGTTTTTCCCTGACGCTTGGCAGTAATACGGCGCCAACAACGGCTAGTCCTAACCAAAACGTTAAGTCGTGGCCGGTACGCGCCTTTACCTCATGACGGAGCNNTGCGCTGCCCGCGATTGATTCTGGGGCCGGCAGGGATAGTAGTGTTAATTTCAAGCGGCTCTTCTATAGTGGGCATAGTATCTCTCCTTTAGTGCTGCATACCGTTTTGCACAGAGATATTATTGCCAGGTTTATCCATGGTATGCATTTATTAGCACTTTAGGGGCAGTTTTATTTGAGAAAATTGACCAGGTATTGACTAAAGATAAGCTCATATATTATAATTAATGATAATGATTATCGGTATCATCAGGAGGTTGCTCCCTATGTTGGGATATAATAAATGTATTGATTTAGCAGTAATAGAGTGTACTACGGATGTATGCTGGGAGTTTAATCAACTGCGTTCACGAATTAGGACAGAGGATATTGGACGGCTCGCTGATAGCTTATTGCAAAAGTCTCCTTTAGAATGGCCTATGGCATTAGTAGAATTGCAGAATGGGTGTATGTCCGGACGGCTGCTTACTCATTTGAATTTCCGTGTTCAGCAGTATGGTCTGTCATCAGTGGTTGAATTAAAACTTCAGGGACCTTTTCCGACTTTATCATTAAAGCCGCTGCGCGAAATAGTAAAAGAACACCGTATTGCATTGCGAACAGCCCGTTGTATAGAATACGTCGGAAACAAAGCCTGGAACTGTGCGTTAAAGAAAGTCACTGCCTTACCTATTCATATTCATGCAGCTACATTAGTATTGGATGCATTCGACTGTTCTCCTAAACAGGAGCTGGCAATTGCCAGACAGGATATTATCCAGCGTATTAAAGGTATCATTATTAACTTTTTACAGGATTGGGAGAATTTGCTGCTTAATTCAGTAAAAGAGCAGTTTGCGGCTATTGGCAGCAGGTTGTCTATTGAGGCAAAAGCGGTATAATCGAAATATACTTTTCGCATAATACATTCTAATAGGCAATGGCATACCAGAATGATTTTAAGAATCCCAAGCATGGGATTTTTTTTTATCTTATCAGAAAGNNTCCTAAAGGACTTGGTGCAAGCTAAGTCTTTTCTAATGCCATGCTTTAAAGGAGGCTGCTCATTTGTCCCCAGAAGTTATACGCATTGTTCACCGTCTGCCGGGCCGGATCAGACTTTATCTGGAAGGTATTCGGTTTAAGTCTGGCCGGGCTGCGCAGCTAGCGGATTTTTTTAATGCACAACAAGGGATAAAAGCGTGTACGGCAAATTCAAAATCTGGTAAGGTATTATTGCATTATGAACAGGCTGCTCTTTCGGAAAACAAGGTAATAGAGCTTGTGCGGCAGATTTCACTTGAGTTTCAGGCAGAAGCAGCTCCTGTAAGGCAAGTCAAGCGCTATAAACCGTTTGAACTAGAAAACTTGTCTATTTCCACACAAGTTATTCTGGTAGCTGCAGGTGGCTTGCTGTTATTGGTCCAGTTATTTTACTANNCTACTATTTGCTTAAGCGTAATGTACTTCCAATTCGCCTGGCTGGATGGACGAATATAATTACGCTGTTAACGGCAGTGCCAATCCTGCGCAGTGGGCTGGAAGCATTGCTTTTGCAACGGAGATTAAACAATGAATTTTTGATTGCTTCGGCTACGTTACTTTCGCTGCTGTTGAAAGAAGGGCTTACCGGTCTGGTTGTTGTATGGCTGGTTAATTTGAGTACACTGGCGGAGACCTTGACAATAGACCGGTCGCGCAAGGCCATTCGTGCCATGCTGGAGGGAAACGAGAAACATGCTTGGATCGTTGAAGGCGGTCAAGAAAGGCGAATACCGATTAAGCAGTTACAGCCAAATGATATTGTATCAGTGAAGATCGGTGCCAAAATTCCGGTAGATGGTTTGATAACTGAGGGAGAAGCAGTTGTGAATCAGGCCGCTCTAACCGGTGAGCCTATTGCTGTTTACAAAAGACGGGGCGATCAGGTGCTGGCAGGATCTACGATTGAACAAGGCACACTATATATATGTGCGGAAAAAGTGGGCGATCAAACTTCAGTTGCCCGCATTATCCATTTGGTGGAGCAGGCAAGTCACGCCAAAGCGCCCATTCAGAAGACGGCTGACCGCTATTCGTCCAAAATCATCCCAGCATCTTTTTTGTTGGCTTTTATTGTATTTCTACTAACAAGAGATATACGCCGGACTATGACGATTTTAATTGTTGCCTGTCCATGTGCCGCAGGGTTAGCCACACCGACAGCTCTCAGCGCCGCAATCGGCAATGCAGCCAGCCGCGGAATTCTGGTGAAAGGCGGACGGTACTTAGAAGACGCTGGGCGGGTGAATTGCCTGTTGTTTGATAAAACAGGCACATTGACAGAAGGTAAGCCTGCTGTCAGCAAAGTCATTTCACTCCATCCAAGTTACAATCGCAACGCGATTCTTACCCTGGCTGCGGCAGCAGAGGCCAATGCCAATCATCCGCTGGCTGCTGCGATTAAGGAAGCTGCAGCACAGGAGGGGATTGTACTTCCTTGTCTTCCTAACAGTGAAATGGCAATAGGACGCGGTGTAAAGGCAATTATTGACGGTGTTCCTATCTATGTTGGCAACTCCCGTTATTTGAGAGAATTGACAATTCCCGTTCCACCGCTGGGAATGGATGATTTGGAGCAGACTGCAACCTTAGTATATGTAGCAAGTGGTAGGCAAGTTATCGGAGCAATTGCGATTGAGGATGCGCTTCGTCCAAATGCACTAACAGCAATTCGCCGTATTAGAGCAGAGGGAATTACCGATATTGGCCTTGTCACCGGAGACAGCGGCGCAGTTGCACAGGAAACGGCCAGACGGCTGGGGATTGAGCGAGTGTGGTCTGGTATGCTGCCTGAAGATAAGTTCTCCTTAGTTCAGACTTTGCAGCAGCAAGGCAGTATAATTGGTATGGTTGGCGATGGTGTAAATGATTCCCCTTCGCTGGCACTTGCAAATGTGGGAGTTGCTATGGGCGTGGGCGGAGCTGATGCCGCGATTGATACGGCCGGTATTGTCCTGCGGGAGGATAACCCCGAAAAAATTGTAGAAGTTGTCCGTCTGGGCAAGCGCTCTTTGACGGTAATCAGGCAAAACTTTTTATTCGCTATCGGTGCAAATATAATCGGTCTGGGTCTGGGAACAGCCAAACTGATTTCACCGTTTTGGGCAGCTGTTTTACATAACGCCAGTACGCTGGCCGTCGTCATGAATTCAACCAGATTGTTGTCTTATTCGCCGGAGCAAAAAACAGAGGTAACTCTAGAATGCGTTCGGCACAGGGACAGTTTGCCTTATCGTCCCAAATAGAAATAGGCGGCCTTTGTTTTTAGTTCCAAAGGCTGCTTGTTTCGTTACTTTATTCGGCTCAACGCTTAGCTAGTGGAAGGGGGATAGCAAGCAATGACAATAAATATCCATAAAAGCTCAGTTTCTTTTGATGCCTATGAAAAAATGGCTCCCTACTACTTTGAGTCTGTTGATACAAAGCCTTTTAATGCTTACTTTGAAAGACCAGCTACGTTATCATTGCTGCCGGACGTACAAGGGAAATCCGTTCTCGATGCCGGCTGTGCCGCAGGATGGTATAGTAAGTGGTTGTTAGAGCATGGTGCCAATGTTACTGCCGTAGATTTTAGCCCTAGCATGATTGCCATGACCAGGAAAAGAGTGGGTAATAAAGCTGTTGTGCGGCAAGCTGATTTACATGAACCGTTGTCATTTTTAGCTGATAATTCAATGGATCTGGTTCTTTCATCTTTAGCATTGCACTATTTGAAGACCTGGGAGGTTGTGCTTACGGAATGTAAGCGGATTTTAAAACCGCAGGGACAGCTGATTTTTTCTGTGCATCATCCAGTGAGGGATATGGAAGCTTTTCCAGCTGGCAATTATTTTAGAACGGAAATAGTGGAAGAGGAATGGGAGACGAACGGGGAAACCGTAAAAGTCCGATTCTATCGCAGGTCACTATCCACTATTATTACTGCCTTACTGGATGCCGGGCTGATGATTGAAAAGCTCCTTGAACCAACTCCAACCAGACAGTTTGCTGAATTACATCCTGCAGAATATAAACAATTGACGACAAAACCACATTTTCTTATGATTCGAGCGAGAAAAAGTTAAATAGAATTGTAATTGTGCAGTATTTCTTAACTTTAATTATGTATAAAATCTAGATAGCGATGTTTACCAGATGTTACAATAATTGACAATGAGCAGCAGGCGTTATATATTCATTGTAAATCAAACAGTAAAGCTGGGATGAAAATGAGTGAAAAAACGTCAATCGCTTTCCAGACAAAGTGTGTGCATGCAGGTAATGGAATTGATAAAGAAACGGGAGCCATTAGACGGCCGCTGATTATGGCTAACAGTTACCGCTTGCCTGAAGATGCGTCTACTCTTAACTGGAGCGATGCCGATCAGCTTTTGTACACGAGAAATACTTCGGCTAATCAGCGCTACCTGCAGGAGAAGCTGGCGGCTCTTGAGGGCGGCGAAGATTGCGTAGTGCTTGCCACTGGCGTAGCTGCTCTTGCTGGTGTATTTTTTACTTTTCTGGATAAGTCTGCTCATGTTGTATGCAGTAATGTTTCTTACATCGCCGTTTACCGGTTGCTGCAAGAGTATTTTCCTGATAAATATGATATAGAAACTACATTAGTTGATACGGCTGATCCTGAGCAGGTTAAGGATGCGATTCGTCCTAATACCAGACTTATACATATTGAAACTCCGGGAAATCCAACAACCCGGGTAACCGATATTGCTGCCATTTCCCGGATCGCTAAAGAAGCAGGTGCTTTGCTTACTGTTGATAGTACGTTTGCGTCACCGTATTTGCAGCAGCCCCTTACTCTTGGTGCCGATTTGGTTATTCATAGTCTAACCAAATATATTAATGGTCATGGCGATGCAATGGGTGGTGCGGTTATTGGACGGAAAGAACTGGTTGATAAAATCAAGCGCCAGGCAATGGTCAATCTGGGAGGTGCGATTAGCCCCTTTAATGCCTGGATGATTATGCGCGGTGTGGTGACCTTGCCGCTGCGTATGCGGCAGCATAGTGAAAGTGCGCTCAAGATTGCTCAATTCCTGGAGAATTCTCCAGCAGTTGCCTTTATTGCATATCCCGGTCTTGCCAGCCACCCGCAGCATGAAATTGCCAAAAAGCAAATGTCCATGTTTTCCGGAGTCATTGCTTTTGGCCTGAAAGCTGATGTAGCAACTCATAATCAATTTGTTAACGCTCTTGCATTAATTGTACCTGCTGTTTCGATCGGACATGATGAGAGTTTAATGGTTTATACAGGACCAACCGATGAGAGAAATCACTTTTACCCGGCCGAGTTTCAAAATGGTCACCTTCGGTTTAGTGTAGGCCTGGAAGATGCAGACGATATCATTGCTGATCTCAAACAGGCTTTTAAAATTTGTGGTTTATATTGATAGTAAAAAGATCCCCCAATTCGCAATAATCGCGAATTGGGGGATCTTTTTCATTTAACCGTTTGTAACCATATCAGCAAGAGAACATTGCGATGATTGACTTGTAAGTTTACTGTTTTTGCGGAAGCGTTCATAACGGAGACAGCAGTATTCCAGAAAATCATCACCATTATAATGCCGGATTAAGGCCCAGGCAGTCCAAAGTAAATCCTGAGCCATCATGAAGCTTTTGAGTTTTAACTCTTCAACGGGGGTCAGTGGATGGCCAAAGTAGGCCTGGATTAAAAATTGAATAGCATCATCGGATAGTTTAGATTCCAGTATGTAGGCCGCCACATCCCAGCAGGGGTCGTTCATTCCGGAATACTCCCAGTCAATCAGGTAGGTTTTGTCCGCATGATCAATGATAAAGTTTTCCGGCACTGTGTCATTGTGACAGGGGACTAAAATTGTACTTTTAATATTTTCTTGTACAAAATTGACCAATTGATTTTTTAAGGGTTGATAATCAAAGAATAGATCGCCGTGCAGCTGCCCAATAAGCATTTCATATTTGGACAGCTCTTTTTGCCAATCAAAATGATTGGCAAAAGGAGTTGGGATTGAATGAATTTTTTTCATTACCAGCGAGACCGCTTCCAGGTTTTTTGGTGATCCTGGATCAGCAGCAGCCATATTTTGGCTGTTGGTTATGTAGGTACTGATTTTGATGCCGCTGTCTTCATCAAAGTAAATGCAATTTGAATTTACTCCGCATGCGGAGGCAATGTTATTATTGACCTTTTCTTGTTTCCGGTCAATGATTTGTTCCGTCATGCCACCGGGCTGGCGAATAACGTATTCGATACCTGCAATGTCCATTATATAGTGGTAGTTGGTAAGCCCGCCGGCAAAACGAGATTTATCAAATACAATACTTTCGTCTTTAAACACGGTGCGCAGCTTTTCCTGTACTACTGTTTCTATTCTCATATATAAGCTCCACCAAGCTATTAAAAACTTGGATTTTAGGATTTTTGATAATTTACTATAGCAAAAAAAAATAACAAAATCAATGCACAAAGCCTGGTGCAGCTAAGTTACCAATTGTTTAAGGCATTGGTAAGAACGAGAAACTGCAATAATCTTGCATTCGGAGAAAGAATGCACAAACGAGAGCAACAGAGGACAATATTTTTAAAATAAGTCATTAAATTGCAATTGGTTGTTCCTAGTAAGAACAATAATGCTAGCATTATATATTGATTTTTCAAAAAATAAAATTATGTATGTGATATTATAAAAAACGAAATTATCAATCAATTAGACGAAACAGAAAAGTTTATAGGCATTGAATAATGCGTTGACGCTAACTAAGAAATAGAAAGCTTACATAAAAAGGGAGGTGCACGAATGGAATACTTTGGAGAAGAGGCTTTAGGGCTTGTTGAAACAAGAGGAATGGTACCGGCAATTCAGGCAGCCGATGTGATGTGTAAAGCAGCGGATGTTGTGCTTGTTTCGTATGAGAATGTAGGCTCCGGACTCGTAACAGTTATGGTAAAAGGAGATGTTGCCGCTGTGCGGTCAGCCGTAGAGCAGGGAGCAGCAGCCGCTGCTGCAATCGGACAAATGACAGCTGCTCATGTTATGCCTCGTCCTATCAGCAGGGTAGGGAAAATTGTCTCGCAGCATGATATTGACAGTGTCTAAGCGTTAGGTAGTTAGAAAGGGGAATCTGTGTGGAGAGAAATGATGCGTTGGGATTCATCGAAACCTACGGCCTGGTTTCCGTTCTGGAAGCTGCAGATGCGATGTGCAAAGCTGCGGATGTAGAATTAATTGGCTATGAAAATGTGGCATCAGGGCTGATTTCGGTTGTAGTTCGCGGGGATGTGGGTGCAGTAAAAGCAGCTGTCGCTGCCGGTGTTAAAGAAGCCACAAAGGTGGGGCCAATCTATAGCTCTAATGTTATTGCCCGGCCCCATGCCGACATACAAAAAATTATTGCCAGATATGTTCTTGACTGGTGAGCATTCCCACATCATTTCAGCTATGTTGGGCATGGAGGTGATGGGAAATGAACAGAATCGACCATGATTTGCTCTCCATCCAGGAAGCTCGCATTCTTGTGGAAAATGCCCGGGAGGCGCAAAAGCTACTGGCTGCTTATCCACAGGCAAAGCTGGACAAAATTGTGGGACGCATGGCTGAGGAAGTGAATCAATATGCACGGGAACTGGCCGTTATGTCCCAGGAAGAAACAGGCTTTGGTAAATGGCAGGATAAGTTTGTTAAAAATGTTTTTGCAAGTGAGTTTCTGTATAAAAAGATCCGGGATATGAAAGTTGTCGGTATTATTAGGGAAGATAAAGAAAATAAAACGATGGATATCGGCGTACCGGTCGGTGTTATTGCTGCATTGCCTCCTGCAACTAATCCTGTTTCTACCACGATATATAAAACGCTGATTGCCATAAAATCAGGTAATGCCATTGTTTTCTCGCCCCATCCGAAAGCCCGGAAAACAATTGGAAAAGTGCTTGATATTTTAATACGTACGGCTGAGGGGTGCGGGCTGCCCCCCGGTGCTATCGGTTATCTGCGGACGCTCGCTGCGGACGGTACGGCTGAATTGATGAATCATAAGGATACTGCGCTGATTTTGCTTACAGGTGTTCCCAAGCTGGTCAGGGCAGCATATGCATCGGGAAAACCGACTATCTATGGCGGTCCTGGTAATGGACCGGCTTTTATTGAGCGCTCTGCAGATCTAAAAAAGGCGGTAACCGACATTATCACCAGCAGGACTTTTGATTATGGAATTGTCTCCGCATCGGAACAGTCTATTGTTGCTGAGGACTGCATTGCTGAAGAAGTGCGGCAGGAGCTCAGGCGAAATGGTGGTTATTTTATGTCGCCTGAGGAATCAGAACAACTCGGCAAATTATTTTTCTTGCCTGATGGCAGGCTGAATCCGGAGTTTGTCGGCAGGTCAGCGGAAGTACTGGCTCAATGCAGCGGTTTGTCCATTCCTCAAGGCACGAAAGTATTACTATCTGAACAAAAATATGTATCAGCTGCCAATCCGTATTCACGGGAAAAGTTATGCCCCGTTCTGGCCTTCTATGTAGAGAAGGACTGGATGGATGCCTGTGAAAAATGCATAGAGCTATTGGTGAATGAAGGGCGGGGCCATACACTGGTGATTCATTCGAATAACGAAAGTGTAATTCGGGAGTTTGCTTTAAAGAAACCGGTATCCAGAGTGCTTGTTAATACTCCTGCCACCTTAGGGGGAATAGGGGCTACTACCAATCTCTTTCCGGCGCTTACCTTAGGGTGCGGTGCAGCGGGCGGCAGTACTACATCAGACAATGTTACGCCTATGAACTTAATCAATATCCGCAAGGTCGGCTATGGTGTGCGGCAAATAGAAGAGATATCTTCAGGCGTTATTGCGAAAGAAGCAACTGCTGCAAATAGGACTGGCGGCTTGAGCCAACAGTCGGTTGAAACGCAGGATTTACGGGAGCTGCTGAAACAATTACTTGAGCAGCTAACCTAGTACTCTGGATCAAGAAGGGAAGACCTAGCAGAGAATGTTCTGTTGATAGGGAAAGGATGGGCAAAAAGTTGAATATTCAAGAGTTTTCTCATAAATTTGCGGATGCAACAAAAAATTTGTCCCAGGAAGAAACGGCTGTCATTATGAAACTGTTCCAGGGCATTTCCCGGGAACTGTCTGCAAATAGCTCGAAAGCAGCCAGCACGGCTAAGTCGCCCGTATATGAAGGAGAAATTACTGGTCTGACACCGCGATTGGAACGGCTGAAGGAGGCCTATTTAAAGGTTAGGCCCAGTGTCAGTACATACCGGGCAAGAGCCTTTACCCAGGTGACTAAAGAAAATGCGGGACTGCCTAAGATTCTACTCAGAGCAAAATGCTTCAAAAAGGCCTGTGAGACTGCACCGCTGCTGATACAAAAAGACGAACTGATCGTCGGACATCCCTGCGGTAAGCCCAGAGCTGGTGCCGTGTCGCCCGATATTGCCTGGCGGTGGATCAGGGATGAACTGGATACAATGGCAACAAGGCCGCAGGACCCTTTTGAAATCAGCGAAGAAGATAAGCGGATTTTGCGGGAAGAGATTTTTCCTTATTGGGAAGGTCGAAGTTTGGATGAAATTTGCCAGACCCAATATGAAGAAGCGGGTGTATGGTCATTTTCTGGGGAAGCCTTTGTCAGTGATCTTTCCTATCATCAAATCAATGGCGGCGGTGATACTTGCCCTGGCTTTGATGTTATTTTAATTAAAAAGGGTATTGCAGGTGTCCGCCAGGAAGCTGTAGACAGACTAAGCAAGCTATCCATGGAAAATCCAAACGATATTGATAAGATCTACTTTTATAAAGCGGAGATTGAAACTTGCGACGGTATTTTAGCTTATGCTAAACGGCTCTCTGGCTATGCGAAAGAATTGGCTGACCAAGAGAGAGACATAACCCGGCAACATGAGCTTTATAAGATTGCTGAAATGCTGACTTATGTTCCGGCTAACCCTCCCCGCACTTTTCATGAGGCCCTTCAGTCCGTCTGGACGCTCGAGTCCTTGTTCGTGGTGGAAGAAAACCAGACAGGTATCTCCGTAGGCCGTCTTGATCAATACATGTATCCCATGTTCCAGGCCGACCTGGAGGCGGGGCGTATCAATAAGCTGGAAGCCTTCGAGCTTTTAAGCTGCTGTATTATTAAATGTTCAGAAGTAATGTGGCTGTCCAGTGAACTGGGTGCCAAATATTTCGCCGGTTATCAGCCGTTTATCAACTGCACGATAGGCGGGCAGAAGCGAACTGGCGGCGATGCAACCAATGATCTGACTTATTTGATTATGGATGCCGTCCGTTTTACTAAGATGTACCAGCCGTCGCTTGCGTGCCGCATCCACAATCAATCTCCGCAGCAGTACTTAAAGAAGATTGTTGATGTAGTGAAAGCGGGACTGGGATTCCCTGCCTGCCATTTTGATGATACGCACATCAAAATGATGCTGTCCAAAGGCTTCTCCATTGAAGATGCGCGGGATTACTGCTTGATGGGCTGCGTTGAACCGCAAAAGTCCGGGAGGATTTACCAGTGGACCTCCACCGGCTATACCCAGTGGCCTATTGCCATTGAATTTGTTTTAAACCGGGGCAGGATGAAGTGGCACGGGACTACGGAAGGACTTGATTCCGGCGATCTGGATACGATCAAGACTTACGCTGAATTTGATGAAGCTTGCAAAAAACAAATAGAGCATATTATTCGCTTATCTGCTGTGGGAACGATCGTCAGTCAGCGGGTACACCGTGATCTCGTTCCGAAGCCGCTCATGTCACTGCTAGTTGAAGGCTGCATGGAAAAAGNNAAGCAACGAGTCTATGAGTATCGGAATGGTACACAATTTTAAATTGCTGCGTGGCATTCTGGAAACACCGGAAGGTGAGAATGGGCTCATTACCTTGCTTAGAACAGCATCCATTCTGGGCAACGGTCAAATGCAGTTTAGCTATGTTGACAATGAAGTTCTGAAGAAGGCGCAAACTGAACCTGAAAAATACCGGGATTTGATTATTCGCGTAGCCGGTTACAGTGCTTACTTTGTTGAGCTGTGCAAGGAAGTGCAGGATGAAATCATTAGCAGAACAATGCTGGAACATTTTTAAATAGACTTGCATGTACGGAATATTTGGAGACGATGCTCTTCAGATATTCCGTAAATATGGAGGGAGCACATGAATATAAACATACCGGTAAATCAGACGGCCCTTGTGATGAAACGGAAGCTGGATGCTCAGTTCGACCGGAAGGGAGTATTAATCGGCCTATTCAGCGGAGGTACCTGGGGCATTAACAATGTTGTTCTGGGTTTGGCTTTGACTCTCGTGCCTGCCCTGGGGGATAATGCTGCCCTGTATGCGATACCATTGGCCGCAGCCTGTCTGAATGACACGCTTGCCGGTCTCTGGCTGCTACTCTATAACGGCTGGGCCGGGCGGCTGCAGGAAATCATCCGCAGTCTTAAAACAGTACCGGGTCTTATGGTTTGCCTGGCGGCATTGCTGGGAGGCCCGGTGGCCAATAGCGGCTATCTTCTGGGAATTTCAATGGCAGGTCCTGCTTATGCACTGACAATCACCGCGTTATACCCCATCGTCGGAGCTATTCTTTCCCGTGTTTTTCTCAAGCAACATATTTTGCCCCGTGTTTGGTCCGGAATGCTGCTCTCCGTTGTTGGAGCTATTGTTATTTCCTATGTCCCGCCTGAAGGGGGAAACAGTGAACATTTTTATCTCGGTCTTATGTTTGCCGCATTAGCTGCTTTCGGCTGGGGGGCCGAAGCTGTTCTGGCCGTATTCGGCATGTCTATGATTGATCCTAAAGTCGCTATTAATATTCGTGAGCTAACATCCGGTTTGTGTATTGCCATTTTTATACTTCCTCTTGTCGGTGGCTGGGCGGTTATTTCCGAAGTTATTCTCCTGCCGGAAACAATTGGTACTTTTGCTCTTGCCGGACTGGCTGCAGGCGTATCCTACCTTGCCTGGTATACGGCAAACAGTAAATGCGGTGTAGCCAAAGGAATGGCGCTTAATGGAACCTACGTTATGTGGGGCGTTATTCTGTCAGTCATATTTTTGAGCCAGCCGCTTACCCAGAATTTAGCCATCGGCAGTCTCCTGGTACTAATTGGTGCGACGCTTGTGGCGATTAATCCAAAAGAATTCTTTAGTAAGGGTGGGGTGGAATAAATGATGGCTCCAGTATTACCATTGCGTTTTCGAATGCTCCATTATATTTCTACCGTTGACAAAACTTGCGCCGATGACATTATGGCGGCGCTAAAACCGGAATATGGCACGGAAAAACAGTTTACGAAAAATGTCTTTATCGAGCATCTCTTAGATATGAAAGCTAACTTTGTTATTGATGATCATGACGTGATGCTCAATAGCAAGGGGGAATTGATCATTTATTATTCCATCAATGAAGAAGGGAAAAGGCTTCTTGCAAAATATCTTCCCCAAAGCTGGCACCGGTCAAATACGATTTCTGCAGGCTGCTAAGGATGGTACATGATGAACAGGGAAACCGGCAGCATTTTGGAAAGGAAAGCTCGCATCTTTAATGTCCAGAAATACTCCATCTATGATGGACCGGGCATAAGAACGCTGCTGTTCTTTAAAGGGTGTCCGCTAAGATGCAAATGGTGTTCAAATCCTGAGGGACTGGAACGAAAATATCAGGTTATGTTCAGTGCAGATTTGTGTATTAACTGTGGCTGCTGCAACTCGGTTTGTCCGGTTAAGATTCACCGTTTTCGCACGGGGGAACTGGATGGGAAACAACTGGCTGACCACCAGGCAGGCGTACACCACATTGATAGAAGCATTGACTGTGTAGGTTGCCGCAAATGCGAAACGATTTGTCCCAAGCGGGCATTATCAATTGCCGGTGCTGACAAAACCATTTCTGATGTATTGGATATCATTGAACAGGATGCGCTCTTCTACCTTAGTTCAGGTGGAGGAGTCACTCTTGGCGGTGGAGAGGTCACCGGACAGCCCGAATTTGCTGCAAACTTGCTGATGGAATGCAAGCGAATGGGAATTCATACAGCGATTGAGACCTGCGGCTATGCGAAATTGGACGCTCTGCTCATGGTAGCACCGTTTACCGATTTGTTTCTTTATGATGTACAGCATATTGACCCGGAGCGGCACTTTGAACTGACGGGAGTGCGCAATGAGCGCATACTGGATAACTTAAGCGAGATTATTCGCCGTAAGTTTACTGTAAAGGTGCGCATGCCGCTCATTAGAGGCCTAAATGACAGTGCCGCTACCATTGTCCGCACATTGGAGTTTCTAGAAGCCTTTAAGGAATATAAGAACTTTCAGGGCATTGATTTACTGCCCTATCACAAACTGGGAATTAACAAATACAGACAGCTGGATATGCAATATGCTATCACAGAAGATGTCAGCTTTACAGATTCCCAATTAGAAGCAATTGAAAAACTGATCCAGAATTATGATTTGCAGGTCAAAGTGATCAGGCATTAATCGTCACCGGACGGAGGGGTACTATGAATCGAGCCGATGAAGGTGAGAAGAAACGAATTATCCAGGAGTATGTGCCTGGCAAGCAGGTTACACTGGCTCATATCATTGCCTCGCCTGTACAAGACATCTATGAGCGTCTGGGAATAGAGGGAAAAGGAGCGATTGGAATTTCAACGCTTACTCCCTGCGAGACGGCAATTATTGCTGCAGATATTGCGACAAAGACATCTAATGTGGAAATCGGTTTTCTGGACCGTTTTACAGGCTCGCTGGTCATCGCCGGTGATGTGGCAAGTGTTGAAGCCGCGATGATTGCTATTAACGATACGCTGGAGAAGATGCTCGGATTTACTCCCGCCAGGATAACCAGGACATGAAAAAGCGGATTATGATTATTGGCCCCGGTCAATCCGGAAAATCCAGTATAAGCAATGTGTTAAACGAATCTGACAGGCCGCTGAAAAAAACGCAGGATGTCATATATGGAAAAAATACCATTGATACACCGGGAGCGTATATTGAGAATGCTTCCATGTACAAGTATCTCATAGCGACAGCGCAAACCGCTTCTTGTGTACTTATTCTTGTGGATCAATCCAGGCCGGTTGAAGTATATCCGCCCAGGTTTGCCAAAACCTTTACCTGTCCCGTCCTTGGCGTGATTACTAAGATGGATCTGGTTCCCGGTAATGAGGACTGGAGCCGCCGGCAGCTCCAAAAAATCGGCGTTTATGAACCATACTTCCTGATCTCTTTACTAGATAATACAGGCGTAAAAGAGTTGAAGGACTACTTATTTGGAAAAAAAGAAAGCTCTGAAGAAGACTGAGTTTCTTCATTATATATCAGGACGTTCGCTTCCTTGATATTACCGGGAAATATACGGGAAGGAATTTTTAGGAGAGGAGGATGTGCGGTGAAATTTGTTACAGAAATGGAATTGCGCAGTTTATACAAGACTGCCCCCTTTGCTGAGTATGTAATGGAACCTGCTAGTAAGCTGACACCGGGAGCACGTCAGTTTCTTACCGACCGGCGGATCGTACTTGAGCAGGCAGAAGATACCGGCAGTCAGGCAGTTAGCTGCCAAACCAAACCACTGGTGGCGCAGAAGAACTGGTCTATACTGAAACTTCGCAGCAGGATGGAAGGAATCCATTCTTTGTTTCTACTCACGGCTGCTGAAGTGCTGCATGCCGGTGATATTGCTTTATCAGAAGAAGTCCTGGCTGCTGCCAGAGGGTTTCGCAGTGTCCAACAGGCTGAACTGGATCAGCTATCTCCAGAAATTAGTCAACAGGTTCTCAATCATTCTGAAAGCCGTCTCGATATTTGCGATTTTCATGTTGGGCTGAAAAATGGCAAAGTAATACTCCTCTTACATCATCTGCGAGCTTCCCTCCATGAACTTGAACCGGTACTACAAGAATGTTACTGGAGTGAAGATCAGCAAAGCTGTATACGGCAAGAGCTTGTGGATGGGCTCAAACAGATTAGTACAATACTCTGCACAATGATGAAAAAGTGCCTGGGAGGACAGCAATGGAATCCGTAAATTCAGCTTTTCAATATTGCGATCAATTTGTTCATGATTTTGAGCAAGCCATTTCGTACCCGAAAGTGAAGAAATCCTCTGTTTACTACACCGGAGTAGATCTGGGAACCGCGTATATTGTACTGGCCGTACTTGATGAGCACTATCAGCCTGTTGCCGGGGCTTATCGGTTTGCCAATGTTGTAAAAGACGGCATGGTAGTCGATTATATTGGCGCAATTCGCATCGTCAGAGAGTTAAAGGATGAGCTTGAACAAAAGCTTGGCGCTGAACTGATTTACGCAGCCGCAGCACTGCCGCCTGGTACTTTCACGCTTGATTCAGGTGCGATTAAGCATGTGGTACAGGGAGCTGGTTTTGAAATAACGGCTCTGCTTGATGAACCGACGGCTGCTAATGCCGTATTGAAAATGCGCGATGGAGCCATAGTTGATATCGGCGGCGGAACCACAGGCATTGCTGTTGTAAAAGATGGTGAAGTCATATATGTAGCTGATGAAGCAACAGGTGGAACCCACTTTTCTCTGGTCATCGCGGGAGCCTATAAGCTTAGCTTTGATGCAGCCGATGAATATAAACGGGATTTCAAAAACCACAAGGAATTGCTGCCTGTCTTGCGGCCTGTTATTGAAAAGGTTTCATCCATCATCAGCCGCCACATTAGCCAATATGAGGTAAAAGAGCTTTATCTTGTTGGCGGTACCTGCTGCATGAGTGGAATCGAAGAGATTATTGCCAAGCAAACGGGTGTGCCTGCGTATAAGCCGCTAAACCCTATGTTTGTAACACCTCTGGGTATTGCACTTAATTGTACCCGGGAAATTCTGTAGAAGGGAGTGCCTTTGACATGGAATACCGGATGATTAAATCCCCTTCTCAAGGCACTATGGAGATACTGATGCGGCGAAAAAGCTCTCCCTCAGCCACTACGATTCAACGTTATGATGCGGTAGGCTTGATCCAGGGTAGATTGATTGACATGGTTTTTGCTGCTGATATTGCCGAAAAGGCAGCCGGAGTAATAGTAGAAGATATTAAAGGCCATTGCCCGCAAAACATGATTATGCTCGCCATCTTTGGTGATACGGCCTCAGTCGAAGCAGCCATGCAGGATATTCAAGATAAATTGAAACAACCCAAAGCGGGTGAAAAATTATGATAGCTGCCAAGATCATTGATAATATTTGGGCAACAAGAAAAGCGGATTCCCTTGTTGGGCTAAAATTTATGCTGGTGGAAGTCCTTGGCGGACTTGATGCCGGTCGACTCATGATTGCTGCCGACACGATTGGGGCCGGTATTGGTGAGCGGGTACTTGTCTGTACAGGCAGCTCGGCCCGTAACATGCTGGACAGAGACAATATACCGGTTGATGCAGTTATCGTCGGCATCATCGATGAGGACTGTGTGTTTTAAACAACAGGGAGGTGGAGAAATTTGGATCTGCTGAACGTAATCAAAGCTGCCGGAATTATTGGAGCGGGAGGGGCCGGATTTCCTACTCATGCTAAACTGACTTCCAAAGCGGAGTATATATTGCTGAATGGGGCGGAATGTGAGCCGCTCTTACGTGTAGACCAGCAGCTGCTTGAACAATTCCCCGATCGAATTATCAAAGGCCTGGAAGCGGCGGGAAAAACGATTGAAGCCCGCAAAGCCGTAATTGGAATTAAGGGTAAGCATAAGGCGGCAATAGCTGTCCTCCGGCAAAGAATTGCCGCACTGGGACTTTCCGGTTATGTGGAGATTATGGAGCTAAGAGATTTTTATCCTGCCGGTGACGAGCAGGTTCTCGTTTATGAACTGACACAAAGAATCGTACCCGAAGCGGCGATTCCACTTAAGGTGGGCTGTGTGGTTATCAACGCGGAGACGGCACTGAATATATCCTGTGCTATGGAAGGCAGTCCTGTAACAGAAACGTATCTCACGATTGCCGGTGATATACCCTGTCCGGTAACAGTCAAAGTGCCGGTAGGTACCGCAATCAGGGAGGTAATCAGGCAATGTGGTGTGACAAATATCGAGGACTATGCCGTAATTGACGGGGGACCGATGATGGGGCCGGTTATGAAAGACATAGACGGATATGTCACTAAAAAAAGCAAAGGCTACATTTTGCTCAAGAAAGAGCATTTTCTTATTCGGAAAAAGTCAGTAGGTGTGGAGCAGGCAAGAGTAATCGGCAGGACGGCCTGTGAACAATGCCGCATGTGCACGGACTTATGCCCTCGTTATCTACTGGGACATAATATTCAGCCTCATAAAGTGATGCGGGCCCTGAGCTACAACCTGGAAGACCTAAAAGAGCAGCAAATTGCTCAGCTTTGCTGTGAATGCAATGCGTGCGAGCTGTTCTCCTGTCCGGCCAATCTTCATCCGAAATCGGTCAATATCCTATACAAGAAAAAGCTGGCTGAAAAAGGGTTAAAATATCAGCCATCCCAACTGGAACCGGTAACGCGGTCGGCTAGAGAATACCGCCTTATTCCCAGCAAGCGGCTGATTGCTAAAATCGGGTTGACTGCTTTCGATAGACCTGCTCCGCTGACGCAGATTGTGTTTCAGCCTCCCCAGGTCCGCATTGCTCTCAGCCAGCATATCGGAGCACCGGCGATAGCTGTGGTCACCGTCGGTGAGCAGGTAAAAGCCGGACAGGTGATCGGGAAAATCCCCGACGGCAGCCTCGGTGCGGCAGTTCACTCCAGTTTCGATGGAACTGTTGTTGAGCAGTCAGGCAACTCTATTGTGATAAAGGTGGGTTCCTATGTATAACGCAATAGGCATGATTGAGCTTACGAGTATTGCCAGAGGAATATATGCAACAGACCTGATGATCAAAACAGCTTATGTGGAAGTAGTTAGTGCGACGCCTGTATGTCCGGGAAAGTATATTGCGATTATCCGGGGCGATGTTGCCGCCGTTGAAAGCTCAGTTGCTGTTGGCGTGGAAACGGCAGCTGAATATCTGGTAGACAGCTTTATTCTGCCCAATGTTCATCCGGCTGTTTTTCCGGCTATTACAGCTACCACTATGCCTGACGGAATGGGAGCATTGGGTATTATGGAAGCATTTTCTCTGGCATCCATGATTATTGCGGCTGATGCGACTCTTAAAGCGGCTGATGTACAGGCGCTGGAACTTCGGTTGGGCAGCGGCCTGGGAGGAAAGGCATACTTTACTTTTACCGGGGATGTTGCTGCCNNAAAAGGGCTATTGGTCGATATTGAGGTAATTCCCGCGCCGGCCGAAAAATTATGGACAGCGCTATTCTAATATTACAAATACAAATCCGGTACAAGGAGGTGCTAACATGAAGAAACTTGTTTGTGCAAGTGAGGTGGAAGCAGCGGCAGAAAAGGGGCAAAAAACATTCTGCATAGACTGCAATACAATTATTACACCGGCCGCTAAGGATACGGCTCGGGAACGGGGCGTGGCGTTTACAACGGCTCCGGCAAGCAAAGAATCTGTTCCTCAGCAGGATAAAAGACAGGAGCAGGAGCTTGATAAAGCGGTAATCTATCAGGTTGTAAAAGCGGTGTTGGCCAGCCAATTACTGACTGGAGGTCCAGTTTGTCCTCCGCCTTTTCTTGTGGAAACTGAGCCCCAAAGCGGCTTGAAAGTGGTTCGAGGCAGAACGGTGCAATTTGAGAACTTTGATACAGGTAAGCCCGGTACTAACGTAGCGTATCGTGAAGTAATCAGTAAAACCGACTCTCAAATGAGCGCAGGCTTTCTGACTATTGAGCAATCCAGTTTTGACTGGGAGCTGAGCTATGAAGAAATTGATATTGTTCTCGAAGGAAGCTTGTCTGTCACCATTAATGGCGAAACGCATCATGCTACGCAGGGCGATGTCCTTTTCGTTCCCAAAGGGTCTACTGTTACCTGGAGTTCCTCGGGATATGTCAAGCTGTTCTACGTAACCTATCCGGCAAACTGGGCAGAGCTTATGCTCGGCCAATAGGAGGGTAAGATATGCTGGCGCTTGGCTTACTTGAAACCAGAGGACTCGTGCCTGCAATTGAGGCGGCTGATGTTATGCTTAAGGCGGCACAAGTGGAGCTCATAGGAAGAACCTTAACGGGCGGCGGTCTTGTAACGATTACCGTAACCGGTGACGTAGGTGCCGTTAAAGCTGCCGTAGAGGCGGCAGTAGCTGCGGTTGTAAAGAGGGAGCCCTTGTTGCTGGTATCTCATCATGTCATTCCCAGACCTCATCAGGAGCTTGAAAGCATACTCGTAAGGCCAGGCATTGCACCAAGGGAGGCAGCTTTGGTGGAGGAAATAGTATGGGCCCCGGTCGATGATGCAATAGGCAGTGGTGATAGGCTGGTAGATAGCGAGACTAGTCAGGAGAGCGAGCCTGTTCCAAAGGATGCGTTGCAGAATTTTTGCAAAGCAGAAGCGGATGATCTTAACCGGAAGTTTGGGCTCAACGAACTAATGGATGCACTGCACCTGCTATCTGTGGTCAAACTTCGTAACCTGGCAAGAGAATATAGAAAACTAGGGATAGCGGGCAGGGCTATATCCAAAGCCAATAAAGACTTGCTTCTTGAGCAGTTGAAGGAATATTACGAGAGGAGGAGTGAGCGGTAATTTGTGTGCAATATCATGAATATGTAGCTGCTATACCGGTGTAACCGGTATGGGAGATGGAGGGTGACTACAAATTTGGAAAACTATGATTATGATTTACAGTCCGTGCAGGAAACTAGAAATTTAGCACGGCAGGGCAAACAGGCACAAGCTGAGCTTGCAAAATTCAATTGTGAGCAGATTGATAAAATTATCCGGAATATGGTGAAAGTGGCAGAAGAAAACGCTGTTCTGCTAGCGAAAATGGCTGTCGAAGAAACCGGCTTCGGTAAAGTAGAAGATAAGATTTTTAAAAACCGCTTTGCTTCTACTGAACTTTACGAGTTTATCAAGCCTATGCAGACTATTGGCGTCATTACAGACGACAAGGTTAAGAAAACGATGGAAATAGCCGAACCGGTAGGATTGCTGATGGGGATTGTTCCCTCAACAAATCCCACATCAACGGCTATCTATAAAGCAATTATTGCGATTAAATCACGCAATGGTATTGTCTTCTCACCTCATCCTTCTGCAGTAAAATGTACTTTGCAGGCTGCCAGACTCATGAATGATGCAGCAGTAGCTGCCGGTGCGCCGCCCAATATTATTGGCTGCATTTCGAAGCCTTCGATGGAAGCGACTAATGAACTGATGAAATGCAATGAAATTGCCCTGATCATTGCAACAGGCGGTTCCGCCATGGTCAAAGCTGCGTATAGCGCAGGGAAACCGGCGCTGGGAGTAGGCCCAGGCAATGTTCCGGCCTATATCGAAAAAAGCGCTAACATAGCGAAGGCAGTTAAAAATATTATGGCTAGCAAAACCTTTGATAATGGCACTATATGTGCATCTGAGCAATCGGTTATTGTTGAAGAATGCATTCGTGAGCAAGTGATAGAAGAGTTCAGACGCCAGGGCGGTTATTTTATGACTCCTGCCGAAACGGAACAGGTTGCTAAGAAATTGTTTGTTCGTGGGTCTGCTATGAATGCAAAAATGGTTGGCAGATCTGCCGAGGTCATTGCAAGCAGTGCAGGTGTTGCTATTCCTGCGGGCACAAAAGTTTTGTTAGGTGAGCAAAACGGCGTAGGGGAAGGCTATCCCTTGTCTTATGAAAAGCTGACGACCGTATTGGCCTTCTATACCGTGCAGGACTGGCATCAAGCATGCGATTTGTGTATTGCTTTATTAAATAACGGTGGTGTGGGGCACAGTCTTTCGATTCATACCGAAAATCCTGAAATGGCAATCAAATTTGCTGAGAAGCCTGTATTCAGAATACTGGTTAATACCGCATCCAGTCAGGGGGGCGTCGGTGCAAGCACCGGACTTTCCCCAGCCTTTACACTTGGCTGCGGGACCTGGGGCGGAAGTGCTACCTCTGATAATGTAACGCCCCTGCACTTAATCAACATTAAACGCATTGCTTATGGAATTAAAGATTTTACTGCAAGCACAAATACCGTTCCTTTAGCCTGCTCAGTGCAGCGCAGCAATCCGGGCGACATCAGTGACGATCAGATTATGACGGTTGTAAATGAAGTCATTTCGCTATTGAGAAAAAAAGGTGATTACCAGCATGGGTAAATATGATGCTTTAGTAGAGCTGCTGGTGGCTGCAATCAAAGAAGGGGGGGATGTAAAGCGGGATGCCAACTCCATACCGGTAGGCATATCCAACCGTCATGTTCATATTTCTCAGCCTGATTTGGACACTCTCTTTGGCAGGGGCTATCAATTGACAAAAATGAAGGATTTGTCCCAACCGTTGCAATATGCCTGCAAAGAAACGTTGACTATATGCGGTCCTAAGGGCGCCATTGAAAAAGTTCGTATTCTCGGTCCGGTAAGGCGAGAAACACAGGTGGAAATACTCCAGGCTGATTGTTTCAAGCTCGGTATAGCTGCTCCAGTAAAAATGTCAGGAGAGTTGCGGGGAACTCCGGGAATTACGCTTATTGGGCCCCAGGGCAGTATCTTGCTAATGCAAGGAGTTATCATTGCTCAGCGGCATATCCATATGACTACGAAAGATGCCGCTTGCCTTGGTGTCGCTGATGGAGACCAGGTAGCAATTCAAGTCAGTGGCCATCGCGGCGGGACTTATACGAATGTTGCCGTTAGGGCTAACAGCACATCGGCTCTTGAGTGTCACCTGGACACGGAAGAAGCGAATGCAATGAATCTTACAGCCACTTCGACAATAACAATAGTAAAATAAAATAAAAATTTTGGGAGGCAATAACAATGAGTAAAACAGAAGCTTTAGGATTAATCGAAACAAAAGGTCTGGTAGGGGCAATTGAAGCAGCAGACGCTATGGTCAAAGCGGCCAATGTGTATCTTATCGGCCGCGAATTCGTCGGCGGCGGCTTGGTAACCGTTATGGTACGAGGTGATGTTGGTGCAATAAAAGCGGCAACTGATGCCGGTGCTGCTGCTGCTCAGCGAGTGGGTGAGCTAATTTCCGTACATGTTATTCCTCGGCCTCATGGTGATGTAGAAATGATCCTTCCCTCTGCTAACAAACAGGCATAAGCATAAATCAGACAGACATACAGCAAAGGTCAAAATCTTTATTAAAGATTTTGGCCTTAGGCTTTTCTGCTTCCATACAACGGTTGTCTTAACGTAGGCAGGGCCTGCTGCTATTTACATTTTAATGAGGGTATTATAAAATTAATTTAATATTTTATATTTTGGAAAAACACTAAATAAGCGACAACTCTTTGGGTGTTTCTTTTTAAGTAATTCTGCGAACTTGATGGAATAACTTAATATTTATGCACGGTTAGTTGCTTACTAACTAATGAATTGACAGTAGTTGATTCTTTTTTGATATTAGGCAGATTGCAAGTTGGGAAAAGGAATTTTGGCGGAACGTATGAATAAGACGGAAAAAAAGTTAAAAAAAATAATGGATGCTAACCTGTACTCTCGATATAGCGGGTTGTTAGCTTTGTCCAATATTTCACTACAAGTCATTGATACTAAGGGAGATATTCTGCTTGAATTTAATCCGGCTCCCGATTTCTGTAAATTAATTTGTCAGCCGGAAGAAACCTGCATTTGTGAAGACTACATTTCTCGGCTAAAGCCCGGCGAAAAAGACCGTTTTGTCTGTCGGTACGGACTGATCAATATTCTGCTGCCCATCGCCAGCAATAACCAAACTTTGGGGTATGTTGTAGGAGCGCAGGTTTATTCACCGGAAAGTGAATATCGCAAGTATCTGATTGATATCATGACAATTGCTAAAGAGCGAAAAATTGAACCTGAATTTATTGCTAAGTCAATTGCGGCATTAAAAACTGTCGAAGAAAATAAAATTGAAGTTCACGAACAACTGTGCAATCATATTGCGCAAAATGTATTTTATGATATTTCCGAAGACATTCCTACAAGTGATCCTGTTATAGCAAGGTTATCGATTGAAAAAGAAATGCTAGAAAAAAAGATTATTGATCTGGAAGCAAAAAATATGTCATTAGTCATTAATCCGCATTTCCTCTTTAATACGTTAAACTCAATTGCGCGGATTGCTTATTTTGAGAAATCCCATAAAACGGAAGAGTTGATTTATTGCCTTTCTGATTTATTGCGCTACAATTTAAAACAGGATGATGATCTGCATACTATCGGAGCCGAAATGGATAATATTGAAAAATACCTTTATATTCAGAAAACCAGATTTAAAAATCGCTTGGATTATGTGATTGATATTGCAGAGGATATCAAACCCCATCGAATACCGAATATGATTATTCAGCCTATCGTGGAGAATGCAGTTATTCATGGAATAACTCCTAAACGGGGCGGTGGGGCAATCACTATCTGTGCGGAAAAATATAAAAACGAGATTACGATTTCCGTTATTGATAATGGGAATGGGTTTCCCAAAGAAATTTTGCAAAGTTTACACCAGCCGGAGAATAAGCTAGGCATAGGCTTTCGCAGTACGGACCAGCGATTAAAGCGTTATTTTGGAGAGCATTATGGATTACGTGTGGTAAAGTCGGATTATAGTGGCAGTACCGTTACCATCTCGATTCCCACCAAACCCAATGTGAGGCGATAGTAATGAGCGTAGTTTTAATTGTGGAAGATGAATTACTGGAACTGGAATTCCTGGAGTCAATAGTGACTGACCTTCTTCCTAATGATCAAATTCTTACCTGTGAGAGTGGCATACAGGCTGTACAACTGGCAAAACAATATCGACCGGACATTATCGTAATGGATATCCTAATTCCTGAAATGAATGGATTACAGGCTATTCAAGAAATAAAGAAATTTCTTCCCCGGGTAGGTGTAATGATTTTATCTGCCTATTCGGATTTTTCCTATGCACAAACAGCAATCCGTCTAGGTGTTCAGGAGTATCTCTTGAAGCCCATAAAACCTTCGATTATTAAGCAGGCAGTACATGACTTGCTGGCTGCTGCCGCTGCATGTGAGGACGAAGCTTTTATAGAACCTAAGATCAATCAGATCTATTTCATTGAAAAATCGATAAAATACATTCATGACAACTTTAAACAAAAACTTCCTCTACAACTGGTCTCCTCTTACATCTATGTAAATCCGCAATATTTTAGCCGCATCTTTAAGAAAGAGGTAGGCGTCAATTATATAGACTATGTAAACAATTTAAAGATTGAGTATGCCTGTAAGCTGCTGGAAACAACTAGTTACCCTGCTTATCGCATTTCCAGTGAATGCGGCTTTACGGATCCTTCTTATTTTAACCGCGTTTTCGTACAACAGATGAAAATGACTCCTCATGCATACAGAAGAAAGCATTTATGTGAGAATGCAGAAAGTAATGGATAAGTTCACAGCATCATAAACAGCGAGGACGAAGAACCGGTACTTCATCTGCAAAGAGGAAAGACTGGTTTTTTTATTTGTGAGTGTCACGGGGACGGTTCTTTTGACAGCAATGAGGATGCTTGTTATAATAAACGTGCAATGCGGTTTGATGATACGCAAAAAGTGTGTGTCACTGGAACCGTCCCCGTGACAGTGTTGCGGGATTGTTAAAAACGAGGTGAATTACGTGACAAAGCATTGGAAACCGTTTGTAATAGGCGCGACGACTATGCTAGTGCTTTTTGCAGGCTTTTATATGTTTTTCATGGCATCACAGAACAAGCTGATTCATCAACAACCCTCTCCAACTAGCAATGCAGCTGTTCAGCCTGATGCAGTTACCATTACTCCATTGCCAACGCTGCGCCTAATCCGGGGCAATGAAGTTCCTTTTGAAGGGAAAGTGGAGCTCAAGCAAGCTATTGCCGGGCGTTTTGCCCAAAATGTGACGGTAGTAAGCTTTCAGGCTACTGGTGAGCATGCTGACAAATCAGTACTTAAAATTGTTTGGGAAAATGGGGAAGAAGATAAGCTTTCTCCAGGCACGCAAAATAAAACATTTTCCCCTGATAAACGAGCGGTTGAAATATCGGTAAGCGGTTATAGTGTACATGAGAGGCGATTGTTTAAGGATTCTAACCGCAGCGGCACATTAACATGGGAAATTCGCTATGAACCTGTTGAGCAGTAACTAACTGAATGAATCATGGTTTGAGGGACTTGCTGATTAGCTGGCAAGTCTTTTTGCTTATTATGTTCAGTAGATCTTTTTTTCAAATTGTGATAAGGTAGAAATAAATTTCTAATAGAGGATGAACCGCTATTTTTGAAACATGGGTACCTAATTTAAACGAATTATTTGTTGGCTTATCCGTTATGCTGATCCTGGTATTTGGCCTTAGTAAAACGGCAATGTTTCGGCGCATTGTGATTAATAAAGGCACATCACTGACAGAGAAATGCGCTTTGGCTGTTTTCTTTGGTTTGTCAGGTATTCTGGGAACCTATATGGGGGTCTCTGTAGGAGATGGGTTTGCCAATACCCGGGCAGTTAATGTTATTGTTGCCGGACTGGTAGGCGGTAAAATTGCGGGCTTGGGCGCAGGCGTAATCGCCGGACTCCACCAAGGGTATCTCGATAATTTTAGCGCTGTTGGAAGCTCTGTCGCTACAATTCTGGAGGGATTATTTGCCGGTATAGTGGGTAATAATATTGCCCATGGTAAAGACAAATGGGCTTGTGCCTTAGCTGTGGGGATTATTCTTGAAGCATTTCATATGCTACTGCTGCTGCTGATTAATTGGCCTATTGATCACGGGCTGCTTTTTATATCACATATCGCTTTGCCCATGCTGGTAATAAATCCGCTGGGTATTTTAGCTCTGATTGCTATATTGGAAAGTGTCTTTCGTGAACAGGAGATGGTCGAAGGTTCAGCCGCCAGGTTAGTGCTGCAGATAGCTAGCAATACGATTACTCATTTGCGAAAAGGGTTAAATCGCGAATCAGCTGAAAAAACAACGCAAATCATTTTCGCCAGGGTGCCTGATTTAGCGGGTGTGGCAGTTACTAACCTCACCGAGGTATTAGCTTTCACCGGCAGAGAGTCAGAGTCGCATTATCCGGACAGCATAACAAGAAATATTCAACAATCCCTGGAGACCGGCGAATCGGTTTTAGCTCAGACGCATCAGGAAATTGGCTTTATAAGTCCTGACAGTCCGATTGGTTCTAAAATTGTTGCGCCGTTAAAGGATAAGGATGATGTAATCGGAACAATTGTAATATTTAAATTAGAAGAAAGAAGTATTACGCCCTTTGAAATTGAACTGATCAATGGGCTGGCACAACTTATATCCACTCAGCTTGAGGTCAGCAAAAGTGAGCATCAGTCGGCACTGCTTGCTCATGCAGAAATAAAGGCATTACAAGCACAAATTAATCCTCACTTCTTATTTAATGCGCTGAATACAATTCGCTATTATTGCCGCAAGCAGCCTGAGACAGCAAGAGAACTTTTGGTGCATTTAGGAAAGTATTACCGGGATAATATAGTGGCTCACGACGGGCTGGTGGATTTAGCAACGGAGATTAAGCATATACGGGATTATGTAGTCATCGAAACTGCCCGCTTTCAGGACAAGCTGCAAGTTATTTATCATGTTCCTGATGAATGCAATTGCCTGTTACCTCCTTTATTGCTGCAGCCCATTGTGGAAAATGCGATTAAACATGGATTGTATCCTAAGCGGGAAGGTGGAACTGTTACAATTGCCGCACAATTATGGGAAGATAAAATAGTGATTACCATAGAGGATAACGGAGTGGGTATGACACAGGAGCAGATCAGCGAAGTACTTAAACCCGATCCTGCACGGAATAATATTGGTCTTAGTAATGTCTATAGCCGCTTAAAAAGTATATATGGTGACGAATGCGGTTTCTTGATTGAAAGTGAACCAGCAAAAGGGACAAAAGTTACAATCACACTTCCAGTCGAGGGGGAGACAAAAGATGATAAAGATAGTCATTGTTGACGACGAGTATCCTGCTCGCGAGGAACTAAAGGATATGCTGGCAGAGATAGAAGGCGTAGATATTATAGCCGAGTTTGAAGACGGCATGGAAACCATTGATTTTCTGCGAAAAAATGATCATGCAGATGCTGTGTTTTTAGATATTCGCATGCGCCACAAAGATGGCATTGTTACTGCCTGGGAGATTTTACAATTACCTAAGCCTCCCCAGGTTGTTTTCATTACCGGATATGAAGATTATGCTGTTAAAGCCTTTGAATTAAATGCAGTAGACTACGTTCTCAAGCCTTACAGTTTGCAGCGATTGGAGCAGACTGTTGGTAAGCTGCGCAGCATGGCCTCTGTGAATCAGCTTGCTAATGAAAATACATTTGAGTTTCTCAGAAACAATCTTACAAATGAGCAGATGCGGTTATTTGTATGGGTCGGCGAGAAAATGGTTGTATTGCATGCGGATGATATTGTTTATATTAAAACAGATGAAAAAGGGAAACCAATGATTTATAGCAGTAAAGGTATCTTTATGACACGGTTAACCTTAAAGGAAATTGAGAAAACACTTTCTCCTGTTCAGTTTGTCAGAACACATAGAAGTTATTTGGTTAATCTCAATAAAGTAAGTGAGGTTGTTCCGTGGTTTAATAATACGTATATGATTTCACTAGATGGGTATAAAGAGGAGCAGGTGCCTGTTGCCCGTCATTACTTGAATGATTTTAAAAGTGCCTTTAAAATTTTGTAGACATTGTTTATTTTTGGGGGGGCATCGCGAGCGCAGCGTGGCGATCTCCTTTGCAGAATTTACTTTTGTCGATAGTCAGACAGTTAGCTTAAGCAGCTAACTGTCTTTTTATTTGTTTACAGTATAAAATATGCATCTAACTGCCTGTTTTTATCATGTTATAGTGAAATGTATCCAAAATGAGCGAAAAATCGCTATAATTTTAATGCAATTCAATCGTAGTCTTTATGCAATCAAGCTCTTAATTGCAAAGGAGGTGCTGAATAAAATACGGGTGATATCGAACAATAACGATAATACCGCTGTTAGTTTGCGTAAGCAATAGTAAGATTGGAGGAAGCGAAACGTGAGAGTTTTCAAAGTAAATGTTAATGGTGTAGCTTACAATGTTGAAGTGCAAGAAGAAGGGGTCGCTATTGCCGCCGCTGCTGCTCCTGCCGCCGCTCCCGCACCAACGTCAGCTCCAGCCCCAGTTTCTGCTCCTGCAGCAGCACCTGTTGCCGCTGCAGCACCGAAAGCAGCTGCTGCTGAAGTTGCTGCCGGTGATACCCCTATCAGTGCGCCTATGCCGGGGAAAGTAAGCAAAGTGATTGCTAAAGAAGGCTCAACTGTTAAGAAGGGCGATGTTATCATGCTGCTGGAAGCAATGAAGATGCAAAATGAAATCGGCGCTCCTGCTGCCGGTGTGATCAAGTCCGTAAACGTTGCTGCCGGTGAAAGTGTAAAACCTGGTCAGGTGCTGGCAGTTATTCAAGGTTAACTCAATACAAATCTGATTATCATAACAATCGCTATATTGCATTAGGAGGAAAATACCAATGGAAGCTTTATTTATACAATACCCATGGCTTAATGAATTGCTTATGGGCTTTATGGGCTTATCTTTTAAACATATCGTTATGTGGGCGATCGGTGCCATTCTGATCTGGCTGGCAGTAGCAAAAGACTATGAGCCTGCTCTGCTGTTACCAATGGGCTTTGGCGCTATTCTTGCCAACATTCCTCACTCTTCGGCAGTTTCTCAACATCCTGGTGAGGAAGGTTTCCTAGTTGTTCTTTATAAAATGGGTATTGCTAATGAACTTTTTCCTGTATTGATATTTATCGCTATTGGTGCTATGTGTGACTTTTCACCGCTTATTCGCCGTCCGTCGGTTATGCTGTTTGCAGCGGCCGCCCAGTTCGGTATCTTCACAACCGCTATTGGAGCAACTCTTGTAGGGTTTAGCTTCCCTCATGCAGCTTCTATCGGTATTATCGGTGCTGCTGACGGCCCGACTACTATTTATGTAGCTAGCCGCTATGCTGTTGATTTACTTGGACCACTTTCTGTTGCTGCTTATTCTTATATGTCACTTGTTCCGGTTATTCAACCGCCTGTTATCCGCGCTATTACCACTGAAGCAGAACGTAAAATCAGAATGGGCTTCGAAGGGGAAGAGCCAGTATCTAAAACAACAAAATTCCTGTTCCCTCTCATGATTGTTATCATTGCCGGTATCGTAGCACCGATTTCGGTTGCTCTGATTGGCGCGCTTATGTTTGGTAATTTGTTGAAAGAATCAGGAGTTACTGAAAATCTTTCCAATTGCGCACAAAACGAATTAGCTAACCTGGTCACTTTATTGCTTGGTATTACCGTTGGTGGTACTATGAGCGCAGACCGCTTCTTAACTTTTGATGTTGCATTGATTATGGCCCTCGGTGCAGTTGCCTTCGTATTTGATACTGTTGGCGGCGTACTGTTCGCTAAACTTCTTAACCTTCTCAGCTCCACTAAGATCAACCCGATGATTGGTGCCTGCGGTATTTCCGCATTCCCAATGTCCGGCCGTGTTATTGCTAAGATGGCATTAAAAGAAGATCCCAGTAATTTCATCGTTCAGCACGCAATTGGCGTTAACGTTGCCGGTCAGGTTGCATCTGTTGTAGCCGGTGGTCTGGTATTAGCGCTTATTCCGGCACTGAGCAAATAAAGGAGGTAATGTAAGTGAGTAATGCTACTAGCTCTGCAATTACAATGTTATTTGTCGCTTTACCTACGATGTTTTTCGTAATAGGCGTATTTATTCTTTCCACAAAGGCTCTTCATGCTGCATTTCCTGCACCTGTAGAAGCTGACGACGAAGAATAAGATTCTTCCCATATAGAAGAGAACTTTCAACAAATAAACACCGAATCGATTCGGTGTTTATTTGTTTATATAGCTGATTATCCATAAATTACATAGCCTATTAAATAGGAATAGCAGCCGCTGTTCGAGAATATTGTTACTGGCTTATTTACTGCAATTATGGAGGCTGTTTTCTTGCAATTATCAATGATAGTTAAAGCTGCTGGTCTAAGTGCATTTTTATTAACCATTACGGGCTTATCATCAGCCGCTGTTACAACCCCAGAGGATGGTACTACGGAAGTTTCGTTCAGTTCCTATCGCAGCCACGATCATACATTTTCACAGAACCGGAATGTCTCTGCATGGCAAAATATTAGCGGTTCCACAAGAGCCATGGTTCAAACAAGTGAAATCCAGCTAGGCGATGATAATACAAAACAATACGGCGCTATAAGAAAATTTGCTGCAGGTTTTTATTTTAGCAGCCTGAAATCCAGTACCAGCATATGGCTGGATCAATACGAAAGCGCCCGGGCTTCTGGTGGGTTTCGTATTGACAGCCGTTATTATGCAGATCGAAAAACCAGCATTGTTTGTGCAATCACAAAAATGCCGGTGATTGACCTGGATACTTTAGGTTTTCAGGGAAAGCCGCTGTTAACGACAGATAGCTATACCGTAAAGGCGGAGAGGGTTCTAACCGCGGACAAAGACTTTGCAATTGGTTTGACGCGAGGGTTGTATAGTGACGATAATAAAAATACTGCCTATTCCTTGCAATACGGGCAGACTGTATATGACCGGGGCCGGGACAGACTGCGAATCGGTGCCTATGGTTACAAGGTTAACTGGGATACTGTCAGCCAGTGGTATGGCAATCCTTTAAGCAGTAAGTCCTATGGCGTGACTACTGCCTATGGAGTACGCGATGGTAAGGGGCGCTGGACGACCACTTTTACCGGCGCATGGGGTGCCGACAATGATAATCCTATAGAGTTTTGGCCATCATTGCAACTGCAGTACCGGTATCAAGCTTCTGACAAGAGCAGTGTTATGATTGGTTTTGCCAGTGGGCTGCGTACAGATAAAGCAAGTGAATTAGAAGGGCTGCGCCATAATTATCGCCAGATCAATGCAGCTTATCAGGCAAATTGGTAGAATAGGGGCTGTCGTACTAAGAAATTAGTACGATGGCTTTTTTGTAAAAAAGATAATGGGGCTGCCTCAAATAGATGTTAAAAACCTTTTTGAGACAGCCCTCTTGTAATATGGGGAAAAATCTCGGGTTGTCCTTTTGTCATCGCCACAAAAGGACCAAAAAGGCTAGGACTAGTCTTCCAATAGCCTTGGAAAAATGCCGACTTACTAAAATTCGTAAACTCGCTGTCGCTCAAACAGTACGAATTTCTTAACGTAAGCCGGCATTTTTCCATCCTTCGGATCGGCTATTTCCAGAAGGGCCAAAAGAACGGGAAAAAATTACGTAGGGACGGAAATCATTACTGAAATTGCCCTCTCGCAGATGTTTGGCTGTGGGCATAAACGGGGGCCGCATTGCTCTTTTTCTAAAAGACAATGCGGCCCCTTTTATAGGACAGACGGGGGACTTTGGCTGAGGGTAGTGAATAAGGTAAGAAAGTGGCGTGCGGCAGCTGACAACTGGCGGTTGCGCATCCAGATAACAGCGGCTGATATTTCAATAACAGGATCGACAATTGTTTTGAACACAAGATTAGTGCTGGGGATAAGCCCTATTGCGGTCCGGGGGACTACTGCAATGCCTACATCGGCATCTGCCCAGGCTAAGATCGGCATGATATCATCGCTCTTGCAAAGAAATTGAGGATTGAAATTAGCCTGTTGACAATGAGCTGTAATCATTGCTTCGTATTTGCGGTGAATCATCAAGGGCTTATCAGCAAGCTGGGAAAGGAGAATACAGTCTTGCTGCATTTCTGATGGATCGAGGCGATTCTGATGTATAGCGGCAACCAGAGGTTCCTTTGGCAGTTGAATGGATTCGTAGGTATCGGTGTCAAAAGAAAACCGGACTAACCCGATTTCAATCAAGCCCCCGTTTAGCAGCTCAATAATCCGGATCGACTCACCTTCCCATAACTCAAAATTTAAATTAGGATAGTGCGTATGGAAAATCCGGGCTACTTTAGGCAGTATGGTTGTGCCTGAAGAGGAGGCAGTTCCAATTGAAAGTGTTCCGTGTGTACCTGTTTCAATTGCTTTAATTTCTTTTTCCGTATTATCCATTAATTTAAGTAATTGTTCAGCCCGGTTGCGGAGCAGACAGCCAGCTTCGGTAAGTTGAATTCTGCGATGTCCCCGGATGAAAAGTCGAGTGCCTAAACTCTCTTCCAGTTGTTTCATCTGCCTGCTAAGCGGAGGCTGGGCAATATTCAGTCGCTGTGCGGCAGTTGTAATATTACCCTCCTGGGCGACTGCCAGAAAATATTGCATTTCGCGGATACTCATCATACTGATAGCCTTCCTTATCAAGTTTGCATACCTTTAAAGTATGGTAAATGAATATTTTTAGTATTATTAGTATAGCAGTAACTTTGCTATAATGGAAAGCAGAAAAAATATTTGTTATAGGGATGGAGGATATCAATTGAGTAGGCCTTTGAATTCATTTGTGATAGCAGATGCTAAAGCGTGTATTGGCTGCCGGGTCTGTGAAGTAGCCTGCGCTGTTGCCCATACAGAAAAAACAGTAAAAACGGTAGGAGATTTTGATGCGCCTCTATTGCCGCGCCTTTACCTCGTTAAAACGCCAGAAGTGACCGTTCCGGTCCAATGTCATCACTGTGAAGATGCTCCTTGTGCTAAATGCTGCCCGGCTGGAGCAATTGGGAGGCAAAACAACAAAGTGATTATAAACGAGAAGACTTGTATTGGCTGTAAAAGCTGTATGATTGCTTGTCCATTTGGTGCAATAGAGCTGATTGTATCGCCTAGAACCCTAGAAAATCCAGAATTGCCGTCAGTTGTTGCCAGTAAATGTGATTTGTGCAATAACCGGTCCAAGGGACCAGCCTGTGTACAAGCCTGTCCCAGGCAGGCACTCACCCATGTTAATTTAGAGCAAGCAAGACGGCAGCGCCGTATTAAGGCAGCAAGCACAGCTGGTGAGCTCATTGGGTGGGAGGAGTAAACTGTGAAACAAAATAAATATGTTACAATAGATGCTGAAATTTGTACCGGTTGTCAGCGATGCTGTGAAATATGTCCTGTAGATGCAATTGAGGGCGAACAAGGAAAACCACAGACAATTAACAGTGATAAATGTGTTATGTGTGGACAATGTGTACAAGTTTGTAGTGCTTATGCGTCCTGTTTTGAGACGTATCAGGATTCCCCCCTCCACAGATTACAGGAACGCCGCATGCCGGAGATTGTCAGAGAGCCTTTATTTGCTGCTTACTATATTGGTGATATTCCTCAGGTTAAGCAGGCATTAGCCAATCAATCGCTGTTCACGATGGTGCAGTGTGCTCCGGCGGTACGTGTTGCAATTGCCGAGGATTTTGGTATGGAGCTTGGGAGTCTGGTACCTGGTAAATTAGCTGCTGCTCTCAGGCGCTTAGGGTTTAAGCGGATTTATGATACGAATTTTGCTGCTGATTTAACCATCATGGAAGAGGGCAATGAATTAGTTAAGCGCATTACGCAAGGGGAAGCTTTACCGATGTTCACTTCCTGCTGCCCGGCGTGGGTAAAATATGTCGAAGATGAGTATCCAGAACTGATAAAGCACCTGTCCAGCTGCAAATCACCGCAGCAGATGGCTGGAACCATGTTTAAAACGTATGGGGCAGCACTTGATTCGGTGGCTCCTGAAGCAGTTTATAGTGTAGCAATAATGCCTTGTACGTGTAAAAAAGCAGAAGCACTTCGGCCGGAAATGCAGTCTAGCGGTTTTCGCGATGTAGATGCAGTATTGACGACTAGGGAATTAGCCTATTTGATTAAAGAGGCGGGCATTGACTTTAACAGCTTGCCGGAAGAAAGCTTTGATGATCCACTAGGCTGTTATTCAGGTGCCGGTCATATTTTTGGTGTTACCGGCGGCGTTATGGAAGCCGCCATTCGCACAGCCTATGAGCTCATAACCCACAAGCCGCTGGCTGATATTAATGTGACCACAGTACGTGGTGGACAAGGTATTAAGAAAGTAACAATCAATGCCGGTCCGGTACAACTGAAGACAGTAGTTGTCGCAGGCCTTAAAAATGCAATACCATTGCTGGAAGAGTTAAAAAACGGAAAAGCGGATTTTCATTTTATGGAAGTAATGACCTGCCCGTCAGGATGTATCAGTGGCGGGGGCCAGCCTAAGCTGCTATTGCCTGAAGACCAGATAACAGCCCGGGAGCTGCGGGCTTCCAGTATGTACCACCATGATGAAGAACAGAAGTTTCGCAAGTCTCACGATAACCCGGCAATTAAAGAAGTATATGAAAAATTTCTGGGTGAGCCGCTGGGGCATCATGCCCATAAGCTATTGCACACTCACTATGGAGACAGAAAAAATCGGCACGAGGCTAAATAGCTGATATTATGCTGCCTAGAATGATGGGGAGGTAGGAATATGAATGATTTTGTAGTGGCAGACCCGAAAAAATGCATCGGCTGCCGTACCTGTGAAGTTGCCTGTGCGATGGCTCATGCCGGTGAAAATGCACTTGACCATTTGACCACAGATACGTTTTCTCCCAGACTGCAAGTAGTTAAAACGGCTAAAGTCAGTATGCCGGTGCAGTGCCGGCACTGTGAAGACGCCCCCTGTGCGAGAGCCTGTACTGTTCGGGCCATTGTGCAAAGCGGCAATTCGGTGCAAGTTGTTGAGGGGCGGTGTGTGGGCTGCAAGGCCTGTTTAATAGCTTGTCCTTACGGAGCAATTGAACTGATTGTTTCTGATACAGACGAAACCAATACGAGAGTTGAAGCGCTAAAGTGCGATCTTTGTGTGAAGAACGATAGTGGACCGGCCTGTATAAAAGTATGTCCGACAAAAGCGCTGCACAGAGTCGAGGGAGCGCAAATAGCTGGACGCTTGCGGAATAAGCGCCTGAAGGCAGCTCTGGGAGCAATCAATACGATTGGGTCAAACTAGCAGACCTATTTGCAGATGGAGGTTGTAAAATGGCGAAGAAAGTGTTAACTGTATGTCCCTATTGCGGCAGCGGCTGCCAAATTTATCTTTCCGTAGAAAACGGCAGTATTATTGGCGCTGAGCCAGGGCCGGGACGTACCAATGAAAGCGAATTATGTTTAAAGGGTTATTATGGGTGGGATTTTTTGAAAGATACCAAGCGACTGACGGCAAGGCTGACCAAACCGCTGATCAGGCGCACTCGTTCGGAGCAATTTGAAGAAGTATCCTGGGAGGAAGCAATTGAATTTGCCTCTTCCAGACTACAAAAGATAAAAGAGCAATACGGCCCTGATGCTATTATGGCTACGGGTTCAGCCCGGGGACCGGGTAATGAAGCGAACTATGTCATGCAAAAGTTTGTGAGAGCTGCATTAGGAACGAACAATATAGACCATTGTGCCCGCGTATGTCACGGTTCCTCTGTGGCTGGGCTGGCAGCAACTCTGGGAAATGGCGCTATGTCCAACTCTATTCCTGAGATTGAAGACACGAAATGTGTATTTATTTTTGGCTATAATGCGGCAGACTCCCACCCGATAGTTGCCCGTCGTATCTTGAAAGCGCAGGAAAAGGGGGCCAAAATAATTGTAACTGACCCCCGTTTTACCGAGCAGGCCCGGGTTGCCGACTTATGGCTGCCGATAAAAAATGGTACGAATATGGCTTTGGTAAATGCTTTTGGCAATGTATTAATTGAGGAAGGCTTGATTAAAAAAGACTACATAGCCAATTATACGGAAGGGTTTGAGGAGTATAAGAAAACGGTAGCTAAGTATACTCCGGAATATGTTGAAAAAATTACGGGAATACCGGCTAATGACATCCGTATGGCAATTCGCATGTATGCGAAAGCTCCCAGTGCCTTTATTCTCTGGGGAATGGGAGTGACCCAATTCGGGCAGGCGGTGGATGTAGTCAAAGGGCTGTCGTCGCTGGCGCTGCTTACCGGCAATCTGGGACGCCCCAATGTGGGAGTGGGGCCGGTTCGGGGACAGAATAATGTGCAGGGAGCTTGTGATCATGGGGCATTGCCTAATATGTTTCCTGGCTATCAGCCTGTAAAAGATAAAGCAAGCAGAACTAAATTTGAAAAAGCCTGGGGCGTGTCTTTACCGGATAAACAGGGCTATCATCTTACCGAGGTGCCACATCTTGTTAAAGAAAACAAGCTGAAGGCATATTACATCTTCGGTGAAGATCCGGTACAGAGCGATCCCGATGCGGCAGCAGTCCGGGAGTCGCTGGATAATATGGAACTGGTGATTGTGCAGGATATCTTTATGAACAAGACGGCTCTTCATGCCGATGTTATTTTCCCGGCCACATCCTGGGGAGAGCATGAGGGCGTGTATTCCTCAGCTGACCGCGGGTTTCAGAAATTTAATAAAGCAGTCGAACCCAAAGGGGATGTAAAGCCTGACTGGGAGATTATTTCGCTTATGTCAACTGCGATGGGTTACCCCATGCACTATAATAAGACTGAAGAAATTTGGGAAGAGCTGCGTCTATTATGCCCTATTTATGAAGGCGTGACATATGAGCGGCTCGAAGAGCAGGGGAGTATTCAGTGGCCGTGCCCAACTGTTGGCCATCCCGGCACACCGTATTTGTACGAAGGAAATAAATTTGATACGCCAAGCGGCAAAGGACTGTTGTTTGCGGCAGAATACCGTGCACCGAAAGAGCGCCCTGATGAGAACTATCCCTTAATCCTGTGTACTGTGCGGGAAATTGGTCATTATTCGGTACGAACCATGACAGGTAACTGCGCAGCCCTGCAGGTACTGGCCGATGAACCAGGATTTATTCAGATCAGCCCTGCTGATTTGATGAAGCTAGGTGTTAAAGATCAGGAACTGGTATGGGTATCTTCGCGGAGGGGTAAAGTTATCGCCAGAGCGCTGAGTACTGAACGGGTAAATACCGGCGCTGTTTACATGACATATCACTGGTGGATTGGTGCCTGCAATGAGCTGACGATTGACCATCTTGATCCTATTTCTAAAACACCGGAATATAAGTATTGTGCTGTTAAGGTTGAAAAAATTGATGACCAGGCAGATGCTGAAGAGTATGTACAGCGCGAATACAGCAAGCTCAAAAAGAAAATGTTTTGCTAAAAATGTGTATTTTACTCGCATTTCAAAATAAAGATGGTGTACACTAGGAGGGGTGACTATATATTATATACCGTAAGAGTAAAGTTGGAGGGGAACTATGATTATATTTAAATCAGCAAGAGAATTAGCAATCATGCGTGAGGCCGGATTGATTGTGGCCGAGTGTCATGCGCTTCTTGGTGAAAGAATAAAGGCAGGAGTATCCACTCTCGAATTGGATGAACTTGTAGAAGGTTACATCAGAAGAAAAGGAGCCATTCCCAGCTTTAAAGGCCATCACGGCTTTCCTGCTTCTATTTGTTCGTCAGTGAATGATGTGATCTGCCATGGGATACCGAATGGGCAGCCGCTGCAAGACGGGGATGTCATAACCATTGATATTGGTGCGAAGGTGAATGGTTATCATGGTGATTCTGCCTGGTCGTATGCGGTAGGGGAAGTATCGCCTGAAATTGAGAAGCTGATGAAAGTAACCAAGGAATGTTTATTTCTTGGCATTGAGCAGGCTCAGCCGGGCAAGCGCATCGGTGATATCGGGCATGTTATTCAAACGTATGCGGAAAGCCTGAAGTATGGCGTAGTAAGGGACTTCTGCGGTCATGGTGTGGGGCGGGAACTATGGGAAGATCCTGAAATTCCTCATTATGGTCATGCAGGCAAGGGCGCGCCAATTAAAGCGGGCATGACAATTGCGATTGAGCCGATGATCACCATGGGGCGGTGGCAGGTGAAAACAGATCCCGACGGGTGGACGGCCCGGACAATTGACGGCTCGATCTGCGTCCAATATGAGCATACGCTTGCGGTAACGAAAGAAGGGCCGGTAATTTTAACTCAGCTATAATAAAAAACGTATTACCTGAATATGCGCAGGTAATACGTTTTTTTATTTTTAGCCGCTGGCTGCTGCCGCTTGTCCGGTGCAGCTCGCTGCAGATAACCGGCCCTGGTGCAAATGCACGGTAAAGTCTGCCCGGGCCGCTAAATGCGGGTCGTGAGTGACGATAATAACGCTGCTGCCATTGGTACGTGCTTGCAGTAAGGAGTCGGCAACGCTGGCGGCCAGTGCCGGGTCAAGATCATTTGTTGGTTCATCAGCAAGCAATATTGCAGGTTTAAGTACTAAGGCTCTCGCTAAGGCCACCCGGCGCATCTGGCCCAGGCTGAGTTCCTGCGGCCGGTGATTCATCCGGTGTGTCAGTTCAAACCTGGCTAATAAACTGCGGGCGTATTTTTCAGCGTCTTTGCCGGACCTGGCAAACCAGGCAGGAAGCATCACGTTTTCCAGCGTTGTGAGCGAAGATACAAGGCGGGAACGCTGAAAGACAAAGCCGAAATACTGGGCCCGTAATTTCGCTTGTTCTTCGGCAGAGGACTTTGTTATATCACGGCCATTTACAACCACTTTGCCGGATGTTGCCTGCTGCAGCAAGCCGATGATCGAGAGTAAGGTGGTTTTCCCGCTGCCTGATTGTCCGGTAAGTGCCAGCGCTTTTCCGGCTTCCAGCGTCAGGGAAATATCTGATAGAATGGTATCTGTGCCATAGACCTTTGTAATCTGTTGAATTTCCAGCAAATGTCCCATATGTTCCCCTCCTTAATCGAATTCACCCCGGGTCATAGTCGTACTTGGATCAATTTGCCGTCCCCGGTATGATGGTAACCAGGCAGCCAGTGCTCCCATCAGCATATAAACTCCGGTAAGGGTGAGGGACAGCAAGGTCAGGAAGAACCAAGAAGGTGCTATGAAGGGAAAGGATTGATAGGCAGCGAGAACAATCAGCCCTGTCTGATATAAGGCTTCACCCAGAATAAGGCCGGTAAGTCCTCCTGCAAGCGTTATGAAAATTGCCTCACCGACAATAATGTAGGTTATATCACGGACGGAGGCTCCAATAGCTAAATAGAGGCCCCACTCGGCTTGCCGGTCCCACGTCAATGTGTAAAAGCGGGAAAAGAGCTGAAAAAGTGATGCGATAGCAGTCAGCGCGGCTGCACCGCCTAAAAGCAGCAGCAGCACCGCAAATTGATCATTAATGCGTTTCTTTACCTCTGCTGCCACAATGGTCTGAACGTAGCCAACTTGCTGAATTGTGCTCACAATTTCGTTAACATTGGCAGTGTCACTGACTTTTACCAGAACGGCAGATATGAGCCCCTCGGGAGGCCCCTGCTTCTCCCACACCGGTTTTAACTGCTTATTGGCACTGACTACCCGCCGGGCCTCGTCCATACTAACAAATAGGGAATAATCCAGAGTTGTACCCGTTTCCTCAGCAATAGCGACGATGTTGTACCATTTGCCGAGAATCGCAATCTTATTTTTAACCCAGGTGGGAATTTTGGCCCCGAGGATCACTTCATCTGCACTTAATTCGTTTTTGTGTATCTTTTTAAGCCATGGTCCGACAATCCAGTCACTTGCCGGATCATAACCCAGCATCCGGTTATTAGTACCGATATCATGGCAGTCTGCCGTCAGCGTATTAGTGAAAAACTGGGGTGTCGCAGTTGTGACACCCGGAATACTTCTTACGGCATCGAGGGTGTCTTTCGGCATATAAGTATTGGCAATTGCTCCGCCGAATAAATAAAGACTGGGCTCGATTGTTAACCCACCTGGTATAATCACAATATCAGCACCCATGCGCTGCCTGGATATTTCCATGCCTGAATGAATACCTTTGTAAAGAGCGGTTATGCAAAAAATAATGGCGATGCTAATGGCTATCGCTATAATAATGGACAATGCTTGCAGCTTACGGTGGAGCAGGCTTTTCCAAATTAAAAAAGTCATTTAGCCGTCCTCCCGGGAGTTGCGAACCTGCAACCAGATAAGCAAGGCGCCCGTTACTGTAAATAAGCCACCGCCGAGTGTAACGAAAAATGTAGTTTTGTGGCAGGCGCCGGCATCGGGGCATATGCCGATAACCCAAGGTTGAGGCAACAGGAGGATGGTACTTCCCAGAAGCAAAATAACGATACCGTTCAGTAAACGAGCTTCTGTGCCGGTCAGCACAAAGAGGCTGCCTGAGAAAATGACTGCCAGCAGGGTAACGATAAACTCAGCCTGATAAGCATAATGGCAGAGCATAGGCTGTGAGCTGCCGGTAAGTCCTGTACAAACCGGAATTATTTTCGGCAAGGCTAAGAGCATAAGGCTGATCAGAAGTGCCACCCATGATAGAGTTTTGTAATGATTCATGTTAGTACCTCCTTGAAATAGGCAATTTACTCATGAGCCCTATTTACTTTATAGAGAGCAAAGCACTGACGCAGTTTGCGTTTGTTCAGGCAGCAGCTGACCATGCTGTGTCGGATGACCATGGTTAGGAGTTTGCCTGAAGGGAGCGCGGTTAAAGCCGGAATACAAAATGAGAATACCTGCTAGAAATAGTCCAATTGCAAAAACAGTGTAGCGCAAAAGTGTCATCGTAAAACCTCCTTTCAAAATAATAAAAGGCTAAGATTGCCCTTGAAGGGAATCTTAGCCTTTAGATTTGATCGTCTAATCAGCCAATAGCTTAGCACTATTATTTATAGGGTTGCTTGAATTGTTCTCATCCTAGCACATTGGCTGAAACCGTGTCAAGAAGAAATTGTAGAAGATCATGATTGACATGATAAATGCTATTGTGATACCATATTACCAAATTTCATTGTGCCGTTTAGCGCTGATCAGGTAACTGAAGGCGGATACTTTTCATTTCGGTGAAAAGTATCCGCCTTATATTTTCTCACAATTCTTTGTAGAGTCTGCTAGAATGGAGGAAGAACATGTTTCATGATGTCATTTGGAAAACACTATTTACACTACAGCGACTGCTGGCAATATTTCTTTTTCTGGCTCTTTGGGAGGCCCTGCCGCGCTTTGGCTTTGTTGATCCATTTTTTCTCCCGCCGTTGTCGCACGTTATTCAGGCTATCATAAAGATGGCGCAAACAGGCGAATTATTTCAGCATTTGGCAATCAGTCTGCGCCGGACACTTACCGGCTTTACACTCGGGCTCCTGGTTTCCGTGTCGTTAGGACTGCTTATCGGCTGGTTCAGCAGAGTGGAGCGCTTTGCTGATCCTTTACTGCAGGCTTTTCGCCAAACTTCGGCATTGGCCTTATTCCCAGTATTTATTCTGTTTTTTGGAATTGGAGAGATGTCAAAGGCTGCTATTATTTTTTGGGGTGTCCAATGGCCGATCTTGCTTAACACGATTTCCGGTGTAAAAAATGTAGATCCTCTGCTGATTAAATCGGCCCGTTCCATGGGGGCCTCACAACTGGTTATTTCCCGTAAGGTAGTACTCCCGGCGGCATTACCATCAATATTCACGGGAGCCAGGTTAGGCGCTACTTCAGCCATTCTCTTGCTGATTGCAGCAGAAATGGTAGGAGCAAAAGCCGGTTTGGGTTTTTTAATATTTGATGCTCAGCAGAAATTTCAAATTCCCCGGATGTATGCGGCAATTTTACTTATGTCTGTCATTGGCTATTTTGCAAACTATACACTGGTGAGGCTTGAAAAAAAATATACCGCATGGAAAGAAGAGCTTCGTCCAGGTAATTAATCTAACTAACATATATATGGAAAGGTGGTCATTATTTTGACAGCAAATCATTTTGATACGAAAATTAACCGTCATCAATCAGGCAGCGTAAAATGGGATGATGCTGATTTTTTGTTCGGAGCCGAAGGCGTGTTGCCTTTATGGGTGGCTGATACGGATTTTCTTGCTCCTGCTCCAGTGCTGGAAGCCATTCAAAAGCGGGCAGCTCATGGCGTTTTTGGTTATCCTTCACCCCGGCATCAAGGATTTAAGGCACTACAGGGGTGGCTGAAGAAGCGGCATAACTGGGAGCCGGATGAGGCGTGGATGGTGAGTACACCCGGCGTTGTTACAGCTCTATCCGTTGCAATCCAAACTTTTACGCAGCCAGGAGATAAAATTATTATACAACCGCCGGTCTATCCACCATTTTTTTCATCAGTACAACGCAATGGGCGGCAGATTATTGAGAATCCGCTTATCAATGAAGGTGGAAACTACCGGATTGATTTTGACGATCTCGCCCGCAAAGCGAAAGATGCAAAGCTGCTTATTTTCTGCAATCCCCATAATCCGGTGGGAAGGGTTTGGTCTAAAGAAGAATTAAAAGAATTAACTGCTATTTGCCTGCAAAATAATTTGCTAATTGTGTCCGATGAAATTCATAGTGACTTGATTTTACAAGAGCATCGTCATATCCCATTGAGTTCGCTGTCACAAGAATTAGCTGCCCGGATTATTACTTGCATGGCACCTAGTAAAACCTTTAATACTGCAGGCTTGTATACATCAACTGTGATCATTTCTGATGCGGAAGTACGTAAGCAATTTACGGACAGCGTGCAGACGCTGGGGATTGCAAAGAATAATGTTTTCGGTATAGCAGCGCAGGAAGCGGCTTATCTTTATGGCGAACCCTGGCTGGAGCAGTTGTTAGTTTATCTGGAAGGAAATGCCGATTTTTTAACCGGCTTTGTTGCTGAAAAATTACCGAAAATTAAAATCAAGAAGCCTGAAGGTACTTACCTCGCTTGGCTCGATTGCCGTGAGCTTGGGCTTACAGCAGATCAACTTGGCAGTTTTTTTGCTAATGAAGCCAAAGTGGGACTCAATAATGGTGCTACATTCGGTCAACAGGGGGAAGGCTTTATGCGTCTGAATTTTGGCTGCTCCCGTGAAGTGCTGCGCGAAGCCTTGGAGCGGATTAAACAGGCGTACAAAAAGGAGCGCTTCTAGTATGACAGAGTCTCTTTTAGCAGCCAGAACCGGACAAATTCAGCTGACTGTATTTCGTGAAATCGCCGCTCTGGCTGCACAGCATAAGGCGATTAATCTGGCAGGAGGGACACCGGATTTTCCGGCGCCGGCCGTTGTGAAGCAGGCCGCTGCTCAGGCTATTGAGGCTGATCTGAATCAATATGCACTCTCCCATGGCGTAAAAGAATTGCGTGAAGGCATTGCGGCCAGGATACAACAGGAGCATCGTATAAGCGTTGATCCGGATACGGAAATCACCGTTTGCTGCGGCTCTACCGAGGCAATGACGGCAGCCTTACTGGCAGTAATTAATCCCGGAGATGAAGTCATTATTATAGAGCCTGCTTTTACCATTTATGCACCGGGGGTTATCTTAGCCGGCGGCCGGCCTGTGCCCGTCAAGCTGGAAGCGCCGGAGTTTAAGCTTGATTCGGGATTATTGGAACAAGTTGTTTCTTCCCGGACAAAAGCGGTTATTTTTAATTGTCCTCATAATCCTACTGGAAGAGTTTTTTCGAAGGAAGAGGTAGCGGGTGTTGCCGAGGTTTGTCTTAAGTATAATTTGGTGGCTCTTACCGACGAAATTTATGACGAAATTTTCTTTGACGGACTTGCTCCAGTACGATTATGGGCTCTGCCCGGTATGCGGGAACGAACGATACTGATTAATGGCTTATCAAAAACCTACAGTATAACCGGCTGGCGGTTGGGGTATGTAATTGCTCCGCCGGTGTTTACGCAGGCGATTAAAATTACGCATAACTACTTGTCACTCAGTGCGCCTGCCCCGCTGCAAACGGCTGCTGTTACGGCAGTTTGTTTACCTCAAAGCTATTATGAGGAATTGCGCAGGACCTACCAGGAGAGGCGTGATTTGCTGTTAGCAGGCTTGAATCGTTTAGGATTTTCTTGTCTGAGACCGGAGGGCAGTTATTTTATTATTGCCCGCTTTGATCAGTTCTCCCGTCAGGATGATCTGGCGTTTGCGAGATTGCTGGTTAAGCAGGTTGGCGTGGCAGCTGTGCCGGTATCGGGCTTTTATACTCAGCCTGAGTCGAAGGACCGTTCCTTTTTACGGTTTGCTTTTTGTAAACAGGCAGAGACGCTGGTTGCAGCATTAGAGCGGCTGCAGCAATTAGTGTCTTGACCAAGTTAAATCTTAGTTTAGCCAGCGTATCTTTTTCCGCACTGCTGCGTTGTCGTCGCCTTACATATTCTCGATATGCGCGGACTCCTCCGCCTTGCATTGCAAAAAAATCTACACTGTCTAATTCTAATTCACAACTTTGTCAAGACACTATCAGGAAGGGAGGGGAACTGATGAAGCAGTACGGGATTGTATCTCCCTCAATAATTGAGGAATTGGCAGAAATAGTCGGCAGTGAATACCTGATCGGCGCCTCTTCTATTCCCGGGAAATATGGCTATGATGCGGGAACGCAGTCAGGAAGGCATTATTTGCCGGAGGTTGTGGTGTATCCTGCTGATACAAGGGACGTTGCGGCTGTTATTAAGGTTGCCAACCGTGAAAGAATTCCTGTTACACCTCGCGGCGGCGGCACCGGACTTGCCGGTGGTGCCGTAGCAGTTTATGGAGGAATTCTACTTGATCTTGGACGGATGAATCGCATCGTGCATATTAATAAATCCGAGAAATATCTAATTGCTCAATCGTCGGTACCCACTATTGAAATACAACAAACTGCCTATCAGCAGGGGCTGTTATACGCCGGAGATCCCTGCAGCAGCGACGAATGCGTTATTGGCGGCAATATTGCTACGAATGCCGGCGGCAATTTAGCAGTCAAGTATGGAGTAACTGCTGACCAGATATACGAACTGGAAATCGTAACCGCCCAGGGAGAGATTGCCACTTTAGGCGGTCATTTGAAAAAGAATTCGACCGGCTACGGGTTGGTAAAAATATTTGCAGGTTCGGAAGGGACGCTGGGCATCATTACGCGGGCTACTCTTAAGCTGCAGCCACTGGCGCCCATTATTGTTAATTATGTAGCTGTATTTGCTGACTTAGCGGCTGCACTGGCTGCAGTTACCGCCATTCTGGATAAGAAAGTACCTGATATTATTTCATTGGAACTAATGGATCGCGGCACTGTTTTTGCGCTTGAGCGTTACCGTAAGGAGCTGCTTTTACAAGGACATAAGGGTGATGCGCTGATTATTCAGATAGAAGCACAGGATCAGGCTGAACTACAGATAAAATATAAGCTCCTCACACAAATCCTCGGCACAGTAGAGCATATTGCTTTTTTTGAAACGGATGGGACTCGCATTTGGCAGGCCAGGCGTATGTGGGGAAAGGCTAATCAAGCCGAAAAGCCAGTTAGCGTATCGGAGGATATTGTCGTCCCTGTTCATTCCGTTCTGCCGTTTATTGAGAGCTTTCAAACCTTTATTGCTTCTGCCGGATTTGAGTTTCGCATAGCCGGTCATGCCGGTGACGGTAATCTGCATTTGCGCATCATGCCTAATCGGGTAGCGCTTACGGAATGGGAAGATGCACTAGTCGAGTTTCGAAAAAAACTATATCAAGAGGTTTATCGTTTGGGAGGCCGTTTATCAGGAGAACATGGTATCGGTTTAAAGCGCAAGGCGCACTTAGCCGGTCTAATTGATCCAGTTGAGCTGACACTGATGAAAGCTATGAAGCAGGCATTTGATCCTAACAATATCTTAAACCCCGGAAAGATTTTCGATTTAGATTAAAGGAAAAAATAAGGTAATAGGTATAAAAACCCGCAAAATGCGGGTTTTTTGTTCTGATTTGAGTAGGATAGTGGCAAGGTTGTTTGTTGTAACTTAAAGAATATGGAGATATAATTAAATTTTAATCTTCTATTAGCCTATTTATTGTGAGGCGAAAAAAATGTCCGTCCTGGTACAACTATTTTCAAACAGGCAATTTCAAAGTATTGCTTTTGTACAGATGCTGACTGTTTTCAGCACTAATTTGTTGGCTCCCATTTTACCTGTCCATTTTAAACTGCAAGGACTAAGCGAATCGGAAATTGGTTTTATTATGGGGATTGTTTCCCTTGGCGCTTTGGTAGTCAGACCCTGGTCAGGGATGAGTGTTGACTTACGTGGCAGCCGCTGGACAATTCTTTTTGGCCAGATTTTGACGCTTATTGGCATTGCCGCTTTTGTATGGACGACTAGCTTTTGGCCGCTTCTATTACTGCGCTTTTATCAAGGAATTGCGATGGCTTTTTATGGAACCGGGTCCATTACCTTTGCCAGCTGCGTGGAAACACCGGAAAATACTTCAGCAGCGATTGCTTATTTTTCCTTATTTACGATGATTGGTTTGGGGATTGGTACAAGCGTTGCTCCTCTTGTCTATGGCAGCTTGGGATTTACACCGGTAATTGCAATTAGTCTGACTGCCGTACTGGGGGCACTGCTGTTTATGAAGGCTTACTCCAAACCGGTACCGCGCTGTGAGAGTGACCTGCGGGCACCCTTTCGGACAGTTTTAACAACAAAAGTAGTATTAGCTCCTTCTGTTTGCCTCTTTGCTTCCAATTTTGCGCTGGGAACAGCTTTTACCTTTGTACCTCTTTTATCGCTGGCACAGGGGATTACTCATTATTTTGTGTTTTTTGTAGCCTTCAGTATTGCCGTAGTGTGCGCACGACTAGGGGTTCAAGCTATCAATAGCCGCTGGGGACCGGAACGAACCTCGATTGGTGCCAGCCTGCTCAATGCGCTTAGTGCGCTCCTGCTGGCAGTTTTGCCATCTATAGGTACCTATGCTGTAGCAGGGATTTTAATTGGTTTCGGATTCGGAATTGTTTATCCAACGTTAGCCGGATATTTAGTGCAGCACGTCAATCCTGCCAACAAAGGAACTGCACTTAGTATTCTGTCGGGAGCTGGCGATATTGGCAATGCTCTTGGCGCTTCCGTGCTGGGAATTGTGGCACAGACCATGGGCTTTACAGCTGTATTCGCAGGGGCGGCGTTGGTTATTATAGCCTGTACATATTATTTTTACAGCACTTTACTGATAAGACGACAGGCTGGTATGCACTAAAACAAGCAAGACAAGTGAGGCAAGACATATGAGAAACTGGCAGATATTGATTTTACTGGTACTTTGTAATTTGTTTTGGGCCGGCAATTATGTGTTTGGCAAATATGTTATTTCTGAAATAACTCCTTTATGGATTACTTTTTCGCGATGGGTATTAGCACTTTTTTTCTTGTTTCCTATAGCTTATTACTTCGAAAAAATGGAATGGAAATCGATCAAAGAAGAGTGGCTGTTATTAACCAGTATGGGGGTTCTCGGGATTATCGGCTATAATCTGCTGCTTTACTCGGCGTTGGCCTATACAACAGCAACGAATGCTGCGCTGGTAAGTGCTTTAAACCCGGGTATTATTGTTTTAGTTTCCGTTTTTCTTACAGGTGAGCGGGTTTCAAGATTACAGGCGGCAGGTTTTTTTCTTTCTCTTACCGGTGTGCTTATTATCTTGACAAACGGGGAATTAGCCCGCTTACTCCAGGCAAATTACAACCAAGGCGATTTACTCATGCTGGCAGCAGTTCTTATTTGGACGGCATATTCGCTGATCAGTAAAAAAATACAAACTCCGCCAATTACCGCCACCGCAGTGTCGTCGGCAATAGCCGTATTATTGATGGCACCGTTTGCTGTTTCACAGGGGATCAATTTTGCTGCTATTAAGCCATTAGCATTAGGCGGGATTCTTTACATCATTCTGTTCCCCTCTGTATGTTCCTTTGTATTCTGGAACTTGTCCGTCAAGGCAATTGGCACCAGTAAGTGTGGTGTTTTCCTTAATTTAATTCCTGTTTTTACGGCGATAATCAGTGTAATACTTGGAGAGCGAATAACGCTTGCCCAGGTGCTCGGAGGCTTATCAGTCTTTATAGGGGTTTACCTGACAACAGGAATGCTGGACAGGCTATTGATTAAACAAGAAAAAGTGACAGAAAACTAGGACGTGTCTGCAACCTAGAGCACTGACCAATGACGAGTGATTTTTCGCCACCGTCAGTGGGTGGTCAAGACAGTCAGCAGATACGCCCTGGGTAAAGAGGTGGCAGGATAAATGTTAACAGAGCAAACTTTTGCTGAGACAGTAGCCGCAAACGGTGGGCGAGTTTATCGGGTTGGCGGATGCGTTCGTGATACCTTAATGGGAGTTGTTCCGAAAGATATCGATTTTTGTGTCGCAGGTATGGTAAAGAAAAACTTTAAGGTACTTTTTCCTGAAGTAGAAGAAATCGGCAAAAGTTTCCCGGTTTTTCGCCTGTTGATTGATGGTAAGAAATGTGAAGTCGCTTTTGCACGGACTGAGCGGAAAGAGGGCAGCGGCTATAAAGGTTTTAAAATTTCATCCAATCCCAAAGTAACAATCCAGGATGATTTATATCGGCGGGATACGACAGTGAACTCGATGGCAGTAGATTGTTTAACCGGAGAGTTGATTGATCCTTTTCAGGGGCGCCAGGATATTAAGGCCGGTATATTGAGGGCAACGAGCGGGCACTTTTCGGATGATCCGATGCGGGCTTTGCGGTTGGCAGGACAGTCAGCCCGTTTGGGCTTTACGGTAGAAGAAAATACGCTGGCTCTCGCCAGAGCTGTTCGCGATGAGCTTGCGGAAGAACCTTCCGAGAGGCTGATAGCCGAATTGACTAAGGTGCTGGAGGGAGCCCGGCTCCCTGCAGACTTTTTCAAGGTGCTGCATAAGGCCGATTTGCTGCAAATTGCCTTTCCGGAAATTGCGGAATTGTCTAGTCCGGTGTTTGACGAGACTATGGAACAGCTGGACCTGGCTGCCCAGGCAACACACGAGCCCAAATTGCGTTTTGCAGCTTTGGGTTTTACCTTAAGCAAAGAAACTTTGCTGCGATGGAACCACAGTATGACTTTACCTGGAGACTGGGTAGAGGCGGCAGCTATGGCCGGTAAGATAAAAGGGCTGCTGTCACAGCCTACCCCGGAAAATGTGGTGGCCGCAATTAATCAGTTAAGGCGTGGTTCACTTAGTATAAGCGAATTTGATATCCTTGCAAAAGGAGTGCGCTTGAATGTACCTGAATTAGGCCCACTGCAAGCTGCTATCTCGCTGCTGCCGGGTGAGGCGGTACCTAAGGACCTAAAGGGGAAGGAAATTGGTGAATGGTATAAAATTAAGCATATTGCCGCTATCCGGCAGATGCTCAACTTATAAAGGGAGGGTATAACATGGAGTTCAAATTTTTAATGCCAACAAAAGTTCTGTTAGGGGTTGGCTGCGTTGCGGGCAATAAAGAAGAGTTCGGCAAGCTGGGCCAAAAGGCACTGATTGTTACGGGGCGTAATTCTGCTAAGGCCAGTGGCGCATTAGCAGATGTTACCACTGTGCTCGATGAGCAGGCGATTGTCTGGGAATTATTTGACCAGATTGAAGAGAACCCGACATTCGCGGTGGTTGAAGCAGGTGGAGCAGCAGCCCGGCGGTTTAAGCCCGACATGATTATCGCGATTGGGGGAGGGTCTCCTTTAGATGCTGCTAAAGCGATTGCTGTGCTTGCAGTAAATTTCATTAGTGCCTCTGAGCTGTAGAAAGGAGATTTTCAAGCCGCTCCGCTGCCGATAGCGGCAATTCCGCTCACAGCAGGGACCGGCAGCGAAGTTACACCCTATTCGATTTTGACGGATAGCGAGCGTCAGACGAAACGCAGCTTTTCTGATGTTCGTATTTTTCCGCAAATCGCATTTCTTGATGCCCGCTATACTCATACTCAGTCCAGAGCGGTTACTGTTAATACTGCGGTTGACGCGCTTTCCCACGCTATTGAAGGGTATCTGTCTAAACGTTCAACAGCGGTAAGCGATTGTCTGGCTCTTGAAGCCATCCGCTCCTTTGGGCGGGCTTGCAATGCTTTGGTTTTAGGAGAGTTTGACATATCCGTGCGGGAAGAATTGCTGTATACCTCACTGTTGGGGGGCGTTGTCATTGCTCAGACGGGAACGACGGCTGTTCACGCTTTAGGCTATTCTCTCACTTATTTTTATCAGGTTCCTCACGGCAGAGCCAATGGATTGCTGCTGGGAGAATATCTGCGCTTTAATGAACCGGTGGTACCGCAAAAGGTAGAAGCCGTTTTAGCTGCATTAGGGCTAAAGACAGTGGATGAAATGAAAGTGTTAATGAGCAGGCTGCTGCCAAGTAGGGAAGTTTATTCGCAGGAAGAGTTACATAAGTTTGTTGCTATTGCCAGTGAAGCAGCTAATATTGTCAATACTCCCCGGCAGCCCGGCAAAGAAGATCTATATAACTTATTGCTGCAGTCATTAACTTGTAAAGCTTAATAGACTGAATTTAGAAATTTTAGAAATTAATTGACTTTGTCTTTTAAAGACCGGATAATAGATTACAGATAATACCAGAATCGGCAAACTTATCGAAAGGTAAGGACGCAAAGCTATGGGTCTAAGGGTGCTGCCTATGATTGCCAGGTTGCCATCACTTATTGTAAGGTGGTGCTAATAATGTCTTGTCGTGTACTAGTCGTTGACGACTCGGCTTTTATGAGAGTGCGATTGCGCGAAATTCTAGAGTCTTCCGGTGCGACTGTAGTCGGAGAAGCGGCAAATGGGATAGAAGGAATTAAGAAGTTTCAAGAGTTAAAGCCCGATTTGATGCTGCTTGATATTACGATGCCCGACATAGACGGACTTACGGTACTAAAAGAGGTTCTGCAATTCGATTCTCAAGCTAAAATTATTATGGTTTCTGCTTTATCGCAAAAAAGTATTATTATGGAAGCTTTACAATCAGGCGCGAGGGATTACATTATTAAACCTTTGGATTTGCATAAGGCTAAAGAAGTTTTATCTAAGGTTTAACGCAGAAAGCTGTAATTTCAAATAAGCAGAGAAAAATAAGCTTTTTCTCTGCTTATTTTTATTTTGTTAGCTAATAACAACTTGATCCTGCAAAAAATGCTGTAACGTTAAACGTTAGTCCCGGTAATATGATATACTGATCAAGAGGCTGGCAAGGAGGAGATAAGATGAAGATATTACGAATTTTACTAGTATGCATGTTCTTGTGTGTCGGTGCAAGTAGTGGCTACGCACAGGAAAATAAGATACAACTACGTTGGGCAAGTGCCGAGGATGCTGTCATGTACGAGCTGGAAGTAGCTACAGTTCCGGTGCTAAAAGACCGGAAGGCACCGCAAGATAAAATTGCCTATCAAACGACAGCAATTTATACTCCAGGTGTCGAGCTTGATTCAACATTAGTCTCCGACAAAAAATTATATTATCGAATTCGTCCATTGGATCTGGATAAGAAGGCTGTAGGACGGTTTTCTGTTCCGGTTCCTTTAGACCATGGCATTGTCAATCCCCAGTATCCAGCAGTGACGACTTACGGAAAAAAGAAGGTGCTTACGCCTCTGTATCCCGTTTATGCCTGGATTCCAGTATTACATGCGGCGCGATATGAAGTGGAAGTTACCAACAGGCTGCCGGAGAATCCCCATGGGACAATGTCCTCGAGCTATCGCATCCGGAATTATTCGGCAGAGTCAGGTTTTGATTATTATGACACTGAAGCTTACCGGGTGGATGGTACATACTATTGGCGGGTAATTGCCTTTGATGGTGAAGGGGAAGCTATTGGTGGGTATTCCGATGCTGTTCCCTTCCAGGTAAAAACGGGAACACATAAATGGGCGGTTTTTGGCGATAGTATTACCCATGGCGGAGGGGCTGTTTCCAATCCGCCATCGGATGAAAGATTTGATTACTCGTCTTATCTACCCTTTCCGGTAAAAAATCTCGGCAAAAGCGGTGATACGGCATGGGCTCTGGCTGAACGTTTTGAAAGGGATGTCTTGCCTTTTCAGCCACAGTATTTGTTTATCTTAGGCGGCAGCAACAGTATCCGGGGAGGCACTACCGCAGGTGAGGTTATCGAATCACTGGACCTAATTAAACAAAAATGTCAGGATAATGGCATTACGCCAATTTTTCTTACCTTGCCACCGGTTAATCCTGAAAGGATAGAGCGGGTATTTAATCAGCCAACTGCTGATAACTGGCAGACAGAGTTACAACAAGTCAATGCATACGTGAAAAGGCAGCCTTACTATGTCGATATTTATGCCGGTTTGGCAGATGAGCGGGGCTTATTACCGGTTAGATATGCGCAAGACGGGTTGCACCCTGATATTTCGGGTAAAAAAGTAATGGCCCGTGCGGTGCAGTCTTTCGTAAAAAAATATAAATTCAAGTAATCTGCCAGTGAGCATTAACGCAGCTCACGGATTAGAGGGATACGATGAAACAAACCCATTCGCTACAGCAAAAAGCAGGGCAGTTATTAATCATATTACTGCCTATTTTAATCACCCAGCTTGCTTTATGTGGAATGAACTTTTTTGATACAATGATGTCCGGCCATGTCAGCCAAAATGACTTGGCCGGAGTAGCTATTGGCACGAATATCTGGATGCCGATTTTTACAGGAATTAATGGGATTCTCATAGCGGTTACGCCGATTATGGCTCAACTCTATGGTGCAGGGCGCAAAACAGAGATCCCTTTCGTCGTCTTGCAAGGCGTATATCTTGCTGTTGCCTTAGCAGTCACAATTATTATCTGCGGTATTTTTACAGTGAATCCGATTTTGATACTCATGCATTTGGAGCCTGCTGTTCAGTCGATTGCTTATCAATTTTTAAAAGCCCTTGCATTAGGGATTGTTCCTTTTTTTATATGTACAGTTTTACGCAGTTTTATCGATACTTTGGGCTATACCCGTGTGACAATGCTGATTACACTTAGCGCATTACCCATTAATGTTTTGTTTAATTACCTGTTGATTTTTGGAGTTCATGGGTTTCCAAAACTTGGTGGTGTTGGAGCAGGATATGCAACTGCAATTACGTACTGGTACATCGCAATTGTTAGCTTTTTTATTATCAGCTATATGTCGCCGTTTAGGGAATATCGCATCTTTGCTACCCTTTACCGTCTTTCTATGCATGCTTGGAAAGAGCAAATTCGCATTGGCGTACCGATCGGTCTGGCTATTTTTTGTGAGACGAGTATTTTTGGTGCGATGGCATTTCTCATGGCCAAATTCGGTACTGTAACGATTGCTGCCTATCAGGCGGCACTGAATTTTGCATCCCTGGTTTATATGCTGCCACTCAGTATTGGGATGGCACTTACTATCGTTGTCGGTTTTGAGGTTGGTGCCAGACGTCTGCAAGATGCGCGGCAATACGGATATTTAGGTCTTGCTATGGCTGTTAGTCTAGCCGGGTTCTGTGCAGTGGGGCTATTCCTTTTTAATGCGGAGGTGGCCTCCTGGTATAGTACAGATGCTGAAGTACTTCAGTTAACGAAGCATTTTCTGATTTATGCGGCTTTCTTTCAACTCTCTGATGCTTTAGCAGCTCCTATTCAAGGTGTATTGCGCGGATATAAGGATGTAACGGTGACCTTTGTTATGGCGATGATCTCTTATTGGGTAATTGGTTTGCCAACGGGCTTTATTTTAGCCAATTACACTGAGTATGGTGCAACAGGCTATTGGATCGGGCTTATTCTGGGGCTGGCAGTTGGTGCAATTGCATTATCTGCGAGGCTGATAAAACGGCAGCGAAAGGAAATGCTGCTGCAGTGAAGACTGAATTTTAAGGACTGGCTCAATTTATTGAGCCAGTCCTTTTGCTAATCGAGTCATGATTAAGAAAGTTGAGTAATAAACTAAATAAAAAGGACTTGGTGAACACCAAGTCTTTTTTAATGAGTAGCAGTCAAAAGTCGTTTTCTTTGAATATTCATTAAATGCAAAGAAGGTTTTAGTAGTAATTTAGCGAATTTTGCAAATAAATAGCTAGAAAATTTTGGCTATAGGAGGGATTTGAATGATATACGGTCAATCACTTTGGGAAGCTTTTCAGAGGCAAAAACTGACACGCCGTAACTTTGTGAAGACCTGTATTGCACTGACTGGTGCAATGGGGCTATCCCATAACCTTTTGCCAGAGGTTATTGCGCGAGCACAAGAGCGTCCGCTAATTCCGGTAATCTGGATGCATGGATTAGAGTGTACCGGCTGCTCCGAGTCTTTCATCCGTTCAAAAGCGCCCTTGGCATCAGATGTTATCCTTAAAATGATCAGCTTGGAATACGACGATACATTGTCAGCCGCCTCTGGTATGGATCTTGAGCATCACCGGGAAAAGATAATTAAAGATTATAGCGGGAATTATTTGCTTATCGCCGAAGGCGGAGTACCGCTTGACCATGATGGGTATACCTGCACGGTTGGCGGCATTCCGTATGTTGATGCTCTAAAAGAAACTGGGAAGTCGGCTGCAGCGGTTCTGGAGTTCGGCTCCTGTGCAGCCTGGGGGGGCATTCAGGCTGCTAAACCCAATCCAACGAATGTAGTATCTGTAAGTGATGTAATAACAAATAAGCCCATTGTAAAAGTCCCTGGTTGTCCGCCTATTCCCGAAGTGATGACGGGAGTAGTGATGCATTATATATTGTTTGGCCAATTGCCTCCGCTTGATAGCGCAGGACGTCCAAAACAATTTTTTGGCAACCGTATTCATGATACTTGTTATCGTCGTCCTTTCTTTGATTCGGGGATGTTCGTAGAGCGTCTGGATGATGCCGGCTCTAAAGCTGGCTGGTGCCTGTATAAAATGGGATGCCGTGGACCGATGACGTATAATTCCTGTGGCAACATGCGCTGGTGGCAAGGTCTGTCTTATCCGATTCAGTCTGGTTCCCCCTGCATCGGCTGCAGCAGTAAGGGATTTTGGGATAATGATCCATTCTTTGAAAGATTGCCTAACGTGGTGACACCTAATACCATCAGCAATGCAGATCAAGTCGGGGCGATTGCTGCCGGGGCAACGGCAGTTGGCATTGCAGTACATGCCGGAGCGAATATATTACGTCATAAACTCTCTGATGATAAGGATAATCAGAACCGTAATAGCGATGGAAATAACACTACGATCGGAGGAGACCTATAAGATGAAACGGATTGTTGTAGATCCGATTACACGCATTGAAGGACACTTGCGATTGGAATTGATGCTGGATGACAATGGAAAGGTTCAAGATGCCTTGTCAAGCGGTACCGCCTGGCGCGGAATTGAAGTTATCCTTAAAGGCCGGGACCCAAGGGATGCCTGGGCATTTACCGGAAGAATATGCGGAGTATGTACATCAGAGCATTCCAATGTTTCACTAAGGGCGGTAGAAGATGCACTAGGCATTGAGATACCGAGGAATGCCAACTACATCCGCAATATTATGGCCGGTGCAATTATGGCACATGACCATTTAGTGCATTTTTATCATCTGCATGCACTTGACTGGATTAGTCCGGTGGCGGCGCTTAAGGCTGATCCGGCAGCAGCAGCCCGGTTGCAGGAAAAAATATTAGCTGAATATCGCTTACAAGTGGCTGACCCTCTGAAGCATGATTTTAATGCATACTCTAAGGAGACACCCCGGGCCAGTGCTCATTACTTTTCAGAGATTCGGACAAAAGTGAAAGAAATCGTAGACAGTGGTAAGCTGGGGATTTTTGCAGCTCATTGGTGGGATCATCCCGATTACGATTTGCTGCAACCGGAAGTACATCTGATTGCAATCTCTCATTACTTGACAATGCTGGATCGGCAGACCGATATTATGGTGCCTCATGTAGTATTTGGCGGGAAAAATCCACATCCCCATTATGCGGTCGGCGGAATGCCCTGCGCAATATCCATGAATGATATGAATGCTCCCATTAATAGCAATCGACTGGCGATGGTCGATAATAGCATTAGTATGACCCATGCATTAGTTGAAGAGTATTATGTGCCTGATGTGCTGGCAATTGCCCATATGCACTTGTCGCAGGGAAGGAAGGACGGCGGAGGGTTAGCTAAACAACGGGTGCTGGGTTATGGCGATTATCCGGATCATACCTTCAATGGAATTGATGATTTCTACAAGAAAATATTGCTGCGTTCCAATGGGATTGTTGAAAACTTTGCCGATGGAGTTGAGAAAGCAACATTTTATCCATTTGGAGCTGGTGATTTGACCGATATGTCGGTTATTAAAGAAGCAGTGGATCATTCGTGGTATAAATATCCTGAGGGTTCGCAAGAATTGCACCCTTGGCAAGGTGTATCGGAAGGACATTTTCAATTTAGCGGACAGAAAGAAGGACGACATTGGAAGCAGCTTGATGAACAAGGGAAATACTCATGGCTGAAAACACCAACCTGGCGCGGCAAAACAGCAGAAGTTGGTCCGCTGGCACGGTATATTATTGTCTATACGAAAGTGAAACAAGGCCATATCCAGCCAAACTGGGTTGAAACATTCATGGTAGATCAGATTGAAGCTGCTTCGAAGCTGTTTGAGCTGCCGCCGCACGTTTGGCTGCCGACAACTGTGGGTAGAACCGTTGCCCGTGCCTTAGAGAGTCAGGTTTGCGTGGCCCTGGAACGCTATTTTTTCAATAAATTGGTTCAAAATATCCGCAACGGTGACACAACCGTGATGAACAATGAAAAATGGGAACCTGGCACCTGGCCTGCTAAAGCGCAGGGGGTGGGTGTCCATGAAGTCCCCAGGGGCTCTTTAGGGCATTGGATTGTTATTGAAAAAGGTCTTATTAAGAATTATCAGGCCGTAGTACCAACAACCTGGAATGCCTGTCCCCGGGATGCTCAGGGGCAGCATGGCGCTTTTGAGCGCTCAATGATAGATACAAATGTGACAATTGCCGAAAAGCCGCTTGAAATTCTCCGGTCTATCCATTCTTTTGATCCTTGTCTGGCCTGTGCAGCGCACTTATATGATGCAGAGGGAGAGCAAATTTCTTTTGTCCATACAGATCCGTATATATAGGAGGTGAGTGACATTGGACACCTACCGTCTGTTCAGTATCGGGCTCCGCCTTTGCCACTGGATATGGGCGCTGTGTATTGTCGTCCTGTTTTTAACCGGTATATATATTGGCAATCCTATGTTCATTGGTACTCAGGGAAAAGAACCAACAGTGGCGGTTGTTAGTCTGCTGTCCATGGAAGTCATCAGACAAGTGCATTTTACGGCAGGATTTATTCTTTGCGCCTGTGTGCTATTGCGCTTTTACCTCTTTTTTACTTATCGCGGCAACCGGTTATATCCAAACTTTTTATCCCGCGCATATTGGCAGAGTGTTGGGGAAATGCTTGCGTACTATTCATTGATCCGCACTCGCCACCGGTTATATTTGCGTAATCCCCTTGCGGCAACGGTGTATGTGATGGTTTACATTCTAATGGTACTGGAAGCGATATCAGGATTAGCTATGTACAGCATGATTCAGCCTAACTCTTTTTTGGCGGCGATTTTTGGACCTGTTCATCACTTGTTGGGAAATGAATATAATACGCACTTTGTACACCATGTGATAGCCTGGGGATTTATGATATTTTTGCTAACCCATATTTATATGGTTGTTTTTAATGATATTACGGAAAAAAGCGGTGAACTTTCTTCCATTGTTTCAGGGCGCAAGCATTTTGCCGAAACACCGGTAGATGTTGGCAGTTTTATGCCTGAATCTACGACTGCTTGCAGGCAGCGGAAGCTGTAGGAAAAAACAGCTTGCAAGAGCAGTATTTTTGGTATATGATAATAGTTATTATGAGCAATGGCGCTCCATAAACATAATCGTTTATGGAGCTTTTTGTTTAAGTTCAAATCGGGAGCAAAGAAGCTCCGCAACCTTTATTAAGGTGTGCGGAGCTTCTTTTTTGGTTATAGAAAGGACTGATGATATTGTTAATGCATCAACTATTGTTACACGGTGCAATGAGGCAGCCTGATAAGACTGCTTTTCGCTGGGTGGATCGCAATACGGAACTAACTTATAGCGAGGCAGTAGAGCAGATGGAGCGCTTTTCCGGTGCCCTTCACTATCTTGGAATCGCCAAAAGAGAAAGAGTTACGATTTTTGCACACAATAGTTTGGATTATTTGATTGCCATGTTTGCCTGTTGGCGAATTGGCGCAATTGCTTCATTAGTTCCCGTACAGTTTGCCGATGATTTAGAATACTATTTAGACGATCATCAACCTAGTGTAGTGATCTATACGCAGGAACAGGCGGAACAAGTCAGCAGGGCAGCGGCACAGGTGCGCAGTGTCCGTCACCTGGTCTGTATGGAGGGAGCACAAATCGGATCTGAAAGTCTGCCAGCTTTGCTGGCAGCAGGATTTCCGACTCCGATTGATCCGGGCAATGAACTGGCAATAACTCATTTGTCATATACTGCAGGAACGAGTGGACGGCCGAAGGGTGTTTGCCTGATGCATGAGCCGACAATGAAAGCTGCTAATTGTATTGCTGAAAGGCTGCAATTAACGCTTGAGGATAGCTCCTTTGGTGCGACCCCTCTTTCCGGTACCTATCAATTGGTAGGCAATTTACTGCCGTCCTTGCATCGAATGGGTACTGTCAATATTATGTCAAATTGGACACCAAAGCTAGGCTGGAAGGCAATTGAGGATACAAAAGCTACTGTTTTAGTTGCTAATCCGCTGGTATTGTCGGATGTAATGGAAGAAGCAAAAATTCGCGGAAAAATACCTGGGGCATTGCGAATGGGCATTTCCGGTGGTGGACCTGTTGCTCGCTATTTTAAAAGGTCCTGGCGCGATGAAATGGCTATTCCTTTAATTGAAAGCTATGGACAAAGTGAACTGGGAGGATTTGCGGCATTAGGTTGTCCCCAGGTTGAGCCTGAGCGCCGATTCGGTGCAATTGGCCCAGCTCAACCGGATAAAGAAGTGAAAATTATGGATGCTGCAGGAAAAGAAGTACCCGTAGGGCAGGTAGGTGAAATTTGTTTGCGCGGCGGTTTCATGTATGGCTATTGGGGGAAAGCAGATAAGACTGCAGAGGCACTGCGCGGTGAGTGGCTGCATACCGGAGATGCCGGTTGGGTCGATAATGAAGGCTATATCACCGTGAGGGGCCGATTGGATGAAGTAATTACTGTTGCAAACAAAACCTGGTTTCCAAGGGATATTGAAGAAGCAATTGCCGAAATACCGGGAGTTAACTATACTGCAGTAGTTGGCATACCAGATGCTCGATTTGGGCAGCGGCCCATTGCCTATGTTGTTTTACAGCAATCAAGAGTAGATCTTGCTGCTATGAAAGCAGCGATTAAAGAAAAAGTTGATTACGATATTTCTCCATTAAGTATTCAAAAGATTGCAGAACTGCCAAAGACGCCGAACGGTAATATTGCGAAAGCGCAGCTGCGAGCCCTGGCAATTCGGAATCATAAATTAGCTGTTGTAAGTGAAAACAATTAATCTGATTTAGGCAAATACAAATAGAGATCCTCTAACCGCCTGCGGTTAGAGGATCTCTATTTGTTATTTAGACGAATTCATAGAGTATGGTAGGGGCTGTCTGTAATTCTCTTTTTGGCTCGCGAGCCGGTTTAACTGCTGTTAGCTCTATATACATTTCGGTAACAACATTACGCAGCGTCATAATATCATTCATGATATCTTGCGTTAATCGACCGCTATGTTTAGCTGCAGATATGCTTAAAACAATTGTTTCGATTTTCCAATCGCCTCGATAGCCATAATCTGCCCGCCAATAATAGGGCTGTGAAAAGTATCCAAAAGAGTTTAAAAAATAAGGGCGAACATGTGTGGGATCTTCAAAAGCATCATCACTTGAGCCGTAAGGCAAATAAAAAATTGCCTTAGCATCCGGCTTGGCAATGCGGTGTAGTTCCTGCATCATGGGTAGGGGATTGACAATGTGTTCTATTAAATGACTGGCCAAGATTACTTCGATGCTGTTATCGGGAAGCGGAAATGGATTTGTGCTGCATGTATCCAGGTCGAACACTAAATCGACACCAGGAGAATCTACGCAATCAACGTTCAGCCAATCGGGCAATATATTTTTGCCGCAACCAAGGTGTAGCTTATCAGATATCGTAACGATTAAACTCACTCCCTTAACCTACTCGTTCATTTTCATTACTCTATTCTATTCTTCATGATGTGCTTTGTGAACAAAAATATATATAGGCAATGTTGTCACAAAAAAGTAATTAGTTGCCCAATAAGGAGTTCCCTCTCACTAGATAGCTACATATTCTATTATGTAATAGTCCACGCAAAAAAGAGTACTAATGGGAGGTGTGGAATTCTGAATGGATCAGTCAGAATTGGATAATTCGAAGGACATAAAAAGATCAAAAAGAGGGCGCCGGGGCCGTCGCTATCATCGTAAGCGCAAGCTTGTAATTAAAGATATTTCCATTAATAAGTCTCAATGTGCAGAATGTTCGGCCAAAGAAGAAGGCTGCTCTGATAAGGGGTGGAAAGAAAAGGACTGCACTAAGAAAGGTTGGCCAGAAAAGGAATGCTCCAAGCAGGGCTGGCCGGAAAAGGGCTGCACTAAGAAAGGCTGGCCAGAGAAGGAATGCTCCAAGCCGGGTTGGCCGCAGAAAAACGAATCAAATTCAGGTTGGCCAGAGAAGGAATGCTCCAAGCCGGGTTGGCCACAGAAAAACGAATCAAATTCAGGTTGGCCACAGAAAGAATGCTCTAAGCCGGGTTGGCCGGAAACGGGCTGCACTAAGAAAGGCTGGCCAGAGAAGGAATGCTCCAAGCCGAATTGGCCGCAGAAAAACGAATCAAATTCAGGTTGGCCACAGAAAGAATGCTCTAAGCCGGGTTGGCCGGAAAAGGGCTGCACTAAGAAAGGCTGGCCAGAGAAGGAATGCTCTAAGCCGAATTGGCCGCAGAAAAACGAATCAAATTCGGGTTGGCCGCAGAAAGATTGCTCTAAACCAGGATGGCCGGGCAAAAAATGTGACGATAAGACCTGGCAAGTGAAGAAATGGGCTGATGAAGAATGTAATAACAATTGGCAGATCAAAGATTGTAATAATGTTTGGCATAAGCATGGCTGCTGCGAAAAGCATTGGCATGAGAAAAAATGCAAGGAACATAAGTGGGATGAAGAAGATTGCTGCGAGCATGAATGGCAGAAAGACGATTGCTGCGAGCATGAGTGGCAGAAAGACGACTGCTGCGAGCATGAATGGCAGAAAGACGACTGCTGCGAGCATGAATGGCAGAAAAACGACTGCTGCGAGCACGAGTGGCAGAAAAACGACTGCTGCAAGCACGAGTGGCAGAATAAACGACTGCTGCGAGTGCGAGCACGAGTGGCAAAACAAAGAATGCTGTAATAATTGGCATAACCATGATTGCTGCGATAATCACGGGCATGAACATAATTGTTGCTGCAATAATACCTGGCACGCTCAGAACGGCGGTAATAATTGGCATAACCCAGAATGTTGTAATCACAGCTGGGGTAATACTACTTGCCAAACGTTTAGTGTATGTACTATCGGCCCGACAGGACCTACCGGTCCAACAGGTATTACTGGAGTAACCGGTGCCACTGGTGCGACCGGTCTTCCTGGTGACCCTGGTACTACAGGTGCGACTGGACCTATTGGCCCTACAGGAATAACCGGAACAACTGGGGCCACTGGTTCTGCAGGAGCAACAGGTGCGACAGGACCGACCGGTCCTTCAGATGGTCCGCCTGGAGCAACAGGTGCAACCG
>DDHB01000033.1:93237-93523 GCA_002337925.1 Sporomusaceae bacterium UBA1887
GGAGCTACTGGAGCTACTGGAGCAACAGGAGCTACTGGCGTGGCAGGAGCAACGGGAGTAACAGGGGCTACCGGCCCGACAGGAGCCACAGGAACATTCGCACCTGGTGAAACATTGTTTACTGTAATTGGACCTGTTGGAAGTGCGACAGTTGGTTTTGGTGATGATTTAATATTCCAATCATCAACTTTGGATATTACGGTTACGCCTGGTTCTGCAATCGTAACGATAGAGGAAACATCAGTAACAGGTCCAACAGGAGCGACAGGAGATACGGGAGCCACAG
>DDHB01000041.1 GCA_002337925.1 Sporomusaceae bacterium UBA1887
ATTTATGTTAACATAACCATTTCGTTCTGTCAACATCTATTTTCTGGTATATTTTGCCGCCTTGTTTGGCGACTTACTTATAATAACACTAACCGGTATTTATGTCAAATGGTAAAATTAGAATAAAATAATTAGGAGAAGGTATTTACCTTCTCCTATCACAGCAACCATCCTTATAGCCACGCTTTACTTATGATAATCCTAAACAACCTCATTTTCAAACATACTAATCAGATAGCACTTTATGATAGGCAACTATTGATAAACCCGGAAAAATAAAATACACTACCCTTTTGACTTGAAACACGTTGCAATAAACCGGAACTAAAATCCCTGTACCTTTTGCAATATCTAAGTCGCTATAAGGATGGTGCCTAATTGAATAATACCACAGAACCATTATTGATGCAATAGTCTAACTATTGGAAAATAAGAGAAATAAAAAAAGCTATTGACCTTTTCAGTCAATAGCTTTTTCTTTGGCGGAGTGGCAGGGATTTGANNCAGCCGCTTGAGTACCACTCCAAAACTACTATCCATGCTTCGCGTATCTCGTAAGCCGGGTTCTGTTTCTAAAGCAACATCTGTCTCAGTATTGGAATACTGCTCTTTTTAAGTTTAGTTCCTTCAAAAGAGTTCCCCTACCATAATTTGGGTTTCAGGCTTGTGGGGTTTACCATTTGCACTGGCCCGTCGCCGGACCATATCGTTTCTGTGGCACCTTCGGGTTATTTTCGACTACGAGAGCCAATTTCACCGCCGTGAAAGTACTTTGTACTCCCCTGTGAGTTATTAGCCCACACACAATCACTACAAGCATTTCAGCCTGTGCCTGCCCGGACTTTCCTCAACGATTTCTAGAATCGCCGCGTTGCCTCGAACACGTAAAGCATAAGATAGTATTTTGTTTTGATAGACAATATCTCTATCGAGAATAGTAGTATATCGCAAAAAATCATTTAGGTCAACTAGTACATATTACCAAGATAGCAGTTAAAACCGCGATGCTACCTAAGTACTCTAGGTGACACCAGAATATTATAACCTATCTGTTCAAAATTAGCAAATTATCATTAAGGAGCTAATTAACTATACTTTGAATGATTCAAACACTGGCCTGCTTCGTATAAAAAATCTACAATCCACCCTGATTATTACTGCTTCATTAGCTTTGACCTAAGTTGGCAGATAAACAATAAACGTGCTTCCTTCACCCAGTATGCTTTTTACTTTTATTGTTCCGCCATGAGCATCAACTATCCATTTTGCAATTGCTAATCCAAGGCCGGAGCTCTCTTCTTCGCGCGATCTTATCTTATCTACGCGGTAAAAGCGATTAAAGATAGAGGTTATATGCTCATCAGAAATACCCATACCGTTATCTTGAACGATTATACTCATTTGCCCTGCTGCATAGCGGATCTGAACATTTACCTGCCCTCCAGCCGGTGTATATTTCACCGCATTATCAATTAAAATAACCAATAATTGACCAATTCGTTCCTTATCAGCGAAAATGAGGCTATCGGGTATGCTGTCTAAACATAATTTCAATCCTTTTTCATCGGCCAATAATTGAAAGGAACGAACAATTTGTTCAGCAGCTACAGTCAAGTTGAATTTTTCCTTACTAATATTACTAACTCCGGCATCTGCCCTTGCAAGTGTCAATAAATCTCCTACCATTTTTGCCATTCTTTTTACTTCACTTTTCATATCATTTAATACCTGTTGGGAAAACGACGAAAGCTGATTGTCGTCATCAGTCCTCACAACGTCTACTGAGGTAAGAAGGATGCTTAATGGAGTACGAAGTTCATGGGAGGCGTCTGCAACAAATTCCCTCTGCCGATTAAAAGATTGTCTAATTGGAATAATGGCTCGCCCTGCCAATAAATGTCCGATAAAAGCCGCTGCAAGAATAAATAAAATTGCCACTACAACTAATACAATCAATAAGTTCTTAAAAATTTGATAATAAGAAGTAATGTCTTCACCGACAAATACTCTGCCAAGTACATCCTGCCCATCGTAGATTGCCATACTGCACATCATGATGATAGCTCGCTCATCATTAGCAAGATAAAATTTTTGCATTTTACCTTCGCCATCGGGTACCTTCCAATTCTGAATAAGAACCTGTATTTTAGGACGCAATTTCTCAGCAGGCTCTTCACTGTCTACCAAATTCCCCGCTAAATCAAATACATAGAAAAAAATTTTCTCACCATCATCTGTATTTCCTTCATTTGCCGCAGCAGAATTATTATGTTTAAGTGCCATAACATGCCCTCTCGCTATTTGATCGGCAAAAGACTGTATATCCTGCTGTTCTTCACGGTGCAGAACCCAAATAACTCCTGTGAAACTTACAACAATAAATGCCAAAAGAAAGACGGTCATAACAACAAGGTAAAGCAGCGTTAATCGGTTACGAATTTGAGAGAACATTGCGGGCCTCCAATTTATAACCAATTCCTCTAATACTCTGAATTTCCACTTCATCGGTTAAATTAATTTTTTTCCGAAGCAATCGAATATAGGCATCAAGATTATTTGAGGAGACACTTGCGTCTAACCCCCAAATCCTATCTAAAATAATATCTCTGGGCACTACATGTCCACTGTTTTGCATGAGTAAGTCCAGAACCTGGTACTCTCTGACAGTTAGTTGTATTTCATTGCTTCCCTGTCTTACTATATGAGTCGTACGGTTTAAAACCAAACTGCCATTCTGCAGAATATCATCTTTAATTTTCACATTGCTCCGTCGTGATAATGCCCGTACTCTTGCCAGCAGTTCTTCAAATTCAAAAGGTTTGACAAGGTAATCATCTGATCCGGTATTCAAGCCTAATACCCTATCACTAACTTCATCTTTCGCCGTAAGCATTAGAATTGCTCCCTGATATCCCTGTTTACGCAGATAATCGCAAACCGCAATCCCCGTTTCACCAGGCATCATCCAATCCAGAATAATAATATCGTATGGAGTATGCATAGCATAATCAACGGCTGTGTCACCACGCGTAACCCAGTCAACCTGTAATGCAGCCTTCTCAAGCATATGTTTAATTAACCTTCCAAGCTTAGCATCATCTTCAGCAAGTAATACCCTCATACTATATCTCCTTCTATACGATCCATGTAAGTTACTAAACGATTTCTCACCAATATTCTTATTTTATCGTAACACCTATATTATACTAGTATTTCCTTAGATCGAAAAATAGTGACAAATTATCAGACCATCAATACTTTCTATTCAAGTATAAAGAGTAATTCTGAAAACAACATGAAAAGAGAATCGACGGTCCTTTACCTTCTTTGTAGAAGCAACGGTTGACAAATAGTTAACCTAGTGTACAATATACAAGAGGGCCAAAATGGATATTTTACTAATGACATGAGGTTAACACAATGACGGAACAAAAAAAAGCAATGCTGGAATCTATTCTCAGATTGTCAAGAAAATTTTTTGAGGCAATGAAACACCCAAATAACTTTGGCACAGACAAACTCTTATACTCATCAGAAATTCATACTCTTGAAATGATTGGCAAACATCCAGGTATAACTGTGACCGAACTGGCAGACCGACAGGGTATTTCCAAAAGCGCCCTGCCAAAGCTCATCCATAAACTCATCGAAAAAGATCTGGTCTATCGTTATCAGGAAACCGGCAATAAAAAAAATATACTTTTGGAATTGACGGACAAAGGCCGACTTGCCGTTCAACATCACTTCAAATTCCACGAAACCTTTGACAGCGGCATTTTGAAAAAAATTAACTCATTAACGCCGGAAGAATATTTGTTTCTCAGCGATATCCTGCAAGATCTGGAGCAGTATATTGACCACATGGAGCAGCAGGAATAAAAAATTAAACTAACATGATGTTCAACAACCAAATGTCGCGCAATATGCCTTCTCCAACCGGCATTCTTTTTATTCTCCGCTATAGTTCACCTGGTTAACCTTTTTGAAATAACCTATTTTGCATTAACAGCCCTTTCTAACTGACTTCCCAATGACACATTATCGGAGGCAGGTATGCACTTCACTACGCTCTGATGCTCAACTACAATATTATTTTTTCTTAGCCGAAAACCAATCTGGAGAAAGGAAAATCACTAGTGAATACTTTTGAATTACAGGAAAAACTTAATGGCAAATATAAATTGACCCGGCAGAGAGAGATTATTTTTCACATTCTCAACAGTTACGCAAGCCACCATCTTAGCGCCGAAGATATCCATGAAATTGTCCATGAGCAACATCCGGAAATCGGCTTAGCTACTGTCTACCGAACCTTAGAATTGTTCAGTACCCTGGCTGTTGTGCAAAAGCTCGATTTAGGCGATGGCTGTCAACGTTATGAACTGTACTCACTTCACCATCATCACCTGATTTGCAATGCCTGCGGTAAGGTTTTTGAAATCAAAGGAAGCCTGGCAGATGCATTGGGTACCGTTATCGATGCTCAGACGGATTTTTCAGTTCAGGATTATCGTCTGTACATATATGGATACTGTAAGGATTGTCAAGCAAACGTCACGAGCAATGTGGTCTGATACGTTTTCTGTTTACGCTAAAATACAATGCTACAGCAATAAGGATATCCTTTTGCAAAAAGAGCAATTGATAGTCCTTATATTTTTGATTTATCGTTCACCTTGTTAACCTTTTTCAAAGCTTATTTACGTTAAGGAGTGTTTCTATGTTCAATATGCGACTGAATCTCAACCGAAAAAAATACTATTATGTTCTTGGCGCTTTAACGGCAGGCTGCCTACTGGCCGGTGTCATGGCAAAAACACATTTCGCAAAAATACCAATAAAACCGGAAAGCTTTCCCGTAGTCCGCACCCAGCTCATTCAGGCAGCTAATACCGGACAGGGTTACACCTATGCGGGGGAAGTGCGCGGCCGCTATGAAAGCAAGTTGGCTTTCCAGGTCACCGGCAAAATTATCAAACGCAATGTGCAGCTAGGCAGCATAGTCAATGCTGGCGATGTGCTGATGCAGATGGATGCGAAAGACATTCAGCAGACGGTAAGCAGTCATTCTGCCCAGGTATCTTCCGCCCAATCACAACTTAGACTGGCGGAAATCAATTTGAGCCGCTACCGGCAATTACTGGACAGCGGCGCGATCAGCCATGCTCAGTATGACCAGTACGTCAATGCCTATGATGCCGCCGCGGCAGCAGTGCAGCAGGCGGCAGCCCAATATACTCACGGCGCCAATCAGCTGGATTACACTTTATTGACAGCCGATCAGTCAGGAGTTGTGTCGGCGATCACCGCTGAGGCCGGTCAGGTTGTCAGCGCCGGCCAGGCAGTTATCACAGTTGTCCAGGACGGAGAGCAGGAAATTGAAATCAATGTCCCCGAAAACCGGCTGGAAGAACTAAAAGCCGCCGGACAGCTCCACATTACCTTCTGGGCCTTGCCTAACATAACACTTAACGGCAAGGTGCGGGAAATCGCGCCTATGGCTGAGCCGACAACCCGTACCTTCAAAGTGCGCGTCAGCCTGCTAAATGCGCCGTCAACTGTCAAACTGGGTATGACGGCCACTGTTGCCTTAGCCGGAGGTGCTGCCCCACCTGTATTTTCCATTCCACTGTCTGCACTCTATCAGACTGGCGATACACCCGCGGTCTGGGTTGTGAACGACAATATCCTGACACTGCGCCCCATCCAAACCGGGCCCTTCAGTAATGGCACAATCCAGGTTCTGGCCGGACTGCAGCCAGGCGACCGGATTGTCAGCGCCGGCGTTCATAAATTGACAGAAGGACAGAGGGTAAAAACAGCCGGTGATGCCCTGTGAGCCATTTTAACCTTACCGCCTGGTCATTAAACCACAAACAATTCATTTATTTCTTTGTCTTCCTCTTTTTTGTGGCCGGCCTCTTCTCCTACAAAAATGTGGGACGCATGGAAGACCCGGATTTCGCCATTAAACAAATGATTGTCAGCGTTGCGTGGTCAGGAGCCACCGCCAGCCAGATGGAAGAGCAGGTTACGGATAAAATTGAAAAGAAACTGCAGGACCTGCCTGGGCTTGACTATCTGAAAAGTTACTCTACACCGGGACGTACGGTGATTTACATCAATCTCAAAGATCAGGTGCCCGCCAAGGAGCTTCGGGCCAGATGGTTGGAAGCCCGCAATATGGTGAATGATATCAAAGGAACCTTCCCGGAAGGCGTTTCACAGCCCAGCTTCAATGACCGGTTCGATGAAGTATATGGCGTAATTTATACGCTGACCGGTGATGGGTTTACCTATGAGGAAATGCGGGAAAAAGCCGAAAAAATCCGCCGCATTCTCTTAAGCGTTCCCAGCGTGAGCAAAGTCCAGCTTCTGGGGATGCAAACCGAAAAAATCTACATTGAAATCGAAAATAACAAACTGGCCCGCTTAGGTCTTGATCCGTCCGTAATTACAGCCGCCTTAAAGGAGCAAAATGCTATGGCCGCCGCCGGCATGTTGGAAACGGCATCGGACAATGCTTACATACGAATTACCGGGATGTTTGAAAATCTGGAAGATATCCGCACTACGCCCATTCAGGCAGGTGGCCACACCTTTCGTCTGGGAGACATAGCCAAGGTGACTCGCGCCTATGCCGAACCATCGGACCCGAAAATGTTCTATAATGGTCAGCCGGCCGTCGGCATTGCGCTGGCGATGGAACCCGGCGGCAACATTCTGACACTGGGCAAAAATCTTGATAGTACTCTCTCCCAAATAAAACAAGAACTGCCGGCCGGGCTGGAGATCAATCAAACTGTCAATCAGCCGAAAGTTGTGGAATCCTCCATCGGAGAATTTGTTGAATCCCTGGTCGAAGCGATCGTCATTGTCCTAATCGTAAGCTTTGCCAGTCTGGGTATGCGGTCCGGCGTGGTAGTGGCCTTAACCATTCCTTTGGTCATTGCCATTACCTTTACCTTAATGTACCTGACAGGCATCGCCCTGCAGAGCATCTCGCTGGGAGCTCTCATCATTGCGCTAGGCTTGTTGGTCGATGATGCCATCATCGCCACGGAAATGACGATCGTCAAACTGGAACAAGGCTGGAGCCGCTTCGACGCTGCTTGTTTTTCCTATACCTCTACCGCCTATCCCCGTTTGACTGGTGCGTTAATAACCTGCGCAGGCTTTATACCCATCGGTTTCTCCAAAGGGCTCGCCGCCGAATTTTGTGTCGATCTCTTTTGGGTTATATTCTTCGCTCTCATTGCTTCCTGGCTAGTTGCTGGAGCAGTCACACCTTTGCTCGGTTACCAGTTTATTAAAATAAAACCGGCCCAGCNNAACTAGTGAAAGTAATGCTCACCATGACCTTTATGACACCCCATTTTACCGGCGATTTAAATGCTTGTTACTGTGGTGCATGCAGCACCGCAAAACCGTACTAACAGCTACTGCCGCCGCATTTATCGGCTCTATCTTTCTCCTGGGATTTGTCAAACAGGAATTCTTTCCTGCTTCCAGCCGTCCGGAGCTCATTATCCAGCTCAAATTACAGGAAGGAGCTTCCCTGACCAACACCGCGGAAGTGGCCCGCCAGTTTGCAAAAGAATTGGACGGCGATCCGAATATTTCCTATTACACCTATCATGTAGGTGAAGGAGCTCCCCGCTTTGTGCTCAGTTTTGAACCAACCTTTAATAAATCGAATTTCGCTGAATTCATTGTAGTGGCCAAGGATGTTCAGTCCCGTAATACGCTCGCACAAAAAGCCGAGCAATTATTAAACACCGAATTTACAGATGTTCGAGGACATATAAAGTTACTATTCACCGGAACGGGACCTGATTATCCGGTGATGCTGCGAGTAAAGGGCCCTGACCATGAAAAAGTTCGTGAAATCGCTGAACAAGTCCGCGCCATCATGGCCGCCCATCCGTCTACACAAAATGTAAACCTCAACTGGAATGAAAAAAGCAAAGTAATGCACTTGGAGATTGACCAGTCTAAAGCAAAAGCCCTCGGTCTCAGTTCCCAGAAATTAGCCGCATCGCTCCAAACCCAGTTGTCCGGAATACCTATTACCGAATTTCGTGAACAGGATAAAACCGTCAGCATGGTTCTCCGGTTTGCAGAAGCGGAACGTAATAACCCGGAACGGATAAAAGACCTCAACATCCATGTCGGCAGCGGCAACTATGTCCCGCTTGACCAAATTGCCACCATCCGTTATAACGCCGAAGAAGGCTTAATTTACCGGCGCGACCTGCTACCTATGATTATGGTACAGGCGGAACTGAATCCTACGTCTAAACTTACCGGCTCTGACGTGACCAAGCAAGTTTACGGCAGCCTACAGGAACTTAGAAGTGACCTGCCAGCCGGCTACACCATTGAATTTGACGGTGCAACGGAACGCAGCATTAAAAGCAGCAAGTTCCTGGCGGAGCCCATCCCAGCTATGCTGCTTATCATTATGATTCTGCTCATGATGCAGCTGCAAAGTATACCGAAAATGCTGCTAACCCTCTTAACAGCGCCTCTTGGTATTATCGGTGTATCCATCAGTCTCCTGCTCACCGGAAGTCCTATGGGATTTGTGGTCCAATTGGGAATTCTGGCCTTGTTTGGTATTATTATGCGCAATACCGTTATATTGATGGACCAGATTGAACAACATCTGGTGGCCGGCGACTCGCTATGGGACGCCATTGTGTCAGCGACAATCAGCCGCTTCCGTCCTATCATGCTAACAGCCGCAGCCGCTATCCTAGGCATGATTCCGCTAGTACCCAGTACTTTGTGGGGCTCCATGGCGATTGCCATCGCCGGCGGTTTACTGGGAGCAACTATCCTAACTTTGCTGGTGCTGCCGGTTATGTATGCAGCCTGGTATAAGGCGCAGCCGGATGCCAGCATGAATAACACTCCCCAGAGCCTGCCAGTCAGCAACTTAATCAATAAATCTGATATGCAATAATAGCAACCAGATGCTTTCCCCATATTCTGCTCTGATAGCAAGTATTCTTATCTCCTAAGCTCACTGACAGCGGACAATGCATATGATAGCAGATACGTTGTCGCATTGCCCTGTCACTGTGCTGCTTACTCAATCATGATTTATAACTAATTATTACTATTGAGAACTGAAAGGACACCTTACACCCATGCTAAAATACAAGAATGTATTCCTTGTTTTAGGGATTATTTTTATTGCTTCTAATTTAAGAACTCCGCTGACAGCAGTAGGACCGCTCGTTAGCGATATACGGTCTGATCTTGGTATTTCAAGCGGTATGACTGGCTTCCTTACGACACTGCCATTGCTTACCTTTGCCGTACTTTCGCTGCCCTCTTCTAAATTAGGCACCAAAATAGGGAATGAACTTGCCATCTTTCTTAGCCTTATCGTGTTAACTGCCGGCATACTACTGCGTTCTGCCGGAGGAAGTGCCGCCTTGTTTGCCGGAACATTTCTGATTGGTACGGGAATTGTAGTCGGTAATGTGCTAATCCCCAGTATTATAAAACAAAAATTCCCCGATAAAATGGGATTAATAACCAGTATTTTTTCAATTGCCATGTCTCTCTCGGCGGGAATTTCATCTGGCATGAGCGTGCCGCTTGCCAACGATCTCCACTTAGGATGGCGTCAGACTCTGNNATGGATCTTGGTTGCTGTAGCAGCCATCATCTTTTGGCTGCCTCAACTTTATCATCGCGAAAAAGCAGTGAAAGTCGCAAAACCATCTTTCACCGTTAACTCTGTTTGGCATTCTTCACTGGCCTGGCAAGTTACCTTCTTTATGGGGCTGCAGTCATTTCTTTTTTATTGCTTCATTGCCTGGCTTCCTGCAATTCTCCAAAGCCATGGCCTAAGTAAGGCAACAGCTGGCTGGCTACTGTCTTTTTCCCAGATCATTGCCATCCCTGCCTCGTTTATCGTACCAATATTAGCTGATCGCCTCAACGACCAACGTGGTATTACGGCAATTTCCTGCCTGATCTATTTTATGGGACTGCTCGGACTGCTGCTGAGTAAAAATATGATACTACTCACTACATCAGTTGCCTTGATTGGGGTTAGTGGAGGTGCCTGCTTCAGCTTAGCATTTACTTTTATCGGACTACGGAGTAGCAATGGCGCCCAAGCTGCAGTGTTATCGGGAACGGCTCAGTCTGCGGGCTATTTGCTAGCGGCCACAGGTCCAATTCTCATTGGTTATTTATTTGATTACACGCAAACCTGGGCTTCATCTATTCTCTTATGGCTAATTATCACATTATTTCTCTTATATGCCGGTCTTGGTGCCGGGCGAAACCAATACATTTTCCCAATGGTCGAGCCCAAACAGAGCCCTAATTAAGATAACTAGTGGTCTGATGCCCAATTACCCATCTGATTGATGTTTCGACTTCCTCGGCTGATCATGCAGCACCACTTCACTAAGAATATACACAATAACAATCAGCCACCTTACTGTCAATTCGCTATACAAACGACAAAACAGCTTTACGATAATATCGTAAA
>DDHB01000106.1 GCA_002337925.1 Sporomusaceae bacterium UBA1887
CTGGAGCTTTCTGAACGGCCTGTGAACGAAGTTTTAACAATTTTAAAAAGACGCCTGACGGCGTCTTTTTTTTTTCATCCTGCAGTATTGGCATTGCGGGCAGTGACAACTTCAATCCGGTCGCCTTCGTTAACGGCTGCCGTATATTCAGTAGACCGGCCATTGAGCAAAATCGTGACCGGACCATCGGACAACAGCGGCTTATAATCAGCAGCAAGGAGGACATCGCTGATTAACGGGCTCCATTGACTGATCACATGATGTGCCAGCTTGCTGCCCGGTTGCGCAGGAGTATCCAGTGTTGCTGGTTTATCATCCATTGTAATAGTAAAACGGTGAACCGGGATATGGCAGGGCGAGCCATTGAAAAGTACGGTAATGCTGTCATCGCACCGCTGTTCTAGTCCCAGGACATCACCAATAGTCGGCAGCTGAGGTTTCCCCGTAGTAATCATATCATTGTTCTTTATAAGTGAGGCAAGTGTGGCTGGTTCATTATTTACTGTGTAAACAGGGTAGATGCTGTAAGCGCGTTCGGCATTATTTACAGTATAATGCGATACGACCGGCTGAGGCTGGATTCCTGCACTAAGCAGCACATCTCCTAATATGGAGGGCAAGCGGCAGATAACAGTATCCCGGTCGGCAAGGGGCTGGCCAGTATCAGCGTGCTGACCATTAATTGTAATGATTGGAGCTATCTCTATCAAAGTGTCATTTATCAGTACTGTAATTGGGTCAGGTACCGATATTAGCTCACTCAATGCAGGTGCAGGCGTAATGCCGCTGCTGCCCTTGGTGACGGTTACCTGATCACCATCTGCCAGAGGATGGTCGAATTTGACTGGCTGTCCGTTGGTATGCAGTGTACCAGGCTGCCCTAAACTCCCAGGCAGGAAATGGGTTTCGCCGTTAACTGTCACTGTGATGCCCATGCCAGGACGGCCATGGAGAGTACGCACATCAATGCCTGCGGCTAAGAGTGAGTCAGCAACCGTCAGATTGCCAATATTAAAAAGCCGCAGCGGCTGTGCATTTACTTCTACATTGACAAAGTTGAGCGTTCTTCCACCGGCCAGATTTAGAATTCCCAGTGGAGTGACCAGGTCAGGTGTGCATAGGGAAGCAGGGATGTTTTTAATTCCTTCTATGGTGTCGGGGCGTCTGATGCCAACGCGTCCCGCGGGAATATCCAGGGCCTGAGCCAGTGCTTCCGGCAGCATGGGAGTGAGTGCGCCACCGCCAACCAGGAGCACAGCCTGCGGAGTGGACGTATTTAAGGCCAAAACCTGTGAAGCAATTAATTGGGCCAATTCTGCTACCTGCATGCGAATACCGTCTAATATTTCACTTGAGGCTACTTTGTGGGTCATTCCCAATACATCAGTGAAAGATATCTTCTTGTTTTTGCCGCATAATTGGCGCTTTACTGTTTCGGCAACATTGAAGTCTAGAACATAGCGTTGTGAAATTGCTTCCGTGATTTCGTCACCGGCATAAGGCACCATACCGAAGCCAATGACTGTTCCGTCCCGGGTAATGGCAACATCGGAAGTGCCAGCACCTACATCGACCAGTACAAGGTTAAGGTGACGCATAGTAGGAGGAATCAATACATTGATAGCTGCAATGGGTTCCAGCGTCAGCGTATCCATTTCCAGGCCGGCAGCGGACAGCGCTGACTGGAGAGAGTCAATTACTTGCCTGGGTAAAAAGGTGGCAATGACTTCAATTGCTGCAGTTTTACCTCGCTGACCTACCAGGCTCTTCAATTGTATATCGTCTAGTGCAAAATGAACGACACTATAGCCTACACAGTAGTAGTTAGCGGGATGGAGAATGTTGGCAGAGGTGGCTAGCTGCTGCTGGGCTGCTTGGATGGCTGTTAGCTCGAGTGCTCTCTCATCATTAGGAGTGAGGATACCGCGATTATATACATCCATATCGGCGGTGGCGCTTATCGTATGCAGAGCCCGGCCTGCAGCGGCAACGGCTACTTTATGTAACGGGCCTGTTTTTTTCTCCAGTCGTTCTTTTACTGCTTTGAGGATTCCGGCTACTTCTGTGACATCATGAATTTGACCATCAAGCATAGCTCTTGTATGGTGCTCCTGACGTTCAAAGGCAACAAGCTCAATTTGTAATTCGCCCGGGGTTCCTACTAATCCTACGACACTTCGTGTGCCAATATCTAAGGCAAAAAGGTGTTGTTGTTTCATAATGGCTCCTTTTTGACGCATATGCTGTGTTGTACTTTCTCGCTCTTTACGGTAATTTCCTCTTTCTTTGGCTTGATGTGAGCCCATTACAGGCAAATTCGTTAATTTTCCAGGTCAAATAGCAGCGGATACGGCATATACATAGAAATAGACTGTAAATTATAACCAGGTAATAATTATATTGAAGATTTGCATAACATGGTATATACTATATAAAACTGAATAAATATAGTATTAAATACTAGGACTAGATAACAAATTACTTTGAGGAGGAGTTTCCAATGAATAATCAAGTATGGTGTGAACACCTTGACAAGGCTTCAAAATATACGCTTATTAAGTATTATGTAGGTGAACGAGAGGTTGTACTTCGGGTACAAACCTGGTTTTGTTCGGAATGCGGCATTCATGGTTCACAAACGGAGATAATCAATGAGCAACCCAAACTCAAACAGCTGTTTAACTTTGACAGCCGGCTGGCTGCTTCTACACTTTAATAATCTATAAATTTTGATAAAACAAGCAGCCGTGATAATTCCGGCTGTTTTCTCTTTCCCAGGGGAAGCCTATATTTAACTTCCGAAATCTGCTACAATACTATTGACTATTATTTATTATGGGGGAGTTATTACTGTGTCACAAGTTCATGTTATCCTTGATAGTACTGCTAATGTACCACAGAAATTGCTGGAAAAATGGCCTAATCTTCATGTGGTTCCCCTTACGGTATTATTGAATAACAGGCAAATAAATGAGAATGAATTGTCTACTGCAGATTTGTTTACACTGATACAAGAAACTGGAGAGCATCCTAAAACTTCGCAGCCCGCTCCGGGGGAGTTTGTTACACTCTTTTCGGGGTTAAAAGAAAAGGGCGATTCAGCTATTGTGATTACGCTTTCCGGCAGTTTAAGTGGTACTGTGCAAAGTGCCCGAATGGCTGTCCAGATGGTTGAAAGTAAAAATATATTTGTAATTGACTCGGGTACGACGGCAATTGGCATGGTTCAAATGGCAGAACAGGCTCTGGAAATGGCGGCAGAAGGACAGGAAGCCAGCGTGATTGCTGCTTATATTGAAAAGATGGCTGCTGCTACACATACGTTGATCGTCCCCGGCACCTTAGAATATCTCCATAAAGGAGGACGTATTGGAGGAGCTGCTTCTCTTTTTGGTACTATTTTACAAATACGGCCCATCCTCTATTTGGAGAATGGACGGTTAACAGTACTGGATAAGGTACGAACCCGCATGAAAGCGATTAGCCGTATGACGGATGAATTAAAGAGGTTCTCCGGGTTTACGTATATCAGTGTCGTTAGTATTGAGGCAAGAGAAGAAGCTCTTATATTGCAGCAGCAAATTCAGCAGCTCTATCCACATATACCTGTGCTGATTGGTGAGGGCGGATCAGTCTTAGCCAGTCACTTGGGGCCTGGTTTACTAGGGCTTATTTTTCAGGAAAAGCAATAAGGATGGTGCACGTAAAATGGTAGAAATGGTAACAGGCAAAGACTATCGCCGTATGATTGCCGGAGCATATAAAGCTTTTATGCGCGAGCATCAATATATTAACAGCTTAAATGTTTTTCCGGTGCCTGATGGCGATACGGGGACCAATATGCTGCTGACATTGGGAGCTGTTGCCCGGTCAGTTGCCGAAGCGCCGGAAGCGGGGATCGGTCCTCTTGCCAAACGGGCTGCCGATAGTGCTATAATGGGCGCGCGAGGCAATTCAGGAGTAATTTTGTCCCAGATATTTAGAGGAATTGCCAGAGGGCTAGCTGGTAAAGAACAAGCTACTTCCAGCGAAGTCGGTAAAGCGTTTCAATATGGAGTGTTATATGCTTATCGGGCGGTCTCCCGTCCTGTAGAAGGAACCATATTATCTGTTGCTAAAGGAATTGCCAAAGGGGCTCGAAGGACAGTGCGGGAAACACTTCCTTTTTCCGATATTTTGAAAGAGGCAGTTGCGGCTGGACGGGACGCTTTGAACAAAACTCCCGAGCAGCTGCCAATTTTAAAACAGGCAGGAGTAGTTGATGCCGGTGGTCAGGGACTGCTTGTTTTTCTTGCTGGCTGCCTCGAGGGACTGGAAGGAGTAGGCAGCGGCCCGGAAGCTGACTGGGACCGTACTCTGACGCTGACAATGCCTGGAGTGGAAGAGTTTGATATTGCTCATCCCTATTGTACGGAGTTCATTGTAAAAAACTGTTCCCTTGCTCGTGATGAAGCGCGGCGCTTACTAATGCCGCAAGGAGACTCTCTCGTTCTGGCTGAGGGCGATAATGTCTTAAAGGTACATATCCATAGTGCTCATCCAGGAGCTGTTCTGGAGATGGCACTTACCTGGGGCACGCTGCATGATATTAAGATCGATAATATGGCAGATCAACATCGCCAAGTCGTTATTCCCACACCTGCTAAACAACCCCTGGCTGTCATCACTGTTGCTGATGGGGAAGGCTTCGCTGCAATGATGAAAAAAATGGGTGCTCAGATGGTTATTGCCGGCGGGCAGACAATGAATCCTCCGGTCGAAGACTTTATGAGTGCTGTCCATCAGGGGCAGGCTGAACGTTATATCATTCTTCCCAATAACAAAAACATTATCTTAGCTGCCAATCAAGCTAAAAAATTGTTGGGTGATCGCGTAGAAGTGGTGCCTACTGTTAACATTCCCCAGGGATTAGCAGCATTACTGGCTTTTGATTCCAATAAAGCAATCGGTGATAATGTCTCAGCTATGACTTCCCGGATTGAAACGGTACGGGCAGCAGGAGTAACGGTTGCCGTCCGTGACAGCCTGGTAGACGGTCAGCTGGTACCGGCAGGCCGCTTTATAGGAGTCGTAAATAGCCAGGTACTGACTGACGGAGCTGATTTGCAGACTGCTTTGTTTAAGCTGGCCGAAAAGCTTCTCATTACTGAGGCCGAGGTTGTTAGCCTCTATTATGGCAGCGAATTAGCTGTTGGCGAGGCCGAAAAGCTGGCCGCTCTCCTGCAGGAGAAATATAACGGGGTGGAAGTAGAACTGTATGCCGGAGGACAGTCACTGTACCCGCTCCTTATTAGCATTGAATAATGAGGACTTTGTTATATGATGAGAGATTCTTTTATAAAGATAAAATCAGCAAATTAGTCGGAGGGATTGGATATGCTTGCCGCTTTGTCTATCAATGAATATGCAGAACAGTTGGCCTCAAAGTCATCAACACCTGGTGGGGGCAGCGCTGCAGCACTGACCGGTTTGCTAGGTGCCAGCTTGATTGAAATGAGTGTTAACTTAACGCTTGGCCGCCCGCAATATGCTGAGCATGAAGATGTACTGAGGGAGAGAATTCAGCAATTAGCGCAAGTACATATGCGCTTGCAGGAATTGATTGATCGCGATGCGGTGGCCTTCGGCGAGGTAATGGCAGCGTACCGAATGCCGAAAAACTCAGAGAATGAAAAAGCTGACAGAGATGAAGGAATTCAACTGGCACTCAAGCAGGCAGCCGAGATTCCGCTTGAAATTGCCCGGTGCTCCCTCGAGGCGCTGGAGATCGGCAAGGTGTTGCTTGGCCGGATAAATCTCCAGGTCATTAGTGATTTAGCAGTGGGTGCGCAAAACAGCTATGCCGCTGTAATGGGAGCGTTGCTGAATACATCGATCAATTTGCCTCTGCTAACTGACAAAACACTTGCCAATGCATTAAAGGGCCAATTGGTGCTTGTAAAAACAGCCGCTGATGAATTGCTGAACGAGATACAGGCTCATATTTACAGCAATGATCCTTTTACAGTGATGCAGGCAGAATCAATAGACAAGTAATGTAAAAAGAGGGTGCCGCAAAACGCTTTTGAAAAGCGAATGCGACACCCTCTCTTTCTTTGTATATCAGGCAAAGAGATGAGCGAAAAGCCCGGTTCTCTACTTTT
>DDHB01000093.1 GCA_002337925.1 Sporomusaceae bacterium UBA1887
TGAGCGGCGGATGATTATTAATACTATTGGCCCAGTATGGGATGGTAATGAAGTATGGATGATTACAGCAGGAGGCGCCTTATTCGCCGCTTTTCCTCATGTATATGCCACGCTGTTCAGCGGCTTTTATCTGGCCTTGTTTCTTATGCTTGTGGCGTTGATTCTCAGAGGGGTAGCTTTTGAATTCCGCAGCAAAGATGAGCATCCGGCTTGGCGCAATGCCTGGGATTGGTGTATTTTCTTCGGCAGTGCCGTGCCAGCCATTTTATGGGGCGTTACGGTGTGCAATTTAATAAAGGGTGTTCCCATTAATGCTAATATGATTTATGTGGGATCTTTCTTTGATTTGCTCAGCCCGTACACGCTGACAGGAGGCCTCGCGTTTTTTCTGGTCTTTACTTTTCATGGTGCGCTGTACCTGTCTCTTAAGATTGCCGGTGAATTGGCTGAAAGGGCCAGAAAGACCGCTCTCAGGGTCGGAATGCTGACAGCTGTTGTCTGTCTGGCGCTGGTTGGTCTTACTTACACAAATACGGATCTTTTTGCCAGCACTGGAGCGGGTATCAGCCTTTGGGGAGCAATAGCAACTTTTGTCACGTCTTATATTCTGACTAAGCTGAAGCGGGTCGGCTGGGGGATTGTTTTCAGCAGTCTGACAGTTGTTTTGACTACTGTAGCCTTTTTCTGGGGGCTTTTCCCTCGCTTAATGGTATCCAGTCTGAATACGGCCTGGGATCTAACAATTATGAATGCTGCATCTTCGCCTTATACGCTACAGTTAATGAGTATTGCAGCGTTTATATTTGTACCTGTAGTGCTGGTATATCAAGGCTGGACATATTGGATTTTTCGCAAGCGGGTAACAGCCAAACATCTTGAATATTAGAGGCTGCCGGGAGTTATTATGCTGCATAAACAATTATTGGCCGAGGCAATCAGCAAGAGCCGCCTGTTAGCACTTATAACAGCTGTTAACAGCTGCTGCGGCTTGCTGACAGTGCTTCAGGCCTATTATCTTGCTTTGAGTATAAATGCTGTATTCTTGGAAGGGGCGGCGGTATCGGCCATAACAAACTGGCTGGCAATACTGGCAGCGGTTATCCTTTGCCGGTCAATTGTCGTCTGGTGGGGTGATATACTGGCACACCGTCTGGCGCTCACTATTCAGACAGAGTTGCGCCAGCGGCTGCTGCAGCATTTGCTGGCCTTAGGGCCGGTGATGGTAAGCAGGCAGCCAAGCGGCAGCATGGTTAACTTACTTACTGAGGGCATTGAAAATCTTGAGCCTTATTTTGCCCGTTATCTGCCCCAAATCATTACATCAGCGCTAATCCCTCTCTTCATTTTGTTGTTTGTATTTTATCAGGATATGATAGCGGCGCTTTTACTTTTGCTTACAGCGCCGCTTATTCCGTTTTTTATGGTGTTAATTGGCAAAGCGGCAGAAAAACTGAATAAAAAGCAATGGGAGAAGCTGTCTTATTTAAGTAGTCACTTTCTCGACGTTTTGCAGGGGCTTACTACACTGAAAGTATTTGGCCGCAGCAAAGAGCAAGCCGCTGTTATTGCCCGTATGTCTGATGACTTCCGGGATACAACGCTGCAGGTTCTGAGGGTAGCATTTTTATCTGCGCTTGCGCTGGAGCTGATTGCAACGATCAGTACGGCATTGGTAGCTGTCACGGTAGGTCTTAAGCTATTGTTTGGCGATCTTGTCTTTACGCAGGCGTTTTTTGTTTTGCTGCTGGCTCCAGAATATTATTTGCCGCTTAGATTATTGGGGACTCATTTTCATGCCGGGATGGCCGGAGCAGCGGCGGCGGAACAGATCTATCGCATATTGGCTATCCCTGTATTGTCTGCGGGGGGGCCTCAAGAACCGTTTCCCCGGCAAAGCAGTATTAGCCTCTCTTTTGACAGCGTGTCTTATTCCTATCAGACAAGTGGAGAATGGGCGCTGAAGGGACTAGAATTTGCAATTCGATCTGGTGAACGGGTAGCAGTGGTTGGTGAAAGCGGAGCAGGAAAAACGACCATTGCAAACTTGCTGCTGCGCTTTATCCGCCCTAATGCGGGAGCGATTAAGATCAATGACCGGCTGCTTGACGAGCTAAGCTGTGAGGATTGGCTGCGGCACGTGGCTTATGTACCGCAAGCACCACATCTTTTTTCCGGCACAATAGCAGACAATATTGCCTTTGGCGGCAGCTACAGCCGGGAAGCTATAGCTGAAGCGGCTAAGCAAGCGGGAGCTCATGCATTTATTGAACAATTGCCGCAAGGCTACCAAACGATAGTAGGCGAAGGGGGGCGCAGTTTGTCGGGCGGCGAGCGTCAGCGTCTGGCCATTGCCAGAGCCTTTTTGCTTGATGCTCCTCTCATACTGCTTGATGAGGCCACAGCCAGTCTTGATCCTTATAGTGAGAATGTGATCAGCATAGCACTCGAAAAACTGTTCCAGGGTAGAACGGTCATTATTATTGCTCACCGCTTGAGTACGATATCCCGGGCTGACCGGATTATTGTGCTGGAACAAGGAGAAGTAGCTGAAATAGGTAAACATGATGAGCTGATAAAGCGGGACGGGGTGTATTCCCGCCTGGTAACAGCCTTCCGGGGTGTCCAATGATAATCAAAAAATTGCTAAAGCTAGTAGCACCTGCTGCTCCGTCGATGGGATTGGCGCTATTGTGTACAATATTGACGGTAACTGCTAATATTGGCCTTTTGGCAACTTCAGCGCTGCTGATTGCAAGTGCCGCTTTGCATCCTCCGCTGGCTGCACTGGCTGTAGCCATAACGGGTGTTCGTTTTTTTGGCATCAGCCGGGCAGTATTTCGCTATGCAGAGCGCTATATTGCACATAGTGCCACCTTTCAAATACTGGCATCGTTACGGGTTTGGTTTTACTCCTGCCTGGAACCGCTTGCTCCCGCACGGCTTGGACACTACAAAAGCGGTGATTTGCTTAGCCGTCTGACGGCAGATATTGATACATTGCAATATTTTTACTTGCGGGTACTTGGGCCACCGCTTGCAGCACTTGTTATTCTTCTCGCCATGGCCTGGTGGCTGTCCTGCTTTGCGCCGGTACTTAGCCTTCTGCTGGTGGCTGCTTTTGTTCTGGCTGGAGTGGTTGTTCCTTATTGCGTTCGTCAGTCCGGCAAAGCCAGCAGTCCGGCACTATTAGCAGGGCGAGCCAAGCTGAAAGCAGTAGTAGTCGATACACTGGAGGGAATAGCAGAGCTGGCGGCTTTCCGCCAAATCAAGCGGCAGCAAGAGCAGGTGGCCGCTATTGAACGTGAATTAAATCATTGGAAAAGTAAGACAGCAATGGTTGGGGCTCTGACGGAGAGTTTAAACAGCTTGATTATGAATAGTACAGTCTGGGGAGCCTTGGTGCTAACTGCACCGCTGGTTGCCGCCGGGAGGCTGGAAAGCATCTACCTGGCAGTTCTGCTGCTGGCAATCCAAGCCAGTTTTGAAGCCATTCAACCGCTGCCTTTAGCAGCTTATTAACTGGCAGAAAGCATAGCAGCGGCTCAAAGGCTGTTTGCATTGGCCGGGAGTGAGCCGGCTGTACACGACAGCAGTACGGCTGTACCGGTACCAGACAGCTTTGCACTATCCTTTTCACATGTCGATTTTACTTATCCCGGCGAAGTACGGCCTGCACTTCGTGATATTTCCATTTCACTGCCTGCCGGTAAACGATTGGCTATTGTCGGTGCAAATGGTGCGGGTAAGACTACGCTGACCTCGCTGCTGCTGCGGTTCTGGGATTATAAGAATGGAAGCATTCAGCTAGGGGGGCACGAACTGCGGGAGTATCCGGCTGAGGTTGTACGGCGGTATTTCGCTGTTGTCAGTCAGCAGACGCACCTGTTTCATGCTTCTATTGCCGATAATATTCGTTTGGCCAGACCTGAAGCTGTTCAGGAGGAAGTGATAGCAGCGGCTCAGTATGCCGCGATCCATGAATTTATTCATGCTCTTCCTCAAGGCTATGAAAGCCTGGCAGGCAATAATGGTAAGGCAATCAGCGGTGGGCAGCGTCAGCGCCTATCGATTGCGCGCGCCTTACTCAAAAATGCTCCGATTTTGATTTTGGACGAGCCGACAGTCGGACTTGATGCTGTTACCGCACAGGAAGTGATGGCGGTTATTGCTGACCTGATGAAAGGCCGTACTACGATTTTGGTTACGCACACACTGACCGGACTCCAACTGATGGATGAGATCATAGTGCTTGATCAGGGGCAGATTGTTGAGCAAGGTACGTTTGAGCAGCTTTTGATAATGGAGGGCTTATTCTATCAGATGTGGCGATTGCAGCAGGATATCATATAGACCGCTTTGGCGGTCTCAGGCCGTCGATAAAGCCCCATCTGCGTTGTNNTGTACTGTCTTCGCTCGCTTCCTCGGCCTTCCTAGCATCTGGGACTTTCTCAACGGCCTGGGAACGAGGTTTTACAACAAACTGAGACCGCTTTGGCGGTCTTTGTTTTTTACAAGAAAAATAAGAAAAATTGTAAATTGGACAAGGAGTTTTTCAATATTTGTCGAAAATAATTATCATTAACAAAATGGTAAATTTTACTGGAGGTGGCAGATATGTCCATTCTTGATCTCATTGAAAAAGGTAAAAAAAACCGTGAAAAAAAAGCTCGTGTAAAGACAATAAAAAACACTGCAATTGGTGCTGCCATCGGGGTGACCGTCGGAGCGGCCGCCGGTGTCCTGTTAGCGCCTAAGTCAGGTAAAGAGACTCGAGAAGATATTGCGGTAACTGCAAGAGAATTACCGGAAAAAGCAAAAGAGTTCGTTGAAAAGGCCCAGGAGAAAATTGAAGAAGCCAAAGCAAAGCTGCAAGACAAAAAAGCAGAAATGAAGGCCGAGTTTTGTGCAACTGAAACAGGTAAAGCAACTGAAAATGTAAAGCTATAAGATCTTTAGAGATAAACAATGAGCGGTCGGGCAGCAATGTTCGGCCGCTCATTTAACAAATTTGATGGCAAAGAAGGGGATCAGTTTGTATATTTCATTGTATGATTTAGGGTTGTTCTTCTTATTTACGGTTATCATTATCGGCGGAGTTTACTTAATCGCTGTCTTGCACCGCTTGCTCGGATTGCTGGTATATATAAAAGAGATTGTACATATCCATAATAGTGATATTTCTGAGACGCTGACCTTACTGCCGAAGACGTTGGTTAATGTGAGCGAACTTGCAGTAAGTCTTAAACGCGCCGTTGATCAGACCGGCAATGCTGTTGGTGTTCTGCAGAGCGATTTGACCGATACAGTTGATGATTTGCGGGATGGGCTGGAAACAGTTAGTCTATATGCCAAAATCATAACAGAAGTATTTAAATCAGTGTTTTTTAAATGAAAACTACCCCGGAGATAAATACAGGAGTCTTTATTCACGAACCTCTGCTGCTTGCTCCTGTGTGAAAGGAGGACTGCTATGCTGGCGCTTAACTTTTTCTCGGCTCATAATGAAAAGTTATTAGTTTCCCGCCAGAAGAGTGCGACTATTCGCCTAGGTGATATACGGGAAACCTACCCTGAGAATTCAATTGTCTGGATTACTTTTGGCAATAAATACAGCCCAAAGCGGAAAATCTTTGAAGCATTTATTGATAGGACCATTGTTAAGCGATTTGCCGATTTGACTACTCCTGAGCTTCAACATCAAAATCCGGAAATTGCAACAGTGGAAGAGCTAATTCGTATATTTGAAACTGTCTATGAACGGAAGATTTATATGGAAGATACAGTTACCATTATTCATTTTTCAGAGATTATTGTGAAATAAGGGATNNACGTTGCTTAGACCCGCTATTGTAGTATTTATACTACAATAGCGGGTCTTCTTTATGTAGGATTTTGCCTGTATTCTTAGGTACTTAGCCCTATTTATAAGAAAATTCGAAATAAAAGTATCTTTTTTGCATTTACTATGATTTAATAAGAATTGAAGCAAAAAATGTAAAAAAATGCAATAAAATGTTGAAAAATGTATGTTTGTAATAAAGTAGCCCTTTTATTGGCGACTAGCACCTCACCCAATAATAGCTAAAGTGCAGCAAGGATAATCAAACTAATGGAGGTTATAACTCATGCAATTGACAAGCATTCGGGCAAAGCTTCTAGTTAGCTTTTTAACGTTCTTCATCGTTTCTTTTTTTGTTTTGTCGGGGGTCAGTTATTACATATCACAACAAGCATTGACTAAGAGTGTTAACGAAGTAGCAATGTCCGTGGGAAAAGATTATGCGAAGCAAATTAATTATGAAATAAATGATATTGTCGTTCGGTTGGAAGGATTAGCAGCTCTTGAACGTATTCGCGAAGGCAGCGATAAGCAGGCAATTATTGCGGCGTTGGCAGAGGGGAAAAAACGGCTTGATAAGCTAGGGACGGTAGTATTTATCTCACTAGACGGATCGGCAGTTCGATTTGACGGTTCTACCGGACAGCTCGGTGATCGGGATTATTTTAAGCAGGTGCTTGCTACTAGCAAGCCGGTTGTCTCAGAAATGTTAATTTCTCAAGGTACGGGTAAAGTGTCAGTGAATATTGCCGTTCCTGTCATGAATAAC
>DDHB01000020.1 GCA_002337925.1 Sporomusaceae bacterium UBA1887
TACTGCCCTTTGGGGAAAATATAGTTCCCAGCCCAAAAGCAACTGCAATAAGCATTAAAATGATACCTGCCATAAACAATACCGGCTGGGGTTTATACTTTTTGACGATGAGATACCCAACCCAGATAGTAACGAGAAGCGCTACTATTATTGACACCATCCATAACCCTCCTATTATTAAAAAATTCAAAATATAGTCTTTTTCATTTTATCATGAGTTTTGATTTGTGCATATGGTTAATAAAAAAATCTGAGAGGATATCCTCTCAGACTGGACATTTTTATAGCCATCCCGTGAGATCATAAAAAGCAATAAAGAGAAACGCCACAATTGTTTTCATCACGGTTATAGCAAAAATATCACCGTATGACTGGCGGTGCGTAAGACCGCACACCACCATTACTGTAATCAACCCGCCGTTATGCGGCAGGCTATCCAAGCCGCCAGCCGCCAGGCAGATAATGCGGTGCAGAATATCCGGCGGCATATTAAAAGCCTGCGCCCAGGCCATGTACTCCTGCCCCAGCATACCAAGAGCAATTGTCATCCCGCCTGAAGCCGATCCGGTAACGCCTACCAGGATATTAGCGGTAATCGCTTCGGAAATCAGGGGACCTGTCCCTATCTTAATCTGCATTAATGCTGCTTTAACAACCTCAAAACCCGGCAGATTGGCAACCACGCTGCCATAGCCATAACCGGAAGCCGTATTTAAAACAGCCATTAGCGAACTGGCTGTCCCAGCATTTAGCACGGTCTTAATGCTGCTATGCTTTCTAAGACCTCTATGACCAATCCACAGTGCTAAAATAATACCAATAACCAAAGCAATATTTAAGGCCCAGAGCGCTCTGACTTTTTCAATACCAGGGCTCAGCAGCGACAGCTTCAGTGCCTGAAAAGGAATCAAGCTGTTCGCATCCCAGCTATAGGCCCAGGACCACTGAAAGGGATTACTGAAGTACAGATTAACCGTGACTACTGCTACCAGTGGAATAAGCGAAACCGACCAGTGCGGCAGTCCGTGTTCTTCTTTTAGCTGGGGTTCATGAAGAACATGATTGCCATATCCTTCACCCCGGGCAGCTGCAGTCCGGTGCCGGTACCCCAGCCAGCCGTAACCCAGCCCAAAAATCACCAAACCGCTGAGAATGCCGGTGACAGGCGCCGCCCAGGTAGTTGTCCCAAAGAAGGTCGTAGGAATAATGTTTTGAATTTGCGGTGATCCCGGAAAAGCAATCATACTGAAGGTAAATACTCCCAACCAGATTGTCGCCGGAATGAGCCGCTTCGGAATGTCCGCTTGCCGGAACAGTGCAGCAGAGAACGGATAAATAACAAAGACAACAACGAAAACGCTTAAGCCTCCATAGGTTAAAGCCGCACAACCAAGGATAGTTGCTAAAATAGCCTGATCCTTACCCAGTTTGCCAACAATGGCACCGGCAATGGATTTAGCCATTCCGGCATCTTCCATGACTTTGGCGAACACTGCACCGAGCAGGATAATGGAAAAATACATTTTAAAAAATTCGGCTGCCTTGGTCATAAACAATTCGCTATAGACCGGCATGAGATGAAAGGGGCTGGCAGCTGCAGCTACCAGTGCAAAGACGGGACCAAACAAAATGATTGAATACCCACGGAAAGCGAAGTACATAAGTAAGAAAAGACTAAGTACAATTGCTGCTAATTCCATTTGGTCTCCTCAATTCCTTAATATTAATTTTTCTTATTCGAGCATCACATGCTGCGCACGGCCGGGCTCCTTTTTAGCAGGTTTTAATAAGACGGAGGGAATCACGCCTACAAAACAGATCAGCGCCAAAACCAGAAAAGCATCATCAAAAGCAAATACGAAGGATTGCTGGCTGACCACATTACTTGTCAGTACCAGCGCCTTTAGATGAGCAAGTGATGGTACACTGCCGGCATGGCTGAACAGCTTCTGTCCTTCGCTGATAAACTGATTTGCTGTCCGGGAGGCAACATGAAAAGCCTCTGATAGCTGTGCCAAGTGAAAAACCTGCCTGTTGTTGATTACTGTTGTCAAAATGGCAATCCCCAGGGAACCGCTGATTTGACGAATCGCATTATTTAACGATGAGGCTCGGCTTATTTTTTCCATTGGCACCGTATTCATTCCTAAAACGGTTACTGGCATCATAAATAGTCCCAAACCAAGCCCACGAACAACCATAACGAACAATATTGTGGTATAGCTCGTATCCATATCAATGAAGCGAAAAGGCAGCGAGCCTACCCCTAATAACGTTATTCCGCTAAGAATGACCGGCTTGGCTCCGAACTTATCAGCAAGCTTCGCTGCTATCGGCATCATCAGCCCGGCAGTTAAAGCAGAAGGAAACATCAGAATTCCGGTCTGCATCGCCGTATAGCCTCTCATGTTTTCCATAAACAAAGGAACTAAGAATATCCCGCCAAACAAGCCTATAGTACCGATAAAGGTGATCATGATACTAAGGGAAAAGTTCCAGTTTTTAAATAGCGACAAATCTAGTATTGGATTATCATGATTCAGCTCAATGACAACAAACAGGATCAGGCTGGTAATTGCCACATAAAATAATCCCATTATATAGGCTGATGTCCAGCCTTCATCCGTACCTTCGCTTAAGGCCAGCAGCAGGCAGAATAAGCCAAGAGCTGAGGTAATTAAGCCACCTGCATCAAGCTTCTGTGAGCGGGAAACGGGAGTTTCCTTGAGGATTAGCGCTGCCATTACATAGCCAATTACACCAATCGGCAAATTGATCGTAAAGATCAGGCGCCAGTCCCAGTACTCAACCAAATAACCGCTAAGCGTAGGCCCCACGGCAGGAGCAACCATGGCGGATATACCCCAGATGCCCATCGCCATATTTCGTTCCTGCGGCGTAAATACATAATAAACAATAGACATAGTAACCGGGATAATCAGGCCACCGCCAATTGCCTGGATCACCCGAAAGACAATCATGCTGTCATTGCTCCAGGCAATGCCGCACAATACGGAACCAATTGTAAATACGGCCAGACTGAACAAATACATGCGCCTTGTGCCGTATACATCGCAGAAATAACCGGTGGCAGGCTGAATGACTCCCATAGTCAGCATATAGGCAGTTAATATCCATTGGGCTTGATCGGTATCAACAGAAAATACCGCCATCATTTTCGGAATGGCGATATTGACAATACTCGTATCAAGAATACTCATAAATCCACCAATAATCGTAACACCTAAGGCCCACCACTTGTACCGTTGTTCTGCTATTTCCAAACGGGGAATGGTAAACATGGCAATCCCTTCTCTACTATCCAATATGAACTTTAATAATAACTGACATGCCTGGTCTAAATACAACATCACTGTCTTTAGGCAGTGATATTTTAATAGGGATACGCTGTGTTACTTTAGTAAAATTACCTGATGAATTTTCAGTAGGTATGAGTGCAAAAACAGAGTTGGCAGCTGCGCCGATTTCATAAACGGTACCCGTAAAGGTCCGTCCCGGATAACCATCAACCGTATATTCCACTTGCTGGCCTGGTTTTAATTTGCCGATTTTTGTTTCTTCGATCCGGGCACTCACCCAGACATCCTGCAGATCGGCAATAGTAAACAGAGCTTGCCCGGCAGCTACTACCTCACCGGGATTGACTGATTTTAAGGCAACTAATCCGCTTACAGGAGCTGTAATCGTCGCATTATCATATGTAGCCTGAGCAGCTTCTAAGGTGGCCTCTGCCTGTCTGACCTGCGCTGCAGCGGCTCTTACCGTTTCATCACGGGAGCCGGCAAGGACCAGATCTAATTTTTCACCGGCGCTCTTATAGGTTTCCCGGGCAATAACAAAGGTGGTATCAGCACTGTCCCGCTGGGAGGAGCTGATTGCACCGTCATGGTACAATTTTTCCATGCGCTCGTAATTTTTCGCTGCATGATCCAGGCTGGCTTTGGCTTGATCAAGTGCCGATCGGGCCTGGTCGATTTCCTGCGGCCGGGCTCCGGCAGTAATTTCCTCGTAACGGGCTTTGGCTGTGGCTAATGCTGCTTCAGCCTGCACCTTTTGCGCCACAATCTCCCGTGTTTCAATGCGCGCTACCAGTTGTCCGTATGTAACACTATCGCCCTCTTTAACAAGCACTTCCACAATGCGGCCTGGTATTTTAGCACTTGCCGTGACAATTGTTCCCCCAATGCGAGCATCATCGGTACTGACATATTTAGTAGAATAATACCACCAACCACCACCGGCAATTACTCCAGCCGCTAAGAATATAGCTAACAGCAGCATAACAACTTTAGGCTTTTTACCATTCGGAGTTTGTTTTTGCTCCACTTTCTATCCCTCTCCCTGCTTACGTTGACTAGGTGTCGTTAAATTGACCCAATGGTCACTTAAAGGACAAAAAAATTATTGCCGGGCTACGCCATAAAGAAAAATATCGGCAATAGATTTCGCGGTGCCGTCAATATCGTCACCAACCAACTTTTGAAAGACCATCATAACAATTACGCTGAACAGACCATAAGCAGACTTTGTTACATCACATTCACGGATCACACCTTGCTCAATGCCCTCATGCAATACTTTTTCCAGCATACCGATACTTTGCCGGAACCAATCGCGGTATTTCTCCCGCTGCTCCGGTTTTAAATTCGATTCACCCTTCGAACCAAAGCCGCGCATTTCATGCATCATAACCCGCCAAAGATCCGCATTTAGAACATAAAACCGCAAAAACAACTTAATCACTGCTTCGACCTTGATCAGAGGCGGTTGTGGTGATTGAACAATTTCGGCCAGTGCTACTTCAAAGGGAGCGCTTTTTTCACGAATAAGTGTATAAAATAATTGCTCCTTGTTGACGAAATAATTGTAAACTGTTCCTTTTCCTGTGTCTGCCAGTGCAATAATTTCATCAATAGTGGTCCGGTGATATCCTTTTTGAGAAAATATTTGGTAAGCGGCATCCAGGATTTGTTCCCGTTTGGATCGATTTTCGTCCTCCCCGGATTCACGATGATACTTCATATAGGCCTCCCCATTCTTTTCACTACTCCCATTATAGGAAGTCCAAAATATACTGTCAACAAGCAGAATATAAGCAACTCCCCGGAATTGATTTCCACCGCATTAAAGAAGAGTTTTTCCTACAAAAAAAGTAGAGCCGCGAGGCTCTACTGCTTGCGAGCAACCTGCCGAACGGCTGCTGCGAACACTTCTTTGAAGTTGTTCTTTGCTTTGCGTTTCAGTATTTCCGGATTTGCTTGCTGATTGCGGTTTCGCAAATCAATATTTTGCACGATGGCTACTCTAGGTACCATAGTAACGCCCTCCTTGGCTTATGGTATGCTCTTATTATTACTATCGTATGAAACTGGAAAAAACTTAAGTTATTTCTGGTTTTCCTTACCAAGTTTACATAACTATATTTTTATGCTATCATTATAGATGCCCGGCAGATATACCATCTTTGGTAATTAGGTTATACTGCCGGTACTACATGTCACTAGGAGGTAACTGATGAGCAAACGTAAAACAACAGCAGTTGCTCTATTGCTGGCTATTACCACTACTATTGCCACACCGGCTGTACCGGCATATGCGTTCTCCGTTAACGACCTGTTGTCGCAAACCGCTGCTACTGGCAGTTCTTCCGGCACCAGTTCTTCAAATTCATCTTCCGGTAACAGCTTCATGAATATACTAATGGGCCTATTACTGGGCAAACTATTCAACAACATGTCTAGCACCGGATCATCAAATGCTGCTGCTCCGCCAGTTTCGATTAACAAAATTGCCGGCCTGCCTGATACTTCCACTGGCACTGCCAGTGCTCAGGCAACAGCAACAGGCAATGCATTAATCACTACTGCGAAAAAATACATGGGCGTTCCCTATGTATGGGGTGGTACGACTACCGAAGGCTTTGACTGTTCCGGCTTTACTCAATATGTTATGAAGCAAAACGGAATTACGATTCCCCGTACTGCCGCCGAACAATATGCGACAGGTACGTCGGTGGACAAGTCTCAATTACGAGTGGGGGACCTGGTGTTCTTCACTACGTATAAAGAAGGAGCCTCCCATGTAGGCTTCTATATGGGAGACGGCAAATTCATTCACGCAAGTTCAGCAAATGAGCAAGTCACTATTTCCAACCTGGGTGACACCTATTATGTCGAACATTATATCGGCGCGCGCCGGTATATTCAAAACTAACCAGGTTTGGACGAGGCACAAACGATATTCCCTTTTTTTTCGCTTTTTTTTTTTTTTTTTTNNCACCGATTCCATCAGGCGTTCAAATTTGTGCGGCTTCAAGGACTGAGCTCCATCGCACAATGCCAGTTCAGGCTGGTGGTGGACCTCAATAATCAGTCCGTCGGCACCAATCGCCATCGCGGCCTTGGACAGCGGTTCCACCATAGCCCATTTGCCGCTGGCGTGGCTGGGATCAACAATAATCGGCAGATGACTCAGTTCTTTAACTGCCGGAATCACGCTGATATCCAGCGTATTACGGGTATACGTATCAAAAGTCCGGATGCCCCGCTCGCACAAAATGATTTGTGAATTGCCCCCGGCCATGATGTATTCGGCGGCCATTAAGAATTCTTCCAAGGTAGCGCTTAAGCCCCGTTTCAACAAAATAGGTTTACCGCTTTTACCGGCTCTTTTCAGCAGTTGAAAGTTCTGCATGTTTCTCGCGCCGATCTGAATGAGATCTGCATAATACTCAACCGTATCAAAAGTTTCCACATCCATGACTTCAGTTACAAACGGCAGCCCCGTTGCCTCCCGGGCTTCTGCCAGCATTTTCAGTCCTTCTTCACCCAGCCCCTGGAAGGTATAGGGCGAGGTGCGCGGCTTGTAGGCGCCCCCTCTTAACATGGCAGCTCCCGCTTTTTTAACCAGAATAGCTGTATGCACCATTTGCTCGATACTTTCTACTGAGCATGGTCCGGCAATGACAGCCTTGTGGCCCCCTCCAAATTTACAATCACCGATGGCAACCACCGTATCTTCCGGATGGTACGTCCGGCTTGCCAGCTTATATGGCTGCTGGACACGCATGACCTTTTCCACATTTCCGTTAACAGCGACAGTACTTAAATCCAGCTTCGTTGTATCCCCGACTAAGGCGAATACACTTCTTTCAGCACCTTCAATAAAGGTAACTTCCACATTCATGGTCATCAACTTCCTATAAATTTTTTCTACTTCCCCTTGTGGTGCTCCTGGTTTCATCACAACTAACATTGTTTGTTCCCCCTTATCCTAATTTGAAGTTATTTTGCTTACAGCTAACCAATAAAAAAAGAAGAGGTTCTTTTGCAGAACCTCTTCTTCGCTGATTGTACATTCGCTACCACGCCTATGTCCGGCAGTTTATAGCAAGCTGACCATCACCAAGATTCTTCAAAAAAGCTGCTGCGTATTCAGTTGTTTTGGTAAACGCAAAATAACCAACGCTAAAAAAATAGCCCCGGCTGCTAAAGCTAAACCAAAAACCGCTGTTAAGTTTGCAGACTTTTTCTATTTTCTCACTCATGACGGCACCTGCATTTCTATAAAATCAACAGAATAAACGTTAACTTTAAATACTTATAGGTTTGATTATAGTACCAAAACTGTAACTATGTCAATACATATTAATGATTTTAAATGTTTTGTGTAAACTTTCAATACTTAAACTGCAAGTAGAAAGTTTTCAAACACCTTAATCCCATTGGCAGTCAGCACCGATTCTGGATGAAACTGGACGCCCTGTATATGATACTCGTTGTGCTTAAGCGACATAATAAGCCCCTCTTCTGTTTGAGCAGTTATTGTCAGACACTCTGGAAAACTGGCCCGATCAACCAGCAATGAATGATACCTGCCAGCAATAAAGGGCTGATCCAGCCCTGCATAAATGCCTTGGCCATTATGATATACAGGCGATACTTTGCCATGCACAGGCAGAGGAGCGCGGATGATTGTGGCACCAAATACCTCAGCAATTGCCTGATGCCCCAGGCATACCCCCAAAATAGGCACTTTTCCTGCGAGGAGACTGATAACCTCTTTTGTAATACCCGCATCAGCCGGAGTTCCCGGCCCAGGCGATAAAATGACTGCCTCATACTCAGCCGCCGCTACTGTGGCAGCAGCAACAGCATCATTGCGGATTACCTCCGTCTTAAAACCGAGCTGGGTGACGCACTGATAAATATTATAGGTGAAGGAATCATAATTATCGAGTATCAATATCATGAGCTACTCCTCCATTAGCTTAAATAAAGCCCGCCCTTTGTGCAGTATTTCCTGATATTCCGTTTGCGGCACCGAATCATACACAATCCCGGCTCCCGTTCGTATGCTGGCCTGCTTTCCTTTGACTGCTAAAGTGCGAATCGTGATGCATGTGTCCATATTTCCACTAAAATCAAGGTATCCCACTGCGCCGGCATAAGGTCCCCGGCAATCACCTTCCAGTTGGTGGATAATCTCCATCGCCCTAACCTTAGGCGCCCCGCTTACCGTACCTGCCGGGAAGCACGCTTGCAAAACATCCAGAGCGGTATAGCCTTTAGCCAGCTGTCCGGATACTGCCGATACGATATGCATAACATGCGAGAACAGCTCCACTTCCATATACCGATCAACCGTAACCGTACCTGGAGCGCTGATCCTGCCAATGTCATTTCTGCCCAGGTCTACCAACATAGCATGTTCAGCCCGTTCTTTTTCATCAGCCAGCAGCTCTGCAGCAAGATGGCTGTCTTCTTCCTTCGTACGGCCCCGCGGACGTGTTCCGGCTATCGGACAGGTATATACCTTACCTGCCTCCACTTTTACCAGCATTTCCGGTGAAGCTCCTACCAGCTTANNTTGAGATAAAACATATACGGTGATGGATTGACTTGCCGCAGCCGGCGATAGAGGTTAAAGGGATGGTTAACCAGAGGTACGGAAAATTCTTGGGACAATACAATTTGAAAAGCTTCACCGGCAGCAATATACTCTTTAGCCTTAGCTACAATTTCCATATACTGTCTAGCAGCTTCCGAATCGGCTGCCGGAAGCTGGAATGGATCTTGATGGGACTGATAAGGAGCATCAGCTAAGACAACCGGCTGGGTGCTCTGGATTGTATCAACAATCCTCTCTATCTCCGTCACAGCCTTTGCATAGCTCTCAGCCGCACTCTCTGGCTCTGTAATAGCTGCTAAATAGACGATTTTCAAGGTATGATTCAAATGATCAAGAATAATGACGACTCTGCAAAACAGCAGCTGCACCAATTCCAAATCGTCCCGCAGCCTGTACCCGCGCACCCGCTCCATCGTTGCAATCAGATCGTAGGCAAAATACCCTACTCCTCCCCCCATAAGCGGAGCTGGCTCCGGCAAGGGGCTGACGGAAAACCCTGCCATAAAATGACGCAGAAGATCCAGCGGCTTTCCCTTACCTGTTGTTTTTGTCCCATTTTCCAAAATCAGTTCACTTACCTCACTGCGACCGGTGAACTCGGCAAAAGGCTGCAGTCCAATAAAGGAATACCTGCCAAAGTTCTTACCGCTTTCTGCACTTTCCAGCATAAATCCCCGGTCCTCGCCAACGAGTTTGAGATAAAGCGAGATAGGGGTTTCCAGATCGGCAGACAGCTCGGCCATAACCGCAACTGTGTTATATTGCCGAGCTGCATTGCTAAATTCCGGTAAGGAAGGATATACCTTCAAGGCGATTGCCTCCCCTCATCCAAAGCGCTGCGTAATGCTGCGACAAATTCGGTCACTGCCGGAACCCCTTCATTCATTAACCGCTCCATAACCGCACTGCCAACAATAACTGCATCGGCATAACGGGCTGCATTGCGGGCAGCCTCCGGACTGCCTATGCCAAAGCCTATAGCAGCAGGAATGGACGAGTACTGCCGCACCTGTCTGATTACCTCAGCAACAGGACGGTAATCAATGTCCCGGATTCCGGTCACACCCGTACTTGATACGCAGTATATAAAACCGCTGGTCTTGCTGCATATGGCGGCAATACGCTCGCCTGTTGAGGTGGGCGCTGCCAGTTGAATGGTCTCGAGACTGTTCGCTTTGCACGCCGTTTCGATAAGACTACTTTCTTCCACCGGCAAATCTGGAACAATAATCCCATTCAGGCCTGCTTCACTAAAATCCCGGGCAAAGCGGTCAACTCCGTACTGCAATACCGTATTTACATAGGTCATAATAACTAACGGCACCTGGCAATACTGCCGGATGCTGCGAACCAGTTCAACCGTCCTGGCAGTCGTTGCACCAGCTTGCAGCGCCAGGGCAGCCGCTTTTTGAATAACCGGTCCGTCAGCCATGGGATCGGAAAATGGCAGGCCAATTTCAATCACATCGGCCCCAGCCGCAGCTGCCGCCAAAACCGCTTTACCAGTTGTCTCATAATCCGGGCAGCCTGCGGTAATATACACAATTAAGCCTTTACGATTTGCACTTTGCAAGTCTTCTAACGTTTTCGCCAGCTTCATCTGATTTTCCCCTCCATTAACTGTGCCGCCATTTGCACATCTTTATCGCCTCGTCCGGACAGACAAACTACTACCGTTTCACCTGGCAGCGTTTGCGGCATAAGCTGCTCGAGATAAGCCAGAGCATGAGAGCTTTCCAGGGCGGGAATGATTCCTTCCAGCAGGGAAAGCCGCTGAAAGGCTGCCAGGGCCTCCTCATCTGTGACCGCTGTATAGGTAACCAAACCGGCATCCTTAAAGTACGCATGCTCCGGTCCTACTCCAGGATAATCCAGTCCGGCCGAGACCGAATAGGCAGGAATGACCTGACCATCCTCGTCCTGCAGCAGATAGCTTAGCGCTCCATGAAGCACGCCCGGCCTCCCTTGGGTGAGCGATGCCGAATGCTCCCCTGTTGTTAAGCCTTTTCCGGCAGCCTCAACGCCAATTTTCTTTGCTTTCGCCTCATTGCGGAAAGGATAGAACAAGCCCATTGCATTACTGCCGCCGCCTACGCAGGCCACCAGATAATCAGGAATTTCCCCCGTCATAACCTGTGACTGGGCTTTTAGCTCTTCGCCGATAATTGCCTGAAAGTCACGGACAATCATCGGGTAAGGATGAGGACCGACTACCGAGCCGATGATATAGTGGGTGTTTTCCACATGCGTCACCCAGTCGCGGATTGCCTCACTGGTAGCATCCTTCAGCGTTCCCGTTCCGCTTGTTACCGGTTTCACCTCGGCTCCCAGCAGGCGCATGCGAAATACATTCAGGGCCTGCCGCTGCATATCTTCTTCTCCCATATATACCGTGCACTTGAGTCCAAAAAGAGCGCAAACGGTTGCTGTTGCCACGCCGTGCTGCCCTGCTCCCGTTTCGGCAACAATTCTTTTCTTACCCATAGCTTTAGCCAGGATTGCCTGCCCTAAGGCATTATTAATCTTGTGTGCTCCGGTGTGAAGCAAATCTTCCCGTTTCAAATAAATGTCTGCTTTTCCATAATGTTTTGTCAGGTTTTCGGCATAATACAGTCGGGTTGGCCGTCCGGCATACTCACATAAATATTTTTTAAATTCCTGTTGGAACCCCTCATCCTCTTTTAGCCTGGTATAGCAGGCTTCTAATTCCAGCAACGCAGGCATAACTGTCTCCGGGACAAAGCGCCCGCCGAATTGACCAAAACGTCCTTTACTATTTGGCATTTTTACTTCCTCCCTGTAAACTAAGTTCCCGAACCTTTTCGGCAATGTCTTGTGCCGTAACCAGCCCTTCCCCAACCAATACTCCCCGGATACCGGCATTCTGTAAATCAACCGCAGTTTTGCGGGAATGAATGCCGCTTTCACTGATAAACAGCCGGTCGGCTGCACAATACGGCAGCAGGTCAAAGGTATTCTCCACATTTGTTGTAAACGTAGTTAAGTTGCGATTATTAATCCCAATTATGACTGCCGGAGTCTGCTGCACTCTCTCCAGCTCTTCCCTGCTATGCACTTCCACCAGGCAGTCCAGTCCTATTTGCCGGGCAGTTGCCAAATACCGGTGCAATTGATCGTCGGTTAAAATAGCGGCAATCAGCAATACGGCATCTGCACCAAGCACTCTGGCCTGGTAAAGCTGATACTCATCAACGATAAAATCCTTACGTAATACCGGCAGGCTGCTTACTTGCTTCGCTTCGCCGATATGCTGGCCGGTACCGCAGAAATGGCTGTCTGTAAGCAC
>DDHB01000092.1 GCA_002337925.1 Sporomusaceae bacterium UBA1887
GGAGGATAGGAAGTCGCTGATTGAAAAAAGCACTTACGAATGTAAGTGCTTTTTTGCATTGTATTACAAGGCCCGGCAGAAGATAAATATAATTTATGAGAAAAATAAAAGCTGAACTGGTGCCAGTTCAGCTTTTATTTTAAAGGCGTCCGCTGCAGTTAAGCACGTGACGAATTTTATGTTGTACCATATTTTTAATTGCTTCGCGAGCGGGTTTTAAATATTGACGTGGGTCGAAATCAGAAGGGTTGTTGATGAGGTGCTCGCGAATAGAGGCAGTCATTGCTAAACGTAAGTCTGTATCAATGTTGATTTTGCAAACACCGAGCTTGCTTGCCTGAAGCAGCATAGCTTCAGGTACTCCTTGTGCGCCGCCAATTTGTCCACCAAAGTCATTGCATTTCTTAACGAACTCAGGCAATACAGTAGAAGCACCGTGCAATACGAGCGGGAAGTTAGGCAGGAGTTTTGTAATGGTTTCCAGGCGCGCGAAATCGAGAGAAGGCTCACCTTTAAACTTATAAGCTCCATGACTGGTGCCGATTGCAATCGCTAGTGAATCAACACCGGTACGCTTTACAAATTCTACAGCTTGATCCGGATCAGTATAAGTTGCATCTTTGGCACTAACATTAACGGCATCTTCTACACCGGCCAGCTTGCCTAACTCGCCTTCAACTACAACACCGTGAGCGTGCGCATATTCAACTACTTTTTTTGTTAGCGCAATATTTTCTTCGAATGGCAATCTGGAGCCATCAATCATGACTGAGGAAAAACCACCATCTATACAGGACTTGCATATTTCAAAATCTTCACCGTGATCCAAGTGAAGGCAGATTGGTAATCCGGAATCTTCAAGCGCTGCTTCAATCAATTTGATTAAATAGATATGTTTAGCATATTTGCGGGCGCCTGCAGAGACCTGTAGAATAAGAGGAGCCTGTTCTTCTTTGGCAGCGTCAACAATACCCTGAATGATTTCCATATTGTTAACGTTAAATGCGCCTATGGCGTATTGGCCTTCATAGGCCTTTTTAAAAAGTTCTGTAGAGGTTACTAATGGCATGCGATTCCCTCCCGGAAAGTTTATAGTCGATCCTTATTATACCATATTAGTGAGCATTATGCATAAACAGTATATGCTCATTCAAAGAAATGTATCATATTTCTTGTCTAATCTTATCTTTTATTCCAAGCACTGTTAATATAGACAGCATATCAGGCGGAAGAGGACTATGGATGGTGAGCAATTCATTGGTAATTGGATGATTAAAAGCAAGTTTGCCGGCGTGCAATGCCTGGCGATTAATGAGATCTGTACAACCTCCGTAAAGATCATCACCGAGAAGCGGATGACCAATGTGTGAAAAATGTACTCGAATCTGATGAGTTCTTCCGGTCCGTAAAGCAATCTGCATTAAGCTTGCTGTAGATGTCCCGCTAATTGTTCGGTAGTCGGTAACTGCTTCTTGACCACTTGCTGAAATCATTCGCTCAATGATACTGCCCGGTTTTCTCCCGATCGGAGCATCTATTGTACCAGATAAGGGCTGGGGCTGGCCGGTTACGATTGCCTGGTAAGAACGCTGTACATGCTTAATGCCTTGCCCGGATAAAAGATGATGAATATAAGCATTTTTGGCAACGAGCAGGAGGCCTGAGGTTTGACGGTCAAGGCGATGAACCGGATGAAAATCACAGCTTTGTCCACTTTCCCGGTAATGATGCAATACGCCATTGGCAATGGTTATGCCATCCTGTCTGGCAGTAGGGTGAACCATGATGCCAGAGGGCTTGTCTATTACAAGTAGAGCGTTATCTTCGTAGGCGATGACAAGGGGCATAGCAATAGGTTCAAGTTTATTCTCCAGAGGCCAGGAGACCGTTATTTGATCCTGATTGAATACCGGCTCATTCCAGTTGATGTGTGCACCATTGCGGGTGATGACGCCATTATGTTTAATTCGCCGGCGGAGTGTCAGTGAAAGACCGGATTTTCGCAGAAATTCTTTCAATGGCAGTGCGGATAGTTCAGTAGAGACAAGTAAGTCTAGCATAGCTGCTCCTTTCTGATTATGCTTAGTATGGGAAAGATAATAGGATTGTTATTACAGTATTTTTTAATATAGTATATGCTAAAAAATAAATTGAGGCGATCGAGATGATCGCCTCAATATTACACCATGCCTTGGATTATGGCAACAATTTCTGACATATGTTCTCGTTCCATTGCCATTGATTCTTTAAAATAGTCAATCATAGGGCTGCCACGTAAGGCCCAAAGATGAATGAAACGTTGATGCCTCCGAATAAGGGCAAGTAAAAGGAGCAGTAATAGCTCTCGATTGGCGGCAAATTTTCTTTCTACATATTCGTTATCTTCTTCGTCACGTAACCCGGTACCCAGTTTTTTCATGGTAGCTGCTAAATCTTCATCATGCATTGTTAGCATGTGGATGATATCCATGTAGCTGTGCCAATGATTTTCTGCCATGGTATCCAAGCTGTCCCGCATAGTCCCAGTCGCCAGTTCTGAGGCCTCCAGCGCTGTGCTCATTAGTTCTAATTGTTCTATTGCTTCTTGGTTAAGCACTTTCATATGATCTATATCTACAGCCATGGGCTTACGCTCTCGTCGTTTCCACACCAGACATTCCTCCCTTCTGTCATACTAGTATATACTATGCGGAGGTTGACTTGGGTGTGTAGAAGTTAGAACATGCGGCCGTGAGATTTGTACGGAGCAATGAAACGCAGCATTTTAATAGGAATATGCATAGAAATTGACTTACGATGAAAACATACATTGACGATGATGAAATCGCAGCCTACGTAGCATAAGGTACCACAGAAAGATTCGCGACGGCAGATACGGGCATCGACGGAAAAGAGGACTTCGTCACCTAATAAACACATAATACGGTCTTTCATCGTTTCTGTCGGATATGCTTTATGAGGCATATCATCGCAGCACATCATTTCTTTCTCTGGATAATCGCAACACTCCATATTATCACCATGGTACCAATGCGGGTATTTGCTTTCCATAAACAAGAAACCTCCTTTATTTATGATGGGAAAAATGTTAAAATCTATGTTATCTACCTGGTATCATCATATGCAGGTTCGAAACATAATGCTACAGGTGTAAATTTTTAGCTGCGATATTTAGAAAGTTTAATTTTAAATATAACTCGAAGGAAGTGTGAATAAGCTTCTTGTGTCCTTTCTGGATAGTATATTCACGATTGGCTCTTAAAGTGATGAACGAAGAGCAGTGTAGAACCAATGAATAAAATGTTTGGTGTGGTACTGATTATAAAAGTAAGCAGGAAATTTTACTTTCACCCGCGAAAGTATTCATGTTATAGTAGATCTTATTTCTGCAGGTGAGGGGAACGTAGATGGATATTTTAAACTACAGTAATGTTATACTTGTTGGATTCTTAGTATGGCTCACGCTTGCACCTCGAGTTGGTAATCCACGGTATGGTGAATTATTTTTAGCCTATATGGTGACGTTAATGCTTTGCCTTATTGGTACCTCTGAAATCTTAATGGTAAAACCAATAGCTTTCTTTTTTACCGTTGGAGGAGTATTGGCTTTTGTATATGTTGTTGCCCGCAGTACAATCCGTATTTCTATTAAGAAGTAATTTAAAATCACTTAGGGGGATTAGCGATGGCTAAAGACTGTTCTTTTGATGTTGTATCGGATGTAGATATGCAGGAAGTGGATAATGCAATTAATCAAACCGTTAAGGAAATTAACCAGCGTTTTGATTTTCGGGGAAGTAAGGCAGAGATAAAACAAGAAGAAGATGTCATTAAGCTTGTTGCTGATAGTGACTATAAGCTGCAAAGTATCATTGACATTCTTCATGCTAAAGCCGTAAAAAGAGGGATTTCACTAAAATGTTTCGAATATGGCAAAATTGAGGCTGGATCTCATGGTACTGTTCGCCAGATCGTCACTATTAAAAAGGGCATAAGCAAAGAAAAAGCGAAAGATGTTATCGCTGCTCTTAAAGATAGTAAACTAAAAGTCCAGGCGCAAATTATGGATGATCAGGTACGTGTATCAGGAAAAGACAAGGACGAGTTACAAAAGGCAATTATGAAATTAAAACAAAGTGATTTCAATATTGACTTACAGTTTATTAACTTTCGATCTTAATACATATAAAAAAACTCCGCAGCAATTTTTGCTGCGGAGTTTTTACTCTTATTTTATTTATCGTTTGTAAGGCCGAGAACATCGAGGACCTTGAAGCTGAGGCTAAAGAAGATGGAGGCAACTGTTGCCAGCGCCATCCCCTTCAGGGTTACTGTTCCGATCGTAATGTAAGCGCCGCTAATACCAATGATAAGCACAACTGAGGTTAGGATTAGATTGCGAGGCAGGCTGTAATCTACTTTTGATTCAACCAGCATACGAATCCCGGAGGCTGCAATCACTCCGAATAGCAGCAGCGAAACTCCACCCATAACAGGGACTGGGATACTTTGAATAGCGGCAGCCAGCTTACCGACAAAAGATAGGACAATCGCGATTATGGCTGCTCCACCGATAACCCAGGTGCTATACACTTTGGTGATTGCCATAACACCAATATTTTCACCATAAGTAGTGTTGGGAGTGGAGCCTAGGAAGCCTGAAATGATTGTGGAAAGACCATTGCCAAGTAACGAACGGTCCAGTCCAGGATCGCGTGTTAAATCCCGTCCAACAATATTGCCTGTTACCACAAGGTGACCAATGTGCTCTGCAATGACTACAAGTGCAGCTGGAACAATGGTAGCAATGGCAGCAAGATTGAACTCAGGGCTATAGAAAGTAGGAGCGGCAAACCAAGGTGCATTTGCAACTATGTTCAAATCAATCATTCCCATCGAAAAAGCAAGGATATAGCCAGCTAAGATTCCGATTAGAATTGGTATAACAGATAAGAAGCCACGGAATAAGATTGAGCCAAAAATTGTTACTAGTAAGGTGAAGGCAGAAACCGTAATCACTTTTGGGTCTAATGTTTTAGCAGTCAAGCCGGCCATATCAGCTGCTACGGGAGCCAGCTCTAAACCAATAACAGCAACAATAGCGCCCATGGCTGCCGGAGGAAAGACAACGTCGATCCATTTCGTTCCAATCACTTTGATACTTAAGCCGACCACTGTGAAGATGGCACCAACAACGATGAAACCACCCAGAGCTGCATTATAACCATATTGGGGAAGGATTACGAACACCGGGGAGAGAAAGGCGAAGCTTGATCCTAGATAAGCCGGGATTCTGCCTTTGCAAATAAATAAATATAGAAGAGTGCCGATACCGTTCATCAATAAAATTGTGGCAGGATTTACCTTAAATAGTATGGGAACAAGGACAGTAGCTCCAAACATGGCAAACAAATGCTGTAAGCTTAGTGGAAGTGTTTGCAGGATGGGCAGTTTTTCTTCAACTTGAATAATTCTTTGGCTGCTCATAATGATCCCCCTCTTTTTTTCATTAATAAAAGCCTCTTGCCGGAGTAAGAGGCTTGAAGGTCCAATATGGCCATAAAAATACAAAGGCCGCTTATTGTATACCTTCCTAGTCTCTCCGGACTAATTTAAAGGTCAGTTTTCTTTTTATAGACTAACACAAACCTACTAGTCCTGTCCATATTTTTTTATAATTTGACAATAACTATCATTTTTTGCTAGGCATATGAAAATCTTTTGAGTACAATAAGAAGATAGGGGAAAATACAGGAGGATTCTATGGCCAAAAAACTAAGTGGATCACGAGTGAATCGATCAAATAAAGATAATGACGGACAAATACAGGCTGGCGTCCATTATGTACGCCATGCTGTGCAAGAAGAGCGCTGGAAGCATGAGCATGAATATAATCTTGCTCTTGAAGGACAGTTGGCTAGTTTGAGTAAGCTGTCTTACGAACCGGTCGATTATCAGCCACTCTTAGAACGGCAAGCCTTTGTAGAAAGAAGTATTCCGAATTTTGATCATTTGCCTGTTGAGGCTAAGCGTAAAGTAGAGGAAAGCTTCATTACTCCGTTAGCAACTAAAGGTGGTGGACTAGTTGTAGGCGTAATTGCCATGTTACTCAGTAATAGTAATGCCCTGTTTTTAGGAGCAACATTTGTAGTAAATGTTTTTCTGGCAGTTTCTATATACTTAACAGCGCAGGATCGCCAGAAAGCAATTAATACGGCAGTTGCCAATGCAGAACTGGAGGGCGAAAGACGGCGCACTGCGATTGAACAACAGATCGAAGCAGAGCGGGCTGAACATGACAAAAAAGAAGATGAAAGAATCGGGGCAATAGAAAGACTGCTGGCAGGTGAAAGATCAGCTATACTTGCCCGCTTGGATGAAGTTCTATCCAAAATGATTATGCCATCTCCAATTGAGCTTAATATTGATATATTAAACAACATATTACTAGTAAGAGTATGGTTACCTGATAAAGTCGTTATTCCGACGCATATATCCAGTTTATCAAGTGCCGGAAGAGTTCGTTATGAACAAAAAGAACCTAGGCAAATCAATAAACAATACATCGAATTATGTGCGGCAATTGTTATGCAGGTTATCGCGTGCATATACGAAAACATTCCTTCGATTGATAAGAGCTATTTTCAAGGATTCATTAAGGGCGACACCCAGGATGAATGTGTTATTGATTTAGTTGTGGATCGAGATATGGTGCAAACAATTTGCCGATCTAATTCGGGACTAGCCGCTATTCGAGCTGCTGAAGGGAGCTTAACCTGTGATACCAATCTGGTTATAGAACCCGTTAAGCCCAGTGTACCGGATGGATGGTCCGATGACAAACTGCAATTAATCCATGCTTTGAAGGTCCGAATTTATAAATAGGCATTATTCTTTAAAAAAAATTAGTGATAATTATCCTTATATTAGAGGAATTTTTAATTAAATAGGTAATATACTAATACAATGCTAATCATTTCCAATAATAAGGAGGACTATCATGAAATTTGCTGAGGTTATGAAAACTGATGACTGGAAAACAGAAAAACACGTACCGGTGATTGATTGTCCCGATACAGTCAAAGCAGGTGCTAAAGTGGCTGTTGAAGTAGGTGTTGGCAACGAGATTGCTCATCCCAACACAACAGAGCATCACATTCGCTGGATTAAGCTTTATTTCATGCCCGAGAATGGCAAATTTGCTTATGAGTTGGCTAATTTTGATTTTGCTGCCCATGGCGAATCCGTTGAAGGAGCTAATAAAGGTCCTGCCTACACTGAGCCATTTGGCAAAGCTTTGATCAAACTTACTTCATCAGGAACGTTATTGGCGACTGCGTACTGTAATATTCACGGAATTTGGGAGAATTCCAAGAAGATTGTAGTAGAAGCATAAGGAAACTAGTTGTGCCCCGGTGAGAACCGGGGCATTTTTACATCCTCATGACTCAAATATTATTGGAAGATAGTAAACAAGATCATATAATGACGAAATACATACATTTATGTCTATTGCAAAGAGGAAATTGTCTCTCTCCAGAGAATATAGATAAAGGGAAATAGAATTCTATTGGATGAGGGAGATGCGAAGTGTCTTTAGTTGTAAGAAAATTTGGCGGCAGTTCGGTGGCTACACCGGAAAAAATAAAAGCAGTGGCCGCAAGAGTATTGCGGGACAAGAAGCCCGAAGACAAAATAGTAGTGGTTGTATCTGCAATGGGAGATACAACAGATGAATTAATCGGCTTAGCAAAAGCAATGACCGGTAAGCACTATGGCCGGGAGATGGACATGCTTTTATCTACTGGTGAACAAATTACTATTGCGTTACTGGCAATGGCTTTTTCTGAAATGGGCCACCCGGCAATTTCTTTTACAGGATTTCAAGCCGGGATTCACACAAGTGCTACGTACGGTAAGGGACGAATTAATGAGATTGAACCACAACGTGTATTAGACGAATTAGAAGCGGGAAAAATTGTCGTTGTAGCCGGTTTTCAGGGAATTAATGCTTGTGGTGATATTGTGACTTTGGGGCGGGGTGGATCGGATACTACTGCAGTAGCGCTTGCCGGTGCCATCAGTGCAGATGTTTGTGAAATTTTTACAGACGTAGAAGGAATATACTCAGCTGATCCGCGAATAGTTGTTAATGCGAAAAAAATGCAGGAAGTTACTTATAATGAAATGCTTGAAATGGCTCGCTTAGGTGCTCTTGTCATGCAGCCCCGGTCGGTGGAAATGGGAAAGCATTATCATGTACCCATTCACGTACGCTCAACATTTACAGAAAAAACAGGGACAATCATCAGGGAGGAATATACGATGGAAGAACGTGAATTTATTATACGAGGGGTAACCCATGATACGAATGTAGTCAAAATTGCTGTATTGGGTGTTCCTGATCGCCCGGGAATTGCTTACAAGATTTTCTCAGCGCTGGCAGAGGCTAACATTGATGTAGATATGATTGTTCAGAGTATCCGCAATGCAGATAAAAATATGAATGATATTGTGTTTACTGTTACTAAGCCAGACTTAGTACAAGCAAAAGAGATTCTGGACGAAATTGCCCGTGAGTTAGATCTTTTGGATGTGGTTATAAAAGAAACGGTAGCCAAAGTCTCTGTTGTTGGTGCCGGTATGCTTGGCAGCCCGGGAATTGCCGCAACGATGTTTGGTGCATTAGGAGACGCCGGAATCAATATTGAAGTTATCAGTACATCTGAGATTAGCATTTCCTGCTTAATTGATGCAGGGCAAGTAAGAGAAGCGGTTAATGCAATTCACCAGCGTTTCTTCCCGGAATAATTTGCTTTAAAAGGCTATAAAGCAGTTTGATTATCCTGATTTAATTAGGATAATCAAACTGCTTTTTTCTGTATCTGCTGATATTGAGCCATTTATTGGCAGGCGGCAATTCACAGGACTTTTGTCGTATTTATAGAATTATGTAAACAAAATCACTTATTAACCATTTAACTGAATACTACATATTTACTAGTTAATGGATAGCGGAGTTTGAGGAGGACGAGAGATGAAGCAAAAGGTTACCGCTGCCTTATTTGCGTTGATGTTAGTTCCGGTACCAAGCTTCGCTGATTCGCCAAGTACTGATGATATGAAAACTCTTATACCGCCCCAAGCCATCAATACGGCTGAATTAACTTCCGGCAATAAGACCGTTAATGCAGACGCTATTTTTGGCCGGCAGCCTCTTATTGTCGGCGAAGGGATGTTTATTGATATTAATGGAATGAAAGGGATATATATGGGGCCTAACAAAAGCCGGTTTCATGCAATTGGTTTCGTTGGGCAGCCTAATGAAGCAAGCATTAGCCTTGATACAATTGCACTTGATATTGGCACGACTGTTTCAGGAATAGATGTTGGTGTTGGGTATATAAAAGCAAATGATATTGAAGATAGCAAATACTGGTCTTTTAATGCCGGCACCAAGGTATCCAATAATGTAACCTTAAGTGGATCATACATGAAGAATGATAACTCAACAGCAAATGGTTATTTGGTGCAAGCGACCTTTGGTAAAATTGAACAAAAAGGTGATATTAACTATGCAGTTTCTTATCGTGACGTTGAAGACCGGGCAGTTAATTCAAATTGGGTGAATACGGAAGCATATGCAAATTCGAAAGGGTTTCGAGCTACTGCTAATTATAAGGTTACTGAGAATGGTACCCTGAGTTTGTATCAGGACTTCACCACACGCCACGACGATGAGACTGTAAAACCTAACCAGTTTCGGGCTGAATTTAATGTAATTTTTTAATCTCCAAAATTTACATGGAATTGAATTCTGGTTAAAAGCCATTCTATAAATGGAACCAAAATAAAAAAATTCACGGAGGTGTTCTTCATGTCAAGGAGCAGAAAACCTGTGAATCCTGCAGCTCAACAGGCTCTTGAACAACTAAAGCTTGAAACCGCAGCCGAAATTGGTTTATCCGATTACAAGAATCAGTACAAAGGTGCGTTGACCTCTGCTGATAACGGTCGCGTAGGCGGTCATATGGTCCGTAAGATGATCGAAGCTCAGGAACAAAAATTCTCTGGAACTACAAGTCAAAACACTAGCGGAACTTTAACTGCTAAATATGACGCTAACAAAAAACCCTAATTGAGTTCATGTTAAATGCAAAAGCAGGCCGAATGGCCTGCTTTTGCTATATGCATGATAACCAGCATTTTTTTTATTATTTAAATCAAGTGACAGGATTTACCTAACTTCTCCAGAATAAGTAACAATATTTGGTATAAGGAGGCTTGCGATATAACAGCTCATTTTGACCACGACCGTAATTGTGAGCCAGTTAGCCTGCAGGAGAGAATTGTACTGTGATGGCGATGATCATTAATGAGATAACAGGAAAACGCAACGCCGATCCTGAGTAATGCTTTATAGAGTTTTTAACCTGGTTACATTAGGGCGTATCTGAAAACTCTCTGACTACTTCCTGACGCACTTTTTACACTATACTGCGGCTCGTCATTGGTCAGCCTGCTAGTTTTCAGACACTTCCCAGTTGTGTTAATTGCACAAAAGGAGTGGTAGCATTTGGAGACAGTTTTAATTAAAAATTTAGGCAGTCATGTAGGTCAGCAGGTTACAATTCAGGGGTGGCTGTATAATCGCAGGTCATCAGGGAAGATTCAGTTTCTGATTGTCCGGGATGGCAGCGGTTTGGTACAGGGTGTTATGGTAAAAAAAGAGATTGCACCTGAATTATATGAAGCAGCCCAAACACTTACCCAGGAAAGCTCTTTAAAACTAACCGGCATTGTTATGGATGAGCCCCGTGCCTTAGGCGGCTATGAAATGCAGGTAACAGGAGTGGAAATCGTAACAATTGCTGAAGAGTATCCCATTACGCATAAAGAGCATGGTGTCGATTTTCTAGCAGAACGACGTCACTTGTGGATTCGTACACCCCGGCAAGTCGCGATATTGCGCATTCGTTCAGAGATCGAGCATGCGTTACGGGAATTTTTCTATCAGCATGATTTTGTACTCGCTGATGCACCAATCATAACGCCTGCAGCATGCGAAGGCACAACAAACCTGTTTGAATTGGACTATCATGGTGATAAAGGCTATTTATCACAGAGTGGACAGCTCTATAATGAAGCAACCGCATTAGCGTTAGGGCGGATTTATTGTTTTGGACCGACCTTCCGGGCTGAAAAATCTAAGACCCGCCGTCATTTGCTGGAGTTTTGGATGATTGAAGCTGAAATGGCTTATTTTGATGTAGATGATAATATGAAATTGCAAGAAGAAATGATCTGTTTTGTTATTCAGCGCGTCTTGAAAAAATGTGCCAATGAATTGCAGACTCTAGGGCGGGATGTTGCCAAGCTTGAGGCCGTAAAACTGCCTTTTCCGCGTATTAGCTATACTGATGCGGTAGAAATACTGAAACAGGCCGGCGAAGATTTTGTATGGGGAGACGACTTTGGCGCACCTCATGAAACGATCATATCCAATCATTTTAATGCACCGGTATTTGTGCATCGCTATCCGACTGCAATTAAAGCTTTTTATATGAAGCCTGATCCTGCCGACTCCAAGGTTGTTCTAGGCGCAGATCTTTTAGCTCCGGAAGGTTATGGCGAAATTATTGGCGGTGGTCAGCGGATTGATGATCTCAATTTGCTTAAGCAGCGTATTGCAGAGCATAAATTACCCGAAGAGGCTTTTGAATGGTACCTTGATTTACGACGCTACGGTTCAGTTCCTCACTCGGGCTTTGGTCTTGGCCTGGAACGAACTGTTGCCTGGCTTTGTGGACTCGACCATATTCGGGAGACAATTCCGTTTCCACGATTATTGCATAAAATGTATCCTTGAGGCCTTTTAATTGCCCGGAAATATAGTAAAGGGATATCTAAAATAATATTTATGGGAGGAAGAAAAAATGATTACAAGTTTAGCGGCTTCACATGCCAAAGGAAAATTTGCGACTGATAAGATTTTCGGCGCCAGCGGGGCTGCCAATCAAGCGGTTCTTGCGGTTGGCAAAGATAAAGTTACGAATGCAACAATTGGTGCTTTGCTGGATGACAATGAGAAATTGGTTTGCCTGCCTACAATTGAAAAAGCTTGGCGCGAACTTCCCATGAATGAAGTGATTAACTATGCCCCTATATCCGGATTACCGGAATTTTTGGATGCCGCTATTGAGTTATCATTTGCTGATAACCGGCCTGAGGCCTATGCAAAGGGGATTGCCACGTCCGGTGGTTCCGGTGTCATCCATCATACCGTATGGAATTACACAGAGATTGGTGATACGATTTTAACCTCTGACTGGTATTGGGGGCCATACAAGGTATTGTGTGAGGATGCGTTGCGCAAGCTAGATACATATACTCTTTTTGATGAAAATCAAAATTTTAATATCCGCGCATTTGAAAGCAAGGTTAAGGCGCTGCTGGAGAAACAGGATAATTTGGTTGTTCTGCTAAATACACCTGCTCATAATCCAACAGGATACAGCTTAACTGACGGAGAATGGGACAAGGTTATTGATCTATGCAAAGACTGCGCTGCTAATGCCAATAAACGCATTATCCTATTAATTGACATCGCTTATTTAGATTATGCCGGTGAGAAAAATGCCAGCCGTGCATTCATGAAAAAATTAGGAAATCTGCCGTCTAATGTGTTGGCTATCTTAGCCTTCAGCATGTCTAAGGGGTATACGATGTATGGACAACGTACGGGAGCCATGATCGGTATATCTTCCAGTGAACAAGTAATAAAAGAATTTGAAGACATTAATCAATATACCAGCCGTGCTACCTGGTCCAATATTAATCGTGGCTGCATGAGGCTATTATCCAATATTTATCAGGATAAAACGCTGCAGGCTCAAATGGAAAAGGAACGGGAAGGATATTATAAATTAATTCATCAGAGAGCCAGTATCTTCACCGCAGAAGCTGCCGCAGCTAATTTAACCATGCTGCCCTATGTAGCTGGCTTCTTTATTACGGTACCGGCTGAAAATCCCGATGCTGTATGCGATAAATTACATGACGATTACATTTATGCTGTTCCACTAGGGAAAGGTATCCGTATCGCTGTTTGTGCTGTACCACAAGCTAAAATGCTAGGTATGGCCGGTAAAGTAGCAGCTTCGATTGCCGCGTCTGGTAAATAATACTATTGTTTTGCATTAGCCTATTTTTTGTTTTTGGAGATACTATCTTCAAAGGAGGCGATGCAAAAGTGGGATTTAAAAAGAAAAATTGCTTAGATAATACAACGTGGGAATTTCCGCGCACCGGCTTCTGGTTAGTGCATATAGTAGGGTCTTTTTGTATTTTTATGTTAGGCGCACGGTTTGCTGCTCGCCGTATTCCAATAGTCCCAATAATGGCTTTACGGTTGCTGCGAATGATCCGTGAGCGGTAGCAACAGCTTTAAAGGGAGAAAGAGCGACATTTAGCGCTCTTTCTTTTTTTACGGGATAAATAAGGTCGCTCCTTCGTATATATTTATACCGCCTTATATGAACCACGAAGACTAGTGTCTTGGCAAAGTTGTGAATTAGAATTAGACAGTGTAGATTTTTTTTGCAATGCAAGGCGGGGGAGTCCGCGCATATCGGGAAT
>DDHB01000107.1 GCA_002337925.1 Sporomusaceae bacterium UBA1887
CTCTCTTTTTCACTCTGCATTTTTTCGTGGTGACAGGTGGGGACGTTCCTTTTTTGTCATAAAGTTGACAAAAAAGGAACGTCCCCACCTGTCCATAAGAAGGACTTGGTGTAAACGAAGTCCTTTCTAATGCTCAAATGTATTTACTGGGATTTAAATGGATAGCCTATAAATTGCCCGGAAAAAATAGGTGTATAAAGACTGGCCGGAATGCGCTTGTTTTTATAGTAATGGCCTAAATTTATAGGAGGGTGTTTGTATGGCTGAAGTGTCACTAAAAGGTGAACAGAGAGTATTTATGACAGGTAATGAAGTCGTGGCCTGGGCGGCTGTAGCCGCAAAGGTTGACATTATCTATGGCTACCCCATTACACCGCAAAATGAAATTATGCACTATTGGACAAGGCTGGCTCCCAAGTATGACAAGAAGTTCTTGCAGACAGAGGATGAGATATCTGCAGGCTTTGCTACGCTTGGAGGAGTTCTTGCCGGCAGAAAGGCCTTTACTGCATCAGCTGGTCCAGGAAATGTATTGATGCAGGAATCAGCTAGTATGGCTGAGATGATGCGTTTGCCGATTGTTTATGTTATCCAGCAGCGGGGTGGACCTTCAACAGCTACTGTCATTTACGCACAGCAGGAGGTTACCCTCACGACCTTCGGCGGTAATGGGGAAGGCCACCGTATTGTCTATTCAACAGCAACACATCAGGAGATATTCGACTATACAATTAAGGCCTTTAATGTAGCTTGGACCTATCGTTTTCCTACTTTTATTTTAGGTGATGGTTATCAGGCTAAAATGAGAGAGCCGTTGACCATGTATGATCCCGAAGAAAGAGGCATTAAGCTGGTGAAGCCGGAGCCGATTATTGGGGATACGACTGCAGGCAAGAAATTTAAGCACCTACGCAATACATATAATACGGAAGATGAATTGTATGATGTGGTAATGTCCAATCAGCGGGACTGGGAAGCAATGGCGCCCGAGGTGATTGAGTGGGATGAAAAAGGCTGTGACGATGCTGAAGTTATCCTGCTAACCCATGGTATTGTATCCCGCGCTGCTAAAGGGGCGTACGACCAACTGCGGGCACAGGGCAAGAAAGTCGGTTTCTTCCGCCCGATTACACTGCGGCCTTTTCCGGATGAGCAGCTCAAAAAGGCGATTAAAAATGCTAAAAAGCTATTTATTGCCGAATCAGCATATGGGCAATTGGTCAAACTTGTACAAAATGCGCTGTACGGCAGCACAATAGAGATTGTTCCGATGCTGCGGCCGGGAGTCGGAATTACTACGGAAGAAATTATTGACGAATATAATAAATTGTAAAGTTGCCGAAGGAGGAAACGCTATGCAGGAAGTTAAAAAAGATCATGTTCTCCAGCCACCCATGCCTTCATGCTGGAATGAGGAAACCAAACCGCATAAATTCTGCCCGGGCTGTGGACATGGTATTATCCTAAAGGCTTTAGGTGAAGCGATTGATGAATTGGGGATCAAAGACAAGCTTGTTTATGGCTGTGACATAGGCTGCTCATTACTGGCCTGGGATTTCTTTGCTGTTGACACCGTACAAACCCACCATGGCCGTACTACCCCGGTTATTACCGGCATTAAGCGGGCAAACCCGGAGGTTATTGGGGTAGCGTATATGGGTGATGGCGGTGGCTATGCAATTGGCTCACAGCATTTATTCAATGCTGCTGTCAGAAATGAGAAGATTACCGTCATTTTATGCAATAACTGTAATTATGGAATGACTGGCGGGCAAATGGCACCAACGACCTTGCCTGGCATGAAAACAGAAACAACACCATACGGACGCGACACAGAGCAAACGGGTCAACCGACGAAAGGGCCTGAAATGGTTGCGGCAGTCGCTCCTGAGGGGGCATATGTTGCCCGTGGCACTATTGCCAATGTACGTCAGTTAAAAGGCTTTCTCAAAAAAGCACTGGAGAATCAAATTGCCGGCAATGGATTCTCTTTTGTCGAAGCCTTAGCCTCTTGTCCTACTAATTGGCGGACGAATGCTAAGCAAACCTGGGATTTTGTAGAAAAAGATATGCCTCAGTATTTTAAAGTTGGTGAACTGCGTACGCCGCAGGCAAAGGAGGGCTGATGTATGACAAAGGTCATTAAAATTGCCCTGGCCGGCGAAGGTGGACAGGGAGTACAATCGATTGCCGAAATTCTGGCAGAAGCTGCCAATGAAGAAGGAAAGCAGGCGCTTTATATTCCCAATTTCGGCGTAGAGCAGCGGGGCGGAGTATCCATAGCATATGTCCAGATCAGTGACGGGCCGATTGGTGCTCCTAAGTTTCAAAAAGCAGATATTCTTATTCCTCTTAGTCCGAGAGCCGTAAACCGGACCAAAATACATGCTGGTGCAAACACCGTTTATATTTATGACAATTCCCTCATTCAGGAGGGCGAAGTAAACGATAATATCGTTGGATTACAGTATTTTGATGTGACGCCACCCTGCCCCACGGCAGGGATGCCGGGCGCTCCCGAGACGACTGTTGAGCGGCCTAATCAGGATTTGCAGCAGGAGCTGATCGCGGGAGAACCTAAAACCTGTTCATTTACCAAAGAAGGGCCGGGAATTAATCCCTCAGAGGTACCCAGTGAGGTTAAGCGGGTCATACCCATTCCGGCAAATGACATTGCTAAAGAGGAATTTCATCCGCGGGTATTCAACATGATTATTCTTGGCGCCGTTATTGCCGCTACCGATGTACTGCCGCTAGAATCCATTAAGCAGGCATTGGAATCAAAGCTAGGCGACAAATTTAAAGCGAATCCCGATTTGCGGAATATGAATTTTAAGGCATTAGAGCGGGGTTATGACATTGTGAAGGGCTCGATGTAGGAGGGTTTGAAATGGGGAAAACAAATTGGGTTTCATCCAGCTATGAGAATGCTAAGGGAAGCTGGTCCATTTTTCCGGGGCTGTGCAAAGGCTGCGGATTGTGTATTGAGAAATGTCCGGTAAAGTGTATCAGCTGGTCCGATGATCTGGGCGTATATGGTACGCCGCGCGTGCAGGCTGATATGGAGAAATGCATCGTATGCGGCATTTGCCAAATGGTCTGCCCCGACTGTGCTATTCGAGTGGAAAAGAAGAAATAGTAGACGATGCTCGGAGAATCGTGTATTATAGAGAAAGAATTCCGATAAAGGTGATACGATAGTGAGGAATAGCTCTATTTTTGCGATGGTGACAGGTGATTTGACACTTGTCGAAGCTGAATTACTTTCTGTAATACAAACTCCGGTTCAAATGTTAGCCGATATTAGCGTACATCTTACTAAGGCGGGAGGCAAACGCTTGCGGCCCGCCTTATATTTATTGTGTGCTAAACAGGGGCTTTCGAGCAGCAATGATAAAATTTCCGTAGCAGTAGCCATTGAACTGATTCATATGGCTACTTTGGTTCATGATGATGTTATTGATAATGCCGCTACACGGCGAGGAATTGCGACTGCCAACGCGCAATGGGGAAATCATGCATCCGTACTATCAGGTGACTATCTTTTTGCAAAAGCGTTTTCAATGGTTGCCGCTAAAGGAAATAATGAAATCTTGCGCATCTTGGCGGATATTATTAGTTCCATGTGTGAAGGTGAGATTGTTCAAATTAAAGAGAGCTTTAACCCAGACCAGTCGGAAGCTGATTATTATGATCGCATAGCGAAGAAGACGGCTGATTTCATTGCCGGCAGCGCCCGCATGGGAGCAATTACGGCGGGTATGTCTGCAGCAGATACGCAGGCTCTCCATGATTATGGATATGCTCTCGGAATGGCTTTTCAAATTACAGATGATATTCTTGATTTTACTTCTTCTGTGCAGCAGATGGGGAAACCGGCTGGTAATGACTTGCGTCAAGGTATTATTACACTGCCGATTATCCATGCGTTACGGGATCGTACCTCCGGGCAGCAGTTAAGGGAGATTATCCTGCGGCGGCAGATGAATGAAGCAGATCTAGAACAAGGTTTGTCGATCGTTCACAATGCGGGATCAATTGAGTATTCTTATAGCCAGGTTGCCCGCTATCTACAACAGGCACAAGATGTCCTGCCCCGCTCGCTTAACGAACCAGTGAGGGCAGCTTTGCTGGAGATGGCTGCTTTTGTGGGAAAACGTAACTATTAACCGTGGAGGCGACATGTTTAAGCCGGTTAAAACAACTAAAATATATGAAGAGATTATTCAGCAAATAAAAAAGCTGATTGTTGACGGCAAATTGCAGCCTGGTGATAAACTGCTTTCTGAGCGGGAACTGTCAGAAAAGATGGCGGTCAGCAGGCCGTCTGTCCGTGAAGCCTTTAGTGCGCTGGAAATGATGGGAATTATTGAGATACGGCCTGGTGAAGGAAGCTTTGTCCGGCAAATATCCTATGAAGGAATGCTTGAGCCGCTTTCGTTTCTGCTTCAGGTTGAAATCGATGATATCCTTCAGCTCCTTGAAGTCCGAAAAATACTGGAAATTGAAACTGCCGCACTCGCGGCAATTCGCGCGAGCAGTGATGATATAAAAGAGCTGGCGCAGGCATTGGATACAATGAAGGTTCAGGTTGGGGAAGGTGAAATTGGTGATGGCAGTGATGCTGCCTTTCATTTCACGATTGCCCGGGCGTCCGGCAATGCCATCCTTGTTCGCGTAATGAACAGTATATCTGACTTAATGACAAACACCTTTAAAACTGCACGGCAAAAGCTGTTTTTAGTAGAAGACATGCCGGACATTTTATATCATTCACATGAGTTGATTTTTACAGCAATAGCAGGTCATAATCCGCAATTGGCCCGCAGATATATGCGTGAGCATTTAATATTGGTTGAGGATGTTATGAAGGGCTTGAAGACTGGCGGCATGACGTCAGTGAAAAAAATGAAAAGAATTGGCCCGGAACACGAAATCACCAAGGATTTTGGCTTTCCCTCGTAGAATAAGTGTACAATATTACAACTTATCTCTAAGACAGAGGGAAAGTTATTTTTTTCACAATAAAAATTCAGAATACTCTGACTTATGTTACTTATTTCACATACTTATCACATTGTGTTATGAGAATGGTATATTTTTCACAAAGTGTCAGTATTTTTTGGGGGAGGTGATAGAAGCGTAGCAGGTAGTTTAGGTAAAGGTCACTAACATTGCAAAGGAGTGTATTAAATGACGTGGGTCCAAGAGTATAATCCGCTTGGTAATATCGGTCTTTCTGCGCTGGTTGCTGCTATTCCGCTGTTCTTATTATTATATATGCTTGGAGTTAAGCGGGTTAAAGGTCATATTGCAGCTGCAGCTGGAGTGACTTCGGCTGTATTAGTAGCAATAGTAGTCTGGAATATGCCAATCAGCTTAGCAATCAGTGCGACGCTTAATGGAGCTCTTTATGGAATTTTTCCTATCGTCTGGATTGTAGTTACTGCTATTTGGGTCTACAATATGTCAGTTGAGTCAGGAGAATTTGAAATCATTAAGAATTCCCTAGCTTCCATTACGGATGACCGGCGTCTGCAGGCGTTATTTATCGCCTTTGCATTCGGCTCTTTTATTGAAGGGACAGCAGGGTTTGGTACACCTGTAGCAATTACTGCCGCCATGCTGGTAGGGTTGGGCTTTAACCCTGTATATGCGGCAGGCATTTGTTTAATAGCGAATACTGCACCGGTTGCCTTTGGTGCTATTGGTATTCCTATTGTAGTTGCAGCTCAGGTATCGGCTCTGGATATTATGAAAATCAGTCAGGTTGTTGGGCGCCAGCTGCCGTTTCTTTCGCTGATTGTGCCATTATGGCTGGTTGTTACGATGTGTGGCTGGAAGCGGGCTATGGAAGTTCTTCCCGCTGTTCTTGTTGCTGGTATCTGTTTTGCCGGCACACAATTTTTCACATCGAATTATGTCAACGCATATTTGCCGGACATTACGTCCGCAATTGTCACTATAGTCGGGCTGCTTGTTTTCCTGAAGTTCTGGAAACCGGCTAAGGTGTGGCATTTCCCGGATGAAAAACCTGCTGCAGGCGGCAAAGTACAGTTAAAGTACTCGACAGGCGAAGTATTGAGAGCCTGGGGTCCTTATTTGATATTAGCCTTATTGGTATTCTTATGGGCCGATGATAAGTTCTTAAAATTCAAACTCACTTTATTGAAAATCGATCAGTTAAATCCCTTATTCCTAATCTCGTGGCCCGGACTTGACGGCCTCATCCAGAAAGCTCCCCCTGTAGTCGCTAAGGTAAGTGCATATCCGGCGAAATACATGGTTAATCTCCTGTCTGCTGCCGGAAGTGCTATCTTTATTTCGGGGCTGTTATCGGTATTGATTATTCCTAATTATAGTTTTGGCAGAGCATTTAACTGTCTTGGACGTACCATTGTGCAGCTGAAGTTTCCCATTGGTACGATTGCGATGATCTTGGGATTAGCCTATATCATGAACTATTCTGGCATGAGCTCAACTCTCGGTCTGGCTTTTACGGCCACTGGTTCCATGTTTCCTTTCTTTGCGCCTATCCTGGGCTGGCTGGGTGTATTCCTTACCGGTTCGGATACATCGGCGAATGCCTTGTTCGGTTCTATGCAAAAGACTGCAGCCGAGCAGATTGGCGTGGACCCACACCTGACTGTTGCTGCTAACTCATCAGGTGGTGTTACTGGCAAGATGATTTCTCCCCAGAGTATTTCGGTAGCAACTGCTGCAACCGGGTTAGTGGGTGAAGAAGGCACAATCTTCCGGTTTACAGTACTTCATAGTTTGGCGATGTTGTTATTTATGTCGGTGCTTACCTTACTTCAAGCTTATGCTTTACGCTGGATGCTGCCTTAACAAGGCGGAGAGATAACAGTCTGCCGGGTCTAATAGCCCGGCAGACTGTTTGTTTTTTCGAGCTTTGGTGTACCTACGAGCTTTTGTCAGAATTGTTTTTTACATGACCGGCAGGTATAATAGAAGAGAGCAAGAACAGTGTTTTTTATGCTGCCAGTAGCAAGTACGCTGTAGAAGTGAAAAAAAGTGAGGATACTATAATGCCAGAAACGATACCGCCAACTGCTTCCGAGGATTCGTCACGTCAGCTTGTTGCTGTTTCAGAAGCACCGGCTGAAGAAGTTAATGAAGCGGAAATGTCCTTAATTGATCATTTGCAGGAACTTAGACGCCGTTTAATTATTTCTATTATTGCCGTTGTCATATGCAGCGGTATTACCTACTTTTACTCAGAAGAACTGATTCATTTTATTACGGCACCAGCAGGTAAGCTGTATTATATGAATCCGGCTGAAGCTTTTTTCACCTATTTAAAAGCCTCTTTTTTTGCGGGCCTGCTTTTAGCTTTGCCTGTGGTTTTGTACCAGCTATGGGCATTTATTTTACCGGCTCTTACCAGGCAGGAGCGTAAGGTTTCTTTTGTACTGGTGCCTTCATCAGTATTGCTGTTTTTTACGGGTCTGGCTTTTTCTTATTTTTTCGTTTTACCTGCAGGTATTAAGTTTTTTGTTGGATTTTCTACTGCTGAGTTACAGCCGCTCTTTTCGATAGGCCAATACTTTTCCTTTGTAGTCTCTTTCTTACTGCCCTTTGGAGTTGTTTTTGAATTGCCATTATTTTTGGTTGTTTTAGCTAAAATGGGAGTGATCACATCAGCGTATCTGATCGGTAAGCGAAAGATGATGCTAGTCATGTCTTTTGTTGTGGGAGCGGTCATCTCGCCTACTCCGGACGTTTTTTCGCAGACAATGATCGCCATTCCAATTCTTGTATTGTATGAGCTTAGTATTTTATTGGTAAAATACATATTGGGCAAATAATAACTGCTGCTGGAGATGGACATTCTTGACATAAGAGTTATGAATTGGTATGATAATGCCAATATAATAAAAAACGGCAATGACAGGAAAGAGTAGCGGCATACTCCCTCAGAGAGAGCGTCTCCCGGCTGAAAGGGCGCTTGGGAAAAAAGATGCTGCCAAGTCGTCCTTGAGCTGACAGGCTGAATGTAAGTAGGTTTGTCCGTAGCCGGCACGTTACGCCGTATGAGAGCCTGCTTATGCAGGAATATAGGTGGTACCACGGAAGCAAACTCTTTCGTCCTAATCAGGATGGAAGAGTTTTTATTTTAGGAGGAATTGATGATGGCTGATAATAATATTCCAACTGTTTACGATCCGCAGGCGGTTGAAGCTAAATGGTATAAGTTTTGGGAAGAGCATAATTTGTTCCATGCAGAGGTGGAGCCCGATAAAGATCCTTTTAGCATCGTTATTCCGCCGCCCAATGTTACCGGACAGTTGCATATGGGGCATGCTCTTGACAATACTCTCCAAGATATTCTTATTCGTTTAAAAAGAATGCAGGGCTATAACACACTGTGGATGCCAGGTACAGATCACGCCGGTATCGCAACACAGATTAAAGTAGAAGAAATGCTGCAGAAAAACGAAGGCTTAAGCCGCTATGATATTGGACGGGAGAAGTTTATTGAACGCGTCTGGGAATGGAAGCACCAATATGGTGCACGCATCAGCGATCAGCTGAAAAGTCTGGGCGCCTCCTGTGACTGGAGCCGTGAGCGTTTTACAATGGACGAAGGCTGCTCGAAGGCTGTTCGTGAAGTATTTGTAAGCCTGTACGAAAAGGGCCTGATTTATCAGGGAAACCGTATCACCAACTGGTGCCCACGCTGTAATACCGCACTTAGTGATATAGAAGTGGAACATGAAGAAAAACCAGGTAATTTATATCATGTTCGCTATCCGGTAGAAGGAAAAGACGGCGAGTATGTGACTGTGGCTACTACAAGACCGGAAACAATTCTGGGGGATTCAGGGGTGGCTGTTCATCCCGACGATGAACGCTATTCGCGTTATGTCGGACATTACCTCATTTTGCCTTTGGTCGGACGGCGCATTCCTATTGTGGCTGACGAATACGTAGACCCTGCTTTTGGAACAGGTGCAGTTAAAGTGACTCCTGCTCATGATCCAAACGACTTCGATATGGGACTCAGACATAAGCTGGAGCAAATCGTCGTCATTAATCCTGACGGAACAATGGCCGCCGATACCGGTAAATATGCAGGGCTGGATCGCTATGAGTGCCGCAAACAACTGGTAAGCGATCTAAAAGAGGCGGGGAATCTTGTTGCTGTGGCTGAGCATACGCACTCAGTCGGACATTGCCAGCGCTGCACGACTGTTGTTGAGCCGTTAGTATCCAAGCAGTGGTTTGTCAAAATGGAGCCGCTGGTTAAGCCGTCAATAGAAGCAGTCACATCTGGCAGAATTAAATTTGTTCCTGAGCGCTTCACGAAGATATATATTAACTGGCTGGAAAACATTCGCGACTGGTGCATTTCCCGTCAGATTTGGTGGGGGCATCGTATACCTGCCTGGTATTGTGAGTGCGGTGAAACAATCGTTTCCCGTGATGCTGTTGCCGCCTGTCCAAAATGCGGTGGCAAAGTAGAACAGGATGCCGATGTACTTGATACTTGGTTCAGCTCAGCTTTATGGCCGTTTTCGACAATGGGATGGCCTGACAAAACGCCGGAGCTGGCACAATTCTATCCTACAAGTGTACTTGTAACCGGTTATGATATTATCTTTTTCTGGGTTGCCCGCATGATTACAATGGGGCTTGAATTTCAAGGTGAGATTCCCTTTCATCATGTCTTTATCCACGGCTTGATTCGCGATCCTCAAGGTCGTAAAATGAGCAAGTCCTTAGGCAATGGGATTGATCCCTTGGAAGTGATTGAAAAATATGGAGCCGACACGCTGCGCTTTACACTTGTAACCGGTAATACGCCAGGCAATGATATGCGCTTCTACTGGGAACGGGTAGAGTCGAGCCGTAACTT
>DDHB01000097.1 GCA_002337925.1 Sporomusaceae bacterium UBA1887
GCATATCCGCCGCGAGAAAGCGTATTCCAACATTTGTTCCAATGAAGGCTTGTGTGCTGTTATGGCAGGTATTTATATAACCGCAATGGGACGGGAAGGGCTGCAGCAGATCGCAAATACGTGCCTGCAAAAAGCGCATTATACGGCGCAGCGTATTGCCGCTATTCCTGGCTACAGCCTGGCTTACAGCAGTCCGTTCTTCCATGAATTTGTCGTGAGGACACCACGCCCTGCAGCTCAAATTAACANNTATGTGTGACTGAAAAGCGGACAAAAGCAGAGATTGATGAGCTTATGTCTGTATTGGAGGGGTTGAAATGAGCTTGCAGCAAGGAAAACAGGTGATTTATGAAATGTCACGGCCCGGTCGTACCGGCTGCGACTTGCCGGCCCTCGATATACCGGAGCAGCCGGCAGCAGCTTTGATCGGCGAACAGCTGCTGCGCGCCGCACCGCCTCGTTTGCCTGAGGTGAGTGAGGTTGCTGTGGTCCGCCATTACACCGGTCTCTCGCGCCGCAACTATGGTGTTGACAATGGATTCTATCCCCTTGGCTCGTGCACGATGAAGTATAATCCCAAGATTAATGAAGATACTGCCCGTCTGGCCGGATTCAGCAAGATTCATCCTCTCCAGCCGGAACATACTGTTCAGGGAGCCCTGTCCATTCTATATGAGCTGCAAACCTATCTGTCCCATATTGCCGGGATGGATGGCTGCACGCTTCAGCCGGTTGCCGGCGCCCATGGAGAACTGACTGGTTTAAAATTAATTAGAGCCTATCATCAAAGCCGGGGCGAAAACCGGACTAAGGTAATTGTACCGGATTCGGCACATGGTACCAATCCCGCGACCGCAACTGTCTGCGGGCTGGAAACAGTTGAAATAAAGTCAGATCCAGATGGCAGTGTGAACCTTGAGGCGCTGCGGGCAGCTGTCGGACCAGACACCGCGGCCTTTATGCTGACAAATCCCAGCACCTTGGGGCTGTTTGAAACCAAAATTGCAGAAATTGCCCAAATCATTCACGATGCCGGCGGCTTATTGTATTATGACGGCGCGAATGCCAATGCCATTTTGGGGATAACCCGTCCGGGTGACATGGGCTTTGATGTTGTTCACTTCAACCTGCACAAGACTTTTTCTACTCCGCACGGCGGCGGCGGTCCAGGCTCAGGGCCGGTGGGAGTAAAGGCTAAATTGCTGCCCTTCCTGCCTGTTCCGGTAGTTGAGTTTGACGGAGAGCAGTATTCCCTGCAATATAACAAGCCCCAATCGATTGGCAAGGTTCATAGCTTCTATGGGAATTTTGCCGTCATGCTGCGGGCATATACCTATATTCGCATGCTGGGGCCGGATGGGCTGCGCCAGGCCAGTGAAGATGCCGTGCTTAACGCCAACTATATCATGCGTTCGCTGGAGGATTGTTATCAATTGCCTTTTGACAGGCATTGCATGCATGAATGTGTGTTTGCCGGACTCAAAGAAGAAGCTCCCGGTGTAAAAACGCTTGATATTGCCAAACGAATACTGGACTATGGTTATCATCCTCCGACCATTTATTTTCCGATGATTGTTCATGATGCACTGATGATTGAGCCGACTGAAACGGAGAGCAAAGAGACAATGGATGAATTTATTGCCGTCATGAAGGAAATCGCCCGCGAAGCAAAAGAACAGCCCGAACTGGTCAGCCAGGCGCCGCACTCTACGGTGGTCAGCCGTCTTGATGAAACGCAGGCAGCCCGTAAGCCGGTAGTGCGGTGGAAGGAGTAATGGGTATTGACGAAAAGTGGCGTGTGATTTTTGACAAAGCCCGTCATGGTGCCGCAAATATGGCAATTGACGAGGCGATTGTCGAAGCTCACTCTGCCGGTTTGGTACCGCCAACGCTGCGCTTTTATACCTGGCAGCCGGCGGCATTAAGTATCGGCTACTTTCAAAAAATCAGAGAAGAAGTACAGCTTGAAGCTTGCCGCAGTCAGGGGGTTGATGTTGTCAGGCGCATCACCGGCGGCCGTGCTGTACTGCATGACCAGGAATTGACANNTGCGCAGTAGTACGGGAAGATATTCCCGTACTACCGCCTACGTTGCTGGGCTCTTACCGGTATTTAAGCCAGGGGCTGCTTGCCGGCCTTAAAAAACAAGGTGTTGCTGCCGAAATGACTCTGCCGGGAGCCGCTTTTGGTCAAAGCAGCCGGCTGCCCAGAAACGGCGCCTGCTTTGACGCACCCTCTTTTTATGAAATCACGGTTGACCGCAAAAAGTTAATTGGCAGTGCTCAAGTTCGCAAGAATGGCACCTTGCTGCAGCACGGTTCCATTCTGCTCGATTTCTCAGCGTCGCAGATGGTCAGCCTGCTTCTCTTTAGCAGCGAAGAGGAAAGAGACCGGTGCCAGACACTTTTGCAGGCGAAAGCCACTTCGCTGCATCATGTATTGGGAGTTATTCCGGATAGTACTGTATTGGCTCAAACGATTGCGGACGAGTTTGGCCGTACCTTAATGCTCGAAATGGTGCCTGACCGTTTGACTGACTGGGAGATGGAACGGGCAGCAGAGTTGGAAAAAGAAAAATTTGCTGCCGATGTCTGGACTTACCGGCGATGATAATTTGTTTTTTATAGGATTTTCCTGAGCTCAATTGATGTGGTATAATGGGGCCTGGCTACAGTACAAGCTATAACTGTTGCAAGCGTCAAGGGGGTTTATATGGAAAAGCCAATCTATGTAATTGGACATCGCAATCCGGATACTGATTCTATCTGCTCTGCCATTGGTTATGCCCATCTTAAGCAAGCTATGGGGGACAATGCTATTCCTGCCCGGGCGGGGAAAATTAATGGCGAGACAAAATATGTCCTGGACTATTTTAGTGTTACGGCGCCAATTTTGATTAATGACCTTTATCCGCGTGTACGGGATGTCATGACGGAAACAACAGTGACACTCAGACCGGATAATACGCTGCGTGAGCTGGGTCAGCACATGAAGCAGCATAGTGTGAAATCAGTGCCTGTTATCGACGAGACAAAGGCGCTGGTGGGGATCGTTACGGTAGGCGATCTTGCCAAACGATATTTTGATGAACTGGAAATGCAGGATTTGCGCGAAACCGGGGTTGATTTCTCCGGTATTTTGGGTGCTCTTGATGGTAAGCTGATTGCAGGAGATGATTTGACTCAAAAGGTCAGCGGGAAAGTGCGGATTGCCGGTGCCCGTATTCATACCCTGGAAAAGGTTATTAAACAAGGCGATATTGTACTGGTTGGTGACCGCCATAAAGCACAGCTTGTGTCGATCAACTGCAAGATAGCCTGCCTGGTACTGACGGGCAATGCCATACCGGAAGAAGCGGTTGTTGAAGCGGCCCGCAGTCAGGGAACGATTATCATACAGGCACCTTATGATACGTACACCTGCGCCCGGCTCATTAATCAAAGCATCCCGATCCGCATGGTAATGCAACCCCAGGTTGTCACCTTTAAACCTTCCGAGTTGATCAGCGATTGTAAGGCGGTTATTGTCAAAACCAATCATCGCAATTATCCTGTGGTGGAGAACGGCAAGCTGCTGGGACTCATTAACCGGGATCAGCTTATCGTACCGGAAAAGGAAAAAATAATCCTTGTTGATCACAATGAGCGCACGCAGGCAGTTGAGGGAATTGAAGAAGCCCGGATTATTGAAATCATCGACCATCATCGTCTAGGCGGTCTCCAGACAGGAGAGCCTATTTTTATCCGTCATGAGCCGGTAGGCTGCACGGCGACAATTGTTGCCAATATGCACTGGCACCGCAATATTAAAATCCCTAAGCCTATTGCGGGTCTGCTCCTGTCAGCCATTATTTCGGACACCGTGCTGTTCAAATCACCAACCTGCACTCCCGAAGATAAAGAAGTGGCTAAAAAGCTGGCTGCTATAGCCGGCTTGGATATTGAACAATATGGAATGGCCGTATTGAAAGCGGGTTCCAATATTACCAACATGTCGGCAGCTGAAGTTGTACATACCGATCTAAAGGAGTTTCAAACAGGCGAATACAGTCTGGCAATTTCACAGATATCGGTTATGGATCCCCGTGAATTGCTGACGAAGCAAGCGGATGTATTGACCTATTTGTCCACAATGCGGTCAAAGGAAAACTATGATATGGCGTTGCTGATGGTGACCGATATTATGAAGGAAGCCACACATATTCTGTATGCCGGTCAGCCAGCTAAACTGCTTGAGGCAGCTTTTGGCACTAGAGGTGAAGACGGCTTGTTGTATCTGCCGGGAGTCATGTCCCGCAAAAAACAGGTAGTGCCGCCCCTTGTTGAAGCGGCCCGCGATTTATAAAGTGAATAATGGATTTTTTGAGCCTGCAGCGTAAAGTTGCAGGCTTTTCCTTATCTTATAGGCTTCCACCTGCGTCCTAAAGGACTTGGTGCAACCCAAATCTTTTCTAATAAATCTCTAGGGATATATTGATTAGTCGTCACATATATTGTGACGAAACTGTTTTTCGCGTAAGGCGGAGGTGATTAAAAATACATACCATCACCATACCAAAATCCAAAACTTATTTTGCAATTGCGTCACTGCTTATTCTTAGCCTGTTCATTGGCATCGCGGGCTTTGAATATTGGGATGACCATGAGCTGGCTGCTCTTCCTAATCAACCGACTACTGCCCCTACGGGTAGTATATCGATTGTCGTCAAAATTGCGGACCGAACGCTGGAGCTCTATAATGACGGCAAAGTATACAAAAAGTATCGAGTAGCAGTTGGAAAAAGTGATACTCCCACTCCGATTGGAGACTGGACTGTTATCTGGAAGTCCTACCGTGCAGGGGATATTTTTGGCACACGCTTTTTGGGGCTCGA
>DDHB01000095.1 GCA_002337925.1 Sporomusaceae bacterium UBA1887
GGCGATCTCCTTTGCTGGATTACTTTTGCCGACAGTCTTTGGTGCTGACTGTGGTCAGCAGCTTGTTATAATGAATAACATGTATTTTATTTGCAGGAATTCTTAGTAATTGCACAGAATATTTGAAAAAAATGGACAATAATTCTGCGGCGAAACTGTGAATGTTAATGCGTATGTTAAAAACACAGTTTAGGAGAATGAAATGCTGGATACACAACTACAGGTTTTTAAGTGTGTAGTCGACAAAGGGAGCTTTTCGCTGGCGGCTCAGGAATTATATATGACACAGTCTTCGATAAGTCAGCAAATCCACGCGCTGGAATGTCATTATGGCGTAAAGCTTTTTGACCGGCTCCATCGCCGCATCATTATAACGGAAGCGGGAAGAGCTCTTTATCCTTATGCGGTGGAATTAGAGCGGCTCTATATGAATGCAGACAAAACACTGCGTGGTTTGATGGATGTCATTAGCGGACGGCTTGCCATTGGCGCCAGTCTGACCATTGGCGAATATTTGCTTCCTGAATATCTGGTACAATTCAGCCGGCTTTATCCGCTAGTGAATATTTCGATGACGATTGAGAATACAGAAAAGATTATTAGTAAGGTGATGGACGGCAGTTTGAGTTTAGGCTTTGTTGAAGGCTTGTATGAGCCTGTTGCCGCATTGACCGATATCCGGTTCAGCGGTGATCAATTGGTCATTATTGCTTCTCCAGACTTTGCTGCAGGACATAATTGTATAGCGCTGACTGATTTGCTGCGTGAGAGATGGGTGCTGAGAGAGACCGATTCGGGAACACGCAGGGTATTTGAACAGTTTGTGCAGAAGCATGGCTGCAATAGCGTGGACTTGAATATTGCGATGGAACTGAGCAGTACAGAAGCAATTAAAAATGCGGTTAAGTCGGGTATTGGTTTAGGGGTTATGTCCTATTTAGCAGTAGTCAATGAGGTTAAACGGGGCGAATTGATTGTAATTGACCTTGCAGAAGGTGCAATTACAAGAAGTTTCACCATGCTTTGTCACAGAGATAAATTTCAAACGCTTGCAATAGAAAAATTTAGTGCCTTTATCATTAAAAAATAGACATATTTATATATTCCGAATTTTCGCATTAAAAATACCGATGCTTGTCATCGGTATTTTTAATTTTACAGGCTATAACGTATCCCCCTAGAATGAGAGTAGATATTTGGTAAATTTTTCACTATTTGGAGGTGAAAAATGTGTTCATGGTATCTGTTTCTGAAGAGCTCTGTGTTGGTTGTGAGGAATGTGCCAAGTCCTGCCCGGCGCATGTTTTCGTTGTGGAAGGCGGTAAAGCCGTTGCCGGTGATGATGAATGCTTAGGCTGTCAGAGCTGTGCAATGGTTTGTCCCGTAGGCGCCATTACTGTAGAAGAATATTAAAACGATTTGGTGGAGGTGGACAATTACATGGATGAAAGAAAGACACCCTTATTGGACGAACTGGAGAAGGGAGATTGGCCAAGTTTTGTAACGGAAATTAAGCGGGCAGCTGCAACAAACAAAAGCGCTGCAGATTTGCTTGCTCAGCTGGAGACTTCCTATGAAGAGAATATCGGTCACTGGAAGCATGGTGGGATTGTCGGTGTAAAGGGGTACGGCGGTGGTGTAGTAGGCCGTTATTCGGATGAGCCTGAAAAATTTCCTCACATCAAGGAGTTTCATACAATCCGCGTTAATCAGCCAGCCGGTTTTTTCTATACAACGAAAAAGCTTCGTCAATTAGCCGATATTTGGGATAAATATGGCAGCGGTCTTTATAATCTGCATGGTTCAACAGGAGACTGTATTCTGCTCGGTACAACAACAGAAAACCTACAGCCCTGTGTGGATGAATTGGCGGATATTGGCTTTGATCTTGGCGGCTCCGGCGGTGCGTTACGGACACTTTCCTGTTGCGTTGGGGCGGCTCGCTGTGAAAAAGCCTGTATTGACAGTATGCAAATTATTCATGACCTGACACTTCATTATCAGGATGCCATCCATCGTCCTGCCTGGCCTTATAAATTTAAGATTAAAGTTTCCGCTTGTCCTAATGACTGTGCAGCAGCTTCGGCCAGGTCCGATTTAGCTATTATCGGATTATGGCGGGATGCAATCCGGATTGATAACGAAGCTGTCCGGGCAGCAGTGGATAATGGTTTTGATATTTTTAACCGGGTAATTCGCAAATGTCCAAGTGAAGCATTAGAGTGGAATCAGGAGAAAAAAGAGCTTACTGTTTGTGCAGAGGATTGTGTCCACTGTATGAACTGCATCAATATGATGCCTAAAGCAATCAGCATTGGCCGTGAGCAGGGCGCAGCCCTGATGATCGGCGGCAAAGCGCCGGTTGTAAAAGGTGCCATGCTTGGCTGGGTACTCGTTCCTTTCATCAAGCTGGAGCCCCCGTATACGGAACTCAAAGAAATTGTGGATAAGATTACCGACTGGTGGGCTGATCATGGCAAGAACCGCGAACGTGTCAGTGAGCTGATTGTTCGTATGGGGCTGTCTAATTTCCTTGAGGCTATCGGCCTTAAGCCATTGCCTCAGATGGTGCGCGAACCCCGCAGTAATCCTTATATTTTCTGGAATGCAGAGGAGGTTGAGAAACGTGGCTAGAACTGATTTTGGGCCTCCCGATTATAGGGAAATGGTTCCTCCGATTATTAAAGAAAATTATGGTGACTGGAAATATCATACTGTACCTCGTCCTGGCGTACTCAGGCATGTCAGCAACAGTGGTGCCGTACTTCACTCTGTGCGCGTAGCATCGCCCCGCTTGGTAAGCAGTGAATGGGTCCGCGATATTTGTGATATAGCAGAAAAATACTGTGATGGTTATCTGCGGTTTACTACCCGCAATAATGTTGAATTTCTCGTAGCTGATGAAGAAAAGCTCCAGCCCCTGCTTACTGAGCTTGACGACAAGGATTATTTGATTGGTGGAGTTGGCCTTTCGATCAGCAATGTGGTGCATACGCAAGGCTGGATACACTGCAAGAGTGCTGTGACCGATGCTTCGGGCATAACCAAAAGCATTATGGATGAAATGACGGGATATTTTACAGGCAAACAGAAAGTACCGGCCCGGCTGCGTATTGCGGTGGCCTGCTGTGTGAATATGTGCGGTGCCTGCCATTGCTCGGATATTGCGATTGTCGGCATTCATCGCACAGTACCCCGCATCAATAATGAAATGGCAAGCCGGATCTGTGAAATTCCCACAACGGTTGCTTCCTGTCCGACGGGTGCTATTCGACCCAATCCTAAGCTGAAGAGCGTAGAAATTAATCCGGAAAAATGCATGATGTGCGGCAACTGTACGGTTGTGTGTCCGGCAATTAAAATTATGGACCCCGTCAATGACGGCGTATCGATCTGGGTTGGCGGCAAAGTATCCAATGCCCGGACGGCACCCATGTTCTCGCGGCTGGCAATTCCTTTTATTCCGAATGAACCGCCGCGCTGGACTACCGTGACGGATGCGGTGAAAAATCTGGTGGAAGTATGGGCGGCGAATGCCCGCGATGGTGAGAGAATGGGTGAATGGATTGGCCGCATTGGCTGGGAACGCTTTTTTAAACTGGCCGATCTGCCTTTCACCGATAAGCATATTGATGACTTTACCCATGCTAAGACCACGTTCCGCTCGACGACACAGTTCAAGTTTTAATATGGCAGTTTAAATAGTGTGCAAGATAAGGCAGGGGGGTTAATATGCTGTTTTTCATTGGCCGGATATTTCCCTACATTGCCATAGCTGTACTGATTTTAGGCCTCGTCTGGCGGGTGAGGGGATGGCTGAAGGTGCCGGTACCGTTTCCATTAACGGTATTTCCGGCACCCCGTTCCCCGTTGGGGCGTATAACTGCTGTCGGCAAGGAAATGCTGCTCTTTAGCAGCCTGCGCCGCGGCGATAACGGCCTATGGGTTTGGGCTTGGCTTATGCATGTTGCACTGGCGATGATTATCGCCGGACATATTGTTGGGATTACCTATTTAACTCATCAGTTTACCTTAATTGGTTTGTCTGAGGCTGCCAGCTCACAAGCGTCGGCGTTTATCGGCACGGCGGCCGGTCTGGTTTTCCTTATTGCTCTTGTTGTACTTTTTTACAGACGAGTGGCTATCCCCGAAGTAAAACGGTTGTCCGATCCAGCAGACTATTTCGAATTGCTCTTACTGCTCGCCATTGTGATAACCGGTATGCATATGAGGACGGTGAGTGAAGTCAATCTGCCGGTTATCCGTGAGTATCTGGGCAGCCTGATCATGCTCCAGCCGTTGGCGATACCACAGGAACCGATTTTCATGAGTCATTTCTTTTTGGTGAATGTATTGATGCTGTATTTACCCTTTTCTAAATTAATTCACATGGCAGGCTTTGTTGTTAACCGTGCGATGGTAGTTGAGGCTCCGCCCAGCTATCCGGCAAGAGCAGGTATGGTGCGGGGCGTATCACAGCCCGCTCATATCGTGAAAGGGGGGAATGAGCTATGATGAAACCGCCTATGCATGTGGCTAAGGCAAAGGATGTTGGAGCTCTCGGCTTCCCCCTGACGGCTGAGGCTGACCAACCGGCACAAGCTCTGGAGCGGCTGGGTCGCTTAAAAGAGTCTATGCGGTCGGTAATGGTCATGCTCGAATCCTGTACGAAGTGCGGAAAGTGCGCTGAACAGTGTCACAGCTATCTCGGTNNGTACTCAGGATTATTATAACTTTCCCGCAGCACGGGCCGAGCTTATGAGGCGTGTATATAAACGCTATTTTACCCTCCAGGGCAAATTATTTGGCCGGTTTGCAGGCGCGGAAGAGTTTGACGGAGCTACCCTTACGAAGTGGCTCACTTATTTTTACCAGTGTAATGAGTGCCGCCGCTGTTCATTGTTTTGTCCCTTTGGGATTGATACGGCCGAAATCACGATTGCCGCACGTCATATCCTGTCTGAATTGGGGATTATGCCAAAATTCATGCAGGGCGTGGCTGCCAATATGGCCAAAACGGGCAATAACATGGGGCTGCCGGTACCGGCTATTATTGACAATGCTGAATTTATGGAAGATGAGATGCGGGAAGAAACCGGTCTCTCTATCAAAATACCCATTGATAAACTGAATTCAGATGTGCTTTATATTCCGTCATCTGCGGACTTCTTCACCAATGTTGATACCATGATTGGTGCAGCAAAGCTGTTTCATCACTTGGGTCTTAACTGGACAATATCTAGTTCCATTCTGGAGGCTGCCAATTTTGGGCTGCTGTTTAACCTGGATGTTATGAAAGAGCACAATCGCCGGACGATTGATGCTGCACGGGTACTGGGAGCGAAGCTGGTTATTCAGGGAGAGTGCGGTCACGGCTGGCGGGCGGCTAAGATGTACACACAAGGCGCTAACGGGCCGGTAGATTTTCAAATCAGGCATATCCTTGATTTTACGGCTGAGCACATTGATCGGCAGCCGCTAAAAAAGCTGCCGCTGCGAGCTACACTGCATGATCCGTGTAATTACGGGCGGGCAGGTGATCTGATTGAGCAGCCTCGCCGGATTCTCCGGTCAGTTGTAACTGATTTCGTTGAGATGACGCCTAACAGGGAAGAAAACTTCTGCTGTGGTGGTGGATCAGGCCTGCTGATGGAAGAGATGAAAGAAATTCGCATGCAGCTTGGCAAAAAGAAGGCCGAACAAGTCCTGGCTCTAGGTAATTTGGATTATCTGGTAATTCCCTGTTCGATTTGTAAGGCTCAGCTGCCGGCTGTAATGGAATATTACGGAGCAGCTGATTTAAAAATGGGCGGGTTAATGGATCTGGTCGGTAAAGCATTAGTGCTTCGCGATAAAGACAATGAAATGGAGGAAACACAATGAGTGTAGTACAAATAAAAGGAACTGAAGTTGAAATTGATGAAGATGGTTTTTTAGTTGACCCTGAGGACTGGAGTGAAGATATGGCAGCATACTTTGCAACAGTAGAAGATGTTACGGAAATGACTGATAAGCATTGGCAAGTTATCCATTATCTTCGCGATTATTTTAAAAAATTTGGAGTTGCGCCGATGATTCGCAAGCTTTGCAAAGATACCGGCTTTACTCTTAAAGAAATTTATGAGTTATTTCCATCTGGGCCGGCGAAAGGGGCCTGCAAACTGGCTGGACTTCCGAAACCAACCGGCTGCGTGTAATTTTGGCTGAAGCTGCGCTGCCTGTACAGACAGGTGGCGCGGTTTTCCGTAAACAAGGCAAAAGAAAAGCGAAAGGAGGACAAGAGAAGACTGAAGTTTCGATCTAAAATAAGGAGGAGATTAATATGGCCGGTGTTACACAGACACCACTTTCAGCAGGCAAACCATCGGTTCCGTCGGCACCACTGCCAATGCTGAAAAGGGAAGATACATGGGCGATTATCATCGGGCTTGGTTTGATCGCAGTTGCTACCTTGGCTTTTTTCTCCAATACTTTAGGCTTGCTAAAACCGATGGCAGTCAGTTTTACTGCCTGGACCGATTTTAGCAAAGCAATCGGTGAGGTAACCTCAAAATCAGGTGGTATAGTCTTCTTGTATCTGTTCTTTATTATCGTATTTGGTTTTGCCGTACGGATCATGGGGGTCAATGTACCTCATTTTATTGCCGGATTTACTGTTCTGTTTGTATTATCTGTTTTTATTACTCTGATGGGAATTAATAATGCCTGGAAGAATTGGATGGAGGGGCCGCTGCTGGCCTTAGCCGTTGGGATTATTGCCGGTAATCTCATTAAGCTTCCCACCTGGTTCCGGGCAGCTTTGAAAACGGAATTTTACGTAAAAACAGGGATTATTCTGATGGGTGCTATCTTACCTTTTACGATTATTCTGTCAGCTGGGCCGCTGGCAATTATGCAGGCAACAATCGTATCTGTTGTGACCTTCGGATCAATTTATTTTGCAGCTACCAAGCTGTTTGGTCTTGATCCGCGTTTCGGTGCCTGTCTGGGGGCCGGTGGGTCGATCTGTGGTGTTTCCGGTGCAATCGCCATAGGCGGGGCCTGCCGTGCCGAAAAAGAGCATGTTTCTGTGGCTATATCGATGGTTGTTATTTGGGCGGTAGTCATGATCTTTTTACTGCCGATATGGGCGAAGGCTTTGGGTATGGAGGCCGGACCGGCAGGCGCATGGATTGGGACATCGGAATTCGCTGATGCTGCCGGCTTTGCTGCCGCTGCCGCAGTTGGTGACGAACGGGCCATAAAAACGTTTACCTTGATGAAGGTAGTTGGCCGGGATATGTTTGTCGGCGTATGGGCATTAGTCGTTGCCTTTTTATCTGTCACAGTATGGGAGAGAAAGAAGTCCAACCAGGCTGAGCGCGTCAATGTAAGTGAAATTTGGAACAGATTCCCGAAATTCGTTATCGGCTTCTTCATTGCTTCCTTGTTTACTACGGTGATTATTTCCATGCTCAGCGTAAAAGAGGGCGCTGCCTATTCCAAAGAAGTGCTAGGGGTAGTGAAGGTGTTAAGAGGCTGGGCCTTTACCTTTACTTTCCTCAGCATTGGATTTACTACCCGCTTTGGCGAACTGACCCGTCTTGGCTGGAAGCCGTTAGCAGCATTTACAATCGGTGTACTTATCAATGTACCTTTAGGGTATTGGCTGTCAAATGTGGTATTCGCAAGTTACTGGATGGCAATTAAATAATTGTTTTTACTCGTGTAGCGTGGCCCGGCTTGCAGTCAGGCCACGCTACGCTAAATAAAGGGTGATGAGCGTGATTCAAGAAAAAACAGCAGTAGTGACACATATAACGCGGGTAGCTCTGTCTCTGGTACCTGAAGCGCAAGTGCTGGAGGTGCTGTACTCCCAGTTACCGACACCTGCTGCGGTGAGAGCTGTTGGAAAAATGATGGCTGACCGTACGGAACGGGTGGCTGAAATGATGGAATTATTAGAGAAACAAGGCTTCTCCTTTGAGCGGGATAAACAAACGATTTTTGCCTATTCCAATACGGTTGAAGCCTATGAAGTGAAGCGGGATTTAATTCGTGCCGGTTTTGCCGACCGCGAGTTTCAAATTTATTTGGAATACACCCGCGGCTGGGGCATGCTGTAGTATTTTATAGGGTGGAGGTGAAAGTGTGTGATTAGCTGGTTTATTGGAGGTCCTTTGCTTTATTTTGCGCTTGCTTTATTTTGCTTTAAGACAATTACTACTGTTTTGCGGTTTCTCAGAATGCCCCGCCACTTGCGCTGGGATTTGTATCCTGTTCCCCATCAGGGGCCGGAGGGATCAAAGTATCAAAAAGTAGATTTTGGAGAGTTAAAGCCGCACATATCGTTGTATCACGAGCTAAAAGAAATGAGTCAGGAAATGCTGTTCATTAAAAGAGCATTTATTCATAATCCCAAGGTGTGGAAAGGAAGTTTTCCGCTTCATATGGGGCTGTATCTGGGCGTGAGCTGGCTTGTTCTGCTCACGGTGGGAGCAATGTTAGAACTCAATGGTATCCAGGTCGCTTCGACTGCTGCAACGCCGGTAATGCTGCTTTATTATCTAACCTTGTTTACCGGTATTGGCAGTTTCGTTGCCGGTCTGTACGGCAGCTTGGTCCTGCTTTGGCTGAGAACTTTTGATGCCGATTTGCGGTTTATCTCGGACTATGTAAGCTTTTTGAATTTAGCGTTGCTGATTTGTTTGTTCGGGACAGGATTGGCCGCCTGGGGACTGGCTGATTCGTCTTTTGCCATCATCAGACAGCATGTCAGCGGAGTACTGCTGCTGAACCCGTCAGCTATTCCCTCGCCGCTGTCGGCCGCATCCGTTTTGTTGTTCTGCCTGTTTCTGATTTATTTGCCATTCAGCAGAATGATGCATTTTGTGGGCAAGTACTTTTTTTATCACAATATTATGTGGGATGATGAAATGATGAAGGGCAACAGGCAAATGGAAAATGATATTGCCGCTTATTTGGACTACCGTCCTACCTGGTCTGCTCCGCACATCCTTAAGGGCGGCTCTTGGGGCGAACAGGCAGGCGGCGGATTGCCGCAGGAAGGTGAGCAAAAATGAAAAAGACAATACCAATACGCGAATTTGGCAAAGCCTGTGATGTGCTTGCTCCCCTTGAAGCAGGTAATATACCAGTTTTGCCTGGTGAGGATGAGGCGTTCCGGTTTAAAGAAATAAAGCCCGAGTTAAAAGAGAAATATGATTTTTCGTTAGATGGTTTTTCGGCACTGAATCTGCCTATTCCGAAAACAAAAGAGGAAGAAGCAGAGATCGTTAACCGTTTTCTGACCGGACTTGAAAAACTGTTTCAAAAAGAAAATAATTGGGGTTTCCTGCTGCCAACAACTTTAAGCAACGAATATTGTATGCAGTGCAATACCTGTAATGAGGCCTGTCCGATGTATCTGGAGAGCGGGAGGCAGGATATATACCGGCCTAATTTCCGTCCGGAAGTGCTGAGGCGCATTATCCGCCGGTACTTTAGCCTTAGCGGTAAGTTGCTGGGCAAATGGGCGGGAGCTGATCTTGAGCTGAATTGGCGGGTTGTATACCGCCTGGCGGAATTAGCGTATCGCTGCAGTATCTGCCGCCGCTGCGCCTCGGTATGTCCCATTGGTGTTGATAATGCATTGATTTCCCGTGAACTGCGCAAAGTGTTCAGCCAGGAGATGGGGATTGCTCCCGAACCTGTTCACAAGTCCGGAACCATCCGGCACATGAAAACAGGCTCGTCAACAGGCATGACTCCCTTGGCCTTTAAAGATAATATTGAGTTCATTGAGGATATTATTGAAGAAAAAACCGGCCGCCGTCTGACCATTCCTATTGATAAAAAGGGTGCGGACATTATGTTGATTCATAATGCCGGTGAATACATGGCCTGGCCGGAGAATCCGGCAGCGTTTGCTATTTTATTTGAAGCAGCCGGCCTCAACTGGACGCTTTCCAGTGATGCTATGGGGTACGAGGGAGTCAATTACGGAGTCTGGTATGATGATGTCCAGTTTTCGCGCATCGCCTTGGCCCAGGTCCAGGCTGCCCAAAAATTGAATGTCAAAAAGATTGTGGTTGGAGAATGCGGTCATGCGACAAAAGCCTTGATTACGATAGCAGACCGGCTGCTGGTCAAGGATCTGGCTATTCCCCGTGAACCCTGTCTGCCGCTGCTGGAGCAAATTGTAACAAGCGGTGCCATCAAGTTTGATCCGGCTAAAAATAATTTCCCGGTGACACTTCATGACCCGTGCAACATGGTACGACTCATGGGGATACTGTCACCGCAGCGCAATATTTTAAACGCAATCATGGCACCGGGCATGTTTAGGGAAATGCCGAATGCCGGTACGAATAACTACTGCTGCGGCGGCGGCAGCGGATTTGCAATTATGAATTCGCAGAATTTCCCCGAATGGCGCAATAATGTGGGGTCCAGAATGAAAGCGCGGCAGGTGCTGGAGGCTTTTCAGGATGTGTTAGACCCGTCCATACCCAAATACTATTGTGCGCCATGTTCGAATTGTAAAGGTTCAGCCCGTGATGCCCTGCTTGGCCATTTTGGCTTCAAGGACAAATACAATATCATTTATGGCGGCCTAGTGGAGCTAATGGTAAATGCAATGACGGATATACCACAGCCCTTTATATCCTGGGAAGACGAATTCTAAGGAGGTTATTATGAAAATCGTCATAATCGGCGGGGTTGCAGCAGGCCTCAAGGCAGCAGCTAAGGCCAGGAGATGTGATCCGCATGCTGAAATTACGGTTGTAGAAAAAGGAACTCTCATATCCTATGGCGCTTGCGGGCTGCCTTATTATGTAGAAGCCCAGGTGGATGATATTAACGATTTAATGAAAACACCAGCAGGAGCGCTCCGCAATCCCGACTTTTTTCAGCGCGTCAAGGATATCCGGGTATTGCCTAAGACGCTGGCTACCAGAATTGACCGGGAGAAAAAGATTGTTTTTGTAACCAATACAGATACCGGTGAAGAAGCAGTTTTGCCTTACGATAAGCTGGTCATTGCGACGGGAGCAAGCCCAATACAGCCCGAACTGCCGGGTTACAGCCTTGCTAATATTGTGCAGTTCTGGCATCCCCAGGATGCCAGAGTAATTCGTCAGGGGCTGGAGCAGGGAAGGTTCAATGAGGTTGTGATCATCGGGGCAGGCTTGATCGGCTTGGAAGTAGCGGCAGCGCTGACGATCTGGGGTGTCAAGATTTCTGTAATTGAACAGCAGGAACATATTTTCCCGGCCTTTTTAGATGCAGAGATTGCACAAAACGCAGAAAAGTATTTACGGGGCCAGGGGATATCGCTGCTTGTTGATGAGAAAGTCATCGGCTTTGAAGGTGAAACGGCAGTGACCGCAGTGAAGACAAATAAGCGGACCGTTTCTGCAGATCTGGTAATACTGGCGGTAGGTGTCCGCCCAAATGTTGAACTAGCGAAACGAGCCGGAATAGAGCTGGGGATGACTGGTGCAATTGCCGTGGATGCGACTCTTCGGACTAGTGATCCTGATATTTATGCCGGTGGTGACTGCATTGAAAATACAAATATTGTTTCAGGACAAAAGGTGTTCGTTCCTATGGGATCGCTGGCCAACCGTCATGGGCGGATTATCGGAGAGAACCTGTTTGGCATGAAGCGCCAATTTAAGGGAGTATTAAACACGGTAATCGTTAAGCTTGCAGAGCTGAATGTCGGCAAGACAGGTCTTACGGAGCGCGAAGCAAAAGCGCTGGGCTATGAGTATGTAACCGTTATCACTGCCGGTCATGATAAGCCTCACTATATGGAGGATGCCAAGCTTATCACCATTAAGCTCATCGCCGAAGTGAAGACCCACAGGCTGCTAGGCATGCAGGCGGTTGGACAGGGCGAGATTGCCAAGCGCATTGATGTTGCGGCGGCAGTGTTAACGCTGGGCGGAACGGTTGAAGATATAACCGATATTGATTTATCTTATGCGCCTCCCTATAATTCGCCTATAGATAATATTGCAGTTACTGCTAATTCCCTGCTCAATAAGCTGGAGGGAAAGCTGAAAGGGCTGCCGCCTCTAGAGGCGCAAGAGATGCTGCGGGATAATAAGACAGTATTTCTTGATGTGCGCACTCCAGCCGAATTTAAAGAAGAGCAATTGGAGAATTGCGGGAATGTGAAGCATATTCCCTTAGGTGAACTGCGCAGCCGTTATCAGGAGCTAAATCGTGATGACGAGATTGTGGCCTTTTGTAAAATCAGCTTACGCGGCTATGAAGCGGAAGGGATATTGGAAGGCCTGAATTTTAAGAATGTAAAAGTGCTGGAGGGCGGGATATTTTCCTGGCCGTTTGGCGGGGAGAAGTAGCTTACCTGGGAGCGGCAATGCTATCGATTTCAGGCCGCAGTGCTAAGCGAGGCTGCAGTAATCACGTGACTTGAATGCTATTTGTCTACATGGGGGGGCGAGCGAATGCGGCCCTCCTTTTATTGTGTGTACAAGCAAAACGATGAGTGGAAAAAGCCCGGCTTTCTACTTTTGTCATCGAAACAAAAGTAGCAAAAATTCTAGGCCTGTCTTCCAAAATGCTTGGAAAATAGTCAGCTTACTAAAATTCGTAAACTCGCTAACGCTCAAACAGTACGAATTTTTTAACGTAAGCTGACCATTTTCCATCCTGCGGACCGCATTTTTCCAGAAGGGCCGNNATCAATGCCCGTATTTGGACGGGGAATCCTGTTAAGCCATATGCGGAGGCGATAGCGATAAAAGGGGAGCTGATTCTAGCTGTCGGCTCTAAGGGAGAAGTGGATGCTTTCCGGGGGCCCGATACGCAAGTGCTCGATGCTGCCGGTCATTTGGTATTACCGGGGTTTAATGATAATCACACGCACTTTATGCTGGGCGGCTTTCGTTTATTGTCACTGGAGCTGCGCGGCTGCAAAAGCAGGGATGAATTTGTTCATGCTATCGCCTGCAGGGCGGGACAGGTTCCCAAGGGCAGCTGGATTACCGGGGGCGGCTGGAACAATGACCAATGGCAGCAGCCTGTGATGCCTGCGAAAGAATGGATCGATGGGGTTACACCCAATATTCCCGTTTATCTGACACGCAGCGATCTGCATATTGCTTTTGCTAACAACGCGGCACTCCGGCTGGCTGGAATTGACCGGAATACTGTCAGTCCCATGGGCGGGGTTATTGAAGTTGATCCGGACACGGGCGAACCTACCGGGATTTTGAAGGATACAGCGATGAAGCTTGTAGAGCAGTGTATCCCTGCTCCTTCGAAGCAGCAATATGATATGGCGCTGCTTGCCGCGATGGAGCATGCAGGCCGGCTGGGGATAACCTCTGTCCAGGATATTACGGCATGGCGGGACTGGCAGGACTGGGAAGCGTTCGTACGCTTCCGGAATCAAGACAAACTTACGGTAAGAATTACTGCCCGCACTCAGATTACCGAATGGGAAAAGCAAGTCAAGCTGCTGGAAGAGGGATTCGGAAATGACATCTGGCTGCGCGCAGGAGGCGTAAAGGGTTTTGTTGACGGCTCGCTGGGGTCCGGCACGGCACTCATGTGTGAGCCTTTTACGGATATGCCGCTCCATTCGGGCTTACTGGCCGATCAAATGTATCCCGAAGGCATTATGTTTGAGCGGATTTTGGCCGCAGACAAAGCAGGTCTGCCTGTTTCCGTGCATGCTATCGGCGATAAGGCCAATCAGCTGCTGTTGGATATTTTTGCGGCTGTAATTCAGGAAAATGGGGTACGGGATCGAAGATTTCGCATTGAGCACGCGCAGCATCTGCTGCCGGAGGACATTGGGCGCATGGCGCGGCTAGGTGTGCTGGCGTCCGTACAGCCTGCCCATGTCTATGAAGATGGTTGNNTAGGTGACAAACGCTGCCAGACAACCTATGCCTTTCGGTCTCTGTTGGATGCCGGAGTTGCAGTTTCGTTCGGGACCGACTGGCCTGTTGTACCGCTGAATCCTTTTATGGGGATTTATACAGCAGTTACCAGGCAGACACAAGATGGCTTGCATCCTAATGGCTGGGTGCCCGGGCAAAAGCTGCAAATTAGTGAATGCCTGCGGGCTTATACAGGCGGCAGTGCCTATGCCGAATTCAGCGAACACATAAAAGGCAGACTTAATCCTGGAATGCTGGCGGATTTGATTATGGTTTCTCAGGATGTATTGGCCGTCTATCCTGAAGAGATACCGCAGACAAGAGTACTATGGACAATAGCCGGTGGCAGGCTTGTGTATCAGGAGTAGTCCCCGGTAAGCAAAAGGTGAAGCGGAGGAGCTGATAAGATGGTCCAGATTCGGGAGATGGTGTTAACCGATTATGAGGCAGCAGCCGGACTATGGCAAAAAACGCCCGGGTTAGGCTTAAGTGATGCTGATTCAAAAGAAAAAATAGAAGCTTTTCTGGTGAGAAACGAAGGTATGAGCTTTATTGCCGAATGGGACGGTGAGCTTGTCGGGACTGTTTTATGCGGACACGATGGCCGGCGCGGCTTTATTTATCACCTGGCTGTGCAGCACGAGCATCGGCGTAAGCAAATAGGCAGCCAGCTGATTGGCTGCTGCCTAAAAAAGCTTAACGATGAAGGTATTGCAAAATGCCACTTGTTTGTGTTAGAGAACAATGTTCAGGGAATGGATTTTTGGAAGCACATGGGCTTTGTTAAGCGCGATGATATCTATACGTACTCCTGCAATATAGGATTATACGAGTAAAAACTTATTAGGATATGCAATAAAGTCAGCAGAATCTCGTCTTACTATACAGGGAGTACTGAGTGCTGCGCTGCCTATAGCTAATGAGCTGTAGGCTGGCCTGTTCTATTTGGTAGAGTTGAAATTCAATAGAGGAATGTTTTTTTTGTGCACAACCAACAGAATGAATTTATTACCGTCATTAAGAAGGAACGGCAAAATCTAATTCGTTATGTCCGTATGAAGCTCACCGGTATCTCGGACATGGATGCGGAAGATATTGTTGCCGATGTATTGTTTAATGTCTATAACCGGGTAGCTGCCGATAAGCATGTGGAAAACTTGGCTGCCTATCTCTATCAGTCGGTAAAAAATAAGATCTGGGATTATTTCCGCCAGCCGCAGACACCTTTATCACTGGATGCTTCGGAACAGAATACGGAGCTGCCCAGAGGCGCGAAGCTGATAGAGGCTGCACTTGATGTAGAGAATCTTTTTGAGGAAAAAGAGTTCTTACTACGGCTGAAAAGTGCACTGCTATGCCTGGAGCCAAAGCAGCGAGCAGTCTGGGTGGCTACCGAACTGGAAGGCTATACGTTTAAAGAACTATCACTCAAATGGTCAGAGCCGATAGGGACGCTGCTGTCGCGGAAAAGCCGGGCAACAAAGGCGCTGCGTAAGCTGCTGAAAGATGAATAATTGCAATAAAGGTGTGAGGGAATATGCACGGCCAATGTAATTTTTGCGTAACAAAGACAAGACGGATTCTCATTCAAATTTCTCTTGGACTCATTTTGTCAGTCTTTTTTGGACTGGGTTTTGGTTTTTTTGTCATGCTTCTGTGGAATGCTTTGTTGCCAGATATCTGGGGCTGGAAGGAAATAACCTATTGGCAGGGAGCTGGTTTAGTCATTCTTAGCCGCCTGCTGTTTGGGAGTCATGGCTATCATAAAACTGAGACTAATCCCAAGGCAGAAGGGACGGGCGACCAATATTATGAGCAGTGGTGGGAGAAAGAAGGGTTAGGATCAGTTGAACGGTATTCTAAAAAAAAAGTACGGAAAGAAGAATCCTCTGATTAGGCCGCAGCTTGCGGCTTTTTTTATTTAACAAAATGTTAACATAAAAATAATAGTAGGCGTCCTTTTGTATGGTATAAATTACATATAAGGAATGTTGTTGATTGGACTTAGTTGTACAAAGGAGGGAGCCTTTTGAGTTATTTAAGTCTATCAGAAATTAAATCAGGCATGACTCTTGAGCAAGTATTGGTAAGTCCTGATGGCAAAATGGTTTTTGGTCAGGGAACGATAGTCAATGACTGCCTCCTAGCTCGCTTAAATGACTGGAAAGTAGAAGGTGCTGAGGTCGCTGAGGAAGCAATTGAATTTGATTTTGCGGAAATAGAAAAAATTATTTCGGTTGTTACACTCGGTATGACTGACAAACCGGAAATGAAAAAAATGGTACAGCATGCAGCTGAGCTGCATATGAAAATCGAAACAGAATTAAAGCGAATCTTTATGCTTACACGCTATCATGGTGCAGTACCTATGGATACTTTGATTCATTTGGTTGATAAGAAAATTTACCCAAGATTATCGCAGTTGGATTCATTTGAACAATTGCATACTCAGGCTGCAGCAAGCGATTATTTGTACAGACATGCCCTAGATGTAGCGTTTATTGCCGGCTATCTTGGGCGCTGGCTAGGTTATGGTGACGGGGATATTTGGAATTTAACGCTGGCCGGCTTGGTTCATGATATCGGCAAGACCAAAATTAATTTTGAAATGCTTAGTAAGTCCGGGAGACTAAACGCAGATGAATTCAAAATAGCTAAAAATCATACAGTCTGGAGCTATCAGTTACTGGCGCAGACAGAGTTTGTATCCACTGTTGTACTTAAAGCAGTACTGGAGCATCATGAAAAATTAGATGGTTCCGGTTATCCATATCGGCTGCAAGGTAATGAGATTACGATGCTGGCCCGAATTATTGCTGTTGCTGATATCTATGATGCGCTTATTAGTAATCGCTATTACCATAAAGGAATTTCGCCCCAGGAAGCAATTGAAATCATGGTTTTTCAAATGGCAAACCAACTGGATACACATGTTTTAGCTTGCCTTATCGAAAATCTCGCACAAATTGGTATGATCAAAATCCCTGTATTGTACAATTCGGCAATATAAAAGGTTAGGGGAGGATTTTTTTGAGCAGACCGTTAACAATTTTGATTAGTGATGATTCTCTATTATTGCGCAAGAAGTTACGAGGGGAGTTGGAATTGCTAGGTTGCCAGGTTATCGAGGCAAAGGATGGAAAGGAAGTAGTGGAAGCCTACTCCACTTTCCGTCCCGATGGCGTGTTCATGGATATTGTTATGCCAGAGGCGGGCGGTTTAACTGCGCTTAAAGAAATTAAAGAAATCGATGACAAGGCCAGGGTCATTATGCTCTCTTCAACCGGAACGGCTGCTAATTTGCTAGAGGCGTTAAAGCTGGGAGCCATTGATTTTATTCAGAAACCTTATGACAGCAGTCAACTGGCGAAAGCGGTACATGACTTCGGACGGGAGGCGCGCTAAATGGTAAGTCAGTTTTTTGCTCAATACATATTAAACAAAGGTCTGCTTACACCGGCCCAAGTGCAGGAGGCGCTGGAAAGCAGGCGGACGGCGCAGCCTAAATTAGGAGTAACAGCGATTAATATGGGCTATTTGACGGCAGAGCAGGTAAAAAAAATTCATAAGCTGCAGCATAGGATTGATAAGCGGTTTGGCGAAATTGCCTTAATTGAAGGCTATCTGTCGCATGAACAGCTGAGCAATGTACTAGCTAATCAGGAAAATGACAATTTTAGGTTTGGTCAGGCCTTGGTTGATAAAGGCTTTCTGTCCTTAGAAGCACTAGAAGATGTTTTAGCAGAGTACAAGCAGGCTGCGGAGCTGGAGCAACCTGCTGATTTAATCTTGATTAAAGAATGGATTTCTCATTACCTTTCCTTTCCGAGAGAGGATGATAACGCAGTTTTGTATTGTGATTATATGGCTCTTTTTTTGCGGGCTATTGTCCGTTTCCTAGATGCATGTCCTTTGCTCGTTGCAAGTTCAGAAGAAAAAAGCGAGGAACGCTGGGCGGTCTCACAAAGTATGACTGGTGATATTGATTTGCACAGTTGTCTTTTAATTGATGATAGTGTATTACTGGAAATAGCCAAGCGATATAGCTGTGAACAGCTGCTTGAAATAGATGAGCTTGCTCTTGATAGTGTCGGTGAATTTTTGAATGTAACAAATGGACTCTTTTGTATTAATCTTTCCCATCTGGGGCTGGACTGTGAGCTTCATCCTCAAATGATTGCAAGAGAGAGTGCCACGGTACAGAGCCCTTCCTGGTCGGTAACAGTTGATATTGGTTTTGGTACAATTGAGTTAGTTTTGACGAGAGAATAGAAACACAAAAAAAGCCGCTAGTGCGGCTTTTTTGTTTTATGTCAGATAAGCTCAAGATTTTTCAAAAGTCGCTTCAAATAGCTTTACCATATAAGGATCAAAGCGTGATCCGCTGCTGCCGGCTATTTTAATCAGTGCCTGCCGTGGACTGTTATTTTTCATCATTAGTCTGTCGTAGTGGTCAGCAACAGTAATCAGGCGGGCAAACTCGGTAATCTGCAATCTGCGGAACCCCAGTGGTCCGCTGCCGTCAAAGCATTCGTGATGCTGTAAGCATACTAAGGAAATGATCATATCAATGTCCAGGTTTTGTCGCAGCTTATCAAAACCCAACAAGGTATGTTCTGCATTTTCCTCTTGAAATTCCTGTCCCATACCGCAATCATGAAGCAAAGCACACATGCCTAAGTATTCCAGGTTAAGATAATCATAGCCATGGTAGAGTCCCATATTAAGCGCAATGATGGTAGTCCGCAAGCTGTGAAGCAAGAGATAGGTATTTTGCGGATCGATTTCAAGAAAGGACTGAATGAACGGTCTTTCTAAAATTGCATACATAATCTGCTCAATTTTAAAAACATTTGCCTGAAGATCGATTTTTTTCTCTGCTTCTAAGCTTTTACATAATGTGGTAAGTGTATGGATGGTATGTTGTACAGCCGGTGAATTTGCAGGGAGAGAAGGTGTATTTGCCTCTACCTGAATCATCAGGCTTTGAATCCTGAAATTGCGCAATCGCTTTATATAAGATTCAGTGAGTACAATTCCCCGGGCAATAAGAATGAGTCCCTTTGAATCGCAGATCGTCTGACTGACTATCATGCCTGGCTTTAACTCAAATAATGATGTTTCCATTCTTTCACCTACCTGATTGAGGATCGCGCTTCTGCTAATGTTGTAAGAGCGACATCTCTTTTCAATGGCTTTGCCAGTACGGTAAAAGCCCCATGTTTTAGGGCTTCATCACAAATGTACTGTTGGTTTCCTAACGCTGAAACCATAATGATTTTTACTTGCTTATCTGTTAGTGAGAAGATTTTAAGAGTTCCTAATCCATCCAGATCAGGCATGGTGATATCCATAAAAATGACTTCCGGTTGAAAGGTGCGATGCTTTTCCAGCGCTTCAATCCCATTTGATGCTTCAGCAATTTCAATGTCTTTTATTTCTGCTAAGTAGTGTTTTAACGTATTTCGTGAAAAATCCGAGTCATCTACGATAAGTACGCGCATGAAATTCCTCCATAAAAAAAGATATGCTGTTTGGAGCATATCTAAATAGTATTGGCTTTCCTATACCGGCTGCCAATGTATAGTGCATGTTCTAACCGGTCGATAAATGCCAGCTGGGCAAATTCGATTTTATTTCTGGCAGCAGAAGGTGTAAAGAAACCCAAGCGGTCTACTTCTGGAAATGAGCAGAAATGACCTGAATTTGGCGGCCATTCCATTTCAAAAAGGTTACTGTTAACCGGTAGTGCAGTATCGCAATTACCACAAAAGGCCCAAATATAGATTCGCTTACCGCTTCGCTCGGTGGTTTTTCCTAAAGGAAGCAATTTTTGTCCAGCGAAACTAAGTCCTGTTTCCTCAGTGAATTCCCGCAGGGCAGCAGCTGGAATCGTTTCATTGCGCTCTACATGACCTTTGGGGATACTCCAGCAGCCGTGATCCTTGCTGCTGAATAGAGGCCCGCCAGGATGAGCGAGTAAGACTTCCGGGTTTCCCTTATTCCAGCGATACATCATCAGTCCAGCGCTAACCTTAGTAAGCATCTAACCATCCTCACTTTCGCAGCCGACTTTAAGCTCAGTGTAGCATAAGGAAGTGCCGCTAACTTTAACAAAGTGTAAAGATTTTGTTAAAGTTAACGGTACATAGTAAAGCTTCACGATTTTTTAACGCATAATCTCTAGGGCCCACTACATATAGGTATAAAAACTGCCGGAGGAGTAGTCGTGGGCAATAGTGAATTGGCACAGCTTAAAAAATCCTTCTTATGTAAAAATTGCAATAAGATCCGTATCGTGCAATTACAGGCATGTGTGCGGGAATGTGACTGTAGTGAGGAGCTTCATTTTACTTCAATTTTTGATTTTTATGCCAATTTATACTTCCATCTTGATAACCGCAATTATGCTGATTATGAAACAATTTGCAATGAATTTAGCGATGAACAGATTAAAGAGAAAGCAGACGGCTTATTGTTCCATCATCTACCGGAAGAGGCGCTGGCGGCGTACTCAGTAAATTCTACAGATTATCTTCAACTTATCATGAAGTTATTCAGAAAGACGGTTGCCAATTGCCAGACTGCCGATGATATTTTGCTGGTGGCAGTGAACTGGCTCTTCTATTTAAGTAATACGATGAAAGAGCTTAGAAAACTGCAGCATCATGATTCTTATTTTGGGAGAAACCTGGCACCGATTCCTACAATAAGGGGGCCGCTGCTTTATCGGGTGGACTCCTCTATAAAAGCCTATTTAGAGCGCTTTGAAGCGATAGTTGATCCTAATTATATATTGCTTAGAAAAAAGGTCTACTTTTTTCTGGTTCGGGAAGAGTACCCTTATTATAATGTAACGCATAAATATATCGGTTTATCAAAGCGCTGGGCTGATATTGATAATTATGTGGGAAATCTTAGTTTCTGTTTTTTCTCTCACAATTTTTCTCTGTTAAAGGATTATATTTTATCCGTGAAAGACAGTGATGACGGAAATTATATTTTTTCCTTCACAAATATACGAAGCCGCAAGCGCCAAGAATACACTGAAAAATTTCAGACCACACTGGCTAAAGCCGAGCTGAATTTTATTATGGCTCCTGAGCTGTCGACGCCTATTGATTCTCAAAGATATATGATCGATACCATTAAGCAGCAAAAGAAGAAGAATCTTATTTTTGCTATAACCGGATCTTTTCACGTGCGTGAGGGCGATATCAGTTTACATCCCCAGAATAGGGAACGAATTTATAATTATGCTCAAGTCGTGAATCAAGAGGGCAGTACGATCTACGATTTGTATAAAATGAACCGTTTTATCATTCATAAAAGTGATAAAAACCAGGCTGAGCTGCCGATATTTGTTGAGAAGAGCGGAACAGAGCGGAATGCATATGATAAAAGAGACATTGTGTTGTTTGATACTTTATTGGGGAGAATCGCATTTTTGATCTGTGTGGATCTCATTAATTTCAGTATTGATGAAATCTTAATTGATAGGCAGGTTGATGTTGTTTTTGTTATTTCTATGACTCCAAATCCGGCCGGAGGTAAGTTTATCCGGAAGATGCAGGAACTGAGCGAGGGGTGCGGAGCGGTAGTATTTCTATGCAATAATCCTGGTTCAGCGAAGATTGGTGATGAGAATTTACGTGGACTTGCGCATTTTCCCTTGATAAAGAAACTGTTTAAGACACATGAGACAGCGCGGATCTATACGCTGGAAGAAATGCTGTACGGTCAAACACGAGCAGACCGTGGTGAATAAAAAGTGAACAATTAGTGAACGATCGCGATAACGGAACATATACTACAGTGGAGGTGAAAGCTTTGACTTTTTCTGAGTGGCAAAGGAATTATGAAGTTGACCCTGGTGCCGGCAAACTACTATTTTCGCTCACGAAAGAAGTAGTTTGCGCAAGCCGGAATTTGTTCAATAAAAAGCAATTGGTTGAAGCACTTGATGATATTGGCCTTCCGCTGGAGCAAAGTATTGAGGGACAGGAAATTGCTAATATTGCTATGTATTATGCAGGCATGTATGCATGGCTGTGTTATGCAATCGGCATTGCTAAGCCCTGCAATGAAGCTAAGCTGGAAGAATATTTACGGCAGTGGATGAACTGCTGTGACAGCCCGGAGGCACAGGAAGCCCTGTTTGGAATTATTCATATTCTTGCGCAATCTCTCCACAGTCCGTTTAATAAAGAACGGTCTAACTGGGATATCCGGCAGTATGCAGCCTGTGTCAGGACACCGGCTGGAGAATGGGCTAAAGACTATAATATTGGCATGGCACGGGGGCTGCTTGTACTTATTGAGGAGTTAATTGTGTTATGTCAGCTGGACTTAACGATTATGAATTTAACTGGTCTGGAGAAATCGGTATTAGCCTGTATCGCTGAGCAGCCGCGGATTACACCGACTGAAATACTTAAGAAGCTGGCAAAAGATAACAGGCAGCAAATGAGCAATATTCTTCGCAGTTTGAAAGCACGCCATCTAGTCGATTCCTATGAAGCAGGCCGGCATAATTGGTATAACTTAACCCCTGAAGGGTATCAGATTATCAGCTGCATTCATAAAGATGAGGAAACAGCAACGACTGAAGCTGCAATTTCAGATTTTGCATATGGTAAGATACACATTGCCCAAGATCATGAGGCTTTTGCGTTACCACTTAAGGCGTAACATAAGCTCCTGCCATGTAAAAAGGAATTGGCAGGAGTTTTATGTTATAATTTCAATGATAATATTTATTCTTTGATAAAATATATCGTTGACGAAAAATGGAAGTTACCCTATAATTTAACTATAAGTTGTTGCAAATTACTGACAATTACACACTATCATCCTTTTATTCATCTCCTAAAATGGTAAGGAGGGATGAAGAGCTGGTTGTAGAGTTAAAAAGGGGAGGTAAACCTTATGCGCTTGAAAGTGTTTATGAAAACCTTTGTCATATTGCTGCTAATGATGAGCATGATGGCGGCAGTGGTTAGTGCAGCTTCCGTAGAAGAGAAACGTCAGGCTATCCGCAACACGACAAATGAAACCTTGAATGAAATTTACAATGTCCAGCCTAAGGCAAGAGATGTTGTTGCCAATGCCGCAGGCTATGCTGCATTTTCTATTACTGATGTTAAGCTGGGCTTCTTAGGAGGCGGAGGTGGCAAAGGAATGGCGGTGAATAACAGCACCGGGCAGGAGAGCTTTATGAAAACCGGGGCTGTGCAAATTGGCTTAGGGCTGGGAGTAAAAAAATATAAAGTTCTTTTTGTTTTTAAGACAGAAAAG
>DDHB01000091.1 GCA_002337925.1 Sporomusaceae bacterium UBA1887
AGAAGATTTCGTCATCTGAAATATGACTGCCTGCGGTACTAATACTAGCAGTAAAAATACCGCTCGCAATCGACTGACCACAATAACTCCCCCCTGGTAACTCTAATTAAAACCCTAGCAAAATGCCGCCGCGATATACTGCGAAAGCAACAACCCAGGCTAACACAGTGGCATAGACGAAGCTGAAGGCCGGCCATTTCCATGAATTGGTTTCCCGGCGAATTACAGCAAGCGCTGCCAGGCAAGGTGAGTAAATCAACGTAAATACCATCAGTGTATAGGCAACAAGCGGATTGAACACAGGATCTGCCACTAGGGCATCCTGCAGTGCTGTTGCATCGTCTTCCGACTCGCCTACACTGTAAATTGTACCTAACGTACTGACAAGAACTTCTTTAGCGGCTACGGCCGAAACTAGTCCGACGCCAATCTTCCAGTCAAAGCCAAGCGGTTTAATTACCGGCTCTATCATATGGCCGAATTGACCGGCATAGCTTTGGGCCAGCTTTTCACCAGCTTCTTCTTTTTCAATTTTACCCAGTTCATCCTTCCGCTCCTGGTCTAATTCCTGGTAGCGAACGGCATAAGGATAAATCTCAGGCTGTGTTTTCTCAAGTTCTGCTAATTTCGACTCTTTGCGTGCATCGGCGGCTTCGGCATCTTCGTCGTCCGCCTCTTCATCCAGAGCCTGCATTTGTTCTACTGTATCTTTTAAAGCAGAATGCTCTTCAAGCTTTTCCACTTTCAGAGGTACTAATATGTCCTGAGTAGTTTTTTCTGTAAACAACTCTTCCACTTGCTCTTTAGCCTGGTCATAATCCTTACTGTAGGAAACTTCACTGGGATAGTTCGTCATAAACCACACCAGAATGGATGCAGCGAGAATTAAAGTACCTGCTTTTTTTAGATACAAAGCGCTTCTTTCCCACATATGCGTCACAATACTGCGCATTGTGGGCAGATGATAAGGAGGCATTTCCATAACAAATGCTTCAGTTGCACCTGGAAACAGGAATTTACGGAAAATCATTGCCATACCAACAGCAAGCAAAATTCCCAACAAATAAATAGAGAATAAAACCGTACCTGCTATCTGTTCAGAGAAGAAAGCACCTGCAAGCAGCGTATAAACTGGCAGCCGCGCGCTGCAGCTCATTAACGGGGATACCAAAATAGTAACCATTCGGTCACGGGGATTCTCCAGAGTACGGGAACCCATGATAGCCGGCACACTGCAGCCAAATCCCAGCAATAACGGAATAAAGGATTTACCATGAAGGCCTACTGCTCGCATAACGCGGTCCATGACAAAGGCCGCTCTTGCCATATAGCCGGTATCTTCTAATAGGGATATTCCCAAAAACAACAACAGAATCTGCGGTAAAAAGACCAATACACTGCCTACGCCGCCGATAATCCCATCCACAAGCAAGGACTTCAGATCACCATCAGCCATGTGAGCACCAATCAATTCGCCTAATCCGGCAATACCGGTTTCAATCCAGTCCTGTGGAAATGCGCCAAGCGTAAACACAACATTAAATAACAACCACATAATGCCAAAAAAGATCGGCAGACCAAGTACCCGGTGAGTTAAAATATTGTCGATCTTATCAGATGTCGTTTGAACGTGCCTGGTTCCATCAGCAACCACGTCCCGGTAGACTTCTCCGGCAAACCGGTAGCGGTATTCAGCAATTGTCAGTTCAACATCATCGCCAAACGTCTTTTTAAGATCACTTCTTGCCGCATCAGCCTTATCCAGTATCTGCGAACCACCCGGCATAGCATGAATGGCTGTGCGAATATCCGGATCATCTTCAAGCAATTTTACCGCGAGCCAGCGGATAGGATATTTGACTTCCGGAATCCCTGTCAGCAATTCAGTAAGCTGCTTAATTTTCTCTTCAATTTCAGGCCCATAATCGATGGCAAACGTCCGTTGCTGACCATTTGCGGCGGTCTCCGTTACAATTTTCAGCAGGTCTTCCGTCCCGATATTACGATTGCCGACCATATTCACGACTGGAATTCCCAGCTTACGGCTTAAAACAGCAGCATCAACCGGCATTCCCATGGTAGCGGCAACATCTGTCATATTAAGAGCAAGAACTACCGGTCTTTCCAGTTCAAGCAATTGAGCCGCAAGATACAAGTTGCGCTCCACATTGGAAGAGTCCAAGACATTAACAATAATGTCCGGCTTTTCTGTAATAATCACATTGCGTGCCACAACCTCATCCAGCGAATGAGCAGTCAGGCTATACGTTCCAGGCAAATCAACAATGAGCAATTCCTGATTTTGGAAACGGCGAAAGCCTTCTCTTCTTTCTACTGTTACTCCAGGATAATTACCCACATGCTGGCGAGCTCCGGTAATATTATTAAATATAGTAGTCTTACCGGAATTTGGATTACCGGCAAGAGCAACAGTTAAACTTGTTTTTGTCATTATAGTAACATCCTCGTGTTTTTTATAGATTTCCGCAATATAAAAACGCTGACAAGAAGCCTAGTGTCTTGACACTAGTCAGCGACTGTACATTCAATCAATGCGGCTTCTGCTTTACGCAACGAAAGATTAAAGTTTTTAACTTTTATCTCCATAGGATCACCAAGCGGCGCAAACTTCTGGACTAAAACTTTTGTACCAGCCACAAGTCCCATATCAACAATGCGGCGCTTAATAGGTCCGAAACCGGTCACTTTTGTAACTACGCCCACTTCTCCGGGTAATAGCTCATTAAGTGTTTTCGTCATTCCTCTCAACCCCCCAATTTATTCTTGTTAATGAAATTCATTCTCACAAAAATGATAGAGCAGAATCTTATATTTGTCAAGATATAACAGTTTCAAATCTTGTGGTTCTCCACGGTTGCACGCATTTTTTCATTAGATTAACTACAATAGCTCGCTTTTATAAAAAATCGCTGTTAGATTTTAAATTTCGCCCTTTTATCTTAGTCACTCTTTTCAGAATAGACAACGCCCATATATTAAAACTGACTTTCAGTTTCATTTGGATTTAACTTGTCGAATTGGTATATCCATAGTAGAATTGTGTTAATAATAAGGTTATTAACTAGGAGGAACCTTAACGTGGAAGAAAAATTGATTGCCCTGCTCAAGGACAAAGGCTGCAAGATTACACCACAACGCCGAGCAATTATTAAAGCGTTACTGCAGTTTGAAAAATTCCCTACCGTCCAAGAGCTTCATCATAGCATTAAAGCTACCTTTCCTGATGTTGGCCTCGATACAATTTATCGCAATCTTAATCTTTTAGTTGCTATGGGCGTAGTTAACCAAATAGGCTTATCCGGTAAGGATACGAAAGTATTTGAGCTTGTTCGGAACCACCACCATCATCACTTAGTTTGTCTGAGCTGCGGTCAGGCTAATTGTCTTGATTATTGTCCGGTTGACGAAAACGATTTACAAAAGTCAGCCGGCCCTGAATTTAAAATTGTAGGTCATTCGCTGGAAATTTACGGCTATTGCCGCCAATGCCAAAAGCTGGCCTGATCGGAGAACAACATGAATGCTTTCGAATTTAGTAATGTATCTTTTGCCTATCCCTGTCATCCCATATTCACTAATTTGAATCTAGCTATTGAGAGCGGTGATTTTGTTGCGGTTGTCGGTGGAAACGGCGCAGGTAAATCGACATTTCTTAAGCTGTGTGTAGGTGCACTTTCACCTGATGCCGGAGAAATCCGCATTCACGGCGATTTATTACAATCCTTTCAAAACTGGCACAAGATTGGTTATGTGCCGCAAAATCCGTTAAGAGACCGAGCTTTTCCCATTACTGTTTCTGAAGTGATTTCCATGGGACGCATCCCGGGGCTGCCCTTTGGCCGTTCCTTAAATGCAGCTGACCGCGAGGCAATTCAGAAGGCCATTGAACTAACCGGTGTAGAGGGTTTTCAGCACAAACTAATTGGCAATCTTTCCGGAGGTCAGCAGCAGCGAGTCATGGTAGCCCGTGCTCTTGCCGCCGCTCCGGAAACCTTGATATTAGACGAACCAACAGCAGGTATAGACGCCAAAGGCTCTCAGGAATTCTATGAATTGCTCCAGAAACTGAATCAAACATCCAATATAACCATTTTGTTAGTCACTCATGATCTAGATAAGGTAGCTCCTTATGCGAGTAAAGTCCTCCGCTTTGACGAAGGGCTGAAGTATTACGGATCAGCTGAGCCTTTCCGCTTAAAGGCAGCACCAACTTTACAAGAGAAGGACGTTTTATATGTTAGAAATTCTTGAGTTTGATTTCATGCAGCGGGCTATTATGGCCGGATTACTGGTAGGGCTGATTTGTCCTACTATTGGAGTTTTCCTTTTGCTGCGCAAACAGTCACTGATTGGTGATGGTTTAGGACATGTCGCTTTTGCCGGTGTAGCAACCGGTTGGTTGTTAGGTATTTATCCTGTCATCAGCGCGATAGTGCTGACAGTGCTTGCCGCAGTCGGCATTGAAGAAATGCGGTCACGCCGTCCTGCTTTCGGCGATATGATACTTGCAATTTTTCTTTACACCGGTGTTGCCTGCGCTGTATTGTTCAGCAGTATGGCTAAAATAAATAATGTCAGTTTAATTGGCTATTTGTTTGGCAGTATTGTTACCGTTACCGTGCAAGACCTGCAGATAACCGCAGTTCTTACTGCAGGTGTCTTATTAACCATTAAACTGTTGTTTAAGCAACTGTTATTTGTAACATTTGACGAAGAGGTTGCCAAAATTAATGGGCTGCCAGTAAGAAAAATTAACTTGCTGCTGGCAATCCTGACTGCCTTAACTGTTTCCATTGCGATGCGCGTTGTTGGTATTTTAATGGTATCTGCCCTGATGGTTATTCCTGTGGCTGCCAGTCTACAGATATCCAAAAGTTTTAAAAGTACCTTATTTAATGCAGTAATTATTTCTGAAATATCTGTCCTGAGCGGCCTGATTGCCTCCTTCTATTTGAACTTTGCCTCGGGTGGGACTATTGTTATTATGGCTTCTGCTATATTTGTCGGTGCTTTTACTTACAAACAGCTCTATGCCGAACGCGTGAGCAAAACGGATATTATGCACTCTCACTCTTAATATAACCCTTGACTAGGGAAATTTTGGGACATATACTATAAACAGTAATATTCTTATTTGAGAATATTACTGTTTATTTATTTTAAGGAGGCATAGTGATCATGCAAAAATATCTAACAAGACTGTTATGCTTTACACTCATGGCAATGCTCTTGAGCACAAATGTCAGCCTGGCAGCCTGGTGGAACACGAAACCAACCATTGTAACAACTATTTACCCACTCTATGAATTTACTAAACAAGTAGTCGGTGATAAAGCTGATGTTGTCTTGCTTGTTCCTAATGGTGCCGAGCCACATGACTGGGAACCGTCACCAGCTGATTTGATTAAGGTAAAGAATGCTTCTCTTGTTATCTATAACGGCGCCGGCTTAGAGCCATGGGTGGATAAAATCGGCAGTTCCACGTTATCCGGTAAACAAACCCTTAGCGCTGCAAGCGTAGTGCCTTTGCTTCAAGCTCAATACGACGAAGAAGGCGAATCTGCTGCAGCTGGTGTAATGGATCCTCATGTTTGGCTTGATCCTGTTAATGCCCAAGCTATCGTACAGGCTATTGCCGCCGCGGCAGCTCAAACCGATCCGTCCAATAGTGATTATTACTTTGCCAACAGCGCAAAGTACAGCACCCAGCTCGCTGAACTTGACAATGAGTACCAGCTGGCACTAGCCTCAACAGCCCGCCGTGACATCATTACCTCCCACGCAGCTTTCGGTTACCTGGCAGCCCGCTATGGTCTCAACCAAATTGCCATTATGGGCTTATCACCTGACGCTGAGCCTACGCCTGAACGGATGGCGCAAGTTATCCGTCATGTACGCAGCGCCGGTATTAAGTACATATTCTTTGAAACATTGGTCAGCCCCAAATTATCTGAAATCATTGCCAGTGAAACTGGCGCACAAACATTAGTGCTAAATCCGCTTGAAGGTTTGTCTGATGACGAAATTGCTAACGGTGAAAACTATGTTACCGTCATGCGCATGAATTTAACTAATCTAAAATACGCACTTGGCGAATAAAGTTCTCCATAACAAAGAAGAAGTGCTTCATTCCGGTATTTGCCGGCTTGAGCACTTCTTTTTATCTATTATTTGCTTATCTTTATTTCTTCTCCAGACTACAGCGATCAACCAAATATGCAATTGATTGATAACTGATACCACTATGATCGGCTAAGCCGATTTCACAGGTGCGGCTATTGGAATAACCGCAATTGCACTCTGGCGGCAGCGTTTCTTTTAAATGTTCTAATGCTGATTCATTCAGTTCAGGCACATAAAAGCCCTTATCTCCGGCAAAGCCGCAGCACTTCACCTTTTCCGGCATAATCACTTTCGAAGCACATGCTTCGGCAATAACCCTGAATTTATCGGTAAGACCCATTTTAATGGAACTGCAGGTAACATGCACTGCCACTGTGTCCGGTACTTTTACAACCTCTACCCTGTTAAGTAAATGGTCGTGAATGAATTCAACTGTTTCCAGTATCTTAAGTGGACTGGTTTTCATTACCCGTTTCATGCGATACACACAGGGACTTGTATCACATACTACCGGATATTCACCATTGTTACTGCAAGCAAGCAAGGCCTTCTCTAACTGGGAACTCATTTCATCTGCTGCCTCAAAGTATCCCTTACTTTCAAAAGGCATCCCACAGCAAAGTTTTTCCATATCAGGAGGTAATATTACTTCATAGCCGGCTTTCGCAAATAACGCCATCATAACCTGATGTAAGGGCCGCTGATCGTTATCATCTTTAGCAGGCCCCATCGTACGGCTCACGCAGCTGGGGAAATAAACTAATTTTTGCTTACCCTTGTCAGGAACAAAAGATGCCTGAGGCTTTGATCCAGCTTTAGGCAGCCATTTGGACCATTTAGGCACTTTCCGAGTAACAGAACGGGCTTTACCTGCCAAGCCGCCAATCATGCACGTCCCCATTGCAACATGTGCTAAATGAGCACCTGCCAGGCCGAGTTTAGCTAAAGAGGTAACACCACTAAAGTTGCGTGCCATAAATAGGGCTATATTGCGTCCTCTCGCAGTAACTTTGGTTGAACGCAAATATTTAGTAAAGCTGCCTGTATTAATGGCTAAAGGACAGGTAGTTTCACATAAACCATCGGCGGCACAAGTTTCTTCACCAAAGTATGCATAATCATGCTCCAATTGCCGCTGCCGGTCGTAATCTTCTCCCGATTCTTGCAATCGGGCTATCTCACGCTGAATAACAATACGCTGCCGCGGACTGCTGGTTAAATTACGCGACGGACAGTTTACCTCACAGAAGCCACACTCCATACATTTATCAACAATTTCATGAACAGGCGGCATATACTTAAGGTTTTCCAAGTAGACTGCCGGGTTTTGAGTGATAACTACGTCGGGATTAAGCAAATTATCCGGATCAAAGGCTTCCTTCAATTGCTTCATATAATTATATGCCCTTTGACCCCACTCGAGTTCTACAAAGGGCGCCATGTTACGTCCCGTTCCATGTTCGGCTTTCAGTGACCCGTCAAAGCGTTCGACCACCATCCGGCATACTTCATTAATAAAATCCTGATAGCGTCTGCTATCATCCGTTGTATCAAAATTTTGCGTAAAAACGAAATGCACATTGCCATCAAGTGCATGACCATAAATGACTCCATCTTCATAGCCATAACGGTTCATACATTCCCTGAGTGCAAGTACCGCTTCTGCCAAATGCTCTTTCGGAAAAGCCACATCCTCAATAATAACCGAGGTTCCCTGTCTGCGGATACCGCCTACTGCCGGAAATATACCTGCCCGGATTTTCCATAACAACTCATATTCAGCCTTCACATCCGTAAACTCAATCGGGAACAGTACGGGAATTCCCGCCAAATCTTGAATGATTGCTTGTATATTTTCCTTAAGAGTTGCCTGATCAAGTGCCCTGGTTTCAATCAGCAGTGCTGTTGCCTGCTCGTCAAGCTCCTTTAGGTAATCTGGCATACCTGCATTTCCTTCTACCGAGCGCAAAGAAGTACGGTCAAGTAATTCTGCAGCTGCTACCAATGGCCGGTCAAGCCTCATGACGGCAATGCAAGCCTGCTTTAGGTCAGGGAACATAATTAAGGCCGATGCTTTATAAGGATGCTCAAATACCGTATGGTAAGTGACAGATGTAATAAAGCCCAAAGTCCCTTCTGAACCAATCATCAAATGCTTCAGTATATCAATAGGGCTGTGATAATCAACAAATGCGTTTAAACTGTAACCGGTAGTATTTTTTATTTTAAACTTGTGTGCAATCAGTTCACTCAGCTCTGTATCACTATTGATTTCATCATGAATTCGCTGCAGTTCCCCGATCAAGTGGGGATGGGTATCAGTGAACCGCTGACAGGAATCACGATCAGCTGTATCAAGTTCGCTGCCATCGGCAAAAATAAGGTTCATATGCGCAATTGTTTTGTAGCTGTTGTCTGCAGTACCACAGCACATACCACTAGCATTATTCGCCGCAATACCACCAATCATGGCATGATTGATTGAAGCAGGATCGGGGCCTATTTTGCGGGAATAACTCTTTAAGTACTGATTAGCCTGAGCACCGATAATACCCGGCTCAAGGGTAATCGTTTCTCCATTGTCGCATATGCTGTAGCGGCTCCAGCCACCAGCCAGCACAAGAAGTACTGAACCGCTGAGAGCCTGCCCGGAAAGACTAGTCCCGGCTGCCCGGAATGTGACTGCAATCTTTAGTCTGTCGCAAATTTTTAAGATCTTCGTCACTTCTTCTGCTGTTCGCACTTTTACTACGATTTTAGGAGTTATACGGTACAAGCTGGCATCTACGCCATATGCCAGCGTACGAATTGGGTCGGCAAACATACGCTTAGACGGAATAAACTGAGCGGTCTCCAAATAAAACTGGCGATATTTTTCCGGAAGATCTCTGACTGCACTCCCTAATGATCCCTTGTCCATTATCTCACCCACCCATACGCAATTCGTTTCTTCCTAACTATTATTATGAATAAAGGCTAGTGCTTTGACCGAGTTGTGAATTAGAATTAGACAGTGTAGATTTTTTTGCAATGCAAGGCGGAGGAGTCCGCGCATATCGGGAATATGTAAGGCGACGACAACGCAGCAGTGCGAAAAAATCTACGCTGGCTAAGCTAAGATTTAACTTGGTCAAGCACTAGCTACTTTCGGTAGTCATGTAAGAAAAACCTGCTATTTTTCCGATTAATCAGAACATTCCTTTTGTTTTTTTACCTTGCTCTTTGCTGCGGCCTTTTGTTATAATAAAATCATTTTATTATCTCCTTACTATTGACCAAGAAAGAAGGGCTTCCATGCGATCATTTGCTTCTTATAAAGTTGCACAAGAACATAGCGGATTAACTATGGAGATTTACCTCAAACAAATTCTGCAATACTCAGGTAGAAAGATTCAAAAATTAACGCGTCAAAAAGGAATTTTTCTTAATGGCAAACAAGTTTTCCTTCAGAAAAAGATTAAAACTGATGACACTATACGAATTCTCGTTCCTGAAGACGCCTCCTATGGTGTTCAGCCTGAGCAGGGCAATATTGAAATACTGTATGAAGATGAGTATGTACTGGTATTAAATAAGCCCCCTCGTCAGCTTGTTCACCCAACAGGACAAACTTCCTCGGGAACACTGGCCAATTATTTAGCTTTTCATCTTGAAAAGCAAGGCATCATCAGCACAATCCGGGCCATTCACCGCTTAGACAGGGAAACCTCGGGCTGTGTATTATTTGCCAAAGATGGACGGAGCCAGTTTATTTTGGAACAACAACTGACTGCCAACACATTAAAGCGCTCTTATATGGCATTAGTTAAGGGTATAGCAGAGCCTTCATCAGGCACCATCGACGCTCCTATCGGCCCACACCCAAGCTTGCCTAACCGTCGTGCCATCAATACACAGGGAGAGCAGGCCATCACCCATTATCAGACGCTTGATGTCTTTTCATCTGAAGCAGTCTCACTGCTGGAGCTTCATTTGGAAACAGGCAGAACCCATCAAATCCGCCTGCATCTGGCGCATATGGGATACCCTATCATCGGCGACGGCATGTACGGTGTGCGATCACCGCTCATCAGCCGCCAGGCCCTGCATGCCCATTCCGTAACTTTCCAGCATGTGAAGGATAATCGTGAAATCACGGTAGAAGCGCCCTTACCTGCGGATTTTCTGCAGGTTCTTACCAGATACAGAGCACTCAAATAAGGAAAGCGGCTTATCGCCGCTTTCCTTATTTTTTGTTCATAGAGTTTTGCTTAAATTTATAATTCGGCAGATAATAAGCCGTTCTGCAGCGCATATTTGACGAGTTCGGTTTTTTCCGTATACCCCAGCTTTTCCATCATTCTGGTCTTGTGCGTATCCACCGTTTTGACGCTAATGCAAAGCAGCTGTGCAATTTGGCTCATAGAATACCCTCTTGTCATATACTTGAGAATCTCTCTCTCACGAACACTTAAAATTGTATAGGGGTCATTTTCCTGGACTTTGTGTACAGTAGTTAATAAAGAATTTAGGAGCGCCTGCGCTTTTTGAGGGCTCAAATAGCGCTGCCCTTTTGCGATTGTCCGAACCGCCTCAAATAGCTCGGTATCTACAGCATTTTTTTCTACATATCCCAGAGCACCGGACTGCATGGCCTCTCTTAAATAATCTTCATTTTCGTACATGGTTAGCACTAAAATCTTAATACAAATTCCCCGGCTTTTTATTTCTTTTATGCATTCCAGACCACTCATCATAGGCATAGACAGATCAATAATCAGCACATCTGCCACTGTTTTATCAAGCAGGGCTAATACCTGCAATCCATCTGCGGCCTCTCCTATAACAAGCAAATCAGACTCATTATTTAACAACAGCTTCAAGCCTGTTCTAAGTACTGAATGATCATCTGCAAGGATAATTTTTATTTTTGACATTCCATCACCCCAGTTTTTTCGGCAACGTTACATATACCGTCGTTCCCACTCCGTACAAGGATTCGAGTTTCATTGTTCCGCCCAATAATTCAGCTCGCTCACTCATACCATATATGCCTAAATTATTCTTTTGCCGCTTTGCTTCCCGTTCATCCATATTGTCGATTCCAACACCATCATCTCTGATAATTAAACTAATGTGTTTACTGGAATCAAACAATGAAATATATACATTTTCAGCTGCCGCATGTTTTGCTATATTTGTTAGACTTTCCTGCAATATCCGATATAAGGCCAACGATATTTCCGAACCTAGTTCTGCCTTATCTTCAGGTAATGTGATATGAACATTGATACCTTGCTGTTCACTGAAAGTCTTACTATATTTGCTCATTGCCGCTGCTAAGCCAAGATCATCAAGCACCGGCGGCCTAAGATCAACTGCTATTTTGCGCAGGCTGCCTAATGCATGTATCGCAACATCCCGGGCTTTTTGCAATAGCTCCTTTTGCCCTTCATCGGCTAGTTTTGAAAATAATAGTTTCATATACGCTAATAATGAGGCTAATAGCTGCCCTGTTTCATCATGAAGCTCCCGCGATAAATGCTTGCGTTCATCTTCTTGTATAACAAATAGTTTTCTAATCAACTCCGCTCGCATCGCTTCTTTTATTTTAAGTTCTTCTAGTAAGCGATCATTTTCAATTTGCTTTTCCTGGAGTTTTTTAGCCATATCATTAAATACAACTGATAATTTACCAACTTCATCCTGACTAACCGATACAGTCTGTACTGCAAAATTGCCATGTCCTATTTGTTCTGCCGCTTGCGTTAATCCGCGAAGCGGACGCACGATAACAAATGCCATATAAGTAGCGCCAATAGCCGACAATACAGACAAAAGCAAAATAGCAACCATAAAGTCATTGACTCTTCTATCCAGTACTTGCTCTGTTTGTCTTTCTGATAAGCCGACCCGAATATAACCAATATCGCCATTTTCTACAGGATGTATCACTTCTCGAATAAGGCCTTCGTTACTGTCGTATTTGGCAACATGATATTTGGCAGCCCCAATTGAAGCGCTATTCGCGGTCTTTATTAGCATCGCCGGAAGCCCCTGCGGAAACTGATCATCAAAGGTGTGAGCTAAAATTCGCCCGGCTGAGTCAGCAACAATAATATAGCGAACATCATCAGAATTTTGCTTTGTCTTATTAATACGGTCTGACAATGCATACCTGTCATCTAGTAATATATCATTGCTGCTCAATACCCCAAGATAGGAAGCCAGTTCTGCCCCTCGCTTTTCCATCTGATCTTCAATAAGATTTGATGCGGTTTGAATCATAACCGCTCCCATAATCAGATTGAGTACTAACATGCCAATAATAATTGCATTAAATTTATAATAGATGCTTAAATGACGAAACCACTTCATAAGGTTACACCTGAGCGATCATATAATTTTTGTAAAGGCTCATATAGTGCAGGCGAAGGATTTACAAAGCGATGGATGATCAATTTCTTCAACGCAGTATTAGTTGCCGCATCCTCATGCATACGCAAAAAAATATGACGTAACTGCTCTTTTAATTCCGGATTCATTTGTTTCTTTATTGCAATAGGCCCAGTAGGCGCAGGTCCAATTGTAGCAATAATCCGTACCTTTTCCAACAACTCAGGATTCTTTACTCTCGCGTAATCCAATATCTGGCTGTCTAAACTCGCTCCATCTGCTACCCGATTAGCAACTGCCCATAACGATTTATCATGACTGTACGTATAAAAATATCGTTTAAAATATAGCTCGGGCAGCGTTTTCTTTTTTCTCAGATAATCCTCAATTACCATATGCCCTGAATAGCTCAGTGGATCGGTAAAGGCAAATATTTTCCCCTGCAGGTCGCCGAGCTGGGTAAACTCACTATCCCGGTGCACAATGATTTCGGCATTATACAGTATCGTGCCTTCATATTCAGCCATTACCAAGAGCTCAATTTCACTCATTCCCCGGTATGAGCTGTATGCACCGGTAGACATAAAGGCAATATCTACATCACCATTAGCAAGTAAAATATTTACTTCCTCATATGTTTTTCGCTGAATGAGCACAGCCGGTCGTCCTGTCTTTTGTGACACATGCGCGGCAATCTGCCGGTAATAATTAATGGTTTCATGCGGCGACAAAACGGTAGCCAGTGCAATTAAAATCGGACGCTGGGTAATCTCTTCCTCTGCTGCAACTGTCGGAAGAGGTACCGGTTGCTCGAAATTAATGTACGAGGATGCACTTTTAGTGTAACAGCCAGTTAGTAATAAAACCGTTACCAGCATACTACCCAACGCGATAAATTCTTTCCAGCGCACCTTCACTACTATCGTCTCCCTCCTTTGCTTGACAGAAAAATTACTATATACTATATCATTTGAGCCGAACTCCTCTACCGTTCATACAAAAGAAAGTCCAATTACGCTCTGCAATTTTCACCCACAGCTGTAATTGGACTTTAGTTTCTCTCGTCCGTACGTATTAAATTGGCAGACTATTCATTAACTATTCGTACCTCTTGTGTAAAATTCCTTTTTTATATTGAGTATTTTATCGTTCCTTTCGGGCCTTTGCCAAAGGAATAGTTACTTGAAATGTCGTACCCTTACCAGGGCTTTCTACACTAATCTTACCTCCGTGCTTTTCAACAATCCACTTCGCAATTGCTAAGCCGAGGCCTGTTCCGCCCTTATCACGTGAACGCGCCTTATCACCACGGAAAAAACGGTCAAATATGTGAGGTATATGTTCAGCTGCTATACCGCATCCGGAGTCTTGCACAACCACTAGTGCATACTTATCATCATGGTCACAAGAAAGAAAAATCTGCCCGCCTTCTGGCGTGTACTTAAATGCATTATCAAGTAAAATAACGATCAGCTGATGCAACCTCTCTTTGTCTGCAACCAACTCAATACCTTTTTTAACTTGAATAGTGAGGGAAACCTTATTAATTTCTTCCAATGGTTTAAAATGCTCGGCAACAGCTTCAACCACTTCACTAAAGTCGAGTGGAGCCAATTGTAATTCAGCTTTGTCCGCATCTGACCTCGCTAATGTAAGCAGACTGGAAATAAGTTTAGTCATGCGTGAAGATTCCTTCATGATTGTAGTAATCCGATGACTTTGTTCTTCAATTGTCTGCTGCGGATGTCTTAGCATCAACTCTGCATTACTATGAATTCCGGTAATCGGTGAGCGCAGTTCATGAGAAGCATCAGCAACAAATTGCTGCTGTTTTTCCCAGGCTGCCTGAATAGGAATCATTGCACGTCTGGCCAGAAAGTAACTTGCCACAATAATACTAACCATACCGATAATTAAACCGCCAACAATAATCCATAACAAGTTATTAAGCAGCCCCACTTCAGGATCAACAATACTGACGGCAATGACCTCTCGGATAACAAACTCGTCATTATACAGCTTATTTTCATACCGGTATGGTACCGTTACAATACGGTACACATGATTTTCATACTCTCTAATCTCGGGTTCTTCCACATTGGTATTAGTTCTTGCAACAATTTCTGCAAGATAATTATTTTCTTCAATACGAAAGGGGGAAATATTAACAATATTTCCGTCTGTGCTGCGCATCAATAAGAAAATACGCGGATCAAACAGTGGGCGAGGGCGCGGAAATTGAACACGGCCATTGACAAATTGAAAAGAACTAGCCTGTAACCGCATCGCCTCATCAATTTTATCGAATAAACCATACGAAATATAGCCATAAAAAATAGATGTAAAGATGATAAATATTAACAAAAAAACTAAAGAAATCAACGCTGTCAATTTACGGAGCGTACTTGTGAACATGCCTACTTCTCCTTTAGCATAAAGCCCGCCCCGCGCACCGTTTGTATAATCGTATCCAGTTTATAAGGAGCAAGTTTTTTGCGTAAATAATGAACATATAAATCAACAATGCTTAGAACCGTATCTGAATCAAAGCCCCAAATCCGATCAAAAATCTGTTCTCTGGTTAGTATCTGTCCCTGGTTGAGAATAAAGAATTCCAAAACCTCAAACTCTTTTGTCGTTAGTCCAAGGGGGTTATTTTCAACCAACCCGTCCCTCACCTTATTATTCAGTACAATAGTACCATAGCTCAGTTCGCCTTCTAACCCCACATTACCCCTGCGCCGCGTCAGTGCTTTTACCCTTGCCAATAATTCTCGCAGTGCAAAGGGTTTAACCAAATAGTCATCAGCACCAGTCTCCAAACCAACAACCCGGTCGTCGATGCTGTCTCTTGCAGTAAGTAATAGTATCGGAACGGGATAACTATTACAGCGCAATGTTTTTACTATTTCCAGCCCTGATATTCCAGGCAGCATAATATCCAGTACCAGCAGATCGTAAATGCCCTGTTCAGCCATATATAACCCTTCATCACCGGCTGCGGCCTCATCTACCGTGTACTTTTCTTCAGACAAAAGAGAAACTACTGCCTCCCTTAAAACCGTATCGTCTTCCACAACCAGAATTCGCATGACAACACTCCTTCTAACTCAAATTAGAAAAGGCTTAATCGTACCAAGCCTTTTTAAACAGCTGGAAAACTATGCCATCCATGGCTCATCCGGCGCAAAAGTCCTCTGGGCTCAGCCTCATCTGAAAGTTACAACAGCAAGACTTAAAATGCAATACTTCTGTTATCCTTATCAATAAAGCCTACTTCCACCTGGCAATGAAATAATTGTTGCAAGCTGCTTGCCAACTCATCCCTTGCTGCCAAAACACAGCTCTTATTTTGATCACTAAATCCATCTATCGGGAAAAAAATATTCCGGCTGTCACCGGTTACTTTACCTTGTTCACTTTGACGCCATATCCATCGACGAGTTTTCACTTTATCACCAACTGAGTAAATCAATTCATTTTGATCGACAAATTCCGCTTTCTCCTCACCAAAAGGAATAAAACTATCCCCTTCTCTAGAGAACCTCACATGAATATCTCCTGAAGCACTGTCAATATCATGAGCACCTAAAGGTACTAGATACTTTAAGGAAATTGCATTGCCGAGATCAACAACCGGATTAATTTTGGGAAACCCTTTTTTCTTCTCAATGCGGGAGGCCATCGCTTCGATTGAGCTCATAAATTTATTAGGATTTAACCCCAGTTTTATAAAGGCATCCCGGTAAGGAAGAATTTCCGGCGATTCTTTTGTCTTTGTAGCTGTCATTTTTTCCTCAATAAAATGAATACTCGTCTCTAACAAGGCAGCAACCTCTGCATTTGGTATGCTGTTATTTATTCCTTTAGCGAGAATAACCCCAAAGCACACAGATTCCAATCTTTCAAAAACTTCATCGGAGACAACAAATTTCATTTCTCTCATCCTCTCAAGCGCATGCAGCATATAACTTATCATAAACATAGCTGTCATATTTTTAGTATCATTCGTGTTTTTTATGATAAAACCTGCCTAATGCGCGGTTCACTTGCAGTTGAGAAAAAAGAAAAGCCTTTTGCAATAACGCAAAAGGCTTTTCTTATATCTCAAACCCTTTTGTCAAGCACTCACTCTTGCTAAGGTCAATTGTGCACCAACTGCAGGAGCTAAAGCTAAGGTAAGTGGAATAGCTGAGTTATTACGCAAAGTTAATACATCGCCAGCTGCTAATGTAAGCATTGCCTGCCCGGAAACTACTCCTGTAGCAACCAGTGCTGATACAGGTGTGGATGCATCAACTGTTCCATTTACAGCAATAGCAAGCTGTGACCCTACACCGGCAGTCAGACTGGCACTGTAGTCAATCTGATAAATGCCCGCAAGACCAACTGTTACGGTAGTTGTACCGGCTGTATGCGTTATATTGGTAAGCGGTCCGTTGTTCGAAAACGGGACATCCGCTCCTCCAACTACAGTTGCATCTGCTAAAGTAGCCAACTCATATACATAACCAAATGCATCTAAGCCCGCTCCTGTAGCTCCTGTGGCTCCTGTGGCTCCCGTATCTCCGGTTGCACCAGTAGCTCCTGTGGCTCCCGTAT
>DDHB01000047.1 GCA_002337925.1 Sporomusaceae bacterium UBA1887
AATCACACCAGTAACACATTAAGTACACCTCCTGGAACAGTCAATCTACGGATAGTCCCTCAAAGCATCCAAACAGGCGTTAATGCTGCAATAACAGCAATGAAGCTCACCCCCTAACCCGGCAGTACTTAAAGGGACCTGCAGCATTGCAGGTCCTTTCAACTTACCTATTGTTTTCTTCCTGGTTCTGTATTATATTCATCGTATAACAACTATATGGAGAGGACAAACATATGAAAACAATACTAATCCGCTGCCTTGCCAATATGCTGGGCTTCTACATAGCCGCCGCCTTGTTTCCGGCCATCCAGGCCGCCTCCCTGGAGAGCTTTTTCTGGGCAGTCATCGCCCTGGGCGTGCTCAATTTGTTTATTAAACCGCTGCTGGTCTTAATCTCCCTGCCGATCACCTTTCTTACTTTGGGGCTCTTCACACTGGTGATCAATACTGTGCTAGTCATGATGACTGAGCACCTCATCAGCGGCTTATTCATCCCGTCCTTTGCGCTGGCTTTTGCCGCGGCCTTTATTATATCTGTGGCAAACATCATCATGAACGGCCTATTTGATTAAAAACTGCCCTGCAGCTCAGCTAAGAGCCGCAGGGCAGTTTTTTATTTAAAATACTGGTCTTTTTATTTTGAACAAATTATCGTGCCGTTAGCTGCAGTGACCGCATGGTATGCATTCTCCAATGATGTGATAATAGCTTCCCGGCCAGGCCCGGATGTAACGAACTTAACAGCCGCCTCGACTTTGGGCAGCATCGACCCCGGGGCAAAGTGCCCTTCCGCCATATAGCGATGCGCGTCTTCAATGGTGATACGTTCCAGCCATTTTTGATCCGGTTTGCCAAAGTTGACTGCAACACGGGGTACTGCCGTCAAAATAATGAGTGCATCCGCATTGATAACATCAGCCAGCTTGGCTGCTGCTTTATCTTTATCGATCACTGCATCAACACTATGAAGTATCCCAGCTTCACGGTATACAGGGATACCCCCTCCTCCGCAGGCAATAACAACATCGCCGTTGTCCATGAGGCAGCGGATGGTCCCTTTCTCCTTAATATCAACCGGTTCGGGTGAGGGTACAACCCGCCTGAAGCCTCTTCCCGAGTCCTCCACGAAGGTGTAACCCTTCGCCTGCTCAATCTCTTTAGCTGCTTCTTCCGAGTAGAATAAGCCAACCGGTTTAGTGGGGTGCTGGAAAGCCGGATCGTTTTGGTCAACAATGACCTGCGTGATAGCGGTAGAAACATGTGTGGCCAAGCCTTGTTCAAAAAATGTATTCTGCAAGGCATTTTGCAAATGGAACCCGATATAGCCCTGACTCATACCACAACATTCGGCAAACGGCATGGAGGAGACATTTGAATTTTGCTGGTAGGCGAGCTCAAAGGCTAAATTAATCATACCAACCTGAGGGCCGTTACCATGGACAATGACGATTTTATAACCGTCCTTGACAAGATTTACAATATGATTGGCTGCAGCCAGTACAGCCTGTTTTTGTTCACCAGGAGTATTACCGAGCGCATTGCCCCCTAAAGCAATAACCAACTGTTTGTTCATATTACGCTCCTAGTTATAGTGATATATCGCGGTTGCAATCTTTGGAATAAACATAAGCAAACTCTTCGTCACGGCCCACGGCATAGCAGGCTTGCAGACAATAGGCGCTCATGAAAATATAGTCGCCTTTTTGCACGGGAATCCAGTCATTATCCAGATTGTACATGCCTTGCCCACTCAGGCAGTAAGCGCCGTGCTCCTGAACATGTGTCTCCACATAGCCATGAGAAGCACCGGGCTTGAAGCTTAGAATGTGAAAATTGCAGTCAAAGGCCAGGTCTTTGGGTAAAAAGTCTTTGACTAAAACATCTTTCATGCCTTCGTACTGTACCCATTCCATGTCTTCTGTGTTGCCTGTAACAACATACGGTTCATACCCTGCCAGACGTTTATAAACGCGCTTATACAGGAACGCTTTTGCGGCTTTACCGCTTTTATTCTGGAAATAAAGCTTGGTGCCGGGAGGACAATACACAAAACCACCCTTGCTTAACGAATGAGACTGTTCCCCGGCTTTAACCGCCAGGCTCCCTTCCAGCAAGTAAAACAGGGTTTCAACCCCTTCGTCACCAAAGCCAAGTTCATTCTTGCCCCCGTCATGAATGGTAACAAGGTAATCGACAAAGCTTGCACCCAGCTTGGGTGAGCCGAGAATGGTGACATCGCAGTTATCAANNTCCGGGTCGAGCAATACATAATTATCTTTCTTAACCACAGACCGATTTGTTAACAGATCTTTTCTATAACCGACAACATTATTAAGGTAGCTCATACATTAACCTCCCTATTAATTACAGCTTTTTGATTTCTTGCTTTACTCACACTGCTCCTTTTCTTGATTGATTAAAAATTCTAATCCTAAGAAAAACCCAAACAAGGTATCATCGCCTGAAGTATGACCAAAAGACCTTACTTCGGTTATCGTTTTTGCTATTGCATTTATCTCTGTATGATCTATCAGCTTTACCAGCCGTATAAGCGGCTCACTCGCATATCCTGCCAATAAGGCACCGAGATAGGCTACGCTGATCAAGGTTGATTTATCGTCAGTGACCTCCATCGCCAGCGCTTTCTTCCAAGCATTAAATTGACCAAACAGCATAAGCGCCAGGGTGAATCCGATGAGAATGTCATCGCCGCTGGGTGTCAGACCCTTGCCTCTGCCGGCAAAAAAATTGATAATCATGGAATTTATATTCCAATTTTCTTTGTCGGAGTGCACTAACAGCTCTACATACTTAGTGGTTTTTTCGTCGAGCTCAAGACCGATAACCTTCTCAAATTCAATTGCTGCCAAAGATTGATACAGCAGGCTATCCGGTATTGCTTTCACGCTGCAAGCTATTTGGGGAAGCCTTACATCTATTTCTGCAAGATCTTGATAACAAACAGTGCTTACTCCCAGACCGCTGTAAAAAATCAACTTGCTCCGCTTGTTTACAACCAAATCCCCGGTTTTCACCACACTCAGCAGCTGCTGCAATTTCTCTTCATCTATATTCAGGCCAAAGGCAGCTAACGGAGTTGCACAACGACCGATAAAAATTAAATGCTCTTCTATTTGAATATTGATTCCGTTATTAAATTTACTGTGGACTTTCCCTACGCTAAATTCTTTAAGATAGAGAGGCACTAAATTACTCATTGCCTCTCTATGATTTTTCATTTCCTTGCTATTCAACTTCTATCCCTAGTTTTTTCGCGTAAGCAGTAACTGCTTTTTCAAAGCAGGCCAATGGCGCGCGTACCGTTCCGGCTCCGATTTGGCCTACTCCCGCGTTTTTATGGGCTATGCCCGTATTGATGAGCGGTGTAATACCCGTTTCAACTACTTTTCTGGCATCGATCCCAAGGCATGCCCCTCTAAAGTCCCAGGTAGGAATGCTCCAGTTTGCATTGTTAGCAATACAGATTTCATTCATTTCACTGGACACCTTCCATGCATCCTGGAATCCGCCTGCACCGACAAATCTGGTAACACCGGGAGCTGCGATCATTGCCATGGCACCAACCCCTACTGTTTCGGTAATGGCGCTGTCGCCGATATCCGGATTGGCGTCATCTGCCGAATAGCCGGTAAAGTACAGTCCATTGGGCGTGTTAACCGGTGCCGTGAACCATTCATCTCCCATGCCGCTTATCCTTACACCAAAATTCTGTCCATTCCTGGCCATGGTTGTTACTATCGTACCACTTGTCACCTTACGCGCACAATCCACGATCGACTTCCCCGCCGCCATCATGACATTTAAGAAAAATTGATCGGTATCGGCCAGGAACTTGATTACACTGTATTTTTCTTGTTGGTCAATGTCAAGTTCTGTGATTAGCGGAGTCACATCTTTCATGAAAATAAGGGAAGCAGCTATATTTCTTTGATGGAATTCATCACCCATGGTAATGGCTTTGGCGATGAGTACATTCAGATTTAAGCCGCCTTCTTTACGTTTCAATGCCTTCGATAATACCGGTCCTAATGTATCCCTCATCCAGCGTAATCTGGCTATTACCTCTTCCGAATAAGCACCGAAGCGAAGCACTTTGCCGATACCTTCGTTCATTATGCAATAGGCAACGGAACCATCCAGTTTGTTTTCCACGACCATAACCGGCATGTTGCCTGAGGTAATCCCGCCCATAGGACCTACAGCGTTTACATGGTGGCAAGGTGAGAATTTTACGCCGCCATTTGCCAGCAGTTCTCTGGCGCTAGCTTCATCCGGCGCCCAGCCTTCAAATAATACCGCGCCGATACAAGAACCTTGCATCGGGCCTGTCATATTTTTGTATTCAATAGGTGGACCGGCATGGAGCAGCACTTTATCCTGCAAGATTTCAATCACTGATTTTGCCGGGACTACGTCAACCAGGAATGGCTGTGAGTTTTTCATCCGGTCAATGACTTCATGATTGGCTGCTTCAACTTCTGCAATTTTGGCAAGAGAGTTTAGGATCTTAATCAGTCTTTTATCGCCTCCAGCCGCCGGTTTCCAGTCGTATTGTACCGCGCTGCCGCCGTAAGTCAGAATTGATTCGGTGAAGCTGGCAAGACCAATATTGACAATACGGGGTTTGGAGTTTAAGAGATCCATTACACTGTCACTGACCGCAGGCAGCGCTTTCTTGGCTGACTGTGCAGCTACTACATATTTATCTGCTTCTTTATAGTCTATCCCTTTTAGCTTAAGGGCCAGCCGGACCGCCTTGGCATTGCTTTCTTCTACCAATACACCGCATTCTTTCAGTTTATTGATTGCTGCCTGGTAGTTTTGCGGGTCATGTGCCGTTCCGCAAACAGTCGCTACAACATACAGTTCCCGGCCATTTTCTTTGGCCGTTTGTATTGCTTCCTTGATTACATCGGCTAAGGCTCCGGCCATATCCGGATGCGAACCGTAGCCCAATACGCAGTCCAGCAGGATTACGCCGGTGTTTTCGTCCTTGGCATATTCTTTTATTTTATGTATTCTAACCTCCGGATCGATCATGGGATGTGGTTTACCCTGCGTGTAAATGTCATCGCCCAAATCCATTACTTCGTAACCATTGGCGTTAAGGAGATACCCCTCCTGTTTGATCAATTTACCGAGCCCTAACGCTTCAGTGATAAGCATGGCTGCTTCTGCACCAAGCGTACCGCCGGAATACAATCCCTTTACCGTTTTTTCCGGCGTCAGCGGTGTCTTTACCTCGCAGCTTATTTCTTCCATATAGTTAGGCTTAACCGGTCTGTTCTTGGCAAGGTCTAACGCAATCATTGCCGTTTCTTCCAGCGTATGGGCCAAATACACATTGCCCTCGTGGTGATCCGGCTTTTCGCCGAGGAATATAGCGACTACTGGTTTTGAAAGACTATGCAGCAGTTCTACAATTTCATCCCGGACTTTGGGGGCCGGCGGTTTTGAAATTACGACAATAACATCGGTAGGATCATGCAGTTCAAGTCCCAATATGGCATCCCGGACGGTTATGGCATTAACCTCTGCGCTTAGATCACGACCGCCTGTTCCGATTGCGTGGACAACGCCACCGCCAAGTCTGTCAATGATCGTAGTAACCTCTTGTATACCTGTCCCCGAGGCCCCGACAATGCCGATATTGCCGGGTTTTACGACATTGGTGAACGCAATAGGAACGCCGGAAATAATGCCGGTGCCGCAGTCAGGCCCCATCAATAACAATCCCTTGTCATGCGCTTTCTGCTTAAGCCTTACTTCCTCTTCCAACGGAATGTTATCAGTGAAGGAAAATACGTTCAACCCTTTATCCAGCGCTTTTTCAATGTCGCCGGCAGCATATTCTCCGGGAATGGAAAACAGCGCTAAGTTCGCATCAGGCATTTGGGCTAATGCCGCATCTATGCTTGTTACACTTTCAATGGCAGTGCTCTTTCTTTTTACAGCCAAATCACTTAAGAACTTTTCCGCTTCACTAAGAACGGTTTCAATAATACTTTTATCTTCAGTTTGAACTACAATTACCATATCGCTAGGAGCGGCACTTCCTGCCTCAGCAGTAAGCAGTCCGCCATTATTAAGAATATCCTTATTTGCATCCGTCCCCATCATAATGGAACACTTTGCTATACCGGCAATAGTATTGATTGAATTTGTGAGTAACATAAGATTAATAGAGTCTTGATAACTATTTTTCTTAATTACTGTATATAGCATTTCCAAATCCCCTTCATTGTGCTAATATTTTGTTAAATAGCTCATCGTCATTATAGCACTTTTTTTTTGCATTATCATTGGTATAAAACATATAAAAAAAGTGTTTTTTTTATACCCTGAGGATAAAGGAGTAGGAAAGTGAATATCAAAGATATCTTAAAAATGCCAACTCTTTATAGCGCAAAATTATTAGCCGGTGAAAAAGGCATTGTAAACAACATAACCGGTGTTAATGTACTGGAAGCAACAGATATAGCAAACTGGGGGCGTCATGGTGAAGTAATCCTCACCAGTTTTTTTGCCCTGCACAATTTGAGTGATAGTGAACTGGAAGTATTTTTTGAAAAACTCCACATTATTGGCATTAGTGCGATCATCATTAAAATTGATAGATTAGTTACTCACATCCCCAATAAACTAATTGAGCTATGTGAACTGCATACAATTCCCTTAATCCAAATTAACAAAGACGTAAAATATGAATCCATCATTCTCGAAATAGTAGGACCCATCATCAATGCAAATATTAATCTGTTAAATAAGTACTACGAAATCCATAGCGAACTGACTAAACTGGCATTGAAAATGCCGTCAATTGACGAGATATTATATGAATTTAAAAAAATGATTTTACGTGATGTAAGCCTTATTAACACAACAAAAGGAATTGAAATCGCAACAAATCGGGAACTCTCTAACGTGACAATCATAAGTACAAGCGAAGTGTTAACAGAGAAGTATGTCCATTTCAAATACGAACGTAATGGTGTGATCTATAACGATACCAATCCTCCCATAACCGGCAAGCAGATTAGGGTCCAAATACCGCATCTTGGCTATGACGACTATGAATTGGTCATCCATGAGCTCCCGGAGCAAGTTAGCTCAGAAGATTTTATGGTAATAGAAAATGGCGTTAAATTTTTGCAAATGGAATTGTTGAAAAAATATGTAATCTCACAAAATCTATTTCAACAAAAAAATAACATTATCAGCGACTTACTCAATGACCGGCTTTTCGAAGAAAAAGATATCAATGAGGTTTTGGATTCCCTTACTATCAACAAATATAAGTACTATCAACTCATGCTGATCAAGCTTTATCCGCGGGACGAAAAGAAAAATGTAAACAAAGACCTTCTCCCTCAAACACTACGTCAGATTAGACTTAAAATTAGAGACAGTTTAAAAGATATCGTTTTCCTGGAGAGATTAGATGTAGTCGTATTTATCCATAATTTTAATGATGTTACTGCCGGAATTAATCCGCATACTATCGAAAAAAAGATGAATACACTGGTTCAAAATAATGTGTTTAAAGATTTTTATTATAATGTGAGCATAAGTTCAAAAGTTGAAAAGCTTAGCATCCCCCAGGCAAACAGAGAAGCGTTAGACACAGAAAAGATACTACGACTATTTTATAATCCAAATAATATCTTGCTGTACGAAGACTTGGGAATTTACAAACTGTTCCTGGATTCCAACAACTTGGCAGACCTTAAGAAATTCATATCAGCGAGGTTAACTACTTTTAAATCCCAGTATCCGCTGCTATTTGAAACTCTGCATACTTTTCTCGATACAAATCAAAATTATATTCTCACCTCTGAAAAACTGTATCTTCACCCCAAGACAGTACGATATCGAATTGACAAAACAAAAACGATTCTTAATGTAAATTTTGCAAACCCGGAGGAATTGCTGCAAATTCAAATAGCAGCGAGACTGTTTAAATTGATTGACGGGAGAAAAACGAATGAATGAACCGGAAGTTTATAGCTTTGTTACAGAAGAAAATACAAAACTAAAGGCAAATTTGCATAGAGCACACACTACCAGAAAAAATGTTACGATTATCTATTTACATGGCGGCGGAATGTTATATGGCGTAAGAGACGACCTTCCGGAAGTTTATATCAATAAATTTTTACATGCCGGATATGATTTTTTGGCGTTAGATTATCCTTTGGCACCTGAATCAAAATTGGATCAAATTCTAAGCTCAGTTTTCGACATACTAACCTTCTATATAAAAAATGCGGATAGTACGTTTACGTTGAAAGATAATCAATATGTGCTGTTTGGCAGATCGGCCGGAGCCTATCTCGCTTTTATGCTTTGCAATGCATTAATTAACAATAATATACTGCTGCCAACTGCACTCATAAGCCTTTATGGCTATACAAAACTAAACGAAATTGAATTCAACACACCAAGCAAGCATTACAACAAGTTAGCCAAAGTACCGGAGGACAGCATAAAAAAAATCATCGCTGACGGCCCGGTGACCTATGGCCCGATGGATTCCAGATTGGCCCTGTACATAAAGGCCAGACAGGATGGAACGTGGATAAACTACCTTTGCAGCCCGGAAGATCCGGCAAAATACTCGTTAACGAACGAAACGCTCCGTTCTTTTCCGCCAACAATTTTGGCAGCATCCACCTTAGATCCCGATGTGCCTTTCCGAATGAGCAAGTCGCTCCTTAAGTTCATTCCAGATTCACATTTGATAACGATTTACAAAGAAGTCCACGACTTTGACAGGGATCTAAACGATGAGTCCGGAAGACTGACGTATGACGAAATAATCGAATGGCTGGATGATAGAATATGACTTCGATTGCAGAACTGTNNGAAATCGTGTGCCTATTGCCGGAATCTGTGTAAAATTAGGCCGGTTTATTGACAAGCTCGATCCCACGATTATCGAAACAGCCGATAAACTTGGCTTTCCGCTCATTCAGGTACCTAGTTCCTGGACGCTTGGCATAACCTGCCATCAATTCCTCTCGTACCTTTGGAACCTGGAAAACGAACAGCTGTTAAGTGCTCTAAAAATCCAGCGTGAATATTCCCATATGCTAGTACAGGATACACCGCTTGCTACCATCCTTGCCCATCTCAGCCGAACGATCCGCCAGACCGTATTTGTAACAGACCCTTTTTTTGAGATAATCGAAACCTCCCTGCCGCGGGGTAAGAAAACACCAGAAATGCAGCAGGCGTTGGCTGCAATCCAAGACAGCAATACTGTTAAAGCCTCACCTTCGGCCGCCATACCCTCTTCACTCTATATTCAGGCCCCTCGTCCGTATACTGCATGGATCTTTCCTGTTTGGGCCGCCTCTGTCTATCCCCATTTGCTTATTGTGCTGGAAAAGGAAAAAATTCCTTATCCCTTCTCCTATCTTGTCATTGAGCAGACTGCCGCCGCTGCCGCTTTCTCCCTTTATAAAAACCAGAAACTGAGAGAATTGCATCGTCGAATGCAGGAAGATGCTGTGCGGCGCCTAACTCACAGTACCAGCAATGTTGACAACTCAGTTTTTCTGGACCAGGGTGTCGGCCTTGGCTTAATAGCCTCCGATTATTACCGGTTCCTAATCATCGGCATTGACGATTTAATGACAGAAAAAAATTCTACCCAGTCTGATCTGTACTCGCTTGTGTATGATTGGTTGGAACGCCATATTGAAATGCTAGGTAAAGATACGCTTTTGTTTTCCTGCCAAAAAAGCGAAAAGATAATGGTACTCTTGCAAAAACCTGTGGAGAACTTAGAAAGTGCCATTGCTGCCATTAGAAAACAAATGACCACCTATCTTTCCATCTCCATTTCCTGTGCTGCAGGCAATCCCGTTAATGCGCTCCAGTCTGTCGCCTTCTCCCGCATTGAGGCCGAAGCCATTTATCATCAATGCAAGACGGAGGGTATGAAAGCATTCTTCCGCACCTATTTTTCTCAAGGCGTTTCCGAACTATTGCGCTTTGTCCCGCAGGAACATGCCCGCCACTTCTGTACCTGCGTGTTAAAATCCCTGGCTTACCCTGAGCAGGAAACGCAAATCATCCTCCGGCAAACACTGCAAACCTACTTAAATTGCCAGGGTGATATTGCGGAAACGGCCCGGGCCCTCTACATTCACCGTAACACAGTAAAATACCGGATAGCCCGATTAAATGAACTGTTAGACACCTCCCTTTCCAATCCCGATTATTCTTTGCAGCTTCGGCTTGCGCTGCTGCTTTCCGAAGCATAAGGGCCAGCTTGGTGCCATAGGAGAAAGCAAGTAACGATAGAGAAACAGGACATGACTTGTCGTCATATCCTGTTTTTTTGTATGCTATATCCCTGTTCACCGTTTATTTGATTATACGCTTTATAAGCGGTCCCGACATGCCCAGGAACAAAACCAGTATCCCTATCATAGCTCCGACACTGCTGCTGGCATGACCACCAAAGTATAATACTGGAAAAGACAAAAGAATACATACTGGCAAGAATGCCACTAGCTGCTGCATTTTTTCTCACCACCCGAATTGGTATGAGGCAAAAACAACTGCACCAAATATCGCGCACAGCAGCAATGCCCCTCCTAAAACCTTACTGATAACAAGCCCTTCCTGGCCCAATATCCCGGCAGTAGTCGTCCCTAACAAAATCTTGCTAGGCGCAATAATACTGCCAATAGCACCGCCGACAGTCTGTGCCGCAAGCAAAGGAACCTTATCGATCTGCAGCATCAATGCCACCTTTTGCTGAAAGCTGCCAAATAATATATTCGAAGACAAATTGCTGCTGGTCATAAAGGTTCCTAACAGTCCGATAAACGGAGAAAGCAGCGGGTAAATGCCGCCAGTCACTGCAGCGACTCCCTGGGCCAGCACCGTTGTCTGACCTGTTTCATCCATAACCTTAGACATAGCCGTCAAACCTATTACAGCAATAGCGGAAGGGATTGTTTTGTTGAGCGAATTTTTCAGTATGCGCTTCATGCCGCCTGCTTGTATATATCCCCATTGTATATAGCAGATATAGCCGACGATACCAGCTAATAGCAAAAAGGCTCCGGAATGAGTAAGCGGCGCAAGCGGTGCGTACGCTGAGTAGCTATGGGTTTCAAAGCCTAGTGCTGTATTTTTTCCGGCAAAGGCTAGTGAAAGCTTCCATTGCCCGAGATAGTTCTTGATATTGTCGTTCAGTAACACAACAACGGCAATGACAATCAAAAACAAATACGGCATAAATGCCTGCTGAATATTCATTCTACTGCCTGCTGCCGTATGATCTGCCTTTTCTTCAGCCGGGTCAAATAGCTCCACCGGCTGGCGATAATACTCCAGTCTGCCAATGACAAATATCAGTCCCAGCGATAAAGAGGCAACAACAAAGTTGCACAGCATAGGATTCAGCAATGCAATTCCCATTTGCCCCGCACCTTGCAAAATCCCCAACAGGATTACAGTAACGGCGTTACGTTTTACCCCACGGGACCCGCCGGCCAATCCGGCTATCAGCAGTCCGGCTATGAGATTGACAATCCCTAACATCGCGGTAGTCCAGATAATGGCTCTGTTCATAGTCAACGGATCACTAACATCCACCTGGCTGATTAATCCATCCCAGGCTAACCCTAATGTTCCGAATGTATTACCCCAAGCCTGGCCCAGCAAAGTAATGAGTACGGCTGTCAACGGTTTTACACCCATGCCGATTAGCAGCGGCGCGCCGACAACTACCGGAACACCAAAACCGGTAATCCCCTGGAGGAAGCCGACGAAAACCCAGCCCACAGCCAAAACCTGCAAAACCTTGTCAGGCGTAAAGCGCTGCATGCCTTCCCGAATTACGGCAAAAGCGCCCGATTCGCGCGAAACTTCATAAATGATCAACGCAGGAAATACGACTAAAACGATAGATAGCGAATACCACATTCCTTTAGCAACAGCTAAAGCAATCATATCGATTCCGCCGCCAAAAACAACATAGGCGATGAGTATGGAAAACAACAGTCCGGCCGATGCCGCCTCATCGCCACCCCATTTACAGTGAAGCAGCAGCACTAGTAACACAAGTATCGGCACTAGGGTAGCAAACCACTGTCCAATATTTATCGACATATTGCCCCCTCCTAATTTTTTTAATGGTTAATCCGTGTTACCATGCTTGCGAAATATTGCCACATAGTACATATTACAGATTAGTCTGTTTACCTAAGTTCAATTTTTTCTCAAATATAGTACCTATTTTGAAGGTAGAATCCTGATAGGCATACTTCATTAACAGATAGTACGAAATACCCGCTACCACAAAACCGATAATCCAGGCCAGCTCTACTTTCATAAAAGCGGCCCCGGCCCCAATCAGCATGGCAATAATTGCGCAAGGATTATAGCCCGCAAACGGACCGTCTTCCTTGTATAAATCAGCAATAACAACCAGCTGTCCTTTTCTTAAAGCATAAAACTCAAGTAACAAGATGGACACAATCGGCCCTAAGAAGGCAGAGTAAATCAGGATAAACAAGCCAAGCCCCTCGGCCGAGGAATCTTGTACCAGAACCCAGGGGCATGCCCCTAAAGCAAGTAAGCCCGATATAGTAACAGCTACTTTATATTTCAATTTTGTAATTAATGTAATTACGTAGGTTGGAGGAATAATATTAGCAACCATATTTACGGCAACCGCTCCCATAACAATAAAGGCCGATACAAATAAGGTAATATAATTGTTATTAACGACTATTGCAAACGCTTTAACCGGATTGGATATACCCGTTGCAGCAGCAAGCATTGCCCCAATACACAGTACAGAGCCATAAGCGACTACGATGGGGAAAAAGTATAACAAGCCTCGTTTGCCGTTACTAATTCCGGCTTTTAATTCCCGCGAATAGTCGGCTGCACTTAAAAAGATTGCTGCATAATTACCCATAAACATCATGATGAAGGCAAAAAACGGTAGTCCCCAGGTACCTTTGGCATGCACCCACTTCTCAACAATAACTGCACTGTGGGAGTTAAGCAGAACTAAAAATACATAAAGCAGGGCTAACATGATAACAGTGGAAATAACGGATTCAACCCATTTAATGGCATGAAAACCATAGAGTGAGAGAATGATTTGTACCACCTGCAGCACTACAAAACAGGCAAAAACATTATCAAAGGTGCCGCCTGTAACAATTTTGGCAATCTCATTTAAAGCCGTACCGCCAATCCAGCTTTGAAAACCATACCAGATGATAGCAGGAATCCCGCGCAATAAGGAAGAAATGACAGAGCCTTTTATACCGAAGGACATTCTGAGCTGTACAACATAGGGTATTCCTGTTTGATAGCCCATTCTGTCATTTAATGCAAAGACAGCTGAGATAATACCAATGGCAATAATGGCTGCTACAAAGGTCTGAAAGATGTTTAGGGTTGCGATACCGGCGACAACCAAACTTGATCCCAGCGTCATATTGCCTAGGTTAACACCATCCCCTAACCACATAAACATGTAATCAATTGGGCCTACGGTCCTGGCAGCGGCTGATTTGGGAATAAGAGATTCATCCACTCCTGCGCCGTGTTGGAAATTCGCCGTATTCGTGTCGTTGCTTCCCAAGTTTTCGCTCATTGAAAAGTCACACCTTCCCGCTCATTTATTTCCGTGCGATTGAGGTTACTTACGATTAGGTCTCAACTGTTTGCCAATAGGCTTAGAAACAATTTTTCCATCCTTACATATAGTTGTGCCTCTGAGAATGGTCTGCGTTACAGTGCCACGGAAATGGTCCCCTACATATGGGCTGACTTTATGCAGGTAAAACAAATCTTCAGCCTTTAAGGTAAAGGATTTCTCTACATCTACCAGAGCAAAGTCGGCATCATAGCCTATCGCAATTTTACCCTTCGATTGAATGTTAAAAGTTTCGTTAACATGTTGCGCAGTCAGTCTGGCGATATCGGTAAGCGGGACTTTGCGGTCATGGTAAGCATGAGTCAACAACCCTGGTAATGTTGTTTGGCAAGCCGATATTCCGCCCCAAACCTTTAAAAATTCACCATTTTTCAGGTTGGGATCACAGGGCGAATGGTCGGAGGATACAAAAGCAATTTCACCGTTCAGCAGTTTGGCCCACATCCTGGTTTGATTGTTCGCATCGCGAATAGAAGGCGAACATTTCGCTACCGTTCCCATACGCTCAACATCATCATCAGTAAGAATTAAATAATGACCAATTGTTTCGCAGCAAACATCAACTCCTCTGCATCTAGCTTGGCTAACCAGTTCAACTGCTTTGGCCGTGCTGATGTGAGCAATGATTAGTTTGCAGCCCGTCTCCTCAGCAAAAGCGATCATACGGGAAACGTTTTCAATCTCGGTAATCGGCGGCCGTGCTGCAAAATAATCCCGCACAGTTGTTTTATTTTTTGCTAAGGCCAGTGCTGTCAGATCTCTGGTGATTTCTGCGTTTTCACAATGAACCATCAGCGGCAATCCCAGTCTGGCTAGTTTTTCCATACCCACAAGTGCAGTGTAATCATCCGCTCTTTCAAATTCATCAATGCCGCTGAAGCAGGAAAATGCTTTAAACCCAATTACACCACACTCAGCCAACTCTTCCAGCTTATCCAGGTTCTTTGGTGTAAAGCCGCCCCAAAAAGCATAATCAACCAAAGAATCTTTTTGTGCCACTGCCAGTTTTGCTTTAAAGGTTTTGGCATCAAGTGTACAGGGACTGCAATTAAGCGGCATATCAAAGTAGGCCACGCCGCCCCCGGCCGCCAGGGCAGCGCTGCCGGTACTAATCGTTTCCCATTCGGTACGTCCCGGGTCGTTAAAATGCACATGACCATCTGTTAAACCAGGAAATACGTGTTTGCCTGCCGCATCAATCGTTTGTTTGGCCTCGCCGGTTATTTCGGCAGCAATCTCCACGATTTTTTCATCACAAACAGCGATATCCGCCTGCTTAACGCCATCAGGACAAACCAACATCCCTCTGCGAATGATTACGTCATAACGCTTGCTCAAAATAAAATGGCCTCCTTATTTATTTGATTTTGCCTACGAATTCACCATAGCCTTTCTGTCCAACCAGCTTGCCGTTTTCTGCTACAACCTTTCCTCTGACAAGTGTGCAAACAGGTAATCCCACGCCTTTTAAACCTATAAAAGCAGAAATCTGATTCACATAGCGCAAGGATTCGGAGGTAATTTCCCATGTTTTTTCCGGATCGAGAATAACAAGATCGGCATCAAAGCCTACTGCAATTGCACCCTTTTTTCCATATATCCCAAATGCTTTTGCGGGCCCTTCACTCAGTGATCTTGCGAGGATTGTCGGACAATATCCTCTCTTGTTGACCCCTTCGCTGAAAACGACCTGCATGGTGTTCTGAATACCACTGATGCCGCCCCAGGCACCAAAGACACCGTGAGCCTCTTCACTTTTTTCACTGAGCTCGCAGGGGGAGTGATCGGAGCCAATACAGCTTAATGTTCCGTTGTTTACATACTCCCACAGTTCCTCTACAGCCTGTGCTTCCCGTAATGGCGGTGCACATTTGAATAAACTGCCGTTCTTAATTACATCCTGGTCGGTAAATGCGAGGTAATGTCCGCAAGTTTCACCGGTAACATCCACACCGTCAAGCTGGGCATCCCGTATAATCTTCGCTACCCGGGGATGGCTGACGTGACAGATATGAACTTTGGCATTAAGTTCCNNTTAAGTTCCCGGGCGAGGTCGATAATGTTCTTAGTTGCCACTATTTCGGCAATTACCGGTCTGGAATTGAGGAAATCCTGCCAGTCATTTTTTTCCTTACGCTTGGCTCTGGCCTCTTCCCATTTGATTATGGAGTAATCTTCGCAGTGGAAACCGGCACGGGCGTCTACACCTTTTAAGATTTCCAGAGCTTCTTTGGCTTGCCCGATAGTAAGCGACACATAATCGGGAGAAACAGGACCGATAAACGACTTAAAGGCAACACAGCCTTTTTCATCAAGTTCCTCAAGACTATTTAAATTGTAATCAACCAGTCCTCCCCAAAAGCAAAAGTCCACATAAGCATTAGGAGCAACATGCAATAGCTTCTCTGCAAAGATATTTCCATCAGTCAACGCAGGCTCGTTCTGCAGCGGCATATCAACAATCGTAGTGAATCCCCCAACTCCGGCTGCAGCCGTTCCATGAGCATAATCCTCACGCCAGTTGTAGCCAGGATCGTTAAGGTGGGCGTGGCTGTCAATCGCTCCCGGAAAAACGTAGTTCCCTTTAGCATCAATCACTTTTTCGGCCTCAATCGTAACGCTCGGTTCAACTATTGCCGCAATTTTGCCTTCCTTAACACAAATACTTGCTGCAAAAACCCGGTCTGCGGTTACAACCCTGCCGTTTTTAATAACCAGACTAAACACGGTATGACCCCTCCTTACTAATATCTCAACCTGTCCCGTGACAGAGAGTATACGGTAGTGAGCTTTACTTACGACCTTTATTTATAAGCCAATTCATACAGAGCTCCCACAAGAGCCTTTACGCCTTCTCCCAAATCGTGAGGAGTTGTGTACTCCAGCGGCGAATGGCTGAGCCCTTTATGACTTGGCACAAACAGCATGGCAGTCGGTATTCTCGGCGCCATCACCTGGGAGTCATGTCCCGCCCCACTGTGCATCATTTTATAGCTCAAGCCATACTTTTCGCATTGCCTTTTTAGTACATCAACAATGCCTGCATCCATAGGTACCGGGGCAGCATCCATCCACATGTCAATGTCAATTTCAACCCCTGCCTTTGTTGCAGCTTCCCTCATTTTGGCAGTTACTTCATCACTAAAGCTAACCAAAACGTCTTTATGGGTATGGCGGATATCAAGTGTAAATAAAACCTTACCGGGAACAACATTTACGATATTAGGCGTAGTTTCTAACTTGCCAACCGTAGCCACCAGCGGATCACCATAATGTTCAGCCAAATCCATCATCATGCAAATCATGCGGCTAGCTGCTTTGAGTGCGTCTTTACGATACCCCATTGGTGTTGTACCTGCATGGTTGGCTTCACCGGTAAGTTCCACGGTAAAACGGCGCTGCCCGACAATATGCTGCACAACCCCAACTGATTTTTTCTCAGCCTCCAACACGCCCCCTTGCTCAACGTGAACCTCTAAAAAGGCTTTTATATCGCTGCGTTCGCCGCTTCCCTCCGTCCGGAAGCGAAAGCCCGCTTTACGCATAGCCTCCGTGAAAGGAATACCGTCAAAATCAACCATGTCTTCTACCTCTTCCCGCCTGGCAATACCGAGAAGGTTCTTTACGCCCCAGTAGACATAAGGAAACCGGCTTCCTTCTTCCTCGGCCATCGAAACCACCTCAATGTTACGCAATGGTTGGCCAAACTCTTTTTTTAGAAATTCCAGGGCAATAATCCCCGCGATTATGCCATATTGACCGTCATATAACCCGCCGTTTTTTACTGTATCTACATGTGAACCGGTTAAAATCGTCTCTGCTTTATATGTGGATCCTTCTAACCGTCCAAATAAATTGCCGACGTCATCATAGTGAACAAGCAAGCCCGCTTGCTCCATGTATTTCTCTAGCGCCTGTTGCGCTTCTACCCACTCTGGCTTATAAAGAAATCGAGAGACTCCACCATTTGGGTCTTTGCCATATTGGCCTAGCCATTTTAAGAGCTTCTCGGTTTCCTGTCCAAAGTCAAACGTATTCATAACGTCCCTCCGTCACATCTGTAATTGTGAATGCTAACTCTATGCCTGCACCGTATTCTATTGCAGCAAATAGTACACTCCTGCCCATGCTTTGACCCCAATGTATTTCGCCTGCATTTTTTGTATATTAAGACAATTTTCCGTATTCAGTAAAATTCGCTTAAGCGCAAGTATTACAGGGAATGCTTCATGGCCAATGATGTTGAAAAAACCGTAATTAATCTGTTTCTTTTGTATGATTTCTACATATTTAACTTAAATCTTTTGGCAGTTGAGGATAAAAATGTCATATATTTTTATCCTCTTGATGTAAAATTCTGCATTTTCAGACACAAGTGTCCCTAGCTGTTTGAGATGTTGAAACTTCTACGGACACAACGGATACTGAAAAAAACGACCAAAGCTCTGCTTGTACAAGAACCTTGGTCGTTTTACTATTTGATTAGCGGCTGTATCTGCCTGGTATGGTTAATCTAAGGTGTCGGAAGCAAAAGCGCTTTTCCCCTCATACCGGTTGTAATGGATGTCAGCGCTGACAAGATAATCATAAATTTCTTTAACAATAGGAATTCCATTGCGTTCATAGTCCTTGGCCTTCTTTTCTGAAGATTCGCCGGGAATCAGCACTTTATCAAAACCCAAAGCGGGCCGGAGATTATGAAGCTCGTCCACCATGCTATGCATATTGTTTTTGAATGTATGCAGAGAGGTAAAGTACTCGGGATTGATTACCAGATGAATTTGTCCGAGTTCCCGTCCGGCCGAAAGATCGGCATACATGGAGCTTACATGCTTTCCAAAGNNCAAAGAGCCGCACAAAATGTCGACCATCATCATTAAGCCATAGCCCTTGGGACCGGCAATAGCCAGCAGACCGCCAACGTCAAAGGGATTGGTGGTGGGTCGTCCTTCCCTGTCTACCGCCCAGGTATCAGGAATGGGATTGTTTTTGGCTCTGGCATCCAAAATCTTTCCCCAAGCCCCCACTGTAGTGGCCATATCAAATATAATCGGAAAACCGCCGGCAGAAGGAGCGGCAAACCCAATAGGGTTCGTGCCAAAGTAGGGCTCTGCTGATCCATAAGGAACCACCATCGGATCAGACTGGCACATGGACATGGCAATCATATTTTCATCGGTGGCCATTCTGAGAAAATAAGAAAGAGTACCGCAGTGCCCCAGCTCCCGCATGCCGACAAAACCGATACCGTTTTCTTTGGCCATTTTTATGGCTTCGAGCATACCGTTTTTTGCCACAACCATGCCTACTGCATTATCCCCTTCATAAATGCCTGTACAGGGTCCTGTTTTCCGAAAAGAGAAATTAGGTTTTGCATTACTGCCGCCCTTAGCAATCCGTTCTGAATAGTATTCCACCCGTACCGCTCCGTGGGAATGTACACCTCTGCTGTCTGCATAGCTCAGATGATTGGCAACTTCCTGTGCATGATCCTCAGGCAAGCCAGCCTTCATTACCTTATTTTTAATCAATTGATGTAATTCCGCCTTGTTTACCAGTACCATTTCCTGACTGCTCATAATCAATAACACACCCCTTTTACTTTACTATTCGTCAAATTTTCCGGATGTTTTACCTGTATTGTCCTTACTTTTATTGTACTTTTCTTTTTTCTCTTTTTCATCAGCCAAACAGGATAATATGTCCAGCTTAATTTGTCCGTTCTAGACAAATATGCCTACAATCAAGCCTCAATCCGCTGTCCCCCAAAAAAAATACCCTATAGAGTAGTTTGGTCAAAGCTACTCTACAGGGTATATGTTATTTAGTGCCTATTGTGGCTTACGCTTAAGACAAAGGCGGAGTTGCTACCAGCCACTGCTGCTTTTGCTGTCCTTTGGGCAGCATATGAGCATCAAACCACATGTAATAGAATTTCTCGACCGCATTGACCACATAGCCGTCCTGGTAATGATCGGCTGTATCATAGGGATCAGCAAGAATAATCACATCATCGGCGGTCGTCTCTGTTCCCATTGTGTCATAGCCGATAATGACCCGCCAGTGTCCGCCCCAGTCTATGTTTTCGACCATTACCGGCATATTGGCAGCCAAGTTGTGCAGTACGAAATTCTTAAAGTCATGGACGGTTGCAAAGGAACTTCCCGTCTTATCGGCACTGGTCAGACTGGAGGAAACGTTCCAGCCGATATGCTGGAAGAAGCGGACCATCCCTTTCGTATCAGTGCCTACCTCCGGCTTCGTCCCCATGATCTTGGCAATAGCAAGCTCATCCCAGTCGGAGTTGTGATAATGAGCAAGTACCGTTAACGCTGCAGCCGGACCGCAGGTAATCTCAGTTGTCTGCTGGTAGGTCCGGTAATGGGGCAGCAGCGTCAATGTCCCGCTTGAGCGGAGGTTATAATAATCGACAGCCGTAAAATAAGGCGAATGAGCAACATTGCCAAGGCCGTTATAAGAAGAAGCGCCTTCTTGATCCGTCACATATCCGGCAGGATAAGGAATAACCGGACTATGCTCTCCAGCACCAGCTGCCAAAGCTAAGTTTCCTGCACTTACACTAATGCTTAGCAAAGCATAAAGCACTAATTGGGCAAGCCTTTTCCTCAAAACTATCACTCCTTATAGCGGAAAGTATGTCGTAACTATACCTTTTACTCGTAAAGAGGAAAAATTCCTGCACTCACTTTGTAATTATCTTACCAGTGAAGTAATTTGAGCAGCCGTGTAGGTTGTATTATCGCTAAATATAACTTTATCTATCTGATAGTCCTCACCCATAAACCAATTTGAGACACGAACGATTTCATTGCCTCTAGACAGCAAGCTTAACACTAAGTCATTGCCATTCCGTTCAAATGCGAACGCATCTACGGTAAATCCAGAGGGTTCGAATCTTAAGGTATCCACCTCACTGCTGCCGCTGACACTATAATTGTCTATCAGCAGACCTTCCGCATCATTCCTATAAATGTTATAAATATCATTACCTTCTCCTCCTACGAGCGTATCACCGCTGTAGGCTTCAATAATATCATCTCCATTTCCCCCATCAAGGTACGACGAACCATAATCCTGATGCAATAAATCATTTCCATTTCCGCCATACAAATGGGAACGAACAAATACACCTGTTAAAATATCATCTCCATCTCCACCATCAAGGTACAACCCGGAGAAGTAGTTGTGTCCCGTTCCTTTCAATATATCATTACCAGCCCCCCCATACATTTGAGTCCCATTACCTTCGCCACTTTCGCATAGGTCGTTCCCATTTCCCCCTATAAGAATATCAACCCCATCTCCACCAAATAGGAAGTCATCGCCATCTCCACCATCAATATAATCGTCACCGCTTAATCCATAAATTTTATCATTTCCCCCAAAGCCTAAGATAAAATCACCATAGCTGGACCCTTGCAGCCATGTATCATCACTTTCAGCCCCTTGCTTATAATACAAGTTGCTACCATCGGAAAATCGGATTTCTTTAACGTTATTCCCTGTAAACCAGCCTTCAATAGTCAAATGATCACTTGCACTGTTTTTGAGACCAATAACTAAGTCATTACCGGATTGCTTAAAATCAAGCAAGCTCAAGGTAATATCCTTTCCAAGCAAAATGGTGTCATCCGTATTGGAAGCGTCAGCAGTAATCGTATCATGTCCGTACCCCATCCCAAACTTATACTGATCTCTACCTGCTCCGCCAGTTAAAATATCGTCCCCTTNNTGTCATCGCCATCATTTCCCACCAAGCGGTTTGCGTTGGCATCACCGGTTAATCTATCGGCGCCTATGCCGCCAATTAAGTTTTCGATATTCCTAATATTTGATGCTGTACTAAGGTCTACAGTAATTCCTCCTGTTTGAACCGACGCCACCAAGCTGTCAACACCTTCACCACCATCAATTATGTCATCTTCATCGTAGATAATAATATCGTCACCCGCACCGCCGTTGATGATATCATTGCCGAAGCCACCATCAATTACGTCGTCTCCTTCTCCTCCAAAGATATAGTCGTTTCCTGCAAGACCGAAAATACTGTCATTACCGCTTAGGCCAAAGATAATATCTTCGCTGTTAGTACCCTGCAGATTACTATCATTCTCTTTGGTCCCTGATATATTTCTTACGATACTTCCATTAGAGAACTGAAATTGTCCGATTTGGTTGTTACTATCTGCAAACCAGCCTTCTATTGTCACACGGTCATTTGTACTGTTATTCAGATTAATAACCATGTTATCGCCTGCTTGGCTAAATACCAACGAGTCAAATGTGATTCCCGCTCCAAAAACTATCGTATCATCCTTATTGGAAGCATCAGCCGTAATTGTGTCATGACCGTACCCGATTCCAAACTTGTATTGGTCTTTACCCGCTCCGCCGGTTAAAATGTCGGCCCCATCCTTACCGTCGATGATGTCATCGCCATCATTTCCCACTAATAGGTTTGCTTTAGCATCGCCGGTTAATTGATCGGCTCCTTTACTGCCAATTAGGTTCTCGATATTCTTGATATTTGACTTAGCGGCGCTAAGGTCAATGGTCACACCTGCTGTCTGGCCCGATGCATCGAGGCTGTCTATGCCTGCACCGCCATCTACGGTATCCGCTGCATCATAGATAATGATGTCATTGCCTGCACCTGCGTTGATGATGTCTTTACCCAGACCCCCATTAATGATATTATCATTTGCATCGCCGGTCAGCTTATCGGCACCACTGCCGCCGATCAAGTTCTCTATGTTTTTAAATTTGGTATTGGCTGCCCCCAGGTTAATGGTAACAGTACTCTTTTGCCCTGATGCATCCAGTGTATCGACCCCAGCTCCCCCATCAACTACTGTATCCGCTGCATCGTAGATAATAGTATCATTGCCGTCCCCGCCGTAGAGGCTGTCTTTGCCTGCCCCTCCGTCAATGCAGTCGTCTCCCGCTCCGCCATCA
>DDHB01000049.1 GCA_002337925.1 Sporomusaceae bacterium UBA1887
AATATAAATAAAAAATTCCGGCGAATATGCCGGAATTTTTTATTTATATTGCAAAAGCCAGTTCTTCCAAATTACCGCACAAAATTTCTTGCGGGGCAACGCCTTTAGCAAGCAGATTGTCTACATAAATCCGATCATCGGCATATTGCTTCATTGCTGCTAAGGATTCGTCAGGATTACCGTACACACACCATTCGCCCCGGCATGTTAGTGGCAGATTTTCCAATCCCATAAATCCTAAAACATCTTTTAAGGGAATCCCTAGAAGGACTCCAACCTCATGAGGGCAGCATTGCTGAAAACGTGCTTGCAATAGGTCAAGGCAAGGACCTAATCCACTGTTAACGGGATAACCGAATTGCAAGAGAAATTTTTTGTGCAAATTATAAATCAAACACTGCTCCAGGATTGCTGGTCTGTAAAATAGCACTGTTTCTCTGTCTTTCGAAGTATGTAAAGCAGTAAATTGAATTACACTACCTGCCAGTATTAACTTCCCATAGGTACGCCATAAGGCCAGTAACGGCTGAAAGCGTATATCCGTCATCGTTAGCACTGTTGACGGCTTATTGCCGCAGATAGTGGGAGAAAGACTGCTCACAAGCCACTCGGAAAAGGCACTGACAGCTTTGTGTTGTTCTTCATCCAGATGGCTGAGTGAGTTATGCATTCACCAATCCACCTACCTTCAGACAGGATTCAATTGAACTCCAGCTCCGTTTTGCAAAAACGGTGGGTATAGAAAGTGATTTAGCCGCATCTTTCACCATCAGAGCCGTCATGTGATTAATATAGTCAGTGAAGACTAATACAAAGGCAGCCTCCTGTGGGAGTCTAATACCCTTCTTATGCTTTACCTTGCGGCCAGTAACATGTATAAGTTCAGTCACGCCCATCAAGCGTAGTTTTTGCTCGATATTACCCAAATGATCTCCACCTACTATAACAACTGACATAACAGCTTCCCTCCATTAGTGATATTGATTATCATTATCACTAATAATAGGCAATTTTTGGACAATTGTCAAGTATAATTTACGGTCCGGCAAAAAAATAAGGAAATCCGGTAACAACCAGATTTCCTTTTGCAGCAAAGAATACCGTTAGGCACTGGTGCTCTGCCGGTGTCTTGCAGTAATAATACTAGACAATAGTAAGGGATCTACATTACCACCGCTGACAAGAACAGCCATGTTTTTTGTGGTCACCCGGAGCTTTTGAGCAAGCAGAGCAGCTACCCCTGCCGCACCTGCTCCTTCCGCAGTCAGCTTACCTCGCTCCAGCAGATATAACATGCCCTCCTGAATTTCTTCATCCGTTACTGTAACAATATCATCAACGTATTTCTTAATATATTGAAAGGTTAAATCGCCCGGCCGTTTTACAGCGATTCCGTCCGCGATTGTCTGTACGGTATTCAGCCCAATAATACTTCCCTGCTTCAAAGATTGTGCCATAGCAGCCGCCCCCGCTGCCTGAACACCAATTACTTTTATTTTAGGATTATGTTCTTTTACGGCAACTGCAATTCCCGCTAAGAGTCCGCCGCCGCCTACAGGAGCAACGATGGCATCTACATCGAAAAGCTTCGCCATAATTTCCAATGCAATCGTACCTTGTCCCGCCATAACTGCTTCATCATCAAAAGCGTGAATAAATTTCATTTGCTCTTGCTGCTGCATTTGCAGCGCATAAGCATAGGCATCGTCATAGCTTGCACCATAAAGATATACTTTTGCTCCATAAGCCTCAGTAGCTCTTACTTTAGCATGAGGAGCATGGCTCGGCATTACAACAACAGCGGGTATATTCCGGGCCTTTGCCGCCCAGGCCACACCTTGGGCATGATTGCCTGCCGATGCACAAATAATTCCTCTCCCGGCGTCTTTGGCCTGCAAGCCATATATCATATTAGCAGCTCCGCGCAGCTTGAAGGAGCCGGTTTTCTGCATATTCTCCAATTTGAGATAAACATTTTTGCCGGACATTTCACTTAACGTGCGACAGCTTTGCAATGGAGTTTTGTGAACTAAGGGGCGAATTCGCAGCAATGCCTCTTTGATTTGCGACAAGGTTAACGGTTGCGACAACGTATTCATATTAATCGATTTCCTTTGCTGGTATTGCGCCCCGGGATAGCGCAATTTTACCGGTACGAACAATTTCTATTATGCCAAAATCCACTAATACTTCACACAAGGCATCGATCTTACTTTGTTCTCCTGTCAGTTCCACAACCATCGTCTCCCGGTTGATATCCACAATCTTTGCGCGAAAAATTTCAACAATATCGACAAGCTCAGAACGGTTTACTTTGCTTGCTTTTACTTTAATCAGTGCCAATTCACGCTGAATGGAATCTACATGTGTCAAATTCACGATCTTTATTACATCAATTAATTTGGATAATTGATTGACTACCTGTTCCAATTCAATCTCATCGTCAACTTCCACATCCAGAGTAATCCGTGTTGTGTCCGGCTCTTCCGTATGACTGGCGGCAATACTTTCAATATTAAAAGCTCTGCGGCTGATTAGACCGGAAATATGCGTTAGTACACCCGGTCGGTTTTCTACTAATACGGCTAAAGTATATTTCACGATTCCAGCCCCCCCAATATCATTTGATCCAGCCGTCCTCCCGGCGGAACCATCGGTACCACATCTTCCGCTGCCGGCAGCAGCACATCGACAAGAACTGGTCCCTCAAGCGCAAAGGCCTGTTGTAAGACTGTTTCCAACTCTTCCGGTTTGGTGACTCGTAATCCGGTGACTCCCATTGCCTCCGCTAGTTTAACAAAATCGGTAGCGCCCTTGGTAGTTGAATGAGAATATCGCTGGTCATAAAAGGTTCGCTGCCATTGGTTTACCATGCCTAACACCTGGTTATTGCATACGATAATTTTAAGTGGCAGGCCATTGTCGGCAGTTGTGGCCAGCTCTTGGCAATTCATCATGATACTGCCGTCACCGGTAACCAATATGACTGGCGTATCAGGCATTCCCAATTGAGCTCCCATCGCTGCTGGCAGACCATAGCCCATCGTCCCCAGTCCACCGGAGGTTAACAAGGATCTCGGCTTAGTAAAGTTATAATATTGCGCCGTCCACATTTGGTGCTGACCAACATCGGTTACAATGATGGCTTTACCCTGTGTCAATTTGCTTATGCATTCAATCAATGCCTGCGGCATAACGACTTCACTTGCCCGATTATACGATAACGGATTTTCTTGTTTCCAGTCCTCGACCTGTAACCGCCAGGCAGCAATTGCTTCCCGATAGGCTTGCGGTATTAGTGTTTGCTTGAATTTGTTGACGAATAGCGGCAAAGACCATCGCAAATCTCCGATTACGCGTAAGTCACAGCGTACATTCTTATTCACTTCTGCTGGATCAATGTCAAAATGAACAATTTTGGCATGAGGGGCAAAATCTTTAACCAAGCTGGTTACACGGTCATCAAAGCGGGCCCCCACTGCAATCAGGAGATCACACTCTACAGTTGCCATATTAGCGGCAAATGTCCCATGCATCCCCAGCATCCCCAAATGCTCCGGTGCATCACTGGCTATACAGCCCAAGCCCATTAGGCTGGCAGTAACAGGCAACTCTGTGAGTGTTGTCAATTCTCGCAGCTGCTCTGCCGTATCGGAGAGATTGACACCACCGCCAACAAAAAGCAGTGGTTTCTTTGCCTGTAACAGTGCTGTAATAACAGCATCAACTGCTGCTGCATCACCGGCAAAAAGCGGGCTATAGCCGCGCAGCATAACACTAGCGGGATAGTCAAAATCGATCGTAGAATTAAAAACATCTTTCGATATATCAATGACAACGGGCCCTGGCCGGCCGGTACGGGCAATATAGAATGCTTCTTTTAAGACCCTGGGCAGCTCCTGGACATTTTTGACCAGATAATTATGCTTAGTTATCGGCGTGGTAATCCCACACATATCGGCTTCCTGGAAAGAATCTTTTCCGATCAGCGATACCCCTACCTGCCCGGTGATGGCCACTAGAGGCACCGAATCCATGTACGCTGTGGCAATCCCGGTAATTAAATTTGTCCCGCCAGGCCCGGAGGTAGCAAAACATACACCTACCTTGCCGGTAGCCCGGGCATAGCCGTCGGCAGCATGCACTGCTCCTTGTTCATGACGAGTGAGGATGTGGGGGAAATTCGTTTTATATAAAGCATCATAAAGAGTTAATACTGCCCCGCCAGGATAACCGAATACCAGATCAACCCCTTCTCTTCTCAAAGCTTCAATTACTGCTTCTGCACCTAGCATTTTCAAATAAGCCGCCTCCTTATTATCTCAAGTCCTGCCGTCACATTTTAGCCTCTGTTATTTTTAAACATCAAAAAACCTCCGTCCCCTATATAAAAGGGACGGAGGTTAATCCGCGCTACCACCCAAATTACTATGGTCACCCATAGTCTCTCTACAGGTACGGAGTAAAATACTCGATACCTCGCCCACAATAACGGGTGGCGTTTCCTCTACAAGAGGCCCGGCGCGGCTTACTCATTGTTTCAGCGCGCAACTCACGGATGATTTTCATGATAGTCGATACTGCCGGCTCACACCAAACCCGGCTCGCTGAAAATATCATAAACTATAACTACTCTTCCGTTCATCGTCATTTTACTATGGATTTTGTATTAATGATACAAAACATTCTCCTCGCTGTCAACACTTTTGTTTTCAGTGAGGACTAAATAGTATTAGAGCTATAAAAAAGCAGAAGAATCGCATCGTGAGATACAATTCTTCTGCTTGTTCTGTTAGAATTTAGAATGAGTACGTTACAGTTGCTTCAAAAGCAGTGTTTTTTGCATTATTAGAAAGCGCTTTCCGGTCTTTGAATACAAGCTCCATGCCAGTGGTAGCATCAAATTGGTGCGTTACACCGTAATGAATACCTTTTTGAGCATTTTCAAAGTCGGTTCCTTTACCCATGTCGCCATTTTCTTCTACACGGAAATAAGTAAATGAAACGGCATTTTTGCCATCAAAATCATAACCAAGTGTTGCAGCATATGCTTTATTTTCGCTGTCGCTGTTTGATTTGGTATATTCAGCAGTCAGGCTGCTTTTCCCCAAAGTATAAGTGCTATCAACAGCCCAGTGGTTCGTGCTTTCACCACTATTATCTCGATATTGATAACGACCCAGTGTCACACCATAGTTTAATCTCTCGGAAGGGCTGTAGCCTGCACGGAGAGCATAAACGCGGTTGTCCGCATTGTCGCCTGCATTATCTTCCTGAGCAGCAACCAGCGCCAAATCTACAATACCTGATTTACCGTTTGCAGTAACACCGTCAACAAAATAATGTTTGCCGATATTGGAGTCTGCACGGCTGTACAGCAGCGCGGTTGTGCCAACTGCAACATCCTGGCGGCCGATTTTATAAGTGAAATCTTTACCTGCGTGAGTGAAGCCGAACTGATCAAAAGCCAGAACGGATCTTCTGTCTTCACTGTATGCACTACCATCTGCATTAAAATCGCCAAAACCGGCTTTAGAAATACGCTGTCCACCCAAACGGGTATAGAAGGACCAGTTGGAGCCCAAATCAGCTTCGCCTAATACTCTCAAAGTGGAGATATTGGCTGAGCTATTAGCTTCCCCGTCTTCAGTATCTTTTTCATATTTTACCGATACATCTCCACTGAATTTAACTTCGGCAAAAGCTGCCGTAGTCATGGTTAGCGTGGCTCCTGCCAACAGCATGGCAACTACCTTTTTCGCTTTCATATAAAACACTCCTTAACCTTATGTATTTTATTTGGTGTCCTTATCTGGTTTTGAGCAGCAACTGCCTTTTGAGCATGAATCGCTATTACTGCAATTGCAGGCATTCTTGCCGGCAATATTGCGCCAAACAACATAGCAAACGTAACCCAATGCTGCTACACCAATTGCACCTATAATCAACTTTTCCATTGTAAGTCCTCCTTAGAAGGACGTCAACCTTTTAAATTAAGCACTCTCGGCCCTGCCAATGGAATGAGTATCAGGGTCATAAATTGAAATGCGGTTGCGCCCGTTATGCTTAGAATGATACAACGCCTGATCGGCGTAGTGATATAGCTTGTTGCGGTCCACACAAATGAGCTTGGCTAATGTGCAAACACCTATGGAAACAGTCACAAATGCCTGGTGACTTTCGTCAAGCACAAACACCCGCTCCTGCACAATGGCCCTAATTCTGCCGGCAACGACTTTGGCCTCCTGCAAGGAAGTATCGGGCAGCAAAAGTGCATATTCCTCGCCGCCAATACGAGCTGCTAAATCGCCCTCTCTCGTATTATTCTGAATGATTTCCGCCAGTTCCAGCAACACCTTATCACCAGCTTGATGACCATACGTGTCGTTTATCATCTTAAAGCGGTCAATATCCAGAATCAAGAGGGAAATGGGCCTGCAGTTGCACATGAGTGCTGCAAAATTACGTTCCATTGTTTCGAAAAAACACCGCCTGTTGGCAATAGACGTCAAAGGATCCGTCATGGCCATGACCTGCATGTTCCGGCAAGCTTCTTCCAGTTCTGTCGTACGCTGCTCAAGCTGCTGCTGCGTTGCAAGCAGCTCGGCATTAACAGCGGTAAGATATTTGTTTTGTTCGCCAATATGCTGACGCGATTGCGACAAATCACTAACTGCTTTCTGCAAATCATTTTCCCGGACTTCGATCTGCCGGGCCATCCAATTCATATCCCGCATTAGAACGGTAAGTTCCTCTTCACCGTCACCATCGCATGATTCATTGGGTAACGCTAAAAGCTGCCGGTAATTTCCCTGCCTCACTTGTGAGCAAAACTGGCGGAGCTGCATTAATCGCTTGCCTGCCAGCCACTCAACAGTTAGTCCCGGCAAAGCCAGCACAAGCAGCAAGGACACTGCCAGTGCAATTGCCGCAGCTTGCCCGAAATATTTATCAGCCGCCAGGGGAGAAGATTTCGTCATCTGAAATAT
>DDHB01000001.1 GCA_002337925.1 Sporomusaceae bacterium UBA1887
ACACTTATTTTTACCGTTTAAAATGATAGGGCAAAGTGGAAACAACCACATTTTCCCGTAAAATTAACAACGTTCTGAGTATCCATCCCGTCTGATTATGCAAAAAACGGTGCCACCATTTTTTTGTCTCAAATTCGGGAATGACAATTGTAATATAATCATAAATCGACTTATGCATTTCCAGTTCACTCACATATCCCAACACGGGCTGAACGATAGACCGGTAAGGTGAATACACCACATGCATTTCAATTCCGAGGTTAAAATTGTGCCATTTTTCCTCGAATTTTATCCGTTCCTGTTCATCCGTATAAATGTGCAGGGCANNACTCGTATAAATGTGCAGGGCAATTACATCGCCTCCCATTGACTGCGCATAACGGAGAGATTCTGCCAACACCCTGGTGATGCCGGAGACAGGCACAATAATCAGGCTTTTTACCGGACCGGCAGCAAGATGTTCGGAAAAGTCCTCAGGTGACAGATATAACTGTTCAGCCGTATTCAGGTAATGCTGATGAATTTTTTTAAAGGTATAAATCATTGCCGGTATAAAAACCATAACCAGCCAAGCTCCATGAAAGAATTTCGTGACCCCGATGATGATAACAACAATCCCGGTTATACAGGCACCAAATCCATTTATGGCTGTTCGGGAAATCCAGCCTTTCTCCCGTTCTTTCGTCCACTTGATAACCAGGCTTGCCTGGGCAATGGTAAACGACAGAAAAACCCCGATGGCATACAGCGAAATTAAGTGCTCCACGTTTCCATGGAACACAATAATCAGCGCACCGGCAATCAGGCTGAGCAGCAGAATGCCATTGGAATATCCCAGCCTTTCTCCCTTCGCCCCCAGATAGCGGGGTACATAAGAATCCCTTGCCATAATCGATAGCAGCGGCGGTAACCCATTATAGGAAGTATTGGCGGCTAGATAAAGGATAAGCATCGTGGTGATCTGGATGTAGTAGTACCCCCAGCCCCGCCCAAAGACATGCTCTGCAAGCAGTGACAGCATTGTGACATTTTCCCGTGGCAGCAAATGATAATGCATAAACAAAAAGGAAATTCCGAGAATCATTATGCCTAGCAGTGCCGACATGAGATATGTCGTTTTGATGGCATTCGATACCTCTGGCTTGCGAAACATGGGTACACCATTGGAAATTGCCTCCACACCGGTCATAGAGCTGCAGCCATTGGCAAAAGCCCGCAAGGCCAAAATGATAACAGCCCAGTCTGCCTGCTGTTTAACCAGGGACTGAGGAGCAAGTAACGGAGCCTCTCCGGTTAGCGCATTGTATATCCCGGTGCCAATCATCGATACGATGCCGGCAATAAAAAAGTAGGTAGGCCAAACAAAAATGTTGGATGATTCACGAATTCCCCGCAAGTTAACTAGCATTAAGATACCGAAGAGAATGAGTAAATCAATTGTAATTTCTTTACCGATAAGCGCAGGAAACGCGGAAATCAAGGCCTGCGTTCCCGAAGAAATACTAACAGCAACCGTCAGCACATAGTCGGCAAACAGCGCGGCTCCCGCAATTAGCGCCCAGCGCTCACCTAAATTTTGCATCGCAATGGAATAAGACCCTCCACCGCCGGGATTCGCCCGGGCAACCTGGGCATAGGACAGGGTAACAACAGCCAAAAGAGCGACTACCGCAATAGAGGCATAGCCAAAATAGCCATAGACCAACAGGCCCGAATATACTAAAGTGACGACAATTTGTTCCGGTCCATAGCCAATTGAAGATAGCGCATCGGAAGAAAAAATCGATAGCGCTTTCCACTTAGGCAGCCGCTCTCCTGCTGCCTCTTCCGTTCGTAAGGGTCTGCCGATTAGAAAGCGATGAATATGACCAAACATGCTCTAACACCTGCTGTTTATTCGCCGTAAGCAACTGACTTAACGGTGATATTTTTGTACTAATTCCGTCAAAGGGGCTATCAGGTTGGCAGCGTAATCGGAACTGCAGCGCCAACGCCAATTTTGGCCGCCGACCGTTCCTGGAAAATTCATGCGCGCCGAAGCATCCAGCGCAAGTAGATCCTGCATGGGAATAATAACTGTTTTGGCCCGTGACTGATAAGCCAATTCGATCATTCGCCAGCATAACTCTTCATTAGTTGGCAATCCGGTTAACCCTAAATATTTGTGTACACAACTTTGGTTATCGCTATTAGCTGCCTCTTCTTCCCGGTACCAGCCCACAGTAGTATTATTGTCATGCGTCCCGGTATATAAAACGGTGTTATACTCGATTCCGAGCGGCTGGTACTGTCCATCCAACCCACAGGTAAAAGAAAAATGCAGTACCTGCATGCCCGGAAAAGAAAAGGCGTTCTTTAAATCAATTACCTGCTGGGTAATTATCCCCAAATCCTCTGCGATAATGTTTACCGTCCCCAGGTATTTTTCAAGCGCAGAAAAGAATGCTGCTCCAGGGCCTTTGACCCAGCGGCCATTAACAGCTGTTTTTTCTTCTGCTCCAATCTCCCAATACGACTCAAAACCGCGAAAATGATCGAGCCGGATCACATCAACCTGATGAAGCAGACAGGCAAATCGTTCCCGCCACCAGCGGTAATCGTCTTGTTCCATTACATTCCAGCGGAAGAGAGGATTACCCCAAAGCTGCCCTGTCTCGGAAAAATAATCGGGGGGAACACCGGCCACCACAAGGGGATTGCCGTCCTCTCCCAGTTCAAAGAGCCGTTGGTTGGACCAGACATCACTCGAGTTATGAGCAACAAAAATCGGCATATCACCGACTATCTGAATGCCTTTTTTGTTTGCATATTGTTTCACAGCCTGCCATTGCCGGTAAAACACATATTGCAAGAAGCAATGAAAGTCAACCTCTTCGCATAGAAACTCCCCATACCGGGCCATAGCAGCTTCTTCCCTGCTTGCCAGGGCAGGGTCCCATTCATTCCAGGGCAAGCCCCCATAATGCCTGCTAGCTGCCATGAATAGTGCATAATCAGGCAGCCACCCCTTATTCTCCAGGCAGAATTCCCGGTACGCAGCTGGTTCAGCCTGCCCCCTGAAAGCAGCAAATGCCTGACGAAACAAGGCCTCTTTTTCGGTCTTCACTTTTTCATAGTCAACAGAATGAGCACTGCTGTCAGCAAATGAAGCAGCCAGCTCAGCAACAGCCGGAGCGGTCAGCAAACCTTCGATAAGCAGCTGCTCAGGCGATAGTAACAGCCAGTTGCCTGCAAAGGCAGATAATGCCGCATATGGTGAGTCCCCTAAGCCAACAGGAGTGAGCGGCAGTATTTGCCACAGCCTCTGTCCTGCTGCACCAAGAAAATCAATAAACCGGTATGCTTCAGGACCAAAGTCCCCAATACCATAAGCAGATGGCAATGAAGTAGGATGAAGCAGCACTCCGCTGGTCTTATCACCAGTATATAGTTTTTCAAGGAAAACCTTACTGCCGTACGGTGGAAGTTCTACGGAGCAGATGCCGTCACCCACCGCTACTTCAGCTTCATCATTCATCATATCATAAAGCATGCGGCTCCGGGCCCACCGACTAATGTCAACGGCAGCCATGACAGGATGATCACTGCGGTTAATCAGCACCAGCGCTGAATTATCATCCCGTTCCTGCTGAAAAACATCTCTATTTCCGGATATTACCCGCATATAAGCCAGCACATCATCCTGCACCGCAAGGGGAATCCAGTCACCGGTACGCAATACAGCATGGGCATTGCGCAATTTGGTTAACTGACAAACCCACGTGAGCAGTTCGCGGTCTTCTCTTCCCCAGGGAAAGGCACGCCGGTTTAGCGGATCAGCGTAGCCTTCCAGACCTGCTTCATCACCATAATAAATAGAAGGTACGCCGGGAAATGTCATTTGCCATAATACTGCCGCTTTTAGACGGGCTGATGCCTTTTTGTATTGACTGGGCGTAAGCCGTTTTGCGGCCTGCTGGGCCGTAGTCAGCGGCACCCCAAACTCTTCATCTCCCAGCAGTGTTACTATACGTGGTACATCATGGCTGCCAATCAAATTCATCAACGAATAAAAATGATGCTTAGGATAATTCTCCCGCAGTGACAGCAGGGCCTGCCAGGTATCGCCAGCCGTCTTATTGCCCAGTAGAAAATCAAGTACAATCCTGCGGAAAGGGTAGTTCATGACTGAGTCCAGCTCCCGCCCCAGCAAATAAGGCCTAAGCTTTCCATAGCTTTCTTTGCGGGAAGCATCCTCCCATACTTCACCGATCAGGATCGCTTCCGGATCAAGCTGTTTTAGCTTCCGGCGAAAATTCATAATAAACGCATCAGGCAATTCATCAGCTACATCCAGCCGCCACCCTTTTGCGCCGAGTACGGACCACTGCTCAACTACGCTTCCCTTATCCTCAATAATAAACTGTTGATAGGAGGAATCCAGTTCTTCCACATTTGGTAATGTCTCAATCCCCCACCAGCTTTCATAATCATCGGGCCACCGCTTAAACCGGTACCAGCTGTAATAAGGAGAATTGGTAGATTGGTAAGCACCCACAGCGGGATAAGCACCACTCCGGTTAAAATAAATGCTGTCACTGCCGGTATGACTGAAAACACCGTCAAGAATAACGGCAATTCCTGCCTCTGCGGCCTTGGCACACAGAACCCGGAACAGTTCATTGTCACCAAATTGAGCATCCACAGTTTTATAATCTGCCGTATCGTATTTATGATTACTAGGTGCCTGAAATATGGGGTTGAAATAAATGACACCAATCCCTAATTGCTGCAAATACGGTAATTTCTCAATGACGCCTGCTAAATTTCCGCCAAAAAAGTCATAGGACAAAATACTGCCGGTCTGCATATCACGCACATAAACGGGATTGTTATCCCAGTGCGTATGGAGAACACTCCCCTTAGGTGTATGTTCTACCCTCTTATCAGTGTTTCCATTCGCAAAACGATCAACAAAAATCTGATAGATAATTTTATCTTTAAACCAGGCCGGTGTGGACAGGCCTTGCTCATAGACGGTAATTTGATAGGATGGCGGAACATCGAGGCTTATCTGCCCTATACCGCCAAGCTGTTCTTGATTATTTCCATAAAACCATACACGATCAGAACCTTCAACAATAAAATAATACCATATCCATCCCGGCTGTTCAGGTGCCGTAACTGTTGCCTGATAATACAGGTTGCCGTTTTTCACAACAGTCGCAGTCATCGGTATCTTCTCTTCATGATCATTATGCCATAGGCGCAGTGTCACCTGGACAGGCTGACTGCCCGCCGCCACAGCTAACGCTATTACTACTGCACTATGACAAGAAACAGCCCCAAAGGGGCTGCGAAAATCTGGCAACTGTGAATTATGGATGAGCCAATCCTGTTTCATATCATCACCGGCCTATGTATAAGATTAATAGGGCTCACGAATATCTCCAATTACCACTGGATTAGCCTTCCAAATCCCAATTGCATACTCCGAAATAGTACGGTCACTGGAAAACTTTCCTGAATGGGCAATGTTTGACAGACACATTTTGTTCCACCGGTTATTATCACGATAAAGGCTGTCTATCTTTTCCTGGGCTTCTACATAAGCGGCATAATCCTTAAGCACAAAAAACTCATCACTATTGACTAATGAATCATAAAGAACGCGGAATTCTTCGCGCGGTACCGGCAAACTGCCATTGATCAACTGATCCAGCAGTGTCTTAAGCCGCACATCCGACTGGATTAATTCCCACGGCCGGTAGCCGCCTTTTTGATAGTAATCCATTACCTCACCGGCAGTCAGGCCAAAGATAACGATATTATCATCGCCTACTTCTTCATGGATCTCTACATTTGCCCCGTCGAGTGTACCGATTGTGACGGCGCCATTCATCATAAACTTCATGTTACCTGTACCGCTGGCCTCTTTGCTGGCAGTGGAAATCTGCTCGCTTACATCTGCCGCAGGAAAAATCATTTCCGCCAGAGACACGCTGTAGTTCTCAAGAAACAATACTTTTATCTTGCCTTGAATAGCAGGATCATTATTGATAACAGCAGCTAACGTTGTAATCAATTTGATAACCCGCTTTGCCAGATAATACCCGGGCGCCGCCTTCCCGGCAAAAATGAAAGTGCGCGGCACCATTTCCAGGTTAGGATTATCCTTTAAGCGCGAATATAACTCTAAAATACGTAAGGCATTCATCAATTGGCGTTTATACGCATGGATGCGTTTGACATGAACATCGAAAATCGAGCTTCCATCAATTGTAATGCCATATTTATTGTGAATCCAATTGGCAAAGTTCATTTTGTTATTTTCTTTAATTCTATCCAACTGTTCTAAAAAAGCAGCATCTTCCGAGTAACGCAAAAGCGTACTCAAATACTGAGGATAGTATATCCAGCTGGGACTGATTGAATTAGTAATTAACCGAGCCAGCTCCGGATTGGCCTTAAGCAGCCACCGGCGATGGGTAATACCGTTCGTCTTGTTATTGAACTTATAGGGATAAAAGTGATAGAAATTTTTCATAACATCGCGCTTAAGAATGTTCGTATGGATTTTGGCAACCCCATTAATACTGTAGCTGCCCACCACAGCCAGATGAGCCATATGAACATAATTGTCAGCAATAATTGCCATAGAAGCAATACGCTGCCAATCACCGTGATAGTGATTCCATAGATGGCTGCAAAATTGTTTATTTAGCTCTTCGATAATCATAAATATCCGGGGCAGCAGCGTCTTCATAATATCGACCGGCCACTTTTCCAGGGCCTCGGGCAAAATCGTATGGTTAGTGTAGGCAATGGTATTACGGGTAATTTGCCACGCATCATCCCAGGACAAGCCTTCCTCATCCATCAATATCCGCATTAATTCCGGTATCGCCATTGCCGGATGTGTATCATTAATGTGAATTGTAATCTTTTCGGCAAAATCCATAATCGAGCCTTGTTTTTTCTTAAAACGGCGGATAATGCTCTGCAGCCCGGCAGAAACAAGAAAATATTGCTGTTTTAAACGCAGTACCCGGCCTTCGTAGTGACTATCATCAGGATACAGGATCTCCGATATGGATTCTACCGAGTACTTGTATTCTACCGCTTTTACATAATTCCCCTGATTGAATGCCAGCAAATCAAAATCCTCTTGCACTGTCTCGGCACTCCACAGTCGTAACGTATTCACCGTACTATTCTGATAGCCGATCACCGGAATATCATAAGGAACGGCCAGTACCGTTTGAAAATGTTCATGATGAAAGATGAGTTTTCCATCTTTTTCTTCGGACCAGACATTCCCGCCAAACTTAACCTGGACTGCTTTATCAAGCTTACGGATTTCCCACATCGTACCGTTCTTCAGCCAGTTATCAGGGTGCTCCACCTGATAGCCATCCAGGATCTTCTGTTCAAAAAGTCCATATTTATACCGGATACCGCAGCCATGGCAAGGCAGCTGCAATGATGCCATGGAATCAAGAAAACAGGCAGCCAAACGACCTAAGCCGCCGTTACCCAGACCGGCATCGGGTTCCTCGTTCTCCAGCTGGTTTAAATCGATCCCCATTTCCACTAACCATTTCTCCCACTCGGCGCGAACCCCAATATTGAGAAGGTTAGCTCCAAGCAGCCGTCCAAGAAGAAACTCTATCGAAAAATAATAAACTTGTTTTTCCCCTTTACTTTCATAGTGCTTATTCGTTTCAACCCAGGCATTGCTGATATAATCTCTTACCATTCCCGCTAAAGCCGTATATTTGTCCTGCGGGGAAGCTTCTTCAAGGCTCTTGCCGTGCATTGTCTGTAATTGGTAGAGAAAGGCTGCCCGAAAGGCTTGCCTGTCAGTAAACATAAACTCCCCCCATTATAAGCAGCATTAAGTTATTCTGTGGCTATTAGGTCCTAAAGTTTAGTTTTGTCTACTTCAAACAAGCTGTTGATAAAGCTCGTGATACTGCTGGGCTGACTGGCACCAGCTATAATCACTGCGCATGGCATTTCTAACAATCCGTTCCCAAATATCCGTTTGCGGATAAATGGCAAGGGCCCGCTGCAAGGTATGCAGCATATCATGAGCGTTATAATTAGCAAACGTAAAACCATTTCCTTCGCCAGTATATTCATTGTAAGGCTGAACGGTGTCTTTGAGGCCGCCCGTCTCCCTTACAACTGGCAAGGTACCGTACCGGAGCGCTATAAGCTGACCAATACCACAAGGCTCAAAGCAAGAGGGCATGAGAAAAACATCTGCTCCAGCATAGATTTTATGCGCCAAATCCTCACCAAAGAAAATATTGGCGGATACTTTATCAGGATAACGGTGAGCCGCCAGGCGGAACATGCCTTCGTAGCGCTCCTCTCCTGTACCAAGCACAATCAATTGTATATCTGACGCCAGCATTTCTTCTATTACATGAGCTACCAAGTCAAGGCCCTTCGCCGCCACCAGTCTGGATATGATCGCTACTACCGGCACATCGCTCCGCACCGGCAGCCCCACATGCTCCTGCAGCTTCATTTTGTTTTTGCATTTACGGCCAATTGACCGCCAGGTATATGGAACGGCAATGCAATCATCAATGCGCGGATTGTACACATCATAATCCAGCCCATTAACAATGCCGTATAGATCTTTGCTGCGGTCGCGCAGCAGGCCATCAAGCTTTTCTCCAAAATATGGCGTTTGTATCTCTTGGGCGTAAGTAGGACTCACGGTAGTTAAGCGATCAGCATACACCAAGCCGCCCTTCATATAGTTAACGGAACCGAAAAACTCCAGTTTATCCTCCGCAAAATAGTCATTGCCTAAACTAAGCAGATCGCCAAGTACTTCCCTTGCAAAAACTCCCTGATATAGAAGGTTGTGAATGGTAAGCACGGTGCGCAGATCAGGATATGCATGCCGGTAGTGAGCAGCAAGCATCACCGGAATAGCCGCTGCGTGCCAATCATGGCAATGCAGAATATCAGGCGCAAACCCGATATGAGGAAGCACTTCCAGCACAGCACGGCAGAAATAAGCAAATCGTTCGCCATCATCGAAATGCCCGTACAGCCCTTTGCGCTTAAAGTAATATTCATTGTCAACAAAGTAAAAGGCGATTCCCTGATACTCCATTTTCTCAATCCCGCAATACTGACGGCGCCAGCCAACCGGTACCTCCATGGTATGTACAGGTTCCATTATTTCCCGGTAATGACTGGGTATTTCACTGTATTTTGGCAGGATAACCCGGGCATCAACGCCTTCCTTAACAAGCTCTTTCGGCAATGAACCGATAACATCGGCCAGGCCGCCTGTCTTGATAAACGGAACTGCTTCGGCAGCGACAAACAGTACTTTGAGCATCACTATATCACCATCCCTTTCTCTATAACAAGCAGATAGTTTCGATCTCCTTTCAAGCTGCGGCCAGCAGTAATATGAACGTCTTTATCACAAATAACACTGTCAAGCATCGCATCCTCATCGATTTCACCTTTTTGCATAATGATGCTGTCTTTAATATAAGCCCCCTTATGCACCTTTACTCCCCGGAAAATGATGCTGTTCTCCACCCTGCCTTCAATGATGCAGCCGTTAGCAATAAGGGAATTGGCAACTTGAGCTGTCTGACGATAGTTAGTGGGAGCCTCATCCTTTACCTTGGTATAAATGGGATCGCTTTTGGCAAACAACTCCTGCCACACCTGAGGATCAAGCAAATTCATATTATGCTTAAAGTAACTCTGGATGGAGTTAATCTTAGCAACATATTGGCGATGAGGAAAACCGCTGATTTTTAATCGGCTAATATTTTTAATGATTCCATCTTTAACAAAATCAAATTCACCCCGGGACACGCAGTTCTCCACGATTTCAATTAAACGCTCTTTAGACATAATATACATTTCCAGCGAAATGTCACTGCAGGTTGTTTTTCCGGGATTGACCTCCATATCAACGATCCGGCTGCCATCAAGCCGGACAGCCGTTGCCCGTGGAAAATCTCCGGCGCACTCTGCTTCAGGCTTATAAATAACTGTGATATCCGCTTGCTGGTCCAAATGAAATTGAAAGGCCGGACAAAAATTCATATTGCAGACCATATGACTGCCCGCAATCAGGACATATTGCTGGGCACTGCGCTTAATATAGTCCAAATGATTATAAAAATGCTGCATATCCCCTTTATAAATGCCCATAGCGTAATGAGCATGGGTGGGTGGCAAAATAAACAGCCCATCTCTTTTGCGAGCGAGATCCCACTCTTTGCCGGAGCGAAGATGATCCATTAAAGAGCGATATTTGTTGGGAACTAAAATCCCCACATTATATATGCCCGAATTGACCATATTCGAGAGGATAAAGTCAATCAGCCGGTATCTGCCGGCAAAAGGCACGGCGGCCAGACTGCGGTGACGGGTAACTTCCTTTAGGAACTCTTCATTTTCATGTAAGTTAATAAGACCAAGAACATTTTTCATCTGCATCCTGCCCTCCTTTTACTCGACTACAGCACTTCTGGGGACTTGTGTATTCGCTGTGACAAAAGCACCTTCACCAATAACAGTAATACCTACACTTTCCCCCTGGCAGCCTACCTCACAGGCTTGCTCCAGCACAGCTTCATGACCGATAATCGTCCGTTCTACCCGGCAATTTTTACCGACAATCACTCCGGGCATCAGGACGGAGTCACGAATAATGGCCCCTTCCCCGATCTGTACGCCTGGGAAAAGAACGGACCTGTCAACTTCACCAAAAATCTGGCAGCCTTCACTAACCAGTGAGCAGCGCACCTGGGCGGAAGCGGCAATATAATGAGGAGGCTGCGTGGGATTAACGGAATAAATGCGCCAATTATAATCATGAAGATTGAGCCCTGGCTCATCTTTCAGCAGATCCATGTTTGCTTCCCACAAGCTTTCTACCGTCCCTACATCCCGCCAATATCCCCGGAAGGGATATGCGAAAAGCCGCTGATCTCCTTTAAGCATTTTGGGTATAACATTTTTGCCGAAATCATGACTGGAACCTTTATCCTGCTCATCTTCTTCCATATATTTTTTTAGCAGGCTCCAGTTAAATATATATACACCCATGGAAGCCAGATTACTCTTCGGTTTCTTTGGTTTTTCCTCAAACTCTATAATATGCTGCTCTGCATTTGTATTCATAATGCCATAGCGGCTCGCTTCCTCCCAGGGAACCTCTATTACCGCAATGGTAGCATCTGCAGCCTTTTGCTTATGAAACTCCAGCATCTGGCAGTAGTCCATTTTGTAAATATGATCACCTGACAGGATCAGTACATATTCCGGATTAAACTGGTCAATAAAGTTAGCATTTTGATGAATGGCATTTGCGGTACCTTTGTACCATTCACCACCACGCGCTTTCACAAATGGCGGCAGAACAAAAACGCCTCCTGTTTTCCGGTCCAAATCCCAGGCACTGCCGATTCCCAGATAATTATGCAGGGCAAACGGCTGATATTGCGTCAGCACACCAACGGTGTCCAAGCCCGAGTTATGGCAATTACTGAGTGGAAAGTCAATTATGCGGTATTTACCACCAAAGGGAACGGCTGGTTTTGCCAGACTTTTAGTTAGTACCCCCAGCCGGCTGCCTTGGCCACCGGCCAGAATCATGGCTACACATTCTTTTTTCATCATATTTTTCACACCCTCCCTCACTACAATCATTCACTATCCAGTTCGGCTTTCCACTGCAAATAAATACAGGCTAGCGGCGGCAGCTTTAATTCCAGAGAATATGGCTGATTATGCCATACATTAGGTTGCGTGAATACATCTTCATTGAGTTGGCCTGAACCACCGTACTTGCCAGCATCACTATTCAACATTTCGCCATACCGGCCTGGTCTAGGCACGCCAATCCGGTAATTATAGCGAACTACCGGCGTAAAATTAGCTATAACAAGGATAAAATTTCCCTGTTCATCGGTACGCCTAAAACTAATGACACTTTGTCTATAATCGTGGCAGTCAATCCACGTAAAACCCTGCCAGTCATGATCCAGCTGCCACAAGGGCATTTGGCTGCGGTATAAATGATTGAGATTTTGTACATAATCTTTTAGTTTTCCATGCATCTCGTAGTCAAGAAGCTGCCAGTCCAACGCTTGTGCTTCATTCCATTCGATGAACTGTCCAAATTCTCCACCCATAAACAGTAGTTTTTTACCTGGATGAGCTATCCAATACCCATAGAAGGCTCTTAAGGTTGCGAACTTCTGCCAATAATCACCGGGCATTTTATCAAGCAATGATTTTTTTCCATGTACGACTTCATCGTGCGACAAAGGCAGGACAAAGTTTTCCGAAAAAGCGTACATGAGGGAAAATGTGAGCAAATGGTGCTCGAACTGGCGATGGATAGGATCAAGTGACATATAGGNNTCAGGGTATCATTCATCCAGCCCATATTCCACTTGTAATTAAAGCCCAGACCACCCAGATAGACAGGTTTGGTGACTAACGGCCAGGAAGTTGATTCCTCAGCCATTACCAGCGCCTGGGGAAATTCGGCAAATACTGCTTCGTTCAATTGTCGAATAAACGTGATTGCCTCCACATTTTCTCTGCCGCCATGCTCATTCGGCGACCATTGTCCCGCTTCCTTGCCATAGTCGAGATACAGCATACTGGCAACAGCATCCACCCGCAACCCATCAACATGGTAAATCTGCATCCAAAATAACGCATTGGAGATAAGAAAGCTGCGCACTTCAGGAGTGCTATAATCAAAGTTCAATGTTCCCCAGCCATAGTTTTCTGCCCGGTCCGTTTGCCAGTGCTCATATAATGGAGTGCCGTCAAATTGGCGCAGCCCGTGATCATCTTTGCAAAAATGGCCCGGCACCCAATCCATTATGACGCCAATTTCCTGTTGATGGCAGCAGTCTATTAAATACATCAAATCCGCCGGATTACCATAGCGGCTCGTTGCAGCATAGTAACCGGTTGCCTGATATCCCCAGGATGCATCCAGAGGATGCTCAGCAAGCGGCAATAGCTCGATGTGCGTATATCCCATAGACACAACATAAGGAACTAATTCATCTGCCAGCTGCCGGTAAGTAAAAAAAGAGCCGTCCCTGTTGCGCTGCCACGAACCGGCGTGAACTTCATAAATAACCAGCGGCCTTCGATAGCTGACAGCTCGGTCTTGCCTGTACCAGGCCTCATCCCCCCACTGGTAGTTGCCAATGCTGGCCACTTTCGAGGCAGTTCCGGGCCTGATTTCTGCAGCAACAGCATAAGGATCGGCCTTTATTAGTATTCGTCCCTCTGTAGTGTGTACTTCATATTTATAAAGCGCTCCCTCACATACATCCGGTACAAACAACGTCCATATTCCCGATTCATTCGTCCGCTTTAGGCAGTGCGCTTGCCCCTGCCAATTATTAAATTCGCCGATTACCCGAACAGCCGATGCGTTGGGGGCCCACACAGTAAACTGTACGCCTTGCTTGTTTGCTACGCACCGGATTTGGGCTCCCATAAAGCGATAACTATGGAAGTGTCGTCCTTCGTGAAATAGATACAGGTCAAAATCACTGGCTTCATTGCTTGTCATAGCCATGTTCACGTCCCTTACCTAAATATATCGCTTATTACTGGAAAAATTCGCCGCTTCAATGATAAAAGTCCTTGTTTTTATATTCACTTATTTATAAATTTTCTAACAAAAAGGTTCTTACCTGCAAAGCTATGCATAGGATAATACAGGTTCTACAATTCCTTCAATAATTGGAAATTTTCTTCCAATTATTAAGCGAACGTGATAGAATAACGTTAGTCATGCTGCGGTAATTCCTCAACCTGTACCCGAGGTGAATAGCCATGTCTCCCCAAAGTATCGTAAACTTACAGCAAGCCGACAATTGTGTGGATATGAACAGCTCTCAGCTGACAGCCAGCCTCAATCACTTGGATTGTGCACTTTTGCTGGAAGACAGCAAGCACAATGTGCTGTTTATTAACGATTCCTTTTATCATATGTGGCATTTACCCGCGGCAGACAGACTGCATGGAATAAACGGCAGCGAACTGATCAACCGGCTCCTGCCATTGGCAGGTAACAAAAAGAGCTTTAGCAGCCGCTTAACGAAAGTCAGCTGCCGGCGCACGAAAGCAACAAATTTAGAATATCAGCTGACTGACGGACGCATCCTTACCTGTAACTATATGCCCGTCTTTATTAAAAATGAATTTTACGGACATTTATGGCAGATAACTGATATTACCGCGCAAAGACAAATAGATACGATACTCACTCAACAACAGCAGCTACTAGAGTTATTCTTTTCCCAATCGCTGGATGGCTGTTTTTTTATGACCCTCGACAAGCCCATAAAGTGGGATGATACAATAGATAAGGACGCTGCACTAGATTATGTCATGCACCATGAACGGCTTACACGCATTAATCCGGCTTTAGCAGCGCAGTATAAAACTACCTATGACGAGTTAATCGGAAAAACACCTGCTGATTTATTCAAAAACAACCTTGATTACGCAAAATCAACCTGGCGCCGTTTTTTCGATGCCGGCCGCCTTCGTATTGATATGCAGCATAGCCTTTCAGCCAGTACGGAGCTATGGATTGAAGGAGATTATATCTGCCTGTATGATGATGCCGGGTATATTACTGGACATTTTGGTATTCAGCGGGATATAACAAGTCATAAAATGGCTGAAGAGCGTATCCGCTATCAGGCGCATCATGATTCGCTCACCAATCTGCCAAATAGGCTGCTTTTCTGGGATCGACTAAATATTGCCCTGTCACAGGCAGAACGGGAAGAAACCATGATGGCCCTCTTATTTCTGGACTGCTATCAATTCAAGCAGGTAAATGATAATTTTGGCCATGCCAATGGTGACCGTATGCTGCAAGTATTAGCTGCACGGCTGTTGGAGAATGTTCGCAAAGGTGATACGGTAGCCCGTTTGGGCGGTGATGAATTCGTCATTATTCTGCCTCGTATCCGCAGTTACGATGAAGCACAACTGGTCTCACAACGGATATTGGAAGCCTTCCGCTGTCCTGTGCAAATCGACAATAATGTTGTAGAAGTAGGTGCGAGTATCGGCATCAGTGTATATCCTTTTGATGCCAATACTGCTGAAGAACTACTGCTATCTGCCGACAAAGCGATGTACCAGGCTAAATCTGACGGGTCTCATGCTTACCGTTTTTATGCATTACCAGTAGAAAAAAATCCTCAAACTATAATATAATGCTGAAAAAGGCCGTAAATCATTTATTCATAAAATGATTTACGGCCTTTCTTTGGAACAGACGCAATGGCGAATTTTATCGAATTTTTAAGAATATTGGGAGGATTTCGTTTTATTTCACAGAATAATTATTATAAGAACCTTGCAAACGTTTTCATGAGACATTGTTATCGGGAGGATTTAAATTTTGATGATGAATGACGCCATTGATCCCGCTTTACAGAAACTGATTGATTGTGCTCCGTTATTACCCAATTTATTACTTGATGATGCCGGCATCTGCATTACCGACAGAGAAAAAATCATCTATTATCTGCCGGGTAAAACCTTAAACCTGCATCATACCATTGGGGAGCCGGTAAAAAAAGGCCTGCCTATCGACCGCTGTATGCAAGAAAGAAGACGTTTTTTTTCAAAGGTTGACAAAGAAAAATTCGGTCAGGCTTTTATGGCATTGGCTTGTCCGGTAACAGGTGAAAGCGGCCAGGTAGTCGGGGCCATCAGTGTATCACAATCCATTGAGCGTTATGAGGCGTTGTCAGCTATGGCTCTCAGTTTAAATACCGCCGTTCACTCCCTTACCAATACCACTCAGGAAATATCAGCCCAAACCCAAGAACTGGCTTCCATTGTAACAAGTGTTGCCCATACCGCGAAGGAATCACAAGCCCGCGCAAATGAAACCGATCAGGTTTTAGACATGATTCGCAATATCTCGGTCCAAACCAACTTGCTTGGCTTAAACGCTGCAATAGAAGCTGCCAGGGTTGGCGAGCAGGGCCGTGGTTTTGGCGTCGTTGCCGAGGAGATAAGAAAGCTTGCCAGTTACAGTGCTGAATCCATTGGTAAAATTGATTCCATTATCAAAACAATCCGCCGCGATAATGACCAAACCTGTACACAAATCACCAATGTTAATACCATAATCGGACAAATTGTAGATGCCACCCAGGAAATCGCCGGCACAACACAGGCAACTAATCATATGGCTGCTGAGCTGACTATGATGGCAAAAAAGATCACCGAGAATTAAATCACTGACACCGGCCAGGTATCCTGGCCATTTTTTATTGGCTGCAGAGTTACTTTTAAGGACAACTCAGCGTTTTACTCTTTATAGAAGAAAAATTTTTATAATAGGAGGTATTGCAATGAGAAAACAACTTGCTGCCGCTATTGCAATTACTTTGTTGGCTGTCCCCATGGCGCTTTCCTGGGCCGCATCTAACGGGTCGAATAAAACCGTACCGCTCGCAGACTTACCGGCCAATACTTACTTG
>DDHB01000003.1 GCA_002337925.1 Sporomusaceae bacterium UBA1887
TGAAGGTGGCAGCTGCTGAACTGGATGACCGCTTGGTGGAGGGGTTTAAAATAAGTGCGGAACAAGAGAAACACGTGCGAGGGCAGTATACTTTTGTGGATGGCATAAAACGGGTTGCTGTTTTTACGCCTATTAATATACCAGGTGGGCAACGATGGGTTATGATGGTAACGGCACCAGCCGTTGAAGCTGAGCGGGAGACATCGACATTGATGTGGACTATGCTTATCATATCTTTAGTATGTGTTGTCATTGCTAGCGTTTTTGTTATTTTTATGAGCAAGAAGTTTGCAAAACCGATTGCGGTAATTCGTGATGAATGTATGCTTTTAACAGAAGGAGACCTTCAAGAACGTAATTTTGCCGTTACCTCTCAGGATGAAATTGGTCAGCTCGCTCATGGATTCCGGGATATGCGTACTAATTTACGCATGCTTGTAACAAGTGTATTATCCCAGTCTCAACAGTTAGCTGCTTCTAGTGAAGAATTAACAGCAAGTGCGCAGCAATCGGCGCAAGCTGCTAACCAAGTGGCAGGTTCAATTACCGAAATCGCCGCTGGCTCTGTCAGGCAGGCTGCTGCTGCCGACTACCTGACCCAAGTGGCGGACGAATTAGCTAAACAGACTGGGCAGATTTCAGCAACGGCACTCGAAGTATCGGAGATTGCCGAAAGCACTTCACAAGAAGCTCAGCAAGGGCGCTTGGCGGTAAATCAGACTATTGAGCAAATGAACAAAATTGGAAAAGGCTCTATACAAATCCAGACTGCAATTGCTGAATTATCTCAAGGATCAAATGAGATTAATGAAATCGTCAATCTGATTTCTACCATAGCAGGTCAGACAAACTTACTTGCACTAAATGCTGCGATAGAAGCAGCTCGGGCTGGTGAACATGGCCGCGGTTTTGCTGTTGTAGCGGAAGAGGTTAGAAAACTGGCAGAACAATCAAATCAAGCCGCTCAACAAATCGGTACACTCATTAAACATAATCAAATTAATATGGAGCAAGCCGTCATTGCTACGCAAGCTGGTGCAGAGGGGATTAAAACCGGTGTTGAGACGGTAAATGATACCGGTAAAGTTTTCACCAAAATTGTTGAGTCTATTTTTCAACTTACTATTCAGATTAAAGAAATTTCTAATGCAATGAATAAAATGGCTGCGGGTAATAAGACGCTAGTCGCTTCCATTCAAGAAATTGATAAGGTAAGTAAAGAAAATGCTGCCGAATCGGAGATGGTATCAGCTGCTACCGAAGAGCAGTCCGCATCTATGCAGGAGATCGCTTCATCAAGCCATAGTTTGGCAAAGCTGGCAGGTGAATTACAAGAATCAGTAGCTAAATTTAAGGTTTAATAGATCATACACTATGTTCTTTAATAGAGGCCATAGTGTATGATTGTTTTTATACAAAGGACTGTGTAAACGTTATTGCAATTTACTTTCAGAAAAAACTTATTTTTTGCTTAAATATGTTACAATTATTGCAGTGCGGTATGTTTAAACTCAAATAAATTGTAAAGGGGTAGATGCATGTTATGAAACAAACCGCTTTGGCACCTTTGTATTTTGCCTATGGCTTTAATCTTAATTTGATGCAAATGCGTCAGAAGTGCTTAAAGGCTCAAGTAGCTGGCATTGCCCGTTTGTCAGGCTACAAAATTGGTTTTTATGAGCATACTGTTGTGTGGGATGGAGCAATGGAGACAATCATTCCTGACCCTCAGTCCCAGGTGTGGGGTGTACTTTATGTCTTAAGTGAGAGTGAATGGGAAGAACTAGATTCTCATGAGGATGCCAGGGTAGATGGCTCAGGAGCCTATTTTCACTGTCCCGTGGAAGTAATTGCTGCTGACGGATCTGCTAGGCAAGCAATGGTTTTTCTGAAGGCCCGATTGGGTAAACCCGAACTTCCCGGTACGGAATATATGAATATTTTGCTGCAAGGTGCAGAAGAGCAAGGTCTACCCCCAGAGTATATTACACATTTGAGGCAAATAAGAAGTAAGCCTGCAGCTTATTCGGTACCCAAGCGTCCCTCTTCTGGCAGAAAGCTTATAGCAGCGGGAGATTGCAATAGCTGTGAATAGAGAAAAGGTGTCTCAAAATGGCTTAGCATTTTGAGACACCTTTTGCCATTATATTTGGTAAGTTTAGAGAAGCACTCCTTCCTTAATGCATAATTTACGATGAGGTGCCTAATTTTTGAAAGTAATTGACACATTCGCTATTTCACTGCTATTATTATCATGTAATATTGTAATGTGGTAGTGCATGTAGTGGAAGTTTATGTTTTTTACAAGTAAAGAGAGTGTAGAAAGGTAGGATGGTTATTTTGAGTATTCAGTTAGTCATTATTATTGTGTATATTTGTATTCTGTTTGGTATTAGTATTTATGTAAAACGACGGGCAGAGAGCAGCAGCGGCTTTTTATTTGCAGGCCGTAAGCTGACTACAACTCTGGTGGCAGCTAATATTGCCGGTACGGCTATCGGAGCTGCATCGACTATTGGTGTTGCCGAAAATGCTTTTCAGTTTGGCATTGCTGCAGGCTGGTATAATGTTGCCTGGGCGGCAGGTGCTGTTGTAATGGCACTCGTAGCGGCAGGTAAATACCGGGAGTTGAATTGCACAACCATACCGGAATTGTTTGAACGTTATTATGATAAAAAAGGGCGGGCAATTGCTGTACTAGGTATGATTACTATTCAACTGGTAATTACCTCCCTTCAATACATTGCTGGTGGAGCAATATTATCGTCTCTGCTGCCTGATATCTTTTCCTTTCAAGGCGGCATGGTAATCAGTGCAATTGTATTTATTGGCACTACTATACTTGGCGGCTTATGGTCGTCAGGGATTTCTAATATTCTCAGTGTGACGCTTATTTATGTAGGTGTGTTAATCAGCACCATTACCATTGTCAATGATCAAGGCGGCATTAACGCCATCGCTGCTTCCTTGCCCTCCAATGTTGACTGGTTTGGTCCCGTAGGGGGTCTTGGTCTGGCAACTATTGTTGGCTGGTTTGCTGTAATGATGACCCAGACGATTACCGCTCAAGGGCCAGTGCAAGTGGCCTGTGCGGCAGTTGATAAAGCTGCTGCGAAAAAAGGGTTTCTGTGGGGAGCCTTGCTTATGTTCCCGGTTGGTTTTTCCTGTGCTATTATGGGGGTGGCTGCGCGGGCGGCACATCCCGAGATGAAAGCAACACTTGCATTGCCGCAAATGATTATGGGACTTGATCCTGTAATATCCGGATTGACACTGGCTGCGCTTTGGGCAGCTGATGTTGCTACAGCTTGTCATATTCTATTGGCTGCGGGAACACTCTTTTCACAGGATATTTACAAGCGCTTTCTTAACCCCGGTATCAGCGATAGGCAGTATACCTTAGTAAACCGTTACGCCATATTGGGCCTCGGGGCTGTAACACTATGGTTTGCCTTTAATGCTGTAGGGATTGTGAAGACGATGCTGATCGGGTTAAGTCTGACAACGGCTTTTACCTTGGTATTCTTGTTTACGATGTTTGCTCCTGGGCTCTGCCGGCGAAATTCAGCTTTTTATACTACGCTGGCCGGTATAGTAACCTTATTTGTATGGCAGGCTTTTCCGCAGGTACAGGTTTTCGCCCATCCGATTTATATGGAGTGGCTGGGTTGTCTGATTACTTTCTTTGTTGTCGCGATTGTTGACAAAGAGCGGATTACTGCTGACGAGACTCACAAGAATGAACAAGAAGCTTGCAATTGCTGCTGATCAATAAAAATCCACCTGGTGCGGTGTGCACCAGGTGGATTTTGTTATTCATCAGGTCATTTCTGAATAGCTGAAGGTAATTGTTTTTTTCATATCCGGATGGAGGCTGTTATACACAGGACATTCTTTGGCAGTAAGCTCAATGATTTTCCGTTCTTTGGCAGTATAGGAATTAGGGGGCAGGATAAATTCAGCAATTAATTCCACGATACGCCGCGGGTTCGTACCCATTACTTTGGTTGTGACTACTTTTGCTCCATCGATATTGAAGCCGTGTGTCTGGGCAGCGAGGCCCATAATGGTCAATACGCAGCTGCCATAAGAAGCAGCTAATAGATCAGTAGGAGAAAAGGCTTCCCCCCGCCCATGGTTATCGATAGGTGCATCGGTAATTAAAGCACTGCCTGACTGGGTATGCACGGCTTCCGTACGCAAGCCGCCCTTGTAGGTAGTTTGTATAGTTGCCAAGAACAATCCCTCCTCGTTGTTGTACAATACTCATAGAGGAGTCTTTCGCTGCTCTCCCGTCTTTTCCTCTGCCGTTTCTGCTTGCCACCGCACTAAATTAGGCTTGGGATCAAGAATAGAGAGATACTGCTCTTTGATTCCGTAGGTACCATGGGGGTCAAGTTTTTTATACCGGTAATATTTATTTAGTCTGTCTGCAGGACGGGACCAGCCCCAATGCTTTACCCGTACCTGGCAGCAGACTTCTTTGCGATCACCGGTATTGAGCGGCAGCCTGCCGCAGTGCAGCGGTGTTTCCTGCCAGGACTGCTCCTGTCCTTCCCGGTATCTCAGTAAAAAAGGACGGTAATAATTGTGAGCTTGCCAAAATACGTCTTCCCGGTAACAAGTCTCATTCCACATATCATAGAGCCGGAAGGAATAACTGTCAGCTTCAGGATTAGCCAGTAAATGAGGCAATGCCGAAATAATTTCGTCGTCAAATATTTCATCGGCATCCAGCACTAATATCCAGTCCGGCCGGGTGGCTGCTGCCAGGTTCCATAGCTGTTTACGCAAAGTAATTTCATTATGAAAGCCGGGCTCGCTGTTAACGACAATTTGGTGCGGCACTGTTGACAAGCTGCGCTTGCACAGGTTTACTGTTTCATCATCGCTCGCGTCATCCAGGATAACGGCCTGATCAATATAGTTAGCAGCATGAAGGAGAACTTTTTCCAAGAAGCGGCCTTCTTCATTTCGTACTACCATTGCCAGTGTCAGGCGAGGTTTTGGTTTGACTGATGAATAATCATATTTAATTTTATGAGCGTTAAGGCCTGATAGCTCCGACTCGCGGTATATGTGATAAGGCGGATAGCAGGTATCGGCATATAGTTCCAATCCCAATACGGCAGCTCTTACACAAAAGTGACGGTCCTCGCCGGTAAGATCCAGGTAATAAACCTTACTAAAAGAGATGCCCGAATCAAGAGCAGTTTTGCTTATCAGGGTACAGGCGCCGAGACCTCCAACTTTGTACACGCCAGGACAATGCAGTTTGCTTAAAAAAATCTGCTGTCCGAGAGCAATTTGTTCGGGACTTAGAGTCTTTTCTGATGTTACCTCATGAAGCCGATATTGCCCGCCAGCCCATACCTGCGGTAAGGGAGGAAAGTTCTGTTCCCATTTTGTCCAATAAACTTCTGATACAATTTTCTTATTCAGGCCTACAAGGTGTGTTATTGTTTGGGGGTGCAGTGCTAAATCTGAGTCAACTAAAAACAGAAAATCCACAGCTTTTTCACGAGCCAGCCCGATAAAATAATCTTTATAAGCTGCTACTTTCCATACAATATCTTCCTGCCAGCAGTGCGTTTGCTCCGTGCAGTGATAGAGCTGAGATTTTGCATTGCCTCGCAGAATCGTGACACAGGGAACCGTATGGGCAAATTCCTGCAAGGCAGGACTAGGATCTTCATGATCATCAATAAAAACATAATCTATATGCAGGTCTGTTTTGTCTAAAGCCGCCAGACATGCAAGAAATTCGTTTAGTATGGCTGGTTTTTGTTTAATCGGGCTGGCGATCATGACTTGCTTCACCGATAAACACCTCCTCCCAAAAATGTACAGGGTTTGCGGGAACTGACTGGCTGATAATAGCTGCTATTAAACGCAGTTGGTGGAGAATACCGACTTCAAGGCTGTGTTGAGCTGCCTGATTACCGCAAAATACAATGAATTCGCCTTGCAGCAGCAGCACTTCGGTGCTGAGCATTAGCAGGGACACCAGCTCTTTGTTCGCAGGAAGCATAGAGGCAGCCAAGGGCTGTAATTGAAGGAACAAGCTGCAAGCTATTGTTAATTTTGCAGGGTCTTTTGACTTGCAACATTGTAGAAGTTCTAGCGAAATACAGGCTGTGGCCAGTGCAAACTGAATAACTGGCTGACTTGGTGCAGCGAGAGTAAGCGGATATGGCAATAACCCGTCATAAATATCTTCCCAGATACAGGATGAGTTTTCGCCGGCTGCTATCATGAATAGCCGTATCCTGGAATATATTTCCTGTGGTGTTTCTGTAATAGCCGTTAAAAAGTAATGAATAGAGCACCGCTGGCGGCCGGCAAGATAACAAGCGTCTCCCAGCATAGCAGTCAGGCTGCTGCCGGCTGTTAGTTCTCTGCTTTTTTTCAGGGCCGGTTCTAGTATGGCAATGGCTTCTTCATACCGTGCTCTTTGCATTAACCACATACCGAACAGGCAGTAAAAATCACCGTTATCGGGCAGAACATGAATTGCGTTTTTAAATAGGTGCTCAGCTTGCTGATTATGGGGTTGCGACAATTTCACCAGTAATAGAGCTCCTAGCAGCTGCGGCAAATAGCCTTCGGTACCGGTTAACAGAGGAAGCACTTTTTCTAAGCTTTCTCCTGCTTGGTCAAAATCTCTATTCTGCAGGTATTCAATGGCCAGTGAATAGTGAAGAAAGGCATCTTGAGGACTGTTGAGCAGCGCCTTGACAAGTAAATCAGTATTACGCCTGAATTTACATTTAGCTGCCAATTCTGACGGCAGATAGCCGTAATGTTCGATAGTGAAAGGAGAAACGAGCAAGCGGCCAGGCGGTTCTTTACTGAGAATAGAGCCGACAACCTGTTCGTGAATAGTTCCTGTGAAGCGGTAGCAGGAGTTGTTTTTAAATAAACGAACTACCTGGTCTCGTGTAATTTGTCCATTCAGATCAATAAAACTGGTTATGTTGAAATAATATCCTTCAGCGGGATTCGCTGCGATGAAATCCAATAGCTCAGGACGGGTAACCAGGGTAAGTCTTTCATCAGCATCCAATACCAAAATCCACTTACCGTGTGCTTGGCTCATTGCATAGTTGCGGGCTGCTGCAAAATCATCTGCCCATTCAAAGGGGAAAATACGGGCTCCATATTCAGCTGCAATGGTCATGGTCTTATCGGCAGAACCGGTATCTACAAGGATAATCTCGTCAACGAGCTGGCTGGCGCTGGCCAAGCAGCCGGAAAGACAGTGCTCTTCGTTTCTGGCAATGAGACACAGTGATATCTGACAAGAGCCGCTCATCGGAGTAAGTCCCTGCAGGCAGAAAACGTATAGGCTAGATGCTGCTTAAGAGCAGCTTCTTTTTGGTTAAGGTCGTTGATCAGCAGCTCCCAATAGTCTGCTCTGGTGTGTAATAATTCGGTGATTGTGGTTACTATCCGGGCAAAGTCTTTTTGGGAGTTATAGGCGGATCTATTGCGAGTGCAGCGCTCTGCCAAAGCAAGCAAAGCTGCCGCAGCCAGGGGACTAGGCAAGGTAATCAGACGATTGTGAGCAAGCTTTTTATATAGGCTGAAAGCGGCCCAAAATGAATCGCGGCTGCTATTGTTTCGCCAAAGACCCCATACTCGCTGCCGGGCCTCAGTGAAACGCCCTAATAACAGAAGGGCGGAAATTTCGTCAATAACAATATCAGCAGCAGGTTCGTGATTATTATGACGCAGATCATCTAATGACAGTAAGGCACACTCGGCTTTGCCAGTATAAAACTGACATCTGGCAAGCAATTCAATTGAGGCAGGCAGCCCGCATGCAGACTCTTCCAGACAGGACAGGGCAATATCGGGAAAACCTGCAGTCCAGAATAATTCTGCCATACTTACTGCTATTTCCCTGCAGGCGAAATGGCCTGAGGTGCGCAGAAAATCCAGAACAGCTTCCGCACTCTGGTGTGTTAGTTTTAACAGGATGAGCGGGTATAACGGATAGTAATAGGCATTATTTGCTGCTAACGCCTGCTCATAATAGTGCTGGGCTTCTTTATATAAACCTAATTTTTCGGCACAAAAGCCTAAATGGTAATAGGCAAGATAGCTGTTTGTGCCATCAGTATGGAAAAAGCTGAGAGGTGGTTCAGGGAGCTGCACCGCTGCCTGAAACCACTTTAGAGCAATACCATACTCTTCCTTTAGTTCAAATAAAACACCGCCGTCAAAGAAGAGGTCGCAGTACTCGGAATAATTCTGACTTTCTTCCAGGCAGAGGCACAGGCCTTCGTCGAGTCGCCCGGTGTTTTTATAGCAATGAATGAGATGACGGATAGTAGCAGTACGAAATGCTTCCTGCTGAGAGGGCAGCTGGCTAAGCGCTTGCCGGAATAAGCCGATACTGGTATCAATGCGTCCAAGTCCCAGCCATTCTGTGCCCAGATAGTAATGAAGACAGGGGTCGGCACTGTTTTTCTTCAGTGCATGTTTTAACAGGCGGATATTACGGTTTCTCCGGTGATGCCGCTCAAGTGCCTGGACAGGCGTATGAATGATGACTGGTAGTTGGGCATGCCCGATCTCTGCAGGCGTATCCACTTTGATAAATTCGTGTATGGAGCCATGAAAGCGATAGTAGCTGCGAAATAGTCTGAGAACCATAAAGCGATCATACTCCAGTACGTTATCTTCATTTTTTAAGGCATGAAGAGGCAGATGAAAAGCGGTATAGGCACTGTTGGTAATTAAGGAGCGTAGGCTGGAGGTCTTACTCAATACCTCATCGGCATCCAGTGATAAAACCCATTCGCAGGTAGTGAGAGATAGTGCAAAATTGCGGGCGGCAGCAAAGTCATCGCGCCATTGATAGGAATATACCTGTTGTGTATACTGTCTTGCAATAGATACGGTATCATCTGTTGAGCCTGTATCGACGATAATAATTTCATCGACAGCATCCTTGGCGCTGTTTAGGCAGGCGGACAGATGATCGCCCTCATTTCGGACAATCATAACTAAGGCAAGCCGCTCGGTCATTTGCTTTTTTCCTCCCCTAGCAGCTCGTTAAATATTGGCATATTTGGGTACCTCAGAGCGGCCTCAGTCAAGAGATCCTGACGCATAGCCTGATAAAGTCTTATTAGTTTTACGTAATATTGCGGTTGCCGAGGTTCGATAGACAATGTGCGCCGGTAACAAAGACATGCTTCTTCGGGGCGGTTTTGCTTTGTTAATATTTCCGCCATCTGGTACCAGGCTCCGGCGCTTTCTGCATTTCCTTCCAGCGCTATTTCCGTAAATGTAAGTGAAATATCAAACTCCTGGTAATGACTAAAAATCCGGGCAAAATCCAAGGCGTGTTCCTGTTGGCAGTGTTTATCCAGACGGGCGAGCAGACTTTCCGCCAGCGGTACATTTTTAAGATCCAGTGACCGCAGCACGATGTCTTTGATAAGTGCAATTCCTTCAGTCTGCAGGATTGCTGGAGCATTAGAGATTCGCTTATAAAGAGAATCCTTCAACATAGTGACTACTGCACCAGTATCGGGCGATAGGCCCATTGATAAGAATTCTTCACAGAGTGCACGTACTTTTGTGCGATTATTTTCAAACCAGAAGCATAGTATTTTATTCAGCATTGCCAGAGGGAAATGGGGCTGACCGGGAGGGATTGTATCAAGAATACGAATTGCTTCGATAGTTCTTTTTTGTTGTATCAGGCATATTGCTTTTAATATAGAAGTATAGTCATCTAAAGAGGACGGTTCGATTTTTTCCAAATACTCATAGGCCATACTATAGGCACCTTCGGTGAAGTAAATGGTGCCGATCAATCGCTGGGCTTCCGGTGTACAGAAGTCGCAAAGCTTTTCCATCGTTTCCTTGGTATATTCAGGGTTGCTGCGGGGGTCTAAGATGCGAACAATTGCATATAGGGCAATTGTGAATTCAGCATTATCCTGGATACTAAGCAGGTAAAACCGTAAGGCTTCCTCTTCATTACCAAATGCTTCTGCTAAGAGTCCCACCTGATAATAAGCCCGAAAGCCACGGCTGCCGCTAAAGGGTGCATAATAGGCTGGCTGCTCCGGCATAGCCAGCGCCTGGTGAAACCATTGGTAAGCAGCAGCATAATTTTGTTGTTCGAGTTGAATCAAGCCGCCATAGTAATAGAGATCGGCATAATCGGGAAAAAATTGCAGACCCAGAGTTATTGCCTCTAGCGCCCAGTCATATTTTTGCGCACTATAGTGAGCCAGAGCGATATAACGCAGTAATTTGGGATAGTATACGGTCTTAGGATCGGTGTTATTAGCTGCTTTTGTCAGTTCTTCAGCAGCTTCTGTGAAGCGGTCAGCACGGTACAGTTCTATACCATAATGGTAGCGCAGCATATGATTATCCGGGTTGCTATCCAATTCTTTCTTTATAATAGTCAGATTGCGGACTTTTTTGTTTTTTTCCAGTATCTGCTGGTTTAAATAACCGTAATGCCGAAGAACAATGCCTTCTGCTATTTGAAAGCGGGCTTGGCCGTTTTTTTCGAGGATTACATCGACTATTTGTTCGTGAATCGCTCCCCGAAAGCGATAATCCGGTTTGTTGCGAAACAGGCGGAATACTAAATCCGGTGAGCTTTCTATGCTGCCCTCGGAGCCAATCAAATTGATAATTTTTATAAAGAAGCCTTCCTCTTCGCCTGCAATAACTTGGCGGAGGATTTGTCCGCTTTCCGGTTCCAGTGCCTCGTCGGCATCCAAAAACAGAATCCAATCGCCGGAGGCTGCCTCTAGGGAGGCATTGCGGGCTGCACTAAAATCATCTTGCCATAAAAAGGGAATGACAACTGCTCCATTGTCTTCAGCAACTTTAATCGTCAAATCGGTTGAACCAGTGTCGACTATGATAATTTCGTCTACGAACCCTTTTATGCTAGCTAAACAACGGGTTAAATTTATTTCTTCATTTTTCACAATCATGCACAAACTAATCTTTTTACTCACTTTTCATACCCCATATTGTTTTACTATCAATATATGCACAGGGTATTTTCGTTGTTCAAGGAAAATGGCATTGACATAAAAACTTCCTTCCAGACAGTCACCATAAATAAGCAAAAACATAATCTATAAAGACGGTAGAAATTCTACTGTATCGTTTGGAGGAAGGGAGACTGTTTGATCTATGCCTAACTTTAAAATTATCCAGGACGTAGCAGATCAGGCGCGAGTAAAAATCTTTGGTTCTCAAAATATAGCAATCAATACAGATGGAGCCGGTAATTTAGCAATTACACCCCCTGTTTCCGGTCTGCTGGTCACTGTTGCTGACACCGGTCTTAGCGTGACTGGGCCTATTAATGGACTGATTGTTACCGCCCCTGCGTCGGGCTTAAGTGTGACAGGACCATTGAATGGTTTGATTGTCACCGCTCCCGCGTCGGGCCTGAGTATAACTGGCCCGGCGAACGGACTGATTGTTACCGCCCCTGCATCGGGATTAAGCGTAACACCGCCTGTTGACGGCTTTGCCATAACGGCACCTGCTAATGGCTTACTGGTGACTGCCCCTGAATCGGGCTTAAGTGTAACCGGTCCTGCAAATGGACTGATCGTTACCGCGCCTGCATCGGGCTTGAGTGTAACAGGACCTGCAAACGGTCTGGTTGTAACTGCTCCTGCAGCAGGATTAAGTGTAACACCGCCTACTGGTGGCTTGTTGATTACCAGTGCAGGTCTGTCTGTAGTTTCTGCATTGGCTACAACTGATGTAACCGAAGCGAAGACTGGTATTGTGGATATAGCCGGCTCACCATCTAATCCATATGTCGTACTTGGTGTAGCCCAGTATTCGTTTGGTTTGGTTAATCAGTCAACATCAGAACCTAATGCTCAGGCTGCGGCTAAGCTGCAGGTAAGTCCAGATGCGATAAACTGGTTCGATAACAGCTCTGTGGTTACTTTGAGCCCGGGAAGTGCAGATTGTCTAGTAGCATCAGTATTCTTAAAATATGCCCGGGTATATTATTCTGCTGTCAATGCAGCTAGTTCAGTTGATCTCACGATATTCTTCCAGGGTCAAACCTCATAATAGAATCTGTAAGGCATTTTGTCTCCAACCTTTTGTTGGAGACAAAATACATAAGTAAGGAGGGAATCGTTGGATGGGGGTGAAGACGGTTAAGCCGCCTATTCGCGCCGCTACGGCAACCACCAGCAAACAGGGGCGGCAGCTTTGTGACAAGTATACATTGCTTGTTGGCAAGGAAAGGGAAATTTTTCAATCATTACTTGCTTTTGATACTGCTTCGCTGCCTTTGATGCAGGCAATCGTCAATGGGACGCTTACACTTTATTTATATGAAAATCTTTTTCCTAATCGGAAGAAAGCGATTGCTGTCCATAGGATACTTTCTCCGTGGAAGGAAAATAGGGTTCGCTTACAGGACCTTATCATTGATCCTGTTCCTGTTTGCCTGTCAGTTATTCAAGGCAATAATAAATTTATTGATTTTGACATTACTCCGTTAGTTCAAGAATGGCATAGTGGTACAGCAGCAAACTTAGGAATTCTTTTGAAACCAGCTGACAACAGTTATAGCAAGCAATCTGGCATTAGCGGATTTTGCAGCAGAAATTGCTGTAATTCCCTTTGCTGGCCAGCTTTACATATATCATTTATTGACTACAGTACTGCTCAGAATTGCAATCCCACACTTGAGTTCGATTGCAGGGTGAGCACAGGTAGTGTGGTCCAAACAGCGGGTACTTTGAATGTATTGCAATACATGTACACTTACTTTGTTATTAATACAGGGAAAAGCGGTGCCTTAATCGCACTGCAAATCAGCCCTGACGGGATAAACTGGATTACCGAAGGCGAACTGAACTCCATAAGGCCAGGAGAAACAAAGCCGCTTATTCCTAATAGCATAGCTAAATATGCCCGTCTAGTTTTCCAGTCTGATGAATCAGGCCAGAGCGCTAGTCTTGCTATATGTGTGCGAGGTTATTTAGCATAGCCTACTGTTCGTACATATCCGATTTTCGTAAAGGAGTTGCTGCATCGGATAAGATGGCAGGACAAGCAGATGTGCGTTGACGGCAGGAATATGTCCTGCTATAATGACATCAATTGGATAAAAGCGGTTGAGGTGCCGCCAACGTTTGTTGGGGGAGAATAGGGAAGTCTGAGCGGGATAACAACATCTTGCATAGGCGCGGGCCCACCACTGTACCGGTGAGATCTTGCAATGCCACTCGTAAAAGGGGAAGGTGCAAATCGTCGATGATCCGGGAGCCAGGAGACCTGCCTTGATACCGTGCTAACATCCTTCATGGAAAAGAAGGCTTTTTTGGAGTTGCCAAAGAGGCCTTTTATTTTTTCCTAAATTTGCAAATTTAGTAATTCAGGATAATGGAGGTCAGTTATGAGTTTATTGCAAGAAACGCTACAGAAAATTGTGCTGCCTGATGCAGTGACGATGGAGAAGGTGCAAAGCCGTCTGGACAGCCTGATTAAACCGCAAGGCAGCCTTGGACGCTTGGAAAGCATGGTTAAACAATATGCAGGTATTGTCGGACAGGTGCACCCCGAACTGCCACGTACTTGTATGGTAATTACTTGTGCCGATCATGGCGTTGCCAGACAGGGCATTAGTGCCTATCCGATAGAGACAACACTGGGGATGACTGCGAACTATCTTGTTGCCAAAGGGGCCAGTGCCAATGCATTTGCTAATTATTGCGGTGCTGATATGGTGGTTGCAGATATGGGAGTCGCGGGTGACTTATCCCATGTTCCCGGCCTTTTGCAGCGTAAAATAGCATATGGGACCGAGGATTTTACACAAGGGCCGGCCATGACACGTGAGCAGGCGATACAGGCGATTGAAACAGGAATTGAAATTGTTAATGACCGGGTAAAGCTGGGGTACAATAGTTTCAGCTTAGGCGAAATGGGAATCGGCAATACGACTGCCAGCGCCGCTATCGTATCTGCTTTCACTGGATTCACTCCGGAGCAAGTTACCGGGCGGGGAACAGGAATATCCGATCAACGAATGATCGTAAAAATCAATGCTGTGCGCCGTGGATTAGAAGTTAATAAGCCAGACAGGCAGGATGGTATTGATGTACTGGCTAAAGTAGGCGGCTTTGAAATTGGCGCATTAGCTGGAGTTGTGCTGGGCGCAGCGGCTAATAAATGTGCAGTTATTATTGATGGGTTGAATACTACTGCCGCTGCACTGATCGCCAATGCGATTCATCCTATCTGTAAAGATTATATGTTTGCCTCTCATTTATCCGGTGAGCCTGCTCATATTCTGGCATTGCGCTTTTTGAATCTTGAGGCGTGTGTGGACATGGGTGTCCGCTTGGGAGAGGCAATTGGGGCCTCGGTAGTAGTGGATATGCTGACGATTTCAGTCAAAATGGTCAATAATATGAAGACTTTTGAAAATGCAGGGGTCTCCAGACAATTATAGGGTGGGAAATATTCGCAGGAGGATAGAAGATGATTGAAGAAAGCATCTCTTTAATACAGCCGTTAGATCGAATAGCCATGGAAAAGTGCCAGCTGAGGCTGGATAACTTAACAAAACCTTTAAATAGTTTACATTCTTTTGAACACTTGGCTCTTCAAATGGCAGGCATTACCGGTCTTCCCCGGCCGCAAAATATCAAGAAGAGTATCATTTTGATGGCGGCTGATCACGGAGTAGCAGTAGAAGGGGTAAGTGCTTATCCGCAGCAGGTAACAGTGCAGATGGTAAAAAATTATATAGACGGTGGGGCTGCTGTAACAATATTTGCAGAGCATGTTGGCGCCCAGCTTGCGCTAGTTGATATCGGTGTGGCGAATGAGCTGCCGCCTGTACTTGAGCTGCATCATGAAAAGATCGCCTTGGGGACAGGGAATATTGCCGTTGGCCCGGCGATGACTCTGGAACAGGCACGCAAGGCAATTGAAGTGGGGATCAAGATAGCCCGCCAGGAAATTGCGAAAGGTTCGCGCGTTTTAGGACTGGGAGAAATGGGAATCGCCAATACTACTGCCGCCACAGCAATTATCGCCTGCTATAGCAGTTTGCCTGTTGCTGAGCTATGCGGTCGAGGTACGGGAATTTCCAATGAAATTTTTAACAAAAAAATTCAGGTGATTGAAACCGCTTTAGCCGTTAATCAGCCTGACAGTAATGATCCCATTGCAGTTTTGAGCAAAGTTGGCGGGTTGGAAATTGCCGGATTGGTCGGCGTTATCCTGGCCGCTGCTTCAGGCGGGGCCGCAGTTATAGTAGATGGATTGATTACGACGGCAGCAGCACTTATTGCGGTTAAAATTGCACCAAATGTCAAAGACTATCTCATAGGATCACATATTTCCACTGAGCCTGCTCATAAAGTTGCACTGGATATGATTGGAGTTCCTGCCCACCTGCATTTGGATATGCGGCTGGGAGAAGGAACAGGAGCCGCCTTGGGAATGTCGCTGGTTAATGCAGCTTTGCATGTCATTAATGACATGAAGACATTTGGCGAGGCCGAAGTTGAGGTAGCGCAAGATGGTCCCGGTGCACTGAAGCAAACAAAGAATGTGAAAGATTAAATAAAAAATATTACGATTTTAGAAATTAATTTTCACATTAAGCAGGTAGGTTGGAAAAAATACAGAATATTATATTCTGAAATTGCATGTTCTCTGCGTTTGTGGAGGGACATGCAGTAAAATTGCCAACAAAGACAACAGGAGGGATTTCCAAATGAAACGGTGGCCATTATTTATTATGCTGCTGTCGCTAACCCTGCTATTTACCGGCTGTGGAGGTAAAAAACAGGAAGCACAGCAGGACGGACAAAAATTTGCTGGCAAAACAATTCGTTTTGTCGCAACTAACCATCCTTACCCCGAAGCGATTAAGGCTCTAATTCCTGAATTCGAAAAACAAACCGGCATTAAAGTAAACATGGAAAGCTATTTTGAGGACCAACTGACTCAAAAACTGACAGTTGAAATGACTTCCGGCTCTTCCACCATCGACGTATTTATGACACGGCCTCTGCAAGAAGGCCGGTTGTTCTCCAAAAATAAATGGTATGAGCCATTGAATCCGTACCTCAGTGATGCAAACAAAACGCCTGCAGCCTGGGATTGGGCAGATTTCCAAAAATCTGCTGTTGAAGCAACAACCTTAAATGGTACTACATATGCAGTGCCAATTGTAAGTGAATGGCAGATGCTGTTTTACCGCAAAGACTTGTTTGAACAGGCAGGCTTAAAGCCACCTACCACTTTAGAAGAGTTAGAAGCAGCAGCCAAAAAACTGCATAACCCGGAAAAAGATATCTATGGTATCGTTTCACGAGGCCAGCGCGGTGCTGCTGTAACACAGTTCTCCAGCTACCTGTTTGAATTTGGTGGAGACTTCCTGAAAGATGGAAAATCGGTTATTGATACACCTGAAGCTGTAAAAGCTATTCAATTTTACGGCAGAATTTTAAAAGAGTACGGACCTCCCGGCGTAACCAATATGAGCTGGCCGCAAGCACAAGCTTTGATGGCGAGCGGTAAGGTTGCTATGTGGACTGACGCGAGTACTTTATTACCCGGACTTCTTGATCCGCAAAAATCCAAAATAGCTGATAAAGTCGGACTGGCACCATTTCCTGCCGGACCCTCTGGCTTTAAGCCCTTTAACGTAGTTCCATGGGCCGTATCTGTATCGGCGCAATCCAAGAATAAAGATGCTGCCTGGGAATTTGTAAAATGGCTGTCCAGCAAAGAAACAATGAAAAAAGCTCAATTGGCAGGCAACACAACTGCACGTAATTCCATCTGGAGTGATTCTGAAATCACAGCTAAGCTGCAGCCTGGTCTTGCTGATATTGCCAAGAAAACAGCTGCAACGGCAACTCCTTATGATCGTCCGCTCATGACAGCTGTTGTTGAAGCACGCGATGCTATTGGAGACGTAATTGTAAAATCAATTGAATCCGGCGGTACTGCCGATATCCAAAGCCTGGCTACTGAAGCAAATGCGAAAGTAAACGAATTGCTGCAGAAGTCCGGTGAAGGTAAATAGTTTTTTTGAAGAGAATAGGGATGGTGCGGCTTCTTGCTAGCCGCACCATCTTAATCACTAGTACTTAAGCAGGACTGCAAATTTTAGGACAAGTGTGCTTGTAGGAGGAAGTTAAGCGTGAATCATTATATAGAGCGCAATATACATTGGATTTTCCCGCTACCGGCTGTTGTCTTTGTTGTATCAATGATGGGATTTCCTGTATTGTACACGCTTTGGGTAAGCTTGACCGATTGGTCTATGGCCTCTGGCGGAGAAGCGAATTTTGTTGGGTTAAGCAACTATATAGCTTTGTTCAAAGATGAGCGTTTTTATAATTCGGTATGGTTAACTGGCTATTTTACTATTTTAGCGGTTGGTGTTGAAACTGTCCTGGGAGTTGCAATTGCGTTAATACTTAACCGGGACTTTAAAGGTCAAAATATTGCTAAGACAATTCTATTGCTGCCGATGGTAGCAACACCTGTTGCGATCGGCTTGGCCTGGACGTTATTTTATGAACCGACAATCGGGTTAGGTAATTATGCTCTTAAGCTGTTAGGCTTACCTGCATCCAGCTGGCTTGCTTCAAAAGATAGCGTAATTCCGGCACTGGCAATTGTTGATATATGGGAATGGACCCCGATGGTAACATTGATTGTTCTTGCCGGCTTGGCTGCCTTGCCGACAGATCCCTTTGAAGCTGCAGAAGTAGATGGAGCTACCCGATGGCAGGTACTCCGTTATGTGACACTGCCGCTGTTGCTGCCAACAATCCTGATTGCTGTTATTTTGCGTAGTATTGATGCCTTTAAAACTTTTGACATTATTTATACTATGACGGCTGGCGGACCAGGCTTTGCCTCTGAGACGCTAAATATTTACGGATATAACCTGGCCTTCGGCTATTTCCGCTTTGGTGCTGCATCTTCAGTTCTTGTGGCCCTTTTGGCTCTGGTTCTCGGTTTCAACTTGCTGGTACTATGGACGCGGAAGAAGACAGAACAGTAATTTTATCGGATTAGCTGAGGTGGTGTAAGATGAAAAACGAATCGTTATTAAGCAAGATCCTCTGGGGCGGTTTAGTAGTTCTGGTACTTATTCCGTTCTTGTTCCCGTTTTTATGGATATTATCAGCCTCTTTTAAGACTCAGGCACAAATTGTGGCGATGCCTCCAGTATGGGTATTTACTCCTACGCTGGAAAACTATGCCAGAGTGTTTGTCGAGCAGGATTTTGGGCGGTTTTTATTAAACAGCTCGATTATAGCAGTCGGATCAACCGTATTATCCCTGGTGATTGGTTTGCCGGCAGCTTATACTATTTCCCGGTACAAACAAAATGGGCTGGGAATTTTTATTCTGATAGCGCGACTCATGCCGGGTATTTCGTATTTGATTCCCTGGTATATTCTGTTTTCAAAATTACGCATGATCGATTCTTTTGCAACGCTGATTGCCAGCCATATGCTTGTTGGGCTGCCTTTAATCGTTTGGATTATGGTCAATTATTTTGATGGGCTGCCTCATGAACTGGAAGAAGCGGCACAAGTTGATGGCTGCACGTTGCAAGGGGCGTTTTTCAAAATTGTTCTGCCTTTGTCAGGACCTGGAATCATTACGGCGTCAACTTTATCCTTCCTTTTCTCCTGGAATAATTTTATGTTCTCCTTAGTGCTTAGTGCTGAGGAAACGAAGACATTACCGATTGCGGTATATAATTTTGTGTCGTATGCAGATGTTAGCTGGGGTCCGGTTATGGCCGCGACAATTGTTATTATTGCACCAGCTATTATTTTAACGATGGTATTCCAACGGTATGTTATCAAAGGCTTGACTATGGGAGCTGTAAAGGGGTAGTACCTTGTCAGCCCTAATCCAGTGAATACTGATTTAGAACTGACAAGGTACTACTGGTAATTTATGAAAAGTGGGGTTTGAAGTAATGGGACGTGTTGTGTGTGAACACATAGAAAAGAAATTCGGAGATGTCATTGCCGTTAATGATTTTAACGTAGAAATAAACGACAAAGAATTTGTCGTTATTGTTGGACCTTCAGGATGTGGCAAATCGACATCTTTGCGAATGATTGCCGGACTGGAAAAGCAAACGGGAGGCAATATTTATATTGGGGAAAAGCTGGTGAGTGACAAGCCTCCTCGGGACCGCAATATTGCCATGGTGTTTCAGAATTATGCGCTCTATCCGCATATGAATGTGTATGACAACATTGCCTTTGCGCTGAAACTGCGCAATTTACCTAACGATGAAATTGACCGCAAAGTAAAAGAGGCAGCAGAGATCTTGGGAATTACCAGCTATTTACAGCGTAAGCCCAGGGAGTTGTCTGGTGGCCAACGGCAGCGTGTTGCACTTGGACGGTCGATTGTCCGCGAGCCAGAAGTATTTCTCATGGATGAACCGTTATCAAATTTAGATGCAAAGCTTCGCGTGCAAATGCGGGCTGAAATAGCTAAACTACAGGCTAGACTAGGGATTACTACTATTTATGTTACCCATGATCAGGTAGAGGCAATGACCATGGCTGACCGCATTATCGTCATGAAAGATGGTGTCATTCAGCAGGTTGCTGATCCACAAACCTTGTATGACCAACCTGCGAATCAGTTTGTAGCCAGTTTCATTGGCACGCCTCCAATGAATTTTATTGCCTGCAAGCTGCAAAAACAGCAGGATGGATTTCATTTTATTAGTGAATCTGTAGACGTTATTGCTCCGGCTCAATGGTCTGAAAAGATTGCTGCATATGATGGACAGGAAGTGACCTTAGGCGTGAGACCGGAAAATATGTGTCCGAGCAGCTTGGAAAAAGACCAGGCATCTGCCATTGTTGACTTAGTGGAAGTATTAGGATCGGAAACGCTGGTTAACGTAAAAATTGGCGCAGATTCGGCAATCATTAAAGCGGCGCCTGACTATAAGCCTGCAGTGGGTGAGGCAGTTCAACTTCATTTTGATATGGAGAAGGCACATCTGTTTAATAAGGAAACAGGAGTAGTTATCGTTTAAGTGGATAGTAATGCCCATGACTCATTTATGAGTTGTGGGTATCTTTTTTTAAAGGGTATTCGTGTCAGCTTAGTAAGAAAGAGACCCGCAAGCACCTATATGCAAGCAGGTCTCTTTGTCTTATCAACTGAAGTTAGCGAGGAAAATAGAAGATACGCGTCGAATTAAAGAGAAGATATATCGCCTTTTGTTTGCAAATGACTCTTCTGACGAATGTACGCGACTTGAATAACGGTGGGAATGGTCTTACGGTAGGCAGGGCCGGCCAGGCTTGTCAAAAGTATAACTACTCCGGCTACAACGCCGATTGGCCCCAGCAGCTCGGCCACAAAACTTCCCATAAGGCTCTCCAATGTGATTATACCTGCTTCTCGTGCAGCGGCTGCTGCAACGAGGCGGGCAACATTCCAGATAACCAGATAACCGGTGGCCGGCAGGAGATCATAGAACGTTCCGTCGATTAGTGCCTTACTCAAGCGTTCGCCGTCAGCTGCAGATTGCCCCAAGGCATCATAGAGAGCTGCTTTGTCTTTAGAGGACATTTTGTCCCAGGACTGTTGAAAAATTTCTGCCAGCAGCCGGCTTTCTAAAATTTGTTCACTGTCGTTCTCCTGCCACTTAACATGAAAACGATTGGCCACATCACGGACAATTTCCAGATAGTGTGCCTGTCCCCATAGACGGCGTCCAATATCGTGGCTGCCATTATCCAACATTGTCTTTATAAGCTCTTGTATGGTAGTATCTCGGTACTCGCCATAATTATATCGGATGAGAACATCGATATCTTCCTTGTCAGCACTTTCCAGTAATTCTAGCAGACTCTGAGTAGATTGTGCCAGTTTTTCATCCACTATTCTCACATCCTTACCTAATTGTTGAAGGGAGCTTACTATGCGAAGTATAATAGCTATTCTTGCTGTGATAGCCTTGGCTGCCGTTGCTTATTTTGTTGAACCTGGTTTTTTTGATAAGTTAATTGAGCTTGCGGCAAGCAGCGATATAAGCCAGCTATCACTGCATATCAAAAGCTATGGCAATTGGTCAATTGCTGTAAGTATTTTATTAGGGACTATTATTAATGTGTCTGGTTTGCCGACAGTTGTATTTTCTGGAGCCAATGGACTTATCTTTGGCTTTTGGCCTGGCGTAGCCTTATCGTGGGTATCGGAGGTGCTAGGTGCAGTCGTAGCTTTTGTATTGGCGAGACCGCTGCTCGAAAAGGGAGCCTCCCGGGTAGTGGAACGTCGGCCCGGATGGCAGAAGGCGTATGAGTTTACGGCTAAACGCGGATTCTGGACTGTCTTTGTTGCCAGACTGCTTCCTTTTTCTCCTTCGGGGCTGATTAATGTGGCTGCGGCGGCAGGAAAGATCTCTTTTCGCGATTATATTGCAGCAACGGCTTTAGGTAAAATACCTTCCATCATTGCCGAGGTATACTTAGGGCGGGATTTATTGTTTGCTGCAAATCATACAACCCGTATTATACTGTGGATTGCACTGACCGCTGTACTTTATGGAGGATTTATGTATTACCGGAAGCGCAGCCAGACTTCAGAAGCCAAAGAGTAAATAGCTAAAAGAAGCAAATCTTCGCATAGGCAAAGAAATGCTTCTTTTTATCGCTTCTTTTAGACTTTAATCACAAGAATACGGCACAATCGTTACCATGCAGGGAGCGGCATTGACAACGCTGTAGCTGACGCTTCCTAACAACCCGCCAAGAACGGGATTCATGCCGCGGGAACCCATAATAATCATACGGACTCCTGTGGTCAGACACTGACCCGGTTGATAAGGCTGATCCAGTGTTGCTTCAAGACAAATTTGTTCTTTGGCATCACCGATTCTTAATTTAATCTCAAATTCTACGCCCGATTCTTCCAGAAGCTTTTTGGCTGGCGCCACTGCTTCGTGGAATAATTGTTCCTGATATTCGTGGATCGCGTGATCATTGAAAAACATTTTAGTATGAACTGTACGGAAACTATGCTGAACATTTAATAAAACAATTTTTTCTTGCAGCATTTTGGCCCATGTAATTGCCAGTTGAAGTGCTTCCGTTGCATTTTTTGAACCGTCAAAAGGTACTAGAAGGTCTTTTTTCATCTTCAATCCTCCAGTAAACTTACTTTTCAATAGTATTCGATAAAAAAATGACAGGCTCCTCTTTGCTTGTTTAATTTTTGCTCAATTCTTTCGGTGATTGTCCTCTATTGCTTCTTCTGAGGGGTCATGATAACATAGAAAATAATGGAAATTATGTCAATACATAATAAGAAGACAAATTGATGGAGAGGTGTAGCGAGTATGTCGATCCACCCATTCGCAGGAAAAAAGGCACAAAGGTCTGATTTGGTTAATATACCGCGTCTTGTTAGTGCGTATTATACGAATAAGCCCGACGGCAGCCTGCCGTCGCAGCAAGTTTCTTTTGGTACTTCCGGGCACCGGGGTAGTTCATTTTTGTATAGTTTCAATGAAGACCATATTTATGCCATTACGCAGGCTATCTGTTGTTATCGTAAGTTGCAAGGGATAACAGGTCCTCTGTTTATTGGCTTCGATACGCATGCGTTATCTGAGCCTGCTTTTATTTCCGCACTAGAGGTGCTGGCTGCTAATCAGGTTGAAACACGAATTGCCAAAGATATGAATTATACGCCTACACCGGCAATTTCCCATGCTATTTTAAGCTATAATAAAGGTCGGAAAAGTGGGCTGGCTGATGGAATTGTCATTACGCCTTCACATAATCCGCCGGATAATGGCGGTATTAAGTACAATCCTCCCAATGGAGGGCCAGCTGATGCCGGTATTACCAAGTGGATTGCTGAGAAAGCCAATTTGTTTTTACAGCAAGGGAATACCGAGGTCGCCCGTCTGTCTTACGAACGGGCACTAAAATCGCCTACTGTTCACGAATATGATTTCATCATGCCTTATGTACATGACCTGAAAAATTGCATTGATATGGATAGTATTAAGGCAGCGGGGCTTAAATTTGGAGCAGATGCTCTGGGGGGGGCCGGTATTGGTTTTTGGCAGCCGATTGCGGAAGTTTATGGCCTTTCTATTGATGTAATTAATGGATATGCTGATCCGACTTTTAGCTTTATGAATAGGGATAGTGACGGTAAAATCCGGATGGATTGCTCTTCACCCTATGCGATGGCCGGACTAATTGATTTAAAAGATAAATATGATCTTGCTTTCGGCAATGACCCCGATTTCGACCGCCATGGAATTGTCACACCCAGCAGCGGTCTGCTCAATCCTAATCATTACCTGTCAGTAGCAATTTGTTATTTATTTCAGCAGCGTACGGGATGGCGCAAAGATGCGGCAATCGGTAAAACGATTGTGAGTTCCTCAATGATTGATCGCGTTGCAGGTAGTTTAAATCGGGAACTGGCTGAGGTGCCAGTTGGGTTTAAGTGGTTTGTAAATGGCCTGGTTGATGGGTCTTTTGGCTTTGGCGGCGAAGAGAGCGCCGGAGCTGCTTTTCTTAAAAAGGATGGAACGGTTTGGACCACTGATAAAGACGGTATTCAGCTTTGCCTGCTGGCGGCAGAGATCACTGCTAAGACGGGGCGTGATCCTGGCGAGCACTACCGGAGCTTGACAGACCGTTTTGGGACACCTGTTTATACGCGAATGGATGCTGCGGCTAATGCAAGGCAGAAAGTTGTATTGGCAGCGCTTACCCCTGAGCAAGTAAAAGCCGATAGGCTAGCAGGTGAGATAATTACAGCAAAGCTGACGAAAGCACCTTATAATGGCGAAGCTATCGGTGGACTGAAAGTGTGTACACAAAATGGCTGGTTTGCTGCCCGCCCTTCGGGAACGGAAGAAATATATAAAATTTATGCGGAAAGCTTTAAAGATGAAGCGCATCTGCGGCAAATTCAGCAGGAAGCACAGGCGATTGTTAGTGAGGCCTTTGCGGCGGCAGGGGCATGAAACTAAAAAAACGGACAGGTATCTATAAAAACATTCGCTTTTATGGTATGGTTATATTACCAGGGAGGGATGTTTAATGGCTGTAGAGCCGATTTTTACTACTGACAAGGATTGTCCGGTATGCAAAAAAACCTTTTCCGCAACTAAGGCACGTACCCGCTTAACAATGCTTAAGCAAGACAGTGATTACTGCACTTACTATAAAGAAGTGAATCCCAATTTTTATGCAATATGGGTTTGCCCTCATTGCGGTTATGCGGCGATGGATACCTATTTTGCTGAGCAAACTGCTGCGGCGGTTGATAAGATACGAACTTTTCTTACTGGCCGTGCGGTTAATGTGAATTTCAGCGGACCCCGTACGCGTGAGCAGGCCATTGCTACTTATAAATTAGCAATTTTTTATGCTGAATTAAGCAGCGCCTTAAACAGCCGGCTAGGAGCATTGTATCTCAGACTGGCATGGCTTTACCGGGAAGGTGAAGAACAGGAGCCAGAGCAGCTGGCCCTTGATAAAGCCCGTACTTATTATGAACAGGCACTTTTAAAAGAGCGCCTGCCGATTGGCAATATGAGTCAAATGGCGTTGGAGTATCTAATTGGTGAGCTGCTGCGCCGCACTGGCAAACTAGAAATGGCGTTATCCTATCTGGGTAAGGTGGTAGGCAATCCATTAGCCAAACTGGAGAACCGGGTACTGCAATTGGCAAAGGCAGCCTGGCATCAAACGAGGGACGCCAAAAAACAGCTGGCTGCTGCGGCAAAAGAGAACGGACAGGAACCACAGCAGGCATCTGCCAAGTAAATATAAGAAATGAGCGAAAAGGATGACGGGAAGAACCGTCATCCTTTTTTTAATTGGTGAAAGTGTTTCAACGGAACTTGAAAGTGGTAAACTGGAATTCTGTTCCATTGGCATAATAGTTGCATGATATTACAATATAGCTACACGATACGATCTGCGTGAATACGGAGGATAGTTATGAAGGGGTTTTGGCCAGCAAATTTGCGTGGTAAGATGATTATTCTTACTTTGCTTGTTGTTACCATTCCGATGGTGGTAGCGGGATATATTATGAAAACCGATGCAGAGGCGGCTTTGCTTGCAGAAAAGGAGCGAAAACTGTTCGGTGCTGCCAGGCTGCTGGAGCAAAATATTGGCAGCGGTTTTAATGAAATACTGATTAGAGAAAATGCAGAACAGGCGGATGGGAACGCGAAGCTCAAAGTACTTAATCAAGCTTTGGCTGGATTTACTGATAGGGTAGCGGCCGTATATCCCGGCGTTGGAGCAGGTTACTATGTGTACACACCGGATGTGCAGGGCATTGTAACTTACGGTCCCAGCAGTCTTTACTCCGGCAAAGTAGGAGTGGTCATCGGTGAGCAGCATCCGGGAATGATGGTCATGCGTACCGGCGAGAGCCGGGTGCAGGTAGGTCCATTGGTGAGAGGGAGCATTATGAATGCCATGGTGCCGATCATTCGCAATGAACAGGTAATCGGCTATGTATGGGCTAATGAATTAACCGATGATATTCAGATGCAAATTGCGGACATGGAACGCAATATATTTTGGTCGGTTGGTGTTGGTATGGCGCTCAGTATTATCCTGATTTTATGGTTTGCCGATACCATTGTCAGCGGAGTGAATACCATTAAAGAGGGCTTGAGGCGTATGGAAAAGGACCTCAAAATTCCTATTACAGGGCCAACGGGTGAAATCGGTGAAATTGCAGCAGCTATTAATAATATGGCCAAATCGCTTGTAGAAGCGCGAACGTTAACTGAGCATATTATGGATAGTATGACAGACGGTATCATTACGGTTGACAATCACGGAGTGATAACATCTCTTAATCAAGCGGCTGAACGCCTGACCGGGTATGAGGCAGAGGAAATTGTCGGCGTCGCATATGAAAAAGTATTTTGCCATGGGAAGCGGTTCAATAGTCTGCTTCTTGATACGCTCCGGACGGGTAAGAGCCATCTCGGCCAGGAGACTGATTATCCGGTGCGGACCGGAACCATTCATATTAGTACCAGTACGACCCGTCTGCGCAATGCGAATGAGGAAATAATCGGAGCAGTTGTTGTTTTCCGTGATCTTACAGCCAATCACCGTTTGGAACAGCAGGTCAAACGGGCGGACCGGCTGGCAGCCCTGGGGGAATTGATGGCAGGAGTAGCTCATGAGGTGCGAAACCCTCTTACCAGTATTAAAGGATTTGTTCAATATCTGGCTGATTCAGACAGTGAGGAAGAACGCCGCGAATACACCCCCATTATTATCAGGGAAGTAGACCGAGTGAACCGGATTATTGAAGAACTGCTGTATTTTGCCCGCCCCAACCCGGCGTCTATTACTACGGTTGACGTAAACAACCTGCTAGAACAAACACTGGTGCTTGTTAAAAATAAAACCGTTCGTAATCTGGTGGAATTTGATTTGCAGATGGCGGCAGACCTTCCGCTTGTCGAAATGGATGCCGAACAATTTAAACAAGTGTTTCTAAATCTGGTGATCAACGCGATGCAAGCTATGCAGAGACAGGGAATAATTACAATACGAACAGCCTGGAATAAAGAAGCATCCCGGGTATGTATTTCTTTTACTGATACTGGTGTGGGAATTGCAGAACAAGATGCAGTTAAAATTTTTGATCCCTTTTACACCACTAAAGAAACCGGTACCGGTCTTGGATTGCCCGTGGTTCATCGCATTGTCACGGCCCACCAGGGACAAATCAAGGTAGACAGCGTTGTCGGGCAGGGAACGACTATCACGGTAAATATTCCCCTTCGGCAAAGAGGAGAGGATGAAGATCATGCGGTCTAATTGGACGATTTTGGTAGTTGATGATGAAGAGAGTGTTCGCAAACTGCTGACGGCGGTTTTGAAAAAAGAGGGCTATACAGTTGAGACGGCGGATGATGGGCAGCAGGCTGTTGAAAAAGCCCGTCTTATTAAACCGGCATTAGTGATTATGGATATTCGCATGCCTCATTTGGATGGTTTATCCGCATTTAAGGCGATCCGTGAGGAGAATAAAGAGGTTCTCGTTATATTAATGACTGCTTTTGCTGCAGTGGAAACGGCGGTTGAAGCTGTTAAGCTCGGAGCCTATGATTATATTATTAAGCCGTTTAATATCGATGAAGTAAAACTGCTGATCAAGAGGGCTATGCAAGTACAGACTCTTACGGAAGAAGTAAAGGTGCTGCGCGAGGAATTATACAGTAACTACCGTCTGGACAAGCTGCTGACAAACAGTCCCAAAATGCAGGAGCTATACCGGATTATCGGTAAGGTTGCGAGCACAAATGCAACCGTATTAATCACCGGTGAAAGCGGCACAGGCAAAGAACTGATTGCCAACACGATTCATTATAACAGCCAGCGCAGCCATGGGCCGCTGATTAAAATTAATTGTGGCGCCTTGCCGGAATCCTTGCTGGAAAGCGAGTTATTTGGTCATGAAAAAGGTGCATTTACCGGTGCTGCAGCACGTAAACTGGGGCGCTTTGAGCTGGCAAATAAAGGAACGATTTTCTTGGATGAAATTGGTGAGGTTTCACAGGCCTTGCAGGTAAAGTTGCTGCGGGTGCTGCAAGAACGGGAGTTTGAGCGGGTAGGTGGAACAGAGCCGATTAAGACCGATATTCGCATAATTGCTGCGACAAATCGCTGCTTAGAGGAAATGGTGGCGAAAGGTACTTTCCGGGAAGATCTGTATTACCGGCTGAATGTCGTATATATTCATGTACCGCCTTTGCGTGAACGAAGAGAAGATATTCCTTTATTAGCTGACTACTTTTTGCACAAGTATGCCCAGGAAAACAATAAAACCATGTCCATGTTTGATCAGGAAACCTGTTCACTGCTAGCAGATTATCACTGGCCTGGCAACGTGCGTGAACTGGCCAATGTTATCGAAAGGGCAGTGATTATGAGCACCGGCTGTGTTATTTTTCCCGAGGATTTGCCTCAGTCGCTCAGTCGTCAGCAAATTCTTGCAATGGAAGCAAGCAGCGATTATACAGGTCAGTCTCTGAAGGAAATTATTAAACAGGTCGAGCGCAATATCATTAAACAGGCACTTGCCAATAATAATGGCAATAAGGTGAAAACTGCCAAAGACCTTGCTATGAGCAGAAGGGCGTTGCTTTATAAAATTGAAGAGTATGAACTTTGCTAGTGCCTAGCCAAAAGTTTAGTTGATAAGGTACTGCTGTATAAAAAATAGTCACTGTGCAACAAATATCAGCTTTTCTCTACTTGTTTCCGGCTTTTGCGTACTGCAAAAGCTGTTTTTTTTACGCTAGTTTCATTGGCATGACTCTTGCAATATGTAATGTGGAATGCTATTTCATCAATTAACACAATTCCAGGAGGTGCTGCTACATGGACAAACTAACAACAATCCAGCAAGTTTCTGCCTCTTTTCAGACCGGAATGACGGTAATGATTGGCGGATTTCTGGCTGTTGGTACTCCAACTGTTCTAGTAAATGCGTTGCTTGAAACAGGAGTGAATGATTTAACGCTGATTGGCAATGATACTGCTTTCCCTGACAGCGGTGTTGGTGTACTTGTCGTTAACAAGCGAGTAAAAAAAGCAATTGTTTCGCACATCGGCACGAATCCCGAGACCGGACGACAAATGATGGCCGGTGAAATGCAAGTCGATCTGGTACCACAGGGAACGTTGGCTGAAAGAATCAGAGCTGCCGGTGCAGGACTGGGGGGAGTGCTTACTCCTACCGGTGTAGGTACGATTGTAGAGGAAGGTAAACAGAAGTTAACTGTCGACGGTAAGGAGTATTTGCTGGAAAAGGCGCTTAAAGCTGATCTTGCCCTTATCAAAGCCAAAAAGGCGGACAAAGCGGGGAATCTAATTTACAATAAATCGGCCCGTAACTTTAACCCGGTGATGGCCTTGGCTGCTGACCTGGTAATTGCTGAAGTGGAGGAGCTTGTTGAAGTTGGACAGCTTGATCCTGATGAAGTTATGACCCCCGGCATATTAGTTGACAAAATCATCGTTTCAGGGGAGGCGAAATAGATGGAAGCAAAAGAGATTATCGCCCGCCGTGTTGCGGCAGAGCTCAAAGACGGGGATGTTGTGAATCTTGGTATCGGCTTGCCGACGCTGGTAACTAATTATTTACCGGAAGGAATTACTGTTACCCTCCATTCGGAGAATGGTTTTACCGGCCTTGGGCCAGTGCAGGGCGAGCCTGATCCTGATCTTGTTAACGCCGGAGGAAAACCAGCCGGAATTCTTCCGGGCGGTGCCGTATTTGACAGCCTTATGTCCTTTACACTGGTAAGAGGCGGTCATGTAGATGTAACCGTACTTGGCGGCCTCCAGGCTGACCAGCACGGCAATCTGGCTAATTGGATGGTTCCAGGCAAAATGGTTCCTGGTATGGGCGGAGCAATGGATCTGGTAGCAGGTGCCAAAAAAGTAATCGTTGCCATGGAGCATACTGCTAAGGGAGCTCCTAAGATCCTGAAAGAATGCACATTGCCACTGACCGGCAAAGGCGTAGTTTCCATGATTGTAACGGAACTGGCAGTTTTCCGGATCACCGAAGGAAAGCTGATTTTGGAAGAAATTGCTCCAGGCGTTGATGTTGCAGCTGTTAAAGCAGGTACCGAAGCAGAATTTATTGTTCACTCTGAAATAACGACGATGAAAGGACTGTAATACGATGATACAAGCAATATCCCGAGCCCTTACTACTTTTGTAGGCCGGTTTTTACCTGATCCGCTGGTTTTTGCTATCCTATTGATTATTTTGACATTCATTTTGGGGATCACGCTCACACCAAGCAGCCCCATGGATATGGTTAATATGTTTGGTGACGGTTTCTGGAATCTTCTGGCATTCTCTATGCAGATGGCGCTCGTATTAGTTACCGGTCATGCTTTGGCAAGTTCGCCCTTGCTGCGCAGGGGAATGAGCAGCCTGGCTTCGCTGGCAAAAACGCCGGCTCAGGGTGTTATGCTCGTTACTTTTATGTCGGCGATTTGCTGCATTATCAACTGGGGCTTTGGTTTGGTCGTAGGTGCGCTGTTTGCCCGCGAAGTGGCCCGGCGGGTGCCTAAATCAGACTATCGTTTGCTGATTGCCAGTGCTTATATCGGCTTCCTTACCTGGCACGGCGGTTTGTCCGGCTCTGTTCCGTTAGTAGCTGCCACGAAAGGAAATCCGATAGAAAAATTGGCAGGCATTATTCCCTTATCCCAAACTATTTTCACTCCTTACAATATCTTTATTACAGTTGCGCTTATTGTAACGCTGCCATTCTTGTGCCGTATGATGATGCCTAAAGAAAGTGATGTAATTGCAGTTGATCCGGCACTTCTTGCAGAAGAACCTTCTACTGCCAAAAAACTTGGACCTAATGCTACTTTTGCGGAAAAATTAGAAGAAAGTCCGCTTCTGTCCTTGGTAATCGGCGTTTTCGGTACGATCTATCTGATTATGTATTTTATGAAAAACGGCTTTAATATGAACATCAATACCGTTAACCTTATATTCTTTACTGCCGGTATCGTATTGCACAAAACACCGATGTCGTACATGCGGGCCGTAACGAATGCTGCTCGTGGAACTGCCGGGATTCTTGTTCAATTCCCGTTATATGCGGCTATTCAGGTTATGATGGAACATTCCGGGCTGGGCGGCATTATTACAAACTGGTTTGTTAATATTGCCACAAAAGAAACATTCCCTGTTTTGGCCTTCTTTAGCTCCGGGATCATTAATTTTGCAGTTCCTTCCGGCGGTGGTCACTGGGTTGTACAAGGTCCGTTTGTCATTCCGGCCGCTCAGGCTCTGGGTGCTGATTTAGGAAAAGCTGCAATGGCAATTGCTTACGGAGAAGCGTGGATGAATATGGCGCAGCCTTTCTGGGCGCTGCCGGCGCTGGCTATTGCAGGTCTTGGTGTTCGCGATATCATGGGGTATTGTGTAACCTCCCTGATTTGGTCTGGTATTATCTTCATTGTTGGTCTGCACTTCTTCTAAATAAACAAATCACGATAAGCTGCTTACTTTTGCCATATGGTAAAAGTAAGCAGCTTTATTTTTTAAACATCTAAAAAAAACACAAAAAATTCAAAAAAAACAGTATTACACTATAAAGAGGCAAGCAGGTACAATAGTAAAGAAAAGAATATTCAAACAAAGGGGGTAAGATAAGTGCAAATGCTGCGCAAATTTGTATTAGCTGTGGATAATTGGCTGGAAACATTTGCTTTGTTAGCGCTGCTTTCAATGATTTTCATTGTTACTATGCAGGTCGTGACGCGGAAATTATTTAATTTTGTTTTCTTTTGGTCTGAAGAAGTTACGCTGCTGTTGTTAGTGTGGTTTGCTTTTATGGGAATGGCGATCGGCTTCAGAGAAGGTCTTCATTTGGCAATGGACACAATTGACAGTTATTTACCAGTTAAGCTTGTCACTATATTGGATCGTTTTATTGAAATTTGTACGTTTGCTTTTGGACTTTATTTAATTATTCAAGGTTTTGATTTTACCGTTCTTATGAGTGAATCAACATTGCCGGCAACAAAATTGCCTTCTAGCGTAGTCTACGCCGTAATGCCCGTAAGCGGGATCATGGTCTGTGCCTATGCAGCACTGCAGTTTTTTGGTGTTGATACCCGTCGGCATCAGGGACTGGAAGAGGGGGCTGAATAATGGAAGATCAAGCAATAGCATCAATTTTATTGGGAGTAAGCTTCTTAGTACTGATCCTGCTCCGTTTTCCAATCGCTCTTACACTGGTCGGATCGACAATGCTTACCGTTATGTATATGGATATTCCTCTGCCGGTAGTCGGGCAGCAAATGATTCAAGGAATTAGCAGTTATTCGCTTCTGGCGATTCCGTTCTTTATTTTGACCGGACAAATAATGGGTGAAGGCGGTCTGGCCTTGCGGCTGGTAAACATGGCCAATCTGTTGGTTGGACGTGTGCGGGGCGGCTTGGCGCTTGTCAATAGTGTAGCCTGTATGTTTTTTGGTAATATCTCAGGTTCGGCAGTAGCAGATGCATCTTCAGTTGGTTCGGTTATGATTCCCATGATGCAAAAAAAAGGTTACGATGCTGACTATTCTGTGGGTGTAACAATTTCGTCGGCTATTCAGGGCGTAGTTGTACCTCCCAGTCATAATTTGGTGCTTTACTCCATTGCCGCAGGCGGTATTTCAATAAAAGCATTATTTTTAGCAGGTATCGTACCTGGTTTTGTCCTATTAACTTCTCTAATGGTTACTGGCTATGTTATTGCGGTAAAGCGGGGGTATCAAAAAAGTGATCCCGTTCCTCGCAGTGAGATCCCGGGCATTCTGACGCATGGTATCCTTTCTATGACACCAGCTGTCATTATTCTAGGCGGTATTATAACCGGCTGGTTCACGGCAACTGAATCCGGAGCGATGGCTGCCACTTATGCATTCGTGCTTGCCTTCCTGGGATACCGGGAAGTACCGATTACGCGCATGTGGACTGTGCTTAAGCGGACGTTTCGAATTGTACTGATGGTATTTTTCCTGATTGCGGCTTCCAATGCTTTTGGCTGGATGCTGGCTTATCTGAAAATACCAGATTTAATTACACAATTATTTTTGGAAGTATCAAACAACCCGTTTGTGATTTTACTGCTCATAAACATCCTGTTGCTCATTTTAGGCGGTCCAATGGATATGGCTCCGATGATTCTCATTATGACGCCGATATTATTACCGGTAGCAGTTAAATTGGGGATGGACCCTGTTCACTTTGGCATCCTGCTAATCTTGAATTCAGGGATGGGTTTATTGACACCGCCGGTTGGGACGGTATTGTTTGTTGGGTGTGCAATTGGTAAAATATCGGTACACGCTGGCACCAAGGCAATGTTACCTTTCTTTTATGCCATGATAGTTGTACTGATGCTCATAACCTATATTCCGCAGATTTCAATGTGGCTGCCCACAATGTTTAAATAACTAAGGGGATATTCCCAAAAAATTTTAGGGGGATGAATATATGAGATCTAAAAAACTAGCAACTGCTGTCCTGTCCTTATTGGTTGCCGGATCACTGCTGTTCGCCGGCTGTGGTCAAAAACAAGCTGCGCCTGCTGGTGAGAAAAAAGAAGGGGCTAAATTTACGCTTCGGTTGGCAGAAACTCATCCACCAGATTACCCTACCACTTTAGGTGATAAGAAATTTGCTGAACTAGTTGGTGAACGGAGTAACGGCCGTATTAAAGTTGAAGTATTTCCGTCTGCTCAGCTAGGAGAAGAAAAAGCAGTTATCGAGCAAGTTCAACTGGGTGCTATTGAAATGACCCGCGTAAGCTCTGCTCCGCTCGCTGAGTTTAATAAACAATATGGCGCAATGTCATTGCCTTATATTTTTGATAACGATGAACACCTGTGGAAATTCCTTGAAGGCCCAATGGGCGTTCAAATGTTGGACGGCTTGGAAAAATCCAAGATGAAAGGCCTGGCTTATTATGATTCCGGTGCTCGCAGCTTCTATGGCCGTACACCGTTAAAAAGCCTGAATGATATTAAAGGCCTCAAAATTCGCGTTCAACAGAACAAAATCAACATGGATATGATGTCTGCTTTAGGTGCCAGCGCAACTCCTATGGGATATGGCGAAGTATTTAGCGCGCTGCAGACAGGCGTTATTGATGCCGCAGAAAACAATTATCCTAGCTACTACTCCTCCAATCATTATCAATCGGCCAAGAATTTCATTCTTGATAAACATCAACGGGTTCCTGAAGTATTGCTGATCAGCAAGATTCATTGGGATAAAATGTCCGACGATGACAAGAAACTAATTAAGCAAGCCGCTCTTGATTCTGTAAAATTCCAACGGGACGCATGGGCTAAATACGAAAAAGAATCAGAAGCCAAACTGCGTGAAGCTGGTGTAACCATTACGGAAGTATCTGATGTCAAACCTTGGCAGGATGCTGTAAAACCGGTTATTGACAAATATCAGGCTGACTTCAAAGACGTATTGGATGCAATTGCTCAAGCACGTAAATAATAGTAGTGTTATTCCCGGAACCTAAAGTGCAGTCCGGAATGTAATCCTCTCAACTCCAGCGAGGCTGCCTGCCTCGCTGGAGTTTTTAAAATCTTCAGAGGTATCCGACAGTCATTTGCCGAAATTGATAAGTAAATTTTAAATATTAGGTGAAGGTATATGCGTCTATTGCGGTTTTGGCTGTCTGACACGCCTCTGACATCGAAGTTGTTTATCTTTTCTGCATTGCTTATCATTGTGCCGTTGCTGATTGTAGGCCTGATATCCTACCACCAGTCTTCGGTTGAACTGGAAGAAGAGGCTCGCCAGTATAGTTGGCAGGTCATGGAGCAGATAGAATCACATGTGGAGTATTATGTACGTGATTTGGAGATTACTTCTTTAAAAATTCTTAATCATCCTGATTTGGCTGAACTAGTTAAGGCCGAACCCAAAGTCGGGGAGAAGTATGAAACCATTCGGAAACAGGTGGAAGTTATGCTGAGAAATGCCGCCTATTCCGGTTCGGAAATTTCAAATATTACAGTTATCCTCGATGGAGCAGAGATTGTCGACAGCGATGGACATATTCCGGAAGGGGCCGCAATTAATGTAACTGGCGAAAGATGGTTTTCCGTCATTCCCTATAACGGCGGATCTTTGCTCTTTACTCGTATTCTGCAGCATGAAGTGAGGCATGAGCCGGTAATGACCCTGGCGCGGCGAATTTATAGTCCCCAGACGCTGGAGCCGGTAGGAATATTGTTAGTGGATGTTAATTACCGCCGTATTAAGGACATTGCTGATAAGGTCAGCGTTACCCGCAATGGATATTTCTATATTCTGGACAGCGAAGGCCATTATGTGTATCATCCGGATGAGAAAAAGTTAGGTAAAGTACTGGAAAAATTAGACTTCTCTCTGTTTACTCAGGCAGACGAAGGCACTTCACTGCGGGTCAATAAGGGGGAGGACTTTCTAACCTTTAGTCATTCTGCTAATTTGGGCTGGCGTTTTGTTACATCGATTCCCTATGCTGAACTGAGCCGTCCGGCAGGTCGTATCGGTGAGACGGTATTGCTGACTACTCTCCTTACGTTGGCAGCCGCTTATATTTTAGGCGTTTTTTTTGCGGCTTCGCTCATCCGGCCTATCCGGCGCCTACAGCATTTTATGCGGCAGGTCGAAGTGGGGGATTTTAGTGCTCGCGTACTTGTTGAGACTGGCGATGAATTAGGGCAGCTTTCAAAAGGCTTCAATAAAATGGTGGAAAAACTGGCAAGTCTGGTGGAAGAGGTTTATTTTTCTAAGCTGCGTGAAACAGAAGGGGCCCTCAGAAGTAAAGAAATGGAATTAAAAGTTTTACAATCCCAGATTAATCCTCATTTTCTTTATAATTCACTGGAAACGATCCGGGGAATGGCCCTTGATAAAGATGCAGAAGATATTGCCACTATGTCGGCAGCGTTAGGGCAATTACTGCGCTACAATCTACGCAGTAAAGTGCCGGTAGTGCCGCTGCGCGATGAAATTCGCGTTTGCCAGGTGTACCTGCAAATACAGCAGTTCCGGTTTGAGGGACAATTTACGTATCGGTTTTGTATCCCTAACTGGGCCTGGGATTTGTCCATGATCAAATTTTCGCTGCAGCCTCTAATTGAAAATTGTTTTACCCACGGTATGGGCATGGCGGGCCAGCCGCTGGAAATTGTCATTACTGCTTGTCAGCGGGATGAGCAGTCTTTTGTTATCGAAGTTAGTGACAATGGTCCGGGAATTGATCAGGCTACTCTGGAACGTATTCGTGCTGATTTGCAGCAAAAAGATATTAGTCAAGGCGGGCACAGTATCGGACTGGTTAATGTGCATCGTCGAATCAGCCGTATATACGAAGCTGATTACGGTTTATCTGTGGAAAGCACTCTTGGCGAAGGAACGGTAGTAACACTGAGAATGCCGCTGTCAGTTGCAATACAGAAAGGGGATGCAGTATGAACAGCATGCTGTTAGTAGATGATGAACGGTGGGTGCGAACCGCATTGCGCCACACGATTGAAAAATTGAATAAGCCATTTCAAATTCAGCATGAATGTTCAAATGGCCTTGAGGCGCTTGATTGGCTGCAAAATAATAAGGTTGATCTGGTGATTAGCGATATACGGATGCCGGTGATGGATGGTCTTGCTTTTGTTGAGCAGCTTCGTCAGCAGCAGGAGAAACAAGATGTCATTTTGATTACCGTTCATGACGATTTTCAATATGTTCAAAAGGCATTACGCAGTGGCGTATTTGATTATCTGGTGAAGCCGGTTGATCCGGCTGAATTGGATATTTGCCTGGAAAAGTGGCTCCGGTTATGTCAGAGCCGCCAAGTGGAAGCAGCAGTGGAAAAACTACCGGATGCGAACACTTTATCAACTATCCAGCAAGTGCTGCGCTATATAACTAAGACTCCTCCCGGTGATGTAACGCTAGCCGACGCGGCAAAATGCGTTCATATGAACCCCTCTTACCTTAGTCAGCTATTTAAACAGGAAATGCATATTAACTTTATTGATTATGTAAGCAGCTTGCGAATTAAAGAAGCCAAGCTATTATTAACAAGTACAACACTGCGTATATCAGAAATTGCCTGTCGCTTGGGCTATAGTGATATTGCCTATTTCAGCAATATGTTTCGTAAGTTGACTGGTGTGAGTCCCTCTGAATACAGAAAAAGCTTAGAAAAAAATATTCAGTAAAGGCTGGTAGCAAGTATGGAAAAGATCCGGTTTGCACTTGTTGGCAGCGGTGCAATTGCTCCGACCCATGCACAAGTGCTGAGTCGAATTGAGACTGCCGAATTGGCAGCTGTCTATTCCCGGTCATGCGCTAAAGGGAGAGCGCTTGCAGAGCAATTTGGCAGCAGGTTTTTTGCAGATTACCAGGAACTGCTGGAAAGCAGCATAGATGCTGTTGCGATTTGTACGCCCAGCGGTGTTCATGCCGATTTTGCTGTTCAGGCAGCACGGGCGGGTAAACATGTATTGATTGAAAAACCCCTGGAGATTTCTCTGGAGAGAGCAGATGCCATTATAAAGGCCTGTGAGCAGTACGGGGTGCAGCTTGGTGTTATCTTTCAGCGCCGGTTCAGTCCGGGAGTGGTCCGGTTGAAAGAAATGGTTACTCAGGGAAAACTAGGAAAACTGAGTTTCGCGGGGTGTTATGCTAAGCTGTATCGCAGTCAGGAATATTACGATAGTGGCGCGTGGCGCGGTACGTGGCAGCTGGATGGCGGGGGAGTGCTGATGAATCAAGGGATTCACTATGTGGATTTGTTACAATACCTGGCCGGACCAGTGACCGAAGTAACGGCTCATTGTGCTACGGCGGGACATGAACGGATAGAGGTTGAAGATACGGCAGCCGCGACAGTTGCGTTTGCCAATGGTGCAATCGGGGTTATTGAGGCAACAACAAATGCTTATCCAGGCCTAGCTTCAAAAATTGAACTGTATGGCAGTGAAGGTACTGCTATTATTGAAAATGATGATTTAGTCTACTACTGCTTAAAGTCGGGTGAGCAATACAGTGCAAGTGCTGCTGCCGAACAAGTAGGTGTGAGCAGCCCGCAGGTGACGGACGAGAATCATGAACAGCAGTTCCGGCAATTTATTACTGCTATTCAGAATAAGGAGTCGGTCAAAGTAAGTGGGACTGAGGGTCGAAAGTCACTGGAAATCATCCTCGCCCTTTATAAGTCCGCTTTTCTGGGAATGACGGTGACTCTGCCGCTTAGGGACAGCTTATTCTTAAAAGAGCTGGCTGATCAATCGACGATACAAAAAGGATTTCCCGTAAATTTGAAGATCAGCGCCTTATCGGCTTTAAAACAGTAGGATGATGGCGAGGCTATTTTTCGCAAACCAAGGCGAAGGAGGGAGGCATACCGGATGTATGCTGACCGACGACAACGAAGGGTTGCGGAAAATAGACCGTCAGTATTCACTGGATTAGGGCTGACAAGGTGCTCGCAGTCAGTAAAATAGGGGAGGAAAATAATATGCAACAACTTAATCGAAACGCAGCAGGTATTACCGGATCAGTTCAATTGCCCGAGCGGGTACTGCAATTTGGCGAAGGTAATTTTCTGCGGGCTTTTGTAGACTGGAAATTTCACCAGCTGAATAAACAAGGTTTATTCAATGGCAGTGTGGTTGTCGTACAGCCTATTGCCGAAGGCTTAGTACCATTAATCAATGAGCAGGAAGGCCTGTTTACACTGCTGCTCAGGGGATTGCAGGACGGCAAGCCTGTTGAAAAGACTGAAATCATTTCCTCCATCAGCCGTGGGATTAACCCTTATAAAGAATGGAATGAATATTTGCTCTGCGCTGAAAACAGGGATATTGAATTTATTGTATCCAATACGACAGAGGCCGGTATTGCCTATGAAAGTACCGACCGGCCAGAGATGACACCTCCCGCATCTTTCCCTGCCAAGCTGGCTCTATATCTGTACCATCGTTATTGTCATTTTGAAGGTGACCCAGCAACGGGAATGGTAATTTTGCCATGTGAATTAATTGACCGCAATGGAGATAATTTGAAAGCTATTGTACTGCGGCTGGCTGAAGAGTGGCAATGGCCGCAGGAGTTTTCCGCGTGGCTTAAGGAACATAATTACTTCCTGAATACGCTTGTTGACCGCGTTGTGACCGGATATCCCCGCGATGAGGCAGCGGCGCTGACGGAAAGACTGGGCTATGAAGACAAATTGCTCAATGCGGGGGAACTGTTTCACCTGTGGGTAATTGAAGGGCCGTCTCATCTAGCAAAGCGGCTGCCTTTTGCTGAGGCTGGTCTTAATGTAGTCTGGACAGACGATATGGCGCCCTATCGTACCCGTAAAGTGCGGATATTAAATGGCGGACATACTTGCTCCGTACCGGCAGCCTTTCTTTATGGTCTCGATACCGTTGGTGAAATGATGGATCACGAAATTATGGGCGCTTTTGTTCGCCAGGCCGTGTATGATGAAATCGTACCATCTATTAAGCTCGATAAGAACTTAATGACTGATTTCGCCAATTCGGTAATAGAGCGCTTTCAAAACCCCTACATTAAGCATTATTTGCTGAGTATTTTACTTAACTCATCGTCCAAATTTAAAACCCGTGTGCTGCCCTCTATCCTGGAATATCAGGAGCAGCACGGAAAACTGCCGGAGAAGTTGGTAGTTTCGCTGGCAGCCCTGATTAGTGTATACAAAGATGGAAAAATTGAAGGCTCAGGCATGCAGGCAGAGCGAAACAAGGGGACATTTGAAATGAAGGATGACTTGCCTGCGCTCGAGTTTTTTGTTGAGACCTGGTCGAAATATGACAACACCACGCAGGGCGCCTTGTCTGTTGCCAAAGTGGTGCTAGCTAATACTGCCATGTGGGGCCGGGATTTGAATCAGGTACCAGGCTTAACGGAAAAAACAGCGGATTATTTGTATAAAATTACTGCAAGCGGCATTCAAACAGTAGTGAAAGAGCTGGTGGCACGGTAATATGGCAATACTGGTCATTCATGAACGAGATAATGTAGCTGTTACTATCAGCGATATAAAAAAAGGCGAAAAGGTAGCTTATGGTTCGTCAGAACTGACTGCATTAGAGAATATTGACAAAGGGCATAAAATTGCCTTGCGCGATATTGAGGCTGGCGAGAATGTTATTAAATATGGTTTTGCTATTGGTAAGACCAATACTCCGGTGAAAGCCGGGCAATGGCTGCATACGCATAATGTAAAAACAAATCTTGGCGAGGTGCTGGATTATCAGTATTCACCGGACCCTGTATATCATGAAGTCTCAGGGCAATGCGGCAAGACCTTTCGCGGCTACCGACGCGATGATGGTACAGTCGGTATTCGCAATGAGGTATGGATTATTCCTACTGTAAGCTGCGTAAACCGGGCAGCCCAGTTGATCGCTAAAACAGCTCAGGCTGATTTGGCTGCGCTGCCGAATGTTGACGGCATTTACGAGTTCACCCATCCTTACGGCTGCTCTCAGCTGGGCGATGATCATCGGACGACCCGCCAGATCCTCATTGATCTGGTTAACCATCCCAATGCCGGTGCAGTATTAGTGCTGGGGCTGGGCTGTGAAAATAATAATATTCCTGAGTTTAAAGCTGCTTTGGGCGAGTATGATCCTGAGCGGGTGAAGTTCCTTATTGCGCAGGAGGTGGAAGATGAAATTGCCACAGGACTTGCGCTAACGGAGGAACTGCTGCAGCATGCCAATCGGTACAGCCGCACAGAGTGTCCTGTGTCGGAACTTGTTGTAGGGTTAAAGTGTGGTGGTTCGGATGGGTTCTCCGGCATTACTGCAAATCCCCTGGTAGGGTCCTTCTCAGATGTGCTGATTGGCTGCGGCGGTAGTACTGTACTTACGGAAGTGCCGGAAATGTTTGGCGCAGAGACTATTCTAATGAACCGTGCGCGGGATGAACAAGTATTTGATAAGACAGTCAAGCTGATCAATGATTTTAAACAGTACTTCAAATTTCATAATCAGCCGGTATATGAGAACCCCTCGCCAGGCAATAAAAAGGGCGGTATAACTACACTCGAAGATAAATCGCTTGGCTGCACGCAAAAAGGCGGTCGCAGTACGGTTGTTGATGTACTCGATTATGGTGAGCGGGTAAGCATAAAAGGGCTGAATCTTCTTAACGGACCAGGCAATGATGCCGTGGCTTGTACCGTGCTGGCTGCGTCTGGCTGTCATATGGTACTGTTTACCACCGGCAGAGGTACACCTCTGGGAACTGCTGTTCCTACCATCAAAGTTGCTACAAACAGTGACCTGTTTCAGCACAAGCAGAACTGGATGGATTTTGATGCAGGGCAGCTGCTGGCGGGTAAGACAATGGCAGACGTAACGGACGAGTTCTTTGACTATATCATTGCTGTGGCCTCAGGGCAGGAAACAAAAGCCGAGAAGATGGGGTTTCGGGAGATTGCCATCTTCAAAACCGGCGTCACATTGTAGGGACGGCCGCCGATAAAGGCTCATCTGCGTTGTCAGGCCTGCGGGAGCTCGCTTGCCGTACCACTGTACTGTCTTCGCTCGCTTCCTCGGCCTTCCTAGCATCTGAACCTTTCTCGACGGCCTAAGCTTGTCGGCAGAAGGGGACGTGGGGACTGAGAACGGGCTGGATGCTGTTGGTGGTGAATGGCCCCCCTGCGGGGTGCACAGATGGGGATGGATTGCCAAAAAAAGGGGACAGTCCCCTTTTTTATATGAGGCTGTGGGCTATTTGTCATTGCGAGGGGCATGGCGACGTGGCAATCTTATGTTTAGCTTCCCGGCAGCGGGAGCCTGTTGGCGGAAGGTACGGGGAGACGAGGCCTGTGGCTGTGCTGGCGGTCGCTGGCTCCCCTAGTGAGGTATACAGGAGTGTGTTAAACTTTGCTGGCGGGGAATACTAGAGTGGGGTGTACTCTGTGTTAGCCGGAAATAAACTGAAAAATTTAAAATAATCCTTTCAATGAGGCAGGAAAAACTGATGTTAGCCAGAAATATAGGAAGTAAACCGGTTTAGTAAACCGGTTTATAAAGCGAGAGGGAGCGTGATCATAGTGATTCCGAAACTAAAAACATTGGAAAAAATTATGGATTGTGGTTTGGTAGCTGTTGTGCGGGCTGAAAATGCTGAGCAGGCGGTAAAAATTGCTGATGCCTGCATTAAAGGCGGAGTAGCCGGTATTGAAATAACGTTTACTGTTCCAGGTGCTGCCGAAGTGATTAAAGGCTTGGCCGAAACTTATAAATCAGGCGAAATTATTATTGGTGCCGGTACGGTGCTTGATCCTGAGACGGCTCGTATTGCTATTTTGGCAGGAGCCCAATATATTGTCAGTCCTTCCCTTAATGTAGAAACCGTACGTCTGTGCAACCGTTATCAGATACCAATTATGGCAGGCGCAATGACAATTAAAGAAATTGTTGAAGCGATGGAAGTCGGTGCTGATGTCATCAAAATTTTCCCTGGCGAGTCCATGGGGTCAGGTTTCGTCAAAGCTGTCAAAGGTCCTCTGCCGCAGGCTCCTATGATGCCTACCGGTGGAGTAGGTCTTGATAATGTTGGTGAATGGATCAAGGCTGGCTGCGTAGCTGTTGGTGTTGGTGGTAATTTGACCGGTGGCGCTAAAAAAGGCGACTATGAGTCTATCACTGAAATTGCAAAACAGTTTATTGCCAAAATTAAAGAAGCACGGGCTAAATAATAATAGGAACTTATCATTCCAATATTGAGAGGAGTTTTTTATTAATGGCAAAGGTAGTATGTTTTGGAGAAATTATGCTCCGGTTGCAACCACCAGGGTTTTCCCGCTTTGAGCAGGCGAGTACATTTGAGGCTGTATATGGCGGCGGCGAGGCTAATGTATGCGTTTCCTTAGCTAATTATGGAGAGGAAGCTCTTTTTGTGACAAAAGTACCGGAAAATCCAATCGGTCAAACAGCGGTTAACGAAATGCGCCGCTATGGAGTGGATACCCGGTATATGGTGCGCGGCGGCGAGCGTTTGGGAATTTATTTCTGTGAGAAAGGTGCTTCCCAACGCCCTTCCAAAGTTGTGTATGATCGTAAGTATTCTTCCATTTCTACGGCAACAAATGCTGATTTTAACTGGCAAGAAGTCTTTGAAGGTGCTACCTGGTTTCACTTCACCGGCATTACGCCTGCTTTAGGAGACAGTGTAGCAGAAGCAGTACTGGAAGCGTGTAAGGCTGCTAAAGCAGCAGGACTGACTGTCAGCTGCGATCTCAACTTCCGCAAAAACCTGTGGACCAGCGAAAAAGCCGGTAAAGTAATGGCTCAATATATGCAGTATGTCGATGTGTGTATTGCTAATGAAGAAGATGCTGAAAAAGTATTTGGTATCAAAGCTGCCGATACTGATATTGAAGGCGGCAAACTGAATCACGACGGTTACAAAGAAGTTGCGAAGAAACTGCAGGACAAATTTGGCTTTAAAGCCGTAGCAATAACGCTGCGCGGCAGTATTTCCGCTTCTGATAATAATTGGGCAGCCATGCTCTACAAGGATAATGAGTACTACTTCTCCCGCAACTATGCAATCCGCATTGTTGACCGCGTAGGTGGCGGTGATTCCTTCGGCGGCGGTTTAATTTACGGCATGCTGAATAATTACAGTAATCAGGACGCACTGGAATTTGCTGTGGCAGCATCCTGCCTCAAGCATACTATTGAAGGTGACCACAATCATGTAACTGTGGCTGAAGTAAAGACATTGATGGCCGGTGACGGTTCAGGCCGGGTTCAACGGTAAAACTTCCACAAGCTGCTGCCGGGACGCTAAGTTCCGGCGGCATTTATCTATCAATGATGAGGAGGAACGTACATGAAAATTGCCCGCTTTTACTATCAGGAACGGGAATTGTATGGCGTAGTGGAAGATCACCAGGTCAAGATAATTGAGGGAGATATTTTCGGCAGTTACCGTGTTTCGGAAGAAACGCTTTCATTATCTGAAGTTAAATTGCTCGCACCTGTAAAACCATCAAAGGTCATAGGTGTAGGCTTAAACTATCGGGCAGTTGCTAAAGATAAGGGTGTAGAGTTACCTTCTGAGCCAATTTTGTTCTTAAAACCTCCATCCGGTATTATTGGCCCTGGAGACAGTGTTATTGTCCCGGAGATTGTCAAGAAGCCGGTTTTTGAAGTGGAACTGGCAGTTGTGATCGGTAAAAAGGCAAAGAATGTGACAGAAGAAGCTGCGCTGGATTATTGTCTGGGTTATACGTTAGCCAATGATATAACGGCAAAAGATCACATGGTTAAAGGACAGCCGTGGGCTAAGGGCAAATCCTTTGATACATTTACTCCGGTAGGTCCTTATATTGTTACGGGAATCAATCCGGAAACTACAGAAATTGCATTACTTTTGAATGGCGAACAAAAACAGCTAAGCAGTACGGCTGATATGGTTTTTAACGTTCGCCAGCTAATCGCATTCATATCTCAGATTATGACGCTGGAAGCAGGAGATCTTATTATTACCGGCACACCGCTGGGTGGTGGCGACTTTGCTGGCGGAGATGTATTCACATTAAGCAGCCCTGAGCTCGGCGAGTTAACTAATCCTGTACGCTAGAACGGAGTGTTCCTATGCCCGTTACGATAAATGATGTTGCAGCCCGGGCAAGAGTGTCTAAGACCACTGTGTCTCACTACCTAAATGGCCGCTATGACAGTATGAGTAAGGAAACAAGAGAAAATATTGCTCAGGTTGTTGAAGAACTTGGTTACCGGCCTAATGCACTGGCCCGCAGCCTGAAACAAAAAAAGACGCACACTATCGGTGCTATTGTAGCCAATATATTAAATCCGTTCTCCACCAGCATCATTCGCGGGGTAGAGGATTACTGCAATCAGCATGGTTTCAGCCTGATTTTGTGTAATGCCGACGAAGATCCGGTAAAAGAACGGGAATACCTGGAAGTGCTCGCTGATAAACAAGTAGATGGGCTCATTATCAATACTACCGGGTATAATAATGATTTAATAAAAAACTTAAATCTTCATTTACCGGTAGTGCTGATTGACCGTAAAGTTCCGGAAATTAATACCGACACTGTTACCTCAGACAGCAGGAAAGGTGTTCAGTTGATGATTGATCACCTCATTAAACTGGGACGCAGTGAAATCGCTTTTTTTACCATGCCTTATCACGAAGTAAGTCCGCGGACCGAACGCGTATTGGGTTACAGGCAGGCTTTGGCGAGCCATGGTATTGCTTGTAAACCTCACTTGCTTGTTGAAACCATTTTGGATGAAGCAGCTGTAATTCGTGCAGTCGAAACGGTGCTTGCTTCGCCAGAACCTCCTGCTGCCATATTTGGAGCGAATAATCTCATGACAATGGCAGTAGTAAAGGCGCTTAAAAAATTAAATATCTCTATTCCCCGAGATATTGCTGTTGTCGGTTTTGATGACTGGGACTGGGCAGAGCTCATTGATCCTCCGGTTACGGTTGTCAGTCAGCCAACTTATGCCATGGGACAGGAAGCGGCGACTTTGCTTATCAAGCGGCTCAAGAGTAAAAGAAACAGCCGTAAGCCGGCAGTTATTTTATTCGATCCCGAATTGGTAATCCGCAAGTCTTGTGGTGAATAAGGAGTATGATAAAAATGCCTACAGCAATCTGCAGTAGGCATTTTTCATTTGCTTGCGGCAAAGTTAACCTTGTCAGGAAGGTGGCATTCCGCATGGTGAAATAAGTGACTGGTATAAGAAAAATTCGCAGGATTTTAGCTGTATATGTGGTAATATAAGCTTACATTGATGGAATATTGTTCCGCATCGTGGAATTAAAGTGTGAGGAAAAAATGGAAAAACGAAGCACAGATGTACAGTCTTTACAGCGGGCATTCGATATTTTAGAAACAATCGGCAATAGCAGCAAGGGGATAGCGCTGAGGGAAATAGCGGAAAAAACCGGACTTCCCAAAACGACCGTATACCGGCTGCTTGGGAATCTGGAAAGCAGGGATTATGTGCGCTGTACCAGCGGCGGTTTTTATGAACTAGGTTTAAAATTGCTGATGATGAGCCAGCGGGTAGAACAAAAGTTTCAGCTTAAGCACGTAGCGCGTCCCATTCTCCATCAGCTTAGAGATTTCAGCGGTGAGACGGTGCATCTTGGTGTGCTGGAGAATAATCGTGTCATGTATATGGATTCGGTAGAAAGCAATCACCCGGTGCGATTAGTCGCTAGAATAGGAGCTACTAATTCCATACATTGTACATCACTGGGTAAAGCACTGCTCATCAACAGGGATGATAGAGCAATTACAAAAATACTTGATCTTCAGGTCATGGAAAAGCGTACTTTGTATACCATTACCGATAGGAGAACCTTTCTTGATGAAATGGCAGAGGTTCGAAAGCTTGGATATGCCTTAGACGACCAGGAAAGTGCTGCTGATTGCCGGTGCATTGGCGCACCGATTTATGACCATCAGGGAAAGGTAGTGGGCGCTATCAGCATCTCCGGCCCTGTATCCCGGTTTCTGCTGCCTATGGTTCATGATACTATAGCTCCGAGGTTGTTGCAGGCTACCAGGCAGATTTCGCAGTTCCTGGGTCTGATAGCGGAATAACCTGGTATGTATTGTAAGGAGGTGATAGATACTACTGGAAATCGCCTGATACGTACAAATAGCCAGCGAAGAGTGCTGGAAATAATAGGAGGAGATAAATATGGATACTAGATATGGTGCTCATCCCGAAGATGCTAAGAAGTATGACACAAGCCGGCTGCGTGAGGAGTTTCTCATTCAGGAGCTTTTTGTTCCCGGAAAAATCAATATTGTATATAGCCACGTAGACCGTATGATTACGGGCGCTGCTGTTCCTACCCAGCCTATTGCTCTTGAGGGCGGTAAAGAGATGGGATCTGAATTTTTCCTGGAGCGCAGGGAATTAGGAGTTATCAATATTGGCGGTCCCGGAGCAGTAACAGTTGATGGTAAAGTTTACGACATGGGAAAATATGACGGACTGTATGTCGGCATGGGCTCCCGTGAAGTTGTTTTTACCAGCACTGATCCAGCTAATCCTGCTAAGTTCTATTTTAATAGTGCTGCCGCTCACAAGGCGTATCCAACCATTAAAGTAGGTATTAATGAAGTACAGCCTACCCGACTGGGGACACAGGCTCAGTCGAATGACCGTACAATATATAAGTATTTTCATCCCCAAGGCGTGCAAAGCTGTCAGCTGGTAATGGGAATGACGGTACTTGAACCAGGTAATATGTGGAATACTATGGCGTGTCACACTCATGAACGGCGGATGGAGGTATATTTATACTTCGAATTGCCGGAGGATGCAGTCGTTTTTCACTATATGGGAAAACCGGATGAAACACGGCATATCGTCATGCGTAATGAAGAAGCAGTTATATCTCCCAGTTGGTCCATTCATTCCGGCGTAGGTACTTCCTGCTACCGCTTTATATGGGGAATGGCTGGCGAAAACCAGACATTCAATGATATGGACGGAGTAGCAATGACATACATTAAATAAGGCGTTGTGACTAACTGTAAGTTAGACAATTGGTCTGTAACGCAATAGGGGGCTTGAATGATCATACTAGAACAATTTTCATTAGCTGGCCGTACGGCCATTGTAACCGGTGCCAGCCGCGGTCTGGGCGAAGGCATGGCTCTTGGGCTTGCACGGGCTGGTGCGGATGTTATCGTTGTGGCAAGTTCGGATAAGGTACACGAAACGGCTGCTAAGATTCATGATTTAGGACGTAAGTCGGTAGCTATTCAAGCGGACCTGGGGAGTACGGAACCAATACCCCGTATTATTAATACTGCCTTGGAAAATTTCGGCAAGCTGGATATTCTGATAAATTGTGCAGGTATTATTCGCCGGGCACCTGCCGCAGATTTTACTGAAAAAGACTGGGATGATGTTATGAATGTCAACCTCAAGTCATTATTTTTCCTTTGCCAGGCGGCTGCGAAAGAAATGATGAAGCAAAATAAAGGTAAGATAATCAACATTGCTTCCTTGCTGTCCTTTCAGGGCGGGATACTCGTTCCTTCCTACACGGCAGCGAAGTCAGGAGTTGCAGGACTTACCAAAGCTCTGGCAAATGAATGGGCCCAGTACGGAATTAATGTTAATGCTATTGCCCCTGGTTACATGGATACAGAGATGACAGATGCTCTGCAAAAGGATTCAGACCGGGCGACATCAATTTTGGCACGTATTCCGCAGGGGCGTTGGGGAACTCCGGAAGATATGCAGGGGACAGCAATTTTTCTGGCATCGGATGCAGCTAATTATCTGCAAGGCCAGGTAATTGCCGTTGACGGCGGCTGGATGGGACGGTAAAAGGTAACAATGAGCATGAAGAGTCTTTCCCAAAAGGGAAAGGCTCTTTTGTATTTATATTATGTTGGTTGACAAAGAGTTTTGTAGCGAACTATAATGTGGATATGGATTTTTTGTAACAAACGGCCAAAATGTACACTTTTTGTTTAGGGGAGGTTGAATGATGCAAGACAATTGTAGTTCTAGTGAAATACAAAACCTTCTTGTATATCGTAATTTGCTTACTAATAAGCTAGTTGGCAGCATGCAACTTGTGCTAAACACAAATGGGGAAGAAAGGCTGCTTTATGAGGTGTACGCCGGTCTTATTGAGGAAGCTGAGAAACATGGCTTGCGGGGAAATCTCTGGCAAAGTTATATAGTGTACTTGATTTCCCGAGATGAAAATAGTTTTAGTACTACTGTGGAAAAAACACGCGGTCAGATAGGTACTGGCTTGAGGCGGGCGGTTATCCATGATCTAATGCTTTTACGTCAGTTCTTGCAGTTTGACAGTGCTGTATTACGGGATAGTGTCCTCATTCGTGAATTTAACCCTACAGAAGCGCAGGAGGGGCAGGATGGGGATGAGCTGCTTGAGCTGCTTACTCTTCAAGATACCTCCGAGCATTCGCTGGAGCGGACAGTTGATAAACTAATCGCCTATTATCTGCAGCATGGCTGCGGGAAGGTAGCGGGTTATGCCGCCTTCCGCTGGGATGAAGCAGCAGGGCTTGTAGGAATTAAAGATCGCGACCGGATTAATCTTGATGATCTTGTTGGGTACGAGAAGCAAAAGCAGGTGCTGATGAAAAATACAGAAGCATTTCTTGCTAATAAACCTGCTAATAATGTGCTGTTGGTCGGAGCCAGAGGGACCGGCAAATCTTCATCGGTAAAAGCACTGGTTAATTATTACGGTAAAGAAGGGCTTAGGCTGGTAGAGGTACAGCGTCATCAGTTTCAGTCCTTGCATAAGATTATCAATGAACTTCGGGGCCGGAGCCAGCGGTTTATTGTGTTTCTTGACGATCTTTCTTTTGAAGAATCAGAGACGGAATATAAGTTTTTGAAATCGGTTATTGAAGGCAGTCTGGAGTCACGGCCAGATAATGTTTTATTATATGCCACCTCTAACCGGCGCCATCTTATTCGCGAGAGCTGGTCCGACCGGGCTGACGCCGAAGATGTTCATTCGGCCGATTCGGTGCATGAAAAGATCTCGCTGTCTGATCGGTTTGGTATCACGCTGACCTACCAGGCGCCGGACCAAAAGGATTATCTTCACATTGTAGAAACGCTGGCCAGGCAGCATGCTATTACTCTGCCGGCTGCAGAGCTCAAAAAGCAGGCCCTCCGCTGGGAACTGTCCCATTCGGGCAGATCAGGCAGAGTTGCGCAACAGTTTGTCAAACATATTATCGGTAGTAACTTAAGTTAACTATAAAGGGTTTATTTTGAAAGGGGATATTTACTATGGCGAAGTTGTATTATGATTTGGATGCGAATTGGGATGTAATTCAGGACAAAAAAATCGCTGTTATTGGTTATGGGAGCCAGGGTCATGCTCATGCGCTTAACATGCATGATTATGGTTTAGATGTAACTGTAGGTTTGTATAAAGGCAGCAAGTCCTGGGAGAAGGCCCAAAGTGAAGGTTTGAAAGTAGCAGTGGTAAGTGATGCTGTTGCCGGTGCCGATGTTGTCATGATCCTTATCCCCGATGAAAAACAAGGCCAGGTTTACCGTGATTATATTGAACCAAATCTTAAAGCCGGTGCTGCGCTGGTTTTTGCTCATGGTTTCAGCATTCATTTTAATCAAATTGTTCCCCCTGCAAATGTAGACGTTTTTATGGTTGCTCCTAAAGGTCCGGGACATCTGGTGCGCCGCGAATATCAAAATGGTAAAGGCGTACCTTGCCTCATGGCTGTACATCAAAACTATACCGGTAATGCCCAGGAACTTGCGCTGGCCTATGCGCGTGGTATTGGTGGAACCCGGGCTGGTGTACTGCCGACAACCTTCAAAGAAGAAACAGAAACGGATTTGTTTGGTGAACAAGCCGTCCTGTGCGGCGGGGTTACCGAGTTGATCAAAGCGGGCTTTGAAACATTGGTAGAAGCCGGCTATCAGCCTGAATCAGCATATTTTGAGTGTATGCATGAAATGAAGCTTATCGTTGACTTGCTATATGAAGGCGGGTTGGCAAATATGCGCTATTCTATCAGCGATACTGCCGAGTTCGGCGACTACCAGATCGGCAAGCGAATCATTACTGATGCAACACGGGCTGAGATGAAAAAAGTATTAAATGAAATCCAAACAGGCGAATTCGCCAAACAGTGGATTCTTGAAAACCAGGCAAACCGGCCTGCTTTTAACGCCGTTCGCCGCCGTGAAGCAGACCATGCTATTGAAAAAGTGGGAAAAGAGCTGCGGGCAATGATGCCTTGGCTGAAGAAATAGTTGCTAGTCGAATTAAATGAGATGACAGTACTGAGGCATTGATAAGCCTCAGTACTGTCATTTTTTTCTTTCGTAACTCTTTTGTATCTAAAAGAATGGTTAAAGTGGTATAATTATTTGAGAGGAATGATCGGTAACAGGGGGAGTTTTCCTTGACGATAGAACGCTTTCAACAAAGTGCTGATAAAGAAAAATATGTACATTCGGTATTTGCCGCTATTGCTCACCGTTATGACGTACTTAATACAACACTCAGCTTTAATCAAGACAAATATTGGCGGCGCTTTGCCGTTGGGCAGGCGGCATTGCCGGCAGGTGGTAAAGCGCTGGATGTGTGCTGCGGTACAGCGATGCTTTCTCTTGAGCTGGCCCGGAGAGCAGAGAACGCAACAATAACGGGGTTGGATTTCTGTGAGGAGATGCTGACTATAGGAAGAAAAAATATAGCCGGGTCAGAGCACGGCGAAAAGATTCAGCTAGTACAGGGCAATGCAATGGCACTTCCTTTTGCCGATAACACATTTGACTGTGCCACAATTGGTTTTGCTTTGCGCAACGTGCCCGATATTAAGCAGACTATAGCTGAAATGCGGCGAGTCGTTAAACCGGGCGGGAGGGTTGTGTCACTGGAACTTGCCAAACCGAGTGCTCCTGTCTTTAAGCAGTTGTATTATTTGTACTTTGAACAAGTTTTGCCGCTGCTAGGCAAGCTGGGAGTAGGTATTGAAGGTCCCTATCGATGGCTTCCCGAATCATTAAAATGCTTTCCCCACCAGTCAGCCATTTGCGAGTACTTTACGGAAGTTGGATTAAAGCAAGCCCGTTATCATGAACTGACCGGCGGAATTGTAGCTGTTCATGTGGGAGTTAAATAAAATAAAAAAGCAGGCCATCCGATTTGAACGGATGGCCTGCTGCTTGTGCTAATTATTTAATTGAAATGCCATATTTACATCGGCACTTATCGATAATGTTCCGGCACTAATCGGTGTAGAAGAAGCCATATCCGCTTTGTACAAACGGACGTTTTCACTCATGGGAGAAGAATAGCCGTTGAGGTTGACTGAAGTGGCTTGTCCCAAGGAGCCGCCTAAGGTTTCGGCAATCAGTGCAGCTTTGTGCTTACCGTCCAGTATGGCTTTTGCCAGCAATTGATCCTTTAGACTGCTTTCATCATTGACAGCAAAGCGTAAACCGTTAATCTGATTGGCACCAGCTTGCGAAGAAGCATCAATGACTTGGGAGATCTGAGCAAAGTCAGTCACTTTGACAGTTACGGTATTTTGTACGCGATAACCGGAGATGACGGTAGCGTCATCGTTTTTAGTATTCTGCTTATACTGGGGTTGAATAGAGAAACCGGAAGTTTGAATTTGCTCTTTGTTAATTCCGAGCAGTTCAACAGCGGTATAAATCCGGTTCATGGTGGCATCATTTTCTGCTTTTGCTTTGGCTACATCAGATGCCGTTGTGACAATTCCTAAAGAAATATAAGCTGTATCGGGGACAACGGCCATTTCAGCATGACCTGTGACAGTAACTGAGGGGCGTTCAACTTGTTCGGCAGAGGCCTGAAGTTGAGTAGTAAACAATAAGGTGATAGCGAATAAACCAGCGATTAATTTTTTCATTTTAAGAGCTCTCCTTTATTTATGTACTTTCTTACTACTATAAACGAGGATAGATCATAAAGGTAACGGGTACGATAATAATAAATTAGATTTTTTACTGCCGGGAGATACTTGACTTTACAAACTAAGCTGTTATAATCGATAATAAGTTTACAACTAAACGCAATGACAGAGAAGCTAAATGCTGTGTTTTTCAGAGAGCCGGCGGGTGGTGTGAGCCGGTGAGCAGGCAGGCAGTTCCGCTCTTGAGCGGCTGATGATGAATCAGGACGGGTCCGCCCGGTAAAGCGGATAGAGTTGGCCGTAAGGCAATTTGGGTGGCAACGCGGGAAAAACCTCTCGTCCCTGGTGGGATGTGAGGTTTTTGTGTTTTTACCGGACTGCCGGGCTAAAATGGGTGGCACCGCGGGAACAGTCTCGCCCCAATTGCTGGGGAGAGACTGTTCATTTTTAAAATAGGAGTGATTTTTTGTGGCAAATAAGGAACGGGTACATAACTTTAATGCCGGGCCGGCAGCGCTTCCCTTGGAAGTCTTGGAGCAAGTTCAAACAGAGATAATCAATTTTCGCGGAGCAGGCATGTCCATCCTGGAGATGAGCCATCGCAGCCAGGAATATGAAGTAGTACATAATGAGGCTAAGACGCTATTAAAAGAACTGCTGGCATTGCCGGAGGAATATGAAGTTCTGTTTTTACAAGGAGGAGCAAGCCTGCAATTTGCCATGATACCGATGAACTTTTTACCTGCAGGTAAAAAAGCTGCTTATGTAATGACAGGTGTTTGGGCAGAGAAAGCTTACGACGAAGCAGCTAAACTAGGTGAGGTAGTGATGGCTGGCACTGCTAAGGACAATAGATTTAGCAGCATTCCTTCTATTCAGGATCTTTCCTATGACAAAGAAAGTGCGTATTTACATATAACTTCCAATAATACGATTTACGGTACCCAGTGGCATGCGTTTCCTGAAACGGGACAAGTGCCGTTAATTGCTGATATGTCGAGTGATATTTTATCGCAGCCTTTTGATGCAAGCAAATTCAGCTTGATTTATGCAGGAGCCCAAAAAAATCTGGGACCGGCCGGAGTGACTATTGTCGTTATCCGCAAGGATTTACTAGAAAAGGCCAATAAGAATGTTCCGACCATGCTTCGTTACAATACATATGCAAAAGATAATTCTCTCTATAATACGCCGCCTACCTTTAGTATCTATATGGTTAATTTAGTATTGAACTGGATTAAGCGGCAGGGTGGTCTGAAAGCGATTCACCGGGAGAATCAACGCAAGGCGGCAGTCATATATGAGGCAATTGACAACAGCGATGGTTTTTATATCGGTCATGCAGATAAGAACAGCCGTTCCTTGATGAATATTACATTCCGCCTTGCTAATGCAGATTTGGAAAAGAAGTTTCTCTTAGCTGCCAAACAAGCCAACTTTGTAGGTTTGGCAGGGCATCGTCTCGTAGGTGGATGCAGGGCATCAGCCTATAATGCAGTTCCCTTTGAAGCCTGCCTGGCATTAAAAGAACTGATGGAAACGTTTCAAAAAGAAAACAGGTAAGCACGACTGTTTTTCGCAGGATTTGCTTAAATCGCCACAGAAAATGAATTAGAATATCCCTATTGGTAGAACACTAACTGTATAGCATGATTCTTGGATAAGCGTAAGGGTGGTCCAATGGGCTATGAGGACGGACCGGCTTCATCCTGGTCAAGCGCTTGCTGTTCTAACGGCTTAATCTGGACAGCAATACCGCCTGTAGCTGGAGCCAGCAAATTAAATATGGCGCAGTAAGCGGATGCTCCGATTGCTGAACATAGGGCGAGTACCAGTCCGATGAAGGCACCTCCCAGCATACCCAAAATATCTTTTTCCACTATGCCGATAATAAGCCCCCCAAGACCGAAAAATGCAGTTCCCGAAAGAAAAAATACCCGAAAGACAGTCCAAGGCGAAATGCGGATAATTTCCTGATTATACATACGGCTCACCCCTTATTAATAGGAGGATGAATTTATGGCTAAACACGTGTATGACATTGCTGTTGTTGGCGGCGGCCCCGCAGGGTTGTCGGCCGCACTTACCGGAAGGATACGTAAAAAGGACATTGTATTGTTTGAGCGCTCTGACTTTAGTCCTAAATTACAAAAAGCCCATGTAGTCGATAATTATCTTGGTATGCCGCAAATTACCGGCAAAGGGATGATGCAAAGCTTTGCATCACACTGCTTAGCTCATGAGCTGGTAGTTGTCAAAGAAAAGGTTGTTAATATTTTCCCGGGAAATCCTTTTACCCTAGTTACGCCAGGCGATGTTTACGAGGCAAAAACCGTTATTATTGCTTCGGGGGTAGTGGCTACATCTTTATTTGGCGGGGAAAAAGATTTTTTAGGACGGGGAGTTAGCTACTGTGCCACTTGTGATGGGATGTTTTATCAAGATAAGGATGTCGCAGTCATTTCTTATACTCCCGAAGGCGAGCATGAAACACAGTATTTGGGTGAATTGTGCCGGAATGTATACTACATTCCTCAATACAAAGCAGAATTACCAATGATGAGGTCTAACATAAAAGTGTTAGAAGGAGTCCAGCCAAAGAGCATTGCCGGAGATACGACTGTGGAAAAATTAGTTACTAATAAAGAAGAACTCAAGGTTAATGGTGTATTCATCATGAGGCAATCTGATCCGGTCGAGAATTTACTGCCCGGTTTGGAGCTTGATGGCGAGGTTATTAAAGTTAACCGGGATATGTCGACAAATCTGCCAGGAGTATTTGCTGCCGGAGATTGTACAGGTAAGCCGTGGCAGATTGCCAAAGCTACAGGCGAAGGCTTAGTTGCCGTGTTAAGTGCTATCTCTTATCTCGATAAAGCTGCCAGAGTAGAGCAAAAGTAAAGAGTAATGCAATATAGCCAAACAGAGGATAAAGTGTGGATACCAGATTGGCGAAACCAACCTGGCTGAACAAAAGAGCCACGATTGCTGCATTAAGCAGACAAAGCCAGAACGGCATTCCGGTCACCGACTGAAGCTTCACGGTACAACCGTAAAGGCTTGCCATTGCCGTGCTGAACATGGCCTTGATAAGCATGGCAGCATAGCTGAGATGATTAAAGTTATGCTGGGAATTGGATACATAAAGCATGGGTACCTCGAAGCTGAGTATATCAGGATAATGAAGCATAATAACCAAGATAATGATCAACCCCAGTAAAGTAAGCAGTATCCCTCCCAGTATACCGCCCCACAGGCGCACGGAACGATCTTTAATTTCTCGCCCAAGTGGTGCTAACACGGTAGCGCCAAGGATTAGGTTATAGGAAACATAAAGCAGGCAGGCTAATAGCCAGTGGGGAGCAGGTGAAAGGTGCGGCTGAGCGGGTAAAGATAACAATGACCAGGAAAGTTCTGCGCAATGATGGGTAAGGGAACTGATACCTACTGTCAAAGTTGAGGCAATTAAAAGCGGAATCACCAAAAGATTGACGAGGGAAATACCTTTTACGCCAAATAAGACAGTAATGGCTACAGCGAGAACCATAGCTATGGAGCCGGTATTATAGCTTATTGCAAAATAATCCCGGCTGACGGTTCCAGTCCCTGACAACATGATACATAAACCGCCAAAAAGAAAAAGTGCTGAAACGGAGTCTAAAATCAATCCGAGGCGGGGGCCGCAGATGTAGTATAGAACCTGATGGTAGTTGGTCGCCCTCAGTCTATAGCCCAGTTCCAAAATACGGGCACCCAGCAAGGCGAATAAAAATCCTGAAAATAGCATGGCTATGATGCCGACAGCTCCGTAAGAAACAAAAAACTGTAGTAATTCCTGGCCGGAGGCAAAGCCGGCGCCGATGACGGTGCCCGCATAGGTCGCAGCCACGCGGGCGATATCTAACAGGCGGCCCATGATGACACATCCTTTCCTACTTCGTATTACATATGTATGAAGGGATGAAGTAATTCTGACGTGGATTTTTATTCCAGAAAAAGTGGAAGGAGATTGCAAATTAAAGAAGATGTTTTGACATAATAACAAAAATTATTTAAAAATTCGTGTTTTTTCGACAAGGATTTCTCTGGAGTTTGGCGAATAAATAGAACAGATTGGGAATTTTTACATTATTTGTTAAGTCTTTCATCACCATTTCATTGAATGCTGTGATGTAACCCATTATAATCCTGACTGTTATCGCCATGCTGTAGGCCTGATAAGCTTGCGTGGCAGCTCTTTAATAATTATTTTAGCAGCGCTGCACAACAAATCGTTTTACGGCAAGTTTGGAGGCAGAATTTCTATGTGCGAAGCCCATTTTAATTGTATTATGCAATCAATTGAAACCCGCTCCTCTCAGGGGTGGATTATCATTAATGCCGAGTATGAAGTAGTATATGTCAATGAAAGTTTTTGCCGTATGTGGCAGTGTACTCGTGAGAATTTGCTGGGGAAATCGCTGCTTCAATGGTACGACGGAGAAAAACAGAACAGCCAGGGAAGATATTTTGGGCCTTTAATTGAGACGATGGCAACAGGCATAGAGATGCAGAATGTTGAAGCCCGCTTGCCTAAATATCTAAGTGACGAATGCATTTGGCAATTAGTAGATACGTTCCTTATCCGCGACAACAAAGAAAAAGTTGAATTCGGTGTTGCCAGCTATAGTGTTATTGAAAGGTTTAAGGCTATTGAGCAGCAGCTAAACAGCATTAATTTGAAAGTAATTAAAGCTTTTTCGAAGGCAATTGGGGCTCGTGATGTATATACCATGCAGCATAGTGAAAAGGTGGCGGCTTTGATGTTTGGTTTAGCTGAAGCGATGCTGCTGTCAAAGCATGAAGTAACATTGGCATATCTGGCAGGGATAGTTCATGATGTAGGCAAGATTGGTGTGCCGGAGAACGTGCTGAACAAACCGGGCCGATTAACAGAGGAAGAGTTTATATTAATGAAGCAGCATCCGACCATTGGTTCTGATATCTTACGTCAGATTGATGGCTTTGCCGATATAGCTTCCATTGTGCTTCATCATCATGAACGGTATGACGGTAAAGGATATCCTCAGCAAATTGCCGGTGAGCGCATTCCGCTTTTAAGCCGCATGCTGGCTGTTTGTGACAGTTATGATGCTATGGTGTCGGCTCGCTGCTACCGTCAGCCTGTAACAAAGGCTCAGGCTATGGCTGAAATTGAAAAATGCAGCTCAAGCCAATTTGATCCGGTTATTGCTGCCTGTTTTCTACGTTTTTTGAACAGCGATTTATCGCTTGCGGCAGTTGATTAGTTTACTGCCAATACTTTACAAGCATATCTGTATACTGTAAAATATTAAGGTGAAACTATAGTGGACGGTTGCAAGCCGTACCGGAACGGGAAGTCGCTCTCGTCAGGCGTGCTCAGACGGGAGTTTTTTTGTTTAATCGCTTTCTTTTCAAAAGATAAATAAGCTTTGTCTTGCTAATGCAGGTAGGAGGTTCAATCATGCTTGATATTCGTTTTATCCGCGACAATACTGATAAAGTTGAGCAAGCTCTTGCTAACCGCGGTGCAGCCGTTGGTTTGGAGGAGTTTCTTCGTCTGGAAAAAGAGCGCCGTGAGCTGCTGCAGCAGGTGGAATTGCTAAAAAGCAAGCGCAACGCTGTATCCCAAGAAATTAGCCAAATGAAAAAAAGTGGACAGAACGCAGACGCAATGATTGTTGAAATGCGCGGTGTTGGTGATTCTATCGGTCAGCTGGACGGCAAAATACGTGATGTAGAGACGGCTTTAGCCGATATTGTGATGACGATTCCCAATGTGCCTCATGAATCGGTGCCTGTTGGCAAAGATGAAAACGCTAATAAAGAAGTACGCCAATGGGGAACGCCTGTCTCTTTTGACTTTGAGCCGCTGCCACACTGGGAAATTGGTGAAAAACTGGGGATTCTTGATTTTGAACGAGGCGGTAAGGTGACCGGAGCTCGGTTTACATTTTACCGTGGTTTGGGTTCAAGGCTGGAACGGTCCCTTATCAGCTTCATGCTGGATTTACATACCGGTGAACATGGCTATACTGAATTTTTCCCGCCGTTCATCGTGAACCGCGATAGTATGATGGGGACAGGGCAACTGCCAAAATTCAGTCAGGATATGTTCAAGCTTGAAGGGTTGGACTACTATCTTATTCCTACTGCGGAAGTGCCGATCACTAATTATCATCGTCAGGAAATTTTAGATGCCAAGGATTTGCCGCTTTGCTATACTGCTTACAGCGCCTGTTTTCGTGCAGAAGCTGGAGCAGCCGGGCGGGATACCCGCGGACTCATCCGTCAGCACCAATTCAATAAGGTAGAAATGGTTAAATTCAGCGCACCTGAAGAATCCTATAATGAGCTTGAGAAGCTGACGGCTAATGCCGAACGCGTATTGCAGCTCTTGGGGCTGCCTTATCGGGTAATGTTGTTGTGCAGTGGTGATATGGGATTTGCCTCTGCTAAAACTTATGATTTGGAAGTCTGGCTGCCGAGCTTTAATAAATACCGGGAAATATCGTCGTGCTCGAATTTTGAAGACTACCAGGCACGCAGGGCAGACATCAAATTCCGCCGCGAGCCTAAAGCAAAACCGGAATTTGTGCATACTTTGAATGGCTCCGGTGTAGCAATAGGGCGAACTGTTGCTGCGATACTGGAAAATTACCAGCAGCCGGACGGATCAGTCGTCATCCCTGAAGTATTGAGACGCTATATGGGAACGGATGTTATAAAGGGCTATAAATAACAGTAATGACGATAAAAGCAGGCATCAATAGCTGATGCCTGCTTTTATGAGTTTTTTTGCCGAAAAAGGCAGGAAAATTTTAGAATATATTGAATAATACTATATGTCGATATCTAGAATTTATAGATTTGTAAATGTGCAAAGAGTAAGCCAGTGTAAACTGGCTTAAGAGGGGATCTGCATGTATCTTTACCATTAGTCAATCATGTAGTCAGGTGAGAAGGTAGCGTAGAAGAACCAGTATCCGTAGAGCACGTCTAAATCGTCTAATGCAACTGAAGTCATCGTTACTCCTCCTTTGCAAATTTTAAACAAAGAAGCCTCCACATCAATGGATGTGAAGGCGTCATTGCCTACGTATGAGATTGATTTCATTGTACTAAAGGAATGGATCTGTGTCAATATTTGAATTCTTATTTTATTAAGTATTTTCTGGAAAATCGACATCATAAAATTCTATTATAGGATTATAGTGGAAATTTATTTTATGCTGTTTTTTAAAGGACTTTATCTAAAATTCAGCGAAGCTTAAAGCGGAAGCTAATCTAAGCAGGAAAAGTAAAAGGAGGAATTATTTTATGCGCTTTACAATTGGGAAACAAATTCTTACAGCTTCTCTGTTAGTTGTATTGGCCTTTACTGGTCTTAATTTGTATACATATTACCAATTGCAAGTAATTGAGCAAGGTTATGACGGAGTGATTCAACGCAGCGTTCCTTTAGTAGTGGAAGTAAAAAATCTTAATGTAGAAGTAAAGAGTCAAGCAGCTGCTGTCCGGGGATATATCATCAGTGGTGATAAAAAGTACGTTGCTGATTATGAACAATCTAGTAAGCTGATTAAGACGACTATGGACAGCCTTGAGAAAAAACTGATTACACCGGAAGGCAAGGAAAAAGTAACCGCATTGCGTAATGCGCTGGCCGAATACCACAGGGTTGCGGATCAAACCATTGTTACCCGTGCAGAGAAGGGTTTGGAAGCGTCTGCGCTAGTGATGAATACCGCGAAAGAGAAGAATGAAATAGCAGAAAAGCTGATGGTTGATACAGTTGTGTTTCTCACTGAGCGAATGGATTTGAGAACAGAGCAGAATAAAGCCCTAGCCGATAGTATCGAGCGGGTTATCATCATTCTAGATGCTATTATTTTGGTGTGTGCGATTGCTGGCTCAACCTGGCTGATGCGGCGCATATCCCGTCCGCTGGCAGATGTTGTTGCGGCGGCCCATGATATAGCTGATGGAGATCTGCAGGTTAAGCAAATTGCCTATAGAGGAAATGACGAAATTGCTGACTTGCTAAAGGCTTTTACCCATATGGCCAAGAATTTGCAGGACATTGTCACTCAGGTCTCCCGTTCTGCCGAGCAAGTGGCGGCAGCTAGTGAACAATTGACTGCAAGTGCGGATCAATCGGCACTTGCAGCAGGGCAAGTGGCAGAAACAATAACCTCAGTAGCAGCTGGAGCTTATACGCAAGGGACAACAGTGGAGCATACCTCCGATATTGTACAGGAAATGGCAAGGGCAATCGGGCACATTGCTGAGAATTCAAGCAACGTATCAGCCAGATCTGCGGAAACCAGCAGGGCTGCAACAATCGGCAGCCAGGCTATGCAGCAGGCCACCGATCAGATGCAGGCGATTAACCGCTCGGTCAGCCAGTCGGCTGAAGTAGTAAGCAAACTTGGGGAAAGCTCAAAACAGATCGGTGAAATTGTAGATGTCATCAGCGGAATTGCCGGGCAGACTAATTTGTTGGCTCTTAATGCTGCTATTGAGGCTGCGCGGGCTGGTGAACAGGGTCGAGGGTTTGCCGTTGTTGCTGATGAAGTACGAAAGCTGGCGGAACAATCCCATGAAGCAGCGCAAAAGATTGCGCATATTGTGCGTGAGATACAGACAGAAACGACCAGTGTTGTTACTGTTATGCAGCAAGGGACGGTTGACGTCGCTCGTGGCAGTGATGTCATCATTTCGACGGGTGAGCGCTTCACTGCTATTGTGAATTTGGTTGAACACCTAAATTCAGAAATACAGGAAATCAGCGCGGCGTCTGAACAACTATCAGCATCAAGTGAAGAAGTGGTTAAATCGGTAGATTCGGTAAAACATTTGGCCGGTGAGACGGCAGCCAATACACAGACAATATCTGCTGCGGCAGAGGAACAATCGGCTTCAATGGAAGAGATAGCAGCTTCCAGTCAAGCTTTGTCAAGCCTGGCTGATGAACTGCAGATGGTTGTTCGCAGGTTTAAAATATAATAGTTAAGATAAAAGCTTCACTGCTCACAAAGCAGTGAAGCTTTTTCTATACTGAAAGTACAGGCATTATGCCGACAGACAATTGGATTATTATTCCTTTCTGATTTATCTTAGCTATTGCAAAGGAAGAATTAATAGTTTGTCGAACATAAACAAGTACGTTAATGCTAATTTGATGTGTACTTGTGAGGCTTGATATGAAAAAGCTAGATAAGCGGTATCGCTGTAAACCGCTATTGAAATGTATTCCTCGAAAAGCCAATGCTGCAGTATTGTATCAGGCTGCTCTTGGTTTGCTTAATCGTTTAGAGATGAACATTCTCCTGGAACTGATTGTTAAAAGAGCTGCCAATTTAGTTGGAGCTCCTAATGGATACTACAACACAGTTGATCTTGATCGTGGTTTGATGACCAGAAAAGCTGGCGTAGGTATCTATCAAACGGATATTGGCCGGACAATGAGCGTGAATCAAGGGCTTATCAAACAAACGATTCAAACAGGACAGGTCGCAGTGATCGGTAATTATAGCGCATGGGCGGAGCGATTAGAAGATCCTTTTTTTGATACGATCCATTCAGAGATGCAGATTCCGATAAAAATTGATTCTATTGTTGTCGGTGTACTGGGCTTATCCTTTACAGAGGCCGGTCAAACCTTTACCAGCTATGATATTGCTCTTTTTGAACAATTTTCTATTATCGCTTCTATTGCGATCGATAATGCAATGCTGTATTCAATGGCAAAGCATGAAATACAAGAGCGAGAGAAGACGCAGACTCATTTGCTGCATATTACCGAGAATATGCATGATATTATTTGTAAAGTGAATACAGAGGGAATTGTAGAATATATAACCGGTTCATCTAAAAAACTGATCGGGTATGAACCGGGTATTTTGTGCGGAACCTGCTTTCTAGAGTATGTTTACCCGGAAGATCTGGACAAAATCCGTGAGACGTTTTTTTCGTTCTTGGCAAGTGGCGAGCCAAGTGTTTATTGCCATAGGCACTTGTCGGCAGCCGGCGGTGAAGTATGGCTGGAAAGCGTCGGTGAACGNNGAATTTTTGAAAACGGCGTTGTCATTGGTGCGGTTTTTGCTTCGCGAGATGTTACTGATCGGATGCAGGCGCAGGCCAATTATCAGGCTATATTTGGCTTAGTCAATGATGGGATTGTGCTATATGATATTACAACTCTGCAGGTTCTTGAAGCTAATAATAAGGTCTGCGAATTCTTTGGGCTTACAAAAGATGAAGTATTAAAAATGAGCGGTGAATGCTTAGGCAGTGGCGAATTTCCTTATGATGTTTCGCAAATAAAAATTTGGTTTCAAAAGGCTATTGCCGGCGAGAGTCCGTTGTTTGAATGGAAACTCAAGAATTGCCAGGGGCAGTATTTAGATGTTGAAGTCAATTTGAAGCAAGTGAATATAACCAATAAAAGCTATATACTGGCAGTAGTGCGCGATATTTCCGACCGGCGGGCAGCAACAGAGCAGATATATCGTCTTGCTAACTACGATGCCCTTACCGGACTCCCTAATAAACGTCTTTTTGAAGACCGGCTGAGTATAGCGCTGGCCCATGCCAGAAGAAATGGTGAGAAGTTGGCAGTTCTTTACCTAGACTTGGATCGCTTTAAAACCATAAATGATTCATTAGGGCATGAAACTGGGGATGAACTTCTGAAGAAAGTTGCAGAGCGACTGCAAATGTGCGTTCGCGATGATGACACAATTTGTCATCAAGGTGGCGATAAATTTATTATTCTGCTGACGGATATTCCCAAATTATCCGATATGTCACAAATGATTGCCCAGTTTCATATGGCCCTAGCTTCTCCGTTAATGGGGAAAGAAACGGAACTAAGGCTTACTTCCAGCATTGGTGCCAGCTTTTTTCCGGATAATGGACATTCGCCGGAAGTGTTGATCCGCAATTCCGAATTAGCCATGTATTACGCAAAAGAATTGGGCAGAAACAATCATCAGTTTTTTACTGAATCTTTGAATGAGGGAATAGCAGAGCGGCTGTCGATTGAAAGCAGCCTTAGACTGGCATTGGAACGCAATGAGTTTTTGCTTTATTATCAGCCTCAGATCGATATTCGTACGAATGCTTTAATTGGTGTTGAGGCGCTTATTCGCTGGAATCATCCCCAAAAAGGAATGATATCACCTGCTAAATTTATTCCGGTGGCAGAAGAAACGGGCATGATTATTCCCATAGGAGAATGGGTGATTCACGAAGTTTGCCGGCAGCATAATAGTTGGTTGGAGAGTGGCCTGCCTAAGATACAAATCGCTCTTAATCTCTCGGCTATCCAGTTTCGGCAGAAGCAGTTTCCGCTGGTAATAGAGGAAATTATAAAAAAATATAACGTTGATCCTTCGTATTTGGAGATAGAATTAACCGAAGGAATTGTAATGGGCAATGATGATGGTGCTATTGAAGAAATGCATGCACTAAAAAAGCTGGGATTAAATTTATCCATTGATGATTTTGGGACGGGGTATTCCAGTTTGCGATATCTCTGCCAGTTTCCGATTGATAAATTGAAAATTGATCAGTCCTTTGTCCGTGAAATGAATGCGGATACAACTCAACTGGCTATTATTGAAACAATTATTACGTTGGCGAGACAATTGAAACTGCGTGTCTTAGCGGAAGGTGTTGAAAGTAAGGCAGAGCTGGAGCAGTTGAAGCGCTGCGGCTGCGAAGAAGTTCAGGGGTATTATTTTTCTAAGCCCTTGCCTGCCCACCATTTCGTCGAATGGTACAGCAATTGGAAAATGCAAAATATATGAAGCAGGAGGCAGCGGCCCTTGGTAAGGATGAGCCCGCTGTCTCCTTTTTTTGTCCGTTATAATTCATTGGGAAGTCTATAGTGCTGTGCTATAATAACGATAGATTACCTTGGAACGCAGGTGATTAAATGTTGAGAGCAGCAATGAGCAGCGTGCTGGTTGTGCTTTGCTTACTTCTGGTTAGCTGCCAGACGACAAAGAATCAAGCAATATATATTGATTTTACCGATAAGGAGGCGCAGGCGGAAATCCGCCGGACAACGGAAAGTATACATAAGCCGATTCGCATAGCCTTGGCGTCTGTGGTATCTGCGAAAGATACGATCGGATATTACCGTAAAATTGCGGATTATGTTGCCAGCCAGCTTGATGTACCGGTCATTTTAGTTCAGCGCAATACTTATGAAGAAGTTAATCAGCTTATGGCTAATGGAGCGGTTGATATTGCATTTTCTTCTACGGGAGCATATGGGGCATATAGAGGACTGACGGATGTGGAGCTGCTGGCTATGCAGCAATATCAGGGCAATTCCTTGTATACTACTTATGTGATTGTTAATAAAAGCAGTACTATCGAAACTATGGAAGGCCTTCGCGGCAAGAGTTTTGCATTTACTGATCCGCTAAGTTATTCCGGTCATTTATCGGTTATGCAGCATCTAAAGCAAAATAAAGAATTGCCTGAACGGTATTTCAGCCGTTTTTTCTATACATACAATCATGATAAATCCATTTGGGCAGTTGCTAATAATTTAGCTGACGGTGCGAGTATAGACAGTATGATCTATGATTACGCACAGGAAAAAACGCCTGAATTGATTGACCAGATTCGTATTATTGCTTCTATCGGCTCGGCGCCGACAGGGCCGATTATTATGCGTAAAAATCTGAGTTCCGAAATGAAGGAGCAGCTGCGGGAGATCTTTTTAAATATGGAAAAGTCACCTGAAGCCCGCAAAGGAATGCAAGGATTACTTATTGACCGTTTTGTGATGCCCCAGCCTAATTTATATGAGCCGCTGCGGAATCTTTACAACCGGGTGGATGAGCTATGATTAAACGCTTATCGCATTTTGGAATTTATTCTCAGGTAAATGGCTTAATTGTAGGCCTTTTACTGCTCTTAGGCTTGTTGATCTGGCTTTTAGTTCAACATTCTACTGTTGATTTTCTGGGACACCAAATGGAAAAGCGGGGCGTGGATATTGGAAAATATATTGCTATATTAAGTGCCAATGATATTGTACTTGATAATAATTATGCGTTGTATGAACGGATCAGTAATACCCGCAGTAATACAGAAGATGTCAGGTATATTCTCATTACCGATTCGGCGGGGAATATTATAGTCCATACCTTTACCGACGGTCTGCCGAAGAAATTGAATGATCTTGCGGCAGCGGCGCTTACCCCAGGAGAAGCTTATCGTATTAACCGGTACGAAAGTAATGAAGGTGCCATTCATGAGGCTATTGTGCCGATTGAAAACGGTGATATTGGTTATGTACGCGTCGGAATGTCAGATAAGCACATGCAGCAATTTTTGAATCGTAAAAATACGGAGATCTTTGTTGGTATTCTTGTTATGGCTCTGGCAGCTGCCTTTGCTGCTACCGGCCTCACTTCGGTTATCATCCGGCCAATACGGAGGCTGGCGGCAGCTGTGGCTGAAATTCGCAAAGGCAATTTGCCTGAGCATGTTGCAGCAAAAGGAAACGATGAAGTCGGCCTGTTAACAGGAGCCTTCAATGAAATGGTGGATGGTCTTAAGCAGAAACAGAAAGAAAACGCACATTTGCTTGAAGAACTGCGCCTGAAAGAAGCCATGAGGGCCGAACTGATTAGTAAGCTGTTTACTATTCAGGAAGAAGAACGGAAACGGATTGCCCGGGAACTTCATGATGAAGCAGGTCAGTCACTGACTTCGCTCCTTGCTTATCTTAAAGTGCTGGCGTCCCGGTCTGACGACCATAAACAGCACCAAGTGCTGGAGAAAATGCGAGAGCTTGCTATTGGCCTATTGGGAGAAATGAAAAATATGGCACTCGAGCTCAGACCTCCTGTATTAGATGACCATGGAATTGTTGCTGCGATGGAACGCCATAGCCGCAATTTTTCTTTACAATACGGTATTCTTATCCGCTTTTCAGCATCTGTTGATAAACTGATAGTCACTAATGATGTGTCGCTGGCTTTATATCGCATTTTGCAGGAAAGCTTAAACAACATTGCAAAACATGCAGCTGCTCGATCGGTAAGTGTTACTGTAAAGGTGGATTTAAATGCCGTCATTCTAACGGTAGCTGATGATGGGATCGGTATAGCACCACAGATCTTGGAGATGAGCTACGAAAATAAGCAGCTTGGCCTGTATGGCATGCGAGAACGGGCAGAGCTGCTAGGCGGTACGTTTGTTATTCAACCCGGCGAATCAGGCGGTACAATCCTTATGGCCCGATTTCCGGTGCTAATGGAGTGAGATTATGGAAAAACATCGCATTATACTGGTTGATGATCACCCGGCGCTCAGGGCTGGCGTCAAGTTTCTGCTGGAAAACGATGCGTCCTGTGAAGTGGTGGGTGAGGCAACTGATGGAGAACAGGCTTTGAAATTGATTGAGCAGCTTGAAGCGGATGTCCTAATTCTAGATTTATCCTTGCCCCATATGTCGGGAATAGAGTGCATTCGTGAGCTTAAAAGCAGAAACTGCAAAATTAAAATAGTTGTTTTTACTATGCATAGTGATGAGCGCTACGTAAAGGAAGCTATGCAGGCAGGGGCAAGTGCCTATGTGGAAAAGCAAGCAGTTGATACGGAGCTGATTGCCGCAGTTAAGTCTGCTGCCGCAGGACAAATTTATCTTAATCCGGAGAAATCTCAGATATTATTGGCTGCACTGCTTGCTCAACCGCATAAAACGGAAGAGAAAAATCCCTATGTTATTTTAAGCTCACGTGAAAGAGAGGTTTTAAAGCTGATTGTCCGGGGATATTCACTGGGCGAGATTGGCGATAGCCTAGCTATTAGCGTTAAGACAGTCGAAACATATAAATCGCGTTTAATGCAGAAGTTGGAATTCACGAAAAAAAGTGAGCTTATTGAATACGCCGTTAAATATTGCTTGCTTCCCACCACGAACACGTAGGAAAAATCCCTACGTGTTTTTATTATTTTTTACGGATTTTTCTTACGGATCAATCGTGCTTTTCCCCGCTATCGCTAGGCGAAAGAACGTGGGATAATTCTGATAAATAAAGGCGGGAGCTTTGATAATTATCTTAGGCCCGCTTTTTTGCTAAAAAGGAGGTCTGGATTTTTACAATCTTATTTATATTCTAAGGAGGAATACAATTGACAACCTTGCCTGTAACCCCAAGTACCGCCCTGGTTAAAATGACGAATATCCGATGGCGGATCATGTTTCTCGTTTTTGTTATCCTTACGCTTAATTATTTGGACAGAGTCAATATCTCCATTGCCGCCCCACTTATTCAAAAGGAGTTTGGCTTTTCACCCGTACAACTGGGAGTTATCTTTAGTGCCTTTACCTGGGGGAATGTTTTAGGTCAATTACCAGGTGGCGCACTTTCCTCGGTTTTTGGTGCCAAAAGAATGTATGTTATTGCAATCGTCTGCTGGTCGGCGCTTTTGGCGGCAACCAGTCTGGCAACAAGCGTAACAACCTTTGTTATTTTTCGAGTTGTTTTTGGCTTTTTTGAGGGCATGTGCTGGCCGGTGGCCTCAACAGTAGGGGCTACCTGGTTTCCTAAATCGGAACGGTCACGCGCGATGTCTCTACAAGCTAATGGCATGGTAGTTGGCCTGGCCATTGCGCCGCCTTTTGTTACATACTTCATGATGCAATATGGCTGGCGAGGCGCATTCTTAGTTTCCGCGGGATTGTCACTAATTTGGTTGATTTTCTGGATATACACCATGAACGACCGTCCGGACAAACATCCGAATATTAATAATGCTGAGTTAAAACATATCGCCGACGGACAAGTCATTAGTGCGGAAGATGCTGCCAATGAACAGCCTTTATCGTTTATGGAAGCAATTAAAGTGGTAATTAAAAAACCTTCCCTATATGCAGCCTGTTTATCGAATGGAGCACTTGTTTGGACTTTATACACTTATACCAGCTGGCTGCCTCTATATTTACAACATGAGCGTGGTTTTACCATTACCAAAACCGGGTTTATTGCCATGCTTCCCTTTCTCTTCTCCATGATCACAATTCCTTGTGGCGGGATTGTATCAGACTGGCTGTACAAGAGAACTGGCAATTTGAAGCTTGCTAAAAACTTGCCTATTATGTCCGGTCTATTTGCCGGCGGAGTAATGATGATTCCGGCAGCATTAGCTGAAGACCCCATGACAGGCGTTTTTTTACTGTCTATTGGTTATTCCTTGATCATGTTTATTCTGGGGCCCCAGTGGGCAATTCCGCCTGATGTAGGCGGTAAAAAGGCCGCTGGCTATGCTTGCGCACTTGTCCAAATCATTAGTCATATTCCCGGTATTATTGCACCTATTTTCATGGGATATATCGTACAGGCAACAGGTCACTATACTGCGGGTGTTGTTACTGCCGGTGTCGTAGCTATGCTCGGTGCTTTGCTTTTTCCTATTCTGTATCGTGGTGAAAAGGACCATTACAGTGAACCGCAGAAGGTGTGCAATATAAAGTTGTAAGCATAGAATAGATAGAGAATGCTCACCAGAATAATCTTCACTCCCCGTTGCTGTAAGTGTAGAATCTTGGTGTTCAATCAGGTGAGGAGGTGGTTAACATGGTGCCAATTACAGCAGGAGATGTGTCCATGCTGCTTATGGAGGCCTCTGTGGCATCTGCAGTGCTAAACTCACTCGCCTGGCTCAACAACTGCTTTAGATAGGTACTGTCTTACTTACGGCCTTTACTTTTGCGCCGGTAAGGAACGGACAGCAGGCGGGAGAGAAACGATATGATGATTGATGATGCGACAATGCTTATCAGGCTGATAACTGCTGTGATTCTTGGCGGTATTATCGGATTTGAAAGACAGCATAGAGGGAAAACTGCAGGCTTAAGAACGCACATTCTTGTATGTTTAGGCTCCTGTTTGACGGCAGTGCTGTCAGTGAATATGTATGCTGCAGTACAAGGATTAACCAATGCTGATCCAGCCAGGCTGGGTGCGCAGGTAATAAGCGGTATTGGTTTTCTGGGAGCAGGCGCAATTATGAAAGAAGGGGCTACTATAAAAGGCCTTACTACAGCTGCCAGCTTGTGGGTAGTTGCTACTGTTGGCCTAGCGACAGGAGTAGGTGCACTGACCAGCGCGATTGCAACCACTATCCTTATTGCAATCGTGCTAGAGGTTTTTCCGATTATTGACCGGCGTAATGCCTGTCGTGTGCCTTCATTGGTGCAATTATCCGTTAAATCGCTTGACTTTCCCGGACAGATTGGACGCATTGGGTCGTGCCTTCGAACATTGGGCGTGGATATCTTGCAAATTCAAATTGAAGAATGCGAAAAAGGAATGATTATGATTCCGTTGACGATTCAACTGTCGGAAACACAGCAACTGGAGCAGATTTTAACAGCATTGACACAAATTGAAGGTGTACTTGGAGTAAATTAGAGAAAAGAGACGTTCAATACGTCTCTTTTTTGTATTTTTAAATGATAATTATTATTTAAAGATACAATATATTTTATAATATCTTGAAAATGTTATCCATATTATGGTAGTATATATGTAAAGATAATAATTATTAAAGAGACGGGATGTGAGAATATGTTTGCAAACCTGCGAAATATTGAAAAAATAAAATTGCTTGTTATTGGGCTCTTTATGGTCTTAATCCTTGGCAGCTATGCTCAGTTTGTTATGCAAGTCGGATTCTCAAATCCTGGTCTGGTATGGGAAGAATTTGTTAGCGCAGTTCTTGGTTCGGCTTTGCTAGGAATCTTTGTAATAATTCGCAATAAGCGTGGTCATAGATAGCATAATTTTGCCTATAACTGCTAATACTACCTTCGCGAAAGGGGCGAGATAGATAGTGAAAAATGGGCTGGAATTAAAATCGTATACGCTCCTACCCGAGCAAATTGAAGCACTGTTACTAGCAGATTTTGGTGATAAGCTTCAACCGGTGGACAGCGGAAAACTCGCAAAACACCGGCAGCAGCAAGCGAATCTTGCTGCAAGCAAATTGCGGTTTCACAAACCCAAGCGTACGGAAGAAGCAGAAGTACCTGAAGCACCTGAATCAATCGAAGCATCTGAAGGTATGGAATCCATGGAAGATGTACAGGAAGGTCCGGAAGTTCCATAAAAGAGGGCATACCGCCAGGTAGCCCTCTTTTGTTCTTTGTGATAAACTAGTGCTAGTGTCTTGACCAAGTTGTGAATTAGAATGAGACAGTGTAGATTTTTATGCAATGCAAGGCGGAGGAGTCNNATTTAACTTGGTCAAGACACTAGCTAAGCGATGTAGATTAGGCGACAACGATGAGGTGAAAAGAATGGCTGTACATAACAGCAGTGCTCTGGTGGTTTTCAGTGGAGGACAGGACAGTACTACGTGTCTCTTCTGGGCGTTGGAACGGTTTAATAAGGTAGAAGCAGTCACTTTTAATTATAATCAGCGTCATAAGCAGGAAATTGACTGTGCAAAGGCCATTGCCAGCGAGCTTGGCATCGTGCATACGGTTTTGGATATGTCCCTATTGCATCAACTGACAGCCAATGCATTAACCCGCCCGGAAATGGAGATTTCCTCAGGTGGAAAGGGCGATTTACCATCTACTTTTGTAGATGGCAGAAACTTATTGTTCATGTCCTTTGCAGCGGTGCTGGCTAAGCAGAAAGGAATGCAGCATATCGTGACAGGTGTGTGCGAAACTGATTTCAGCGGCTATCCTGACTGTAGAGATGTATTTATTAAGTCACTGAATGTGACGGTAAACTTAGCAATGGAATATCAATTTGTTATTCATACGCCATTGATGTGGCTGAATAAAGCGCAGACATGGAAATTAGCTGATGATATGGGTAAGCTCGATTATATCAGGATGAAGACTTTAACCTGTTACGAAGGCGTCATGGGGGAAGGTTGTGGGCAGTGCCCCGCCTGCAAATTGCGTAATAACGGATTGATTCAGTATAAACAGGGCAAATAAAAAAGACATAAGCATGAGCAAAGCGTGAAAACTGCTCATAGCTTATGTCTTTTTTATTAGCTTATTTCTTCCATTTGTTTATCATTAGCGGACTGGTTTTTATGAGAATTTTTTTCAGTATGAGCGTAACTGGAGAATGACGATATAACACCAGTGCTTTCTAATTCTGCTGTTATGCCGTCTTCCGTGCCGGCAACAAAAACTTCTTCATCGTGACTGCTCATGATTAGTCCTCCTGTCCGGCGCTATGATTGATATATTCTAGAGCTGAATGCAATCCTTCAGAGTCAGATACAACAGAATCTTTCATCTGTGATGGCTCCGGATTATTAGAATTGTAGCCGACTTCTTCGTTTGCTTTAATCGCTTCGGTATTCAGTTCCGGCTTTTTCGGATGCGCACCTTTTTGCATGTTATCCACCTCCTTGGGATAGTTTCTCCAAATAATCGCTTTTGCCATACAATCACCAGGATGGTAATTACAGGGCGTTTTTAAAAATAGTAAAAAAAGTTGACATTTACAGAAATTTTTCCTAAACTAATAGTAATATTCCTATTTAGTTACATTCTCAAGGAGGATAATATGTTCCGTAAAATTTGGTTTTTGGTGTCTCTATTGATCATTGCTATGTTAGTGGTCGCTGGCTGCGGTGGCAAGACTAAGCCCGCTCCCACTTCGACTGCGGGTGATAAATTAAAGGTAGTGGCGACAATTTATCCCATTTATGAGTTTGCTAAGCAAGTAGGTGGCGACAAAATTGATCTTGCTATGCTTATTCCTCCCGGGGCAGAACCACATGAGTGGGAACCTACGGCAAAAGACCTGATTGCAGTTAAAAGTGCAAAAGTTTTCTTGTATAACGGAGCCGGGTTTGAGCCTGTAGATAAATTGCTTCACAAGGATGTTCTGGGTGCGGCATCTGCAGTAGAGGTTTCTCAAGGAATCCCGCTTCTTAGCGGGATTGAAGAAAGTGAGCAGGAAGAGCACGGACACGAAGGTCATGGGCATGAAGGCCATGATCATGACAAAAAAGACGGGAATCATGTACATCAGGTTGATCCCCACGTTTGGCTTGATCCAGAGTATGCAATCGTGGAAGTAAATAATATTGCTCGCGCTTTGAGTGAGGCTGATCCTGCAAACAGTGCATATTTCCGTGCTAATGCCGACAGGTATAATGCAGAGCTGACTAAGCTTCATGAAGAATTCCAAAGCGGTCTGGCTGCTGTGGTTAAAAAAGATATTGTTACAACCCATGCTGCTTTTCAATACTTAGCAAAACGGTATAATTTGCAGCAGACACCTATTATGGGGCTTGCGCCGGATGCTGAGCCTACTCCGGATAAAATGGCATCAGTAGTGAAATTCTGCCGGGAAAAGCAAGTTACTACAATATTCTTTGAAGCTTTGGTTAGTCCTAAACTTGCTGAAACAATTGCAAAAGAGACCGGAGCTAAGCTCTTGGTACTAAATCCGATTGACGGTTTAACTGAAGAGGATTTAAAGCAAGGAAGAAACTATCTGTCGATGATGCGACAGAACTTAGCAAACTTAAAACAGGCACTCAGTCAGTAGTAAGCAAAAACGCAACTTTCGGGTTGCGTTTTTTACTGCTGCGAATTGTAAAAAATATACATAATTTCCTACATAAGTAATAGGAGAATGACCTATCATGTCGAATACAATGAAAGTCAAATATTCGGAATATTATAGGCGATTACAGATATCCAGCAGTAAGCTGGGGAGGTAAATTGTGCAGGAAATAGCAATTGGAGCTTTAAAGCCGGGCATGGAGCTAGCGCAGCAAATCAGCAGCCCCGATGAAAAAATAAGCTTAGGCCAGGGTGCAATATTGACGGAAGCGTGGATTAGCAAATTTAAAGAGTGGGGCCGGAGCAGTGTACGCATTGCTTGTCAAAACAGGCATACCGGCGCGGGTGCGCAAGAGCTGGACGTGCTTCTACAACAGGTATTTGAGCTTGCGGCTCCTGACAAGAGTAGATCTGTAGTAAAAAGTAATCAATCGGTATATGAAGAATTGCAGACTTGCTGTCAGTATGTAGAGAGCCAGCTCAGGAGAATTTATTTAATGGCACGGTGTGGAAGGCCTATTCCACTCAGGGAGCTTGAGCAGCTGGCCAAAGAGAAGCTCTACCCGCTGCTGGATAGGAAAGGAGCATTTATTTACATCCATGCCTCTGGACGTGCTGATGCATATCTATACCGCCATGCGATTGATGTGGCGCTGCTTGTGGGGTTTATAGGCCGCTGGCTTGGGTATTCAGAGGCTGAGGTGCGTAACCTGGTGTATGCAGGCTTGGTGCTTGATATTGGCAAAGCAAAAGTGGCGTTTGAAATCATTTCGAAATCGGGACCATTAACATTGGATGAAATGGAACTGTCAAAAAAACACGTGCGGCATAGTTTACAATTGTTACTAGGCAATGAAATGATGGAAAAAGCGATACTTGATGGTATTTTACAGCACCATGAGAGAATCGATGGCTTAGGATATCCTTTGGGGCTGGATGGAAATAAAATTTCTCCCTTTGCCCGCATTTTAGCTATTGCTGATGTATACGATGCTTTAGTAAGCGACCGTTACTACCGGCAGGGGATTTCACCGATTGACGCAGTTTATACGATGATGTATGAAATGAGTGGATATTTTGACTCCCATGTACTAGGTACCTTTATCGATCGAATGCGGCAGCAGCTGGTCGGTGCATCAGTGGAATTAACAAATGGCGCTACAGGAAAAATAACTTTTTTTGAGCCCTTTCCCAATTTACAGCCTGTAGTAACGCTTGAAGATGGAATAATACTGGATTTGTCAAGCCGATCTGACATAGCCATTGCAATGATTAAAGTAACTTAGCATGGAATAAGTACGATTTTCTTCATTTTCCTATTGCACTTTCCCCTAGTTATGATACAATCGTAACGTGCCTTTTCGGGGCAACTTTAGTTAAGGCGGGTGAAGGGCTTGCAAAACCACTTCAAATTATCCGAAGCAGCAGTTCATTATTTAGCTCAAAAATATGGAACTCCTTTGCTTGTTCTGTCAACAGAGCAAGTTCGCCAAAATTACCAGTTTCTCACCGAACACCTGCCCGGCGTAAATGTTTATTATGCCGTAAAGGCCAATCCTGATGAGCGCCTGATTGATGAACTGGCGCAGCTGGGATGTTTTTTTGATGTTGCTTCCGACGGTGAAATGTTGGCTTTAGCTGCTAAGGGAATTGCTGGCGACCGTATGGTGTATGCCAATCCGATTAAAACAGCCAATGGATTTCAAGTGGCTAATCAAGTCGGTGTTCATAAATTTACTTATGACAGTGAGAGCGAAATTTACAAAATGGCAAAAGCCGTTCCCGGCGGATCAGTGCTTTTGCGGGTGCGGGTGGACAATCCTAAAGCACATGTAGACCTGAATAAAAAATTCGGCTGCTCCATCGATGATGCGCTGCGGTTATTGTTTCTGGCACGTGAACAGGGGCTGGATGTTGCAGGCCTATGCTTCCATGTCGGCAGTCAGTCTAAGAGCGCAGCACCCTACCTGGAGGCAATAGCTGGATGCAGAATGTTGTTTGATCAAGCTGCTCAAGCCGGTCTAAAACTCAGAGTTCTTGATATTGGCGGTGGCTTCCCGATACCTGAAATTGATGATGATTTCGATTCTGAAGCAATGTTGTACGAAATTAGTACTGCACTGAAAGAATATTTTCCAAACACCGAGATTTGGTGTGAACCAGGACGATTTATTTGTGGTACAACAGTAAATCTGATTACCCGCGTCATTGGTACGCAGCAACGCAATAGTCAACAGTGGTACTTTCTGGACGAGGGATTATATGGAACGTTTTCAGGGGTTATTTTTGATCACTGGGATTTTGAATTAGAAACCTTTAAAGCAGGCAAAAAAATACCTGCTACTTTTGCAGGCCCCAGCTGCGACTCCCTGGATATTATGTTTCGCGATAAAATGACACCTCCCCTTGAGGTGGATGACCTTATCCTGGTACCAATCTGCGGAGCCTATACATCGGCTTCAGCAACCGTATTTAATGGTTTTGCGAAAGCACCGCGCATAGTGTGGGAAGATGTAGCAGCTGAAATAGACGAAACGGCGGCAACTGTATTGCCTAGTGCAGTTTAATTAATCTTTTAAAAGGGTGCGTGCAAACGCACCTTTTTTTCCTGTAGAAAAAGGAAATACTATCTTTGACGCGAATGTAAATATTTAATTTATTTTCTATAAATTAATACAGATGTGAAAATAATTTTCTGCAATACAAAGAGGAGGATATAACATGCAACTGTGTGATATTGGTTTGATCGGCTTAGCCGTCATGGGAGAGAATTTAGTTCTTAACATGGCTGGAAAAGGTTTTTCTGTGGCTGTTTATAATCGTACGGTAAGCAAAGTGGATGAATTTGTTGCAGCCAAAGGGCAGGGTATGCCTGTCAAAGGCGCTCATTCACCGCAGGAATTGGTTAGTATGCTGGCTGCTCCCCGCAAGATTGTTCTTATGGTTAAGGCAGGCAAACCTGTTGATGATATGATTGCTGAGCTGTTGCCGTTTCTGGAACAAGGGGATATTTTAATCGATGGTGGGAATTCATTTTTTGAGGATACCCGCCGCCGTAATCAGGAGTTAACAGCAAAAGGAATCCGGTTTATTGGCATGGGAGTTTCAGGTGGAGAAGAGGGTGCGTTAAAGGGGCCTAGTCTAATGCCGGGGAGCGACCGGTCGGCTTATGAAGAAACGGCGCCTATTTTCACCCGCATTGCCGCCCAGGTAGCGGATGGTCCTTGTTGTGCTTACGTTGGTCCTGACGGTGCCGGTCACTATGTGAAAATGNNACAACGGTATTGAATACGGTGACATGCAGCTCATTAGTGAAGCTTACTATATTATGAAAACAGCCTTGCAGCTTACTGCAGATGAATTGCATGAAGTGTTTAGTGAATGGAATAAAGGGGAATTAGATTCGTATTTAATTGAAATTACCCGGGATATTTTTACACAGGTTGATGAAGTGACAGGCCAGCCGCTTGTTGAACTTATACTTGATAAAGCCGGTCAGAAAGGCACAGGCAAATGGACTTCCCAAAGTGCTTTGGATCTAGGCGTAGCTACTCCTACAATTACTGAGGCTGTATTTGCCCGCTGCATGTCGGCTTATAAAACTGAGCGCGTTGCAGCTTCGGCTATTTTAGCAGGACCTGATGCAACTTTTACAGGCGATAAACAGGCTTTTATTGAGGCTATTCGCGATGCATTGTATGCGTCTAAAATTTGTTCTTATGCCCAGGGCTTTGCACTGTTAAAGGCTGCCAGTGAAGAATACGGCTGGAATTTAAATTATGGTGATATGGCATTGTTGTGGCGCGGCGGGTGTATTATCCGCGCACGTTTCCTGGATCGTATTAAAGAAGCATTTACTGCTAATAAGGATTTAGCAAATCTGTTGATTGATCCCTATTTCAGCTCTACTTTAGCCGGGGTACAAAACAATTGGCGCCTGGTAGTTAAGACTTGCAAGGAACTCGGGATTCCAACACCGGCTTTTAGTGCTTCCTTAGATTATTATGACAGCTACCGGAGAGCTGTTTTACCGGCGAATTTAATTCAAGCCCAACGTGACTACTTTGGCGCTCATACGTATGAGCGTGTTGATAAACCAGGCACATTTCACACAGAGTGGGGTAAATAAGATACTGCTAGTTGCGACAGTCATACGACTGTCGCTTTTTTATTATAGCAAAAGCATCTAGGAATTTTTACTGGTCATAGCGAATAGAGAATTCATCCGGTCAGCAAGGGAAATTGAGGTTAAGATCATGAGAAAACAGCATCGGCTATTAGCGAAAAAGGTAGGAATGCCGCCAGGAACTTTACTGCATATAGGCAGTAAACGGTCAGAACGGCCTGTAATCACATTTTTGTGCTATGATGAGCAAAGTGTCATAAGAGAGCAAGAAGGGATCTCTCTTAATGAACTATCAGCTGCTAGTCAGAGTGGTGTAATCTGGATTCATGTTAATGGGCTTAGCCATGTAGAAATAGTAGAACACATTGGGCAGTTGTTTGCTATCCATCCGCTGACACTCGAAGATATTTTAAATACAAATCAACGGCCAAAGCTGGAAGACTATGGGGATTATATTTATATAGCGCTGAAAATGCTCGGCTATGATGAGGAAAAGCAGCTTATAGCAGCCGAGCATATTAATATACTAGTTGGTGCCAATTTTGTCATATCATTTCAAGAATCAAATCAGCCGATTTTTAAGCCAGTGCGTGAAAGAATTAAAAATGGCCAAAGCCGCTTTCGTAAACATGGTGCTGATTATCTTGCTTATGCTTTAGTTGATACGGTAGTAGATTATTATTTCGTGCTGCTGGAGCAGCTGGGAGAGCAGGTAGAGACACTGGAAGAAGAACTGGTGACAAAGCCTGATGCTAAGCTGTTGCCTGCTATTCACAATCTGAAAACAGAAATGCTCTATCTTCGTCGTTCCGTATGGCCCCTTAGAGAGGTTATTGCACAGCTTGAACGGGGAGATTCGGCGCTCTTTAAAGACAGTACGCTTTTGTATATTCGGGATATTTATGATCACACCGTTCAGGTGATTGAGACAGTGGAAACATATCGGGATATGACTTCAAGCATGTTGGAAATTTATTTATCCAGTATCAGCAACCGGATGAATGAAGTAGTGAAAATGCTAACTGTTATTTCAACGATATTTATGCCTCTTACTTTCTTAGCTGGGCTTTATGGTATGAATTTTAAATACATGCCTGAATTAGAATGGCAATATGGTTATCCGGCAGTGCTGGTTTTGATGACAATAATAGGAATAACTATGTACCGGTACTTTAGCGGCAAGGACTGGATTTAGCTGCAGGTAAACAGCCGCTAAGCGGCGAATGAGCATTACAACATGATAATAGGATCGATTTGCAAGAGCAAGGAGCAGCGTTGTGAATAAAACAATTGATACAAAAGCACTTGATAAAATTATTAAGCAAACTGTCGCTGCCGTCGAGCGGGGAAAGTCGCAAATCTTTGAAATTTATGAGGCTGCCCGGGGTGAGATGGACAACATTGCCAAAGACGTGTATGCAATGAAACAGCAAGCAGCTGCAATTATATGTAAAGTAGATGAGTTGGAGCGCAAGGTACGCCGCTCACGACTCCGCTTAATGGAAGTAAGCCGCAACTTTCACATTTATTGTGAACAGGATGTTAAGACGGCGTACGAAGAAGCTAGCCAGCTGCAGGTTGATCTTGCGGTGGCCCGTGAGCAGGAACAAAATATGCGGCGCCAGCGCAACGATCTGGAACATCGTTTAAAAGTGCTGAAGGAGACAGTAGCCAAAGCTGAGAGCCTTGCTACCTTAGTCGGTTCAGCCCTTGCGGCAATGGGCACACAAATGGAGAATGTTCTCGTTCAGGTTGAATCCATGCAGCAACGTCAACTATTTGGTGCGAAAATTATTAAGGCGCAAGAAGAAGAACGCCGCAGAGTTGCTCGCGAAATTCATGACGGACCGGCGCAAACAATGGCTAATATTGTGTTTAGAGCCGAAGTCTGTGAACGACTGATTGAAACGGATTTGACTCGCTCTAAGGCAGAGTTGAAGGACTTGCGTGAACAAGTACGGTTTTGTATAAAAGAGGTTCGCAAAATTATTTTTGATCTCCGGCCAATGACCCTTGATGACTTAGGACTAGTTCCTACGATTCGCCGTACGCTGGATACATTACGAGATCGTACGGGAATTAGTGTGGACTTGCGTGTGATGGGGGAAGAGAAGCGGTTGGATTCACATGTGGAAATAAGCTTTTTTCGTATTATTCAAGAGGCCTTGACTAATGTTGAGAAGCATGCAAAGGCTTCATCGGTTATTGTGCGGATTGAGTTTATGACAAAAACAGCCTCGGCAATTATTGAAGATAATGGAGTAGGTTTTGATACTGCGGAGAATGTAGGCTCTGAAAGCTTTGGTTTAATGGGGATGTGGGAGCGGATGAGCTTACTAAATGGTGAAATAAATTTATCTTCCAAGAAGGGGCAAGGAACGCGAATTGCCGTTAAGGTTCCATTGTAGTTTTCATGTTACGGCCATTATAGATCGATTAACAAGACTTGGCTTTAAGCCAGGTTTTTTATTTCTGCCTGTATAACACTGCAGCAGAATGGCCAGTAGCAGGGAATTACAGAAAAATGGCGAATTTTGTTAATTTTAGGGGTTATTGTAAGGTTCTTTAAGGAGCAGTCCTAAATGACGAATAAGTTAAAAAACAAATATTTTTTACAGATAATTGCTTTTTTAATACTGATAGGCGGACTTGTTGCGCTTACCCTAGGTGGAATAGGATCAGAGCAAGATCACTGGTTTTTGGATAAAGGCTGGGAATACTCCTGGGGAGATCGCAGTCCGGAAACAGCCAGCAGGGCCTCGCAGTGGCATCCGGTAAAGGCTTTTCATGAGCCTGATGGGCGCAATGGACAAAATTATTTATGGCTGCGGGTTCTTTTGCCCGAGAATAAGGTGAAGAATCCTGTTTTACTTACTAAATTTGTACAGCAAACCTTTGAAGTATATGTAGATGGAACGCTGCAATACAGCTATGGCACACTTCCCACTCCGGCAGGAGAAAAGCTGCGCCCCTGGCTGCCTTTGCATTTTATTACGCTTCCTGATGATGCTCCAGGGAAAATGATTTATTTTCGCATCTCTTCAGATGCTCCCGTGATTGGAATTAAGGGAGTAGTTGAGTATGGACCGATGCTTGGGTTATTCCGTTATAAAAATATGATGGATCTATTAAAAATAAGCTCAGCAGCGCTGATGCTTTTTACTGGCATTTTTTCGCTTATTTTTTATTTGTTTTATCGGCGCGAAGCAATATATTTTACCTTTTCAGGTAATGCCATTTTGAGTGCCTGTGTAGTCATCGGCAGCACGTATAATAGTTTTCTCATTTATCCTCACGCTGATTTCTGGAATTACTTTATTTTTATCGGCGTATTGGGTTGGAAAACATTTTGGTTTCAATTTTTAGTTTATATTGTTGAAGACCGGTACAATCGCGCAGTACAAAGGATTTCGTGGACACTAACGACGCTGTTTTGCTTATTTATCCTGGCAGCGTTCGCTGTGCCTCGTTTGATTGAACCCATTTTTCTAACACATACCATTATTAGCGTAGGTTGTTTTTTGCTCATTCTCTATTTCTGTCGTAATCAATTCAAATATGGACAGGACGTTCAATTTTACGCTATTGGTACAGTTATCTGGTTAATTACGAATACGCTTGATACGTTAAGTGTTTTAGGTATAATTTATACGCCTGCTTTCGTTTCCTGGATTGGACAGTTTGCCGAGGTTTCTGGTTTGGCCAGTATACTATTGCTGCGTTACGCTGCTATACAGAACAGAATCAATGAATACTCTCAGGATCTTGAAGAGTTTAATAAAGATTTGGAAAGTATCGTAAATGAAAGAACGCTGGACTTGTCTATTCAGAATGCCTGCTTAGAGCAGCTTTTTGATAACTCGCCGGATGCTATGGTTATGTTGAATCTAAATTATCAGGTTACTAAGGTGAACTCATCCTTTGAGCTGTTATTCGGTTATGGAGACGAGGAGGTCCTTGGCAGGGAATTGCGTACTTTACTGCAGATTTCAGGTGCCGGTGTGGTGGAAGAGCATATTTTTGATACCACCCGAATGGCACAGGAGGTGCATTTGGAAACGGTACGGTTTCATAAAACGGGCAATCCCATTACGGTTGCTTTAACGGCTTATCCTTTTATTACGGAAAATAATCAAGTCGGCGTGTATGCTGTTTACCGGGATATTTCTAAACGAGTGTTATCAGAACGCATTCTCAGAGACAGTGAGAGACGTTATCGGCTGCTGGCAGAGAATATGGAAGAGGGTATTTGGCTGCTGAACTTTGACAGGCATCTTCTCTATGTAAGTCCATCGCTGAAAAAAATAATGGGGGCCGCCTTGGAAGGATACCTGAAGAAACTGCGGCACCAACTGATCGATCCCCAGTTGGATGCAGCCCTTAAGGAAGTAGTAGGCGGCTATTACCGGGGGGAGCGCCGGCAGGTACCTGTTTTGCTGGAGGAAGAAATAGGTGATGCTAAAGGCAATGCTATCTGGGTTGAAACATCAATTACCATTGCCTATGGTGATAAAGAAGACGCGCTTGGGCTATTGGGAATAACCCGAAATATTACAATCCGTAAGCAGACGGAAAGATTACTTGCCTATTCCTATGAACGCAATAGGCGAAGCCAATTTTTTTATGATATATCAGAAGGGGTCCTGACTGCAGAAGCGGCGATTTACGCCCGGGCACGACAGCTGCGTATTAATTTGCCGCCTCAATTCGCATTGTGCTTTTGCCTGGTTTACGATTCTGAGAGCAGCGGAAGAGGAGCACGGCAGGATATTCTGCTTGATGAAGTAACGAATATTATTAATCAGCAATATGCATTAGAGGCCTGGAGTGCNNGAGTGCAGCCGATGGTGTAGGTATATTGTGCAATTTGGAACTCCTTTCTATAGGACAAGAGTCAGCATTACAGAGTATTGAAGCTTGTTTGCAATTGTTAGTGGCTGCATTTGAGTCGAAACGTTTTGTTATTGGTATTGCTGAGTATGCAGATGAAATTCAAGCATTCCCCTGCCGGCTGCAGCATGCCCGCACTGCAGCCAGAATTGGCAGTCAGCGATTTGCCGGTAGTGCTGTTCAGCGCTATGATGATTGTGGGATCTATGAAATTTTTGATTATTTTTCCGGTTTGGAAGAAGCTGAACTATTTGTGTCGCGAACACTTAATCCCCTGCTTGAGTATGATCGGGTCAATCATACTGAATTGGTATATACGCTGGAGAGACTTTTATCAGGCAGCAACTTAAAAGAGATGGCGGAAAGCCTGTCTGTTCATTATAAGACACTTGCTTCACGCAAACAAAGAATTGAGAAGGTGTTGAATATTTCGCTGGATTCCGCTGAGGACCGGATGATGGTGGGAGCTGCTTTACAAATTGATAAAATGCTGCAGGCACGCAGAGGAAATGAAATATGAGAAAAAAATATGTGGTGCCTATTATTATTTATTTGTCTTTTGTAGTGGGTCTTTTGGCGTTTTGCTATTATGGACTTGAAGAACAGATGGATCATCGTTTTTTGAAAGAAGGCTGGCAGTATTCTTGGGAAACTGATAAGCAGCAGCTGTCTGGAAAAGAAGGGCAGTGGAATGCGCTGCCATTCCTTGAAAGTCCGGAAGGGCGGAATGGGAGAACTGAATTATGGCTCCGTATCCTATTGCCACAGGAGCCTGCACATAATCCGGTATTATTTCTAAAGAATATTACGCAAAGCTTTACCGTTTTCATAGAAGGCGAAGCAGTATATCAATATGGTACGCTGGCGGTACAGCAGAAAGAAAAACTTAACTGGCTGCCGTGGCATATTATTACCTTGCCGGATCAAGCTGCAGGCAACCGGGTCTATATTCATGTTTCTTCAACGTCTACGGGTATCGGTATTGCAGGTATTGCTGAATATGGTACTATGCAGGGGTTATTCAAACACAAGATCATAATGGATTTACTGAAAGTCAGTGCGCTTTTTTTAATGCTGGCAGCGGGTCTGCTGGCTATCCTGGTTTATTTTTGTTATCTCAGAGAGAAAGTCTATCTGGCTTTTGCCGGCAATGCTCTGGGAGCAGCCGCTACTGTTGTGGGTACTACCTTCAGCTCATTTTTGTTTTACCCTAATCCAGAGTTTTGGAATAATTGGCTTTTGGTTTCCAATTTATGCTGGAAAGTATTTTGGCTGCAGTTTTTTGTGCATATAGTCGATGATGAATACCGCATTGCAGCACTCTGGCTGCTTGGAGTTACCAGCGTCATTACTTGTGTTCAGATAGCGGCAGCATTGCTTAATCCCGGATGGGCTTACTCAATTTTTGCAAGCAATATCTTTTATGTAGCGGTTTTTTTTATAATCGTACTCTATTTTTGCCGCAATCAGCTGCGCTTTAACCGAGAGGCTCAGCTTTATGCGGCGGGTATGACTGTTTACCTGGCTGTAGCGCTTCTAGATAACTTGAGTGCGCTTCGCTTGATTTTTATGCCTACAATGCTGGGGTGGATTGGTCAACTCAGCGAAGTCAGCGGATTAGCGGCGATTCTGATTTTACGCAATGTGAGGGTACACCGCCAGCTGCGCGAATATTCAGAGGAGCTAAAAGAATTTAACCGGAACCTGGAGAGTATGATACAAGCCCGTACAAATGAACTATCTATTCAGAATGCTTGTCTAGAGCAGCTTTTTGACAATTCACCAGATGCAATTGTTATGTTGGATTTGCAGTATAGGATTATCAGTTGTAATCCGGCTTTTGAGGGTTTGTTTGGGTATTCTCTTGAGGAGGCAAAGGGCTGCCCGGTCAGCCAATTACTGGGCATCACTAGCGAAGAACCGGCTGCTGAACATCTGGTACAGCCTGTGGTGGGTCACCAGCACGTGGCGCCGGAGCTAGCCGTCAAAGGCGATTTGAAAGGGCTCGACGACTCGCAGGTAGCAGCGGGGATCATGTTGGGTGACATGCTGGCTTTCGGTAGCCTGATCGAACGGGCANNAACCGGCTGCTGAACATCTTTTTGAGCGTTTAGGACGGAAAAAGCGTGATCATGAGGATGTTGTGCGGCGGCATAAAAACGGTTCCCTTATTCCTGTTTCTCTGACGGCGTATCCGTTTATTACCCAAACTACCCAAGTAGGTGTGTATATCATCTACCGGGATATTTCCCGCAGGCTGATAGCAGAGGAGATACTCAGGAACGGAGAGCAGAAGTACCGCTTGCTGGCAGAAAATATTGAGGGGATCATTTGGCTGGTCGATTTTGATAAACAGTTATTGTATGTCAGTCCGTCACTGAAAAGGCTCACCGGATTTACATTGGCTGAGTATTTAAAAAGGCCTTTTGATGAACAGATTACTCCAAGCCTGCAAGCTGCTATTGACGAGGTCATTGAGGCTTACTACCAGGGAAAAGAGGATCAGTTACCAGTGTTGCTAGAAGAAGAAATATACGATAAAGGCGGAAGAAGGATGTGGTTGGAGTCATCTATTCGGATTGCCCATGGAGAAGATGGCCAATTATTAGGTCTTATTGGGATTAGCCGTGATATTACATCCCGGAAGCGAACGGAAAGATTGCTTGCCTATTCGTATGAGCGGAAAAGACGTAATCAATTTTTTACTGCCGTTGTCGAAAAAGTATTATCCACTGAGCAAGAAATATATGCTCAGGCCAGACAAGTGCGCGTCAATCTGCCACAAGAGTTTTCACTCTGGTTTTGTCTTATTCATACTGATTACAACCTTGTTGCAGAATCGGATAAGCAAGAACGGATGAAAGATGAGATTACGGATATGCTTAACTGGCAGGACGGATTTGTGGCATGGAATGCAGTTGACGGAGTCGGCATCGTATATAATTTGCGGCATCACTCTGAAAGCCCGCAAAGTGAAGCAGAGGCAGCTGAGGTTTGCTTGCAAACTCTGGAAGCTGCTCATCCAGGAGTGAAATTCACTATTGGTGTTGCCGAACCTAGCCATTGCCTGGCCCATTTCTCCAGACAATTTCGTCATGCTTGTTCTGCAGCGCGTATTGGCAGACAAAAAAATGGTTCTAGTTCTATTCAGTACTATCGCGACTGCGGCATTTACGAGGTTTTTGATAGTTTTGCTGAGACGAAAGAGGCAGTTGCTTTTGTAGACAAGACGCTGGGCCCGCTTATTGAATATGATTTGAATAATAATACAGAACTTGTTGATACTTTGGAGAAAATCTTATCAGGCAGTAGTTTAAAAGACTTATCCGAACAAATGTTTATTCATCAGAAAACGATCTCTTCCCGCAGGCAGCGTATCGAAAAAATATTGCTGGTTTCTTTGGAATCCTTTGATGACAGAATGAGGCTTGGAGCGGCATTTCAAATTAAAAAAATGCTCGCAGCGCGGAAATGGTAATCTATACGGTAAATAGGGACTTGGCTAAAAAGCCAAGTCCTTTTTGTTTTTTTCTTGGAATGAGACTGCGGCAACGGCGGCTGCAAAAGGCTGTAGCAGCAAGGCTTTCCAGAACGTGTATATCCATATGGATAACTAGGGACCTTATTTGGTTGGATAGCTTTATCCATTTGGATAATGGTTAAGGATAGGAGATATTGTTATAATTTGTTATTAAAAGTAAGCGGTATTATGGACAAGCAAATAGCAGAAAAGGAGAGAAGACCTATTTTTACTAAGATTGTCAATAAAACCAAGGTTTTAACAACGCCGCTCCTTTTAAAGGAATCAGAGGCTTTTTTCTATGAAATACTTTTTAACACACATCATGCACTCATTGTGGTTGACGTAAATACGAAAAGAGTCGTTTACGTAAATGCTGCATGTGAAAAAATGTATGGTTATACGCAAGATCAATTACTAGGGATGCCTATTACCTCACTTTTTGCAGCAGATGAAGATATGGTAACAACGTATTTTACCAAAGTGATGAGGACGTACCCCCAGGACTATTATTCGAAGGCAATGCACATCCATAAGAAGGGCAATTTATTTGCCGTAAAAGTAATTTCCAAAATCATCTTTATTAATAAAAGACGCTATATTTTGACGTATGTGGCAGATATAACACGTCAGCAAGAAAAGAAAATTCAACTCAAAAAGTTACTATATAAATTAAGTTACCGTGCTTATCGCGATTATCTAACAGGCACCTATAACCGCCACTATCTGTTTGATGTCTATTTGGAACGCATTGGTAAACAGAATATCGGTTTGCTGCTGTTAGATATTGATGAGTTTAAGCAAATTAACGATTGTTATGGGCACCAGGCTGGTGATTTAGTGTTAATTGAAATTGGTTATATCATAAATAGTCTTATTTACCCGGGGGATAAAGTAATACGCTTCGGCGGGGATGAATTTCTTATTATTCTGCCTGATCGTTCCAGAGAAGAGTTGTCCTTGGCAGCCCGTACAATTCAAAAAGATATTTCTTCATGGAAGTTTATGGACAGGGATCGGGAAATTCATTGCACTGTCAGTTTCGGCATGGCTACTGGCACGTTAGAGCACAGCAGGCATGTAGATGAGCTTATCAAACTGGCAGATGATGAATTGTACAACTGTAAAAAAACAAATAGATCCTCCAAGTTGTAGTTGTAAAATAGTATTTGTATATGTGTGGTGTAACTGATGAAAGCTTTCGCAGCAAGGCAGCCTGTTTTTAACAGAAATGAGAAGGTTGTTGCTTATAAACTACTCTTTCGATCAGAACCCAGGGTGGCTTATGATGCTACAGAGGCCGAAGAAACTGCAATCCGCATTATGGCCGGAACGAAGCAAATCTTTGTTGCATTTTCCTGCAGCCTGCTGCAACGGGAAGATTTTATTACATATTTGCCTAGGCAAGCGGTAATTATTGAAGTTGCAGGGATAGTTGAGCCAAGCTGTGAGATCGTAGAAGTATGCAAAAACTTAAAGCGTCAGGGATATACAATTGCCCTGACTGAAGGTGAATTTTTCAGCAAGCTGCCGGAATTGATCGCAATAGTAGATATTGTTAAAGTAGATTTTTTAGCAATTCCAACAGACAGGCAGCAATGGATTGCAAAGGAGATAGGCAGTCGGCGCATTCGGCTCATGGCGGAAAGAGTTGAAACAAGAGCCGATTTTGAACAGGCCGCTGCTTGGGGATATACTTATTTTGAAGGCAGCTTTTTTAGTAAACCAAAGATTATTTCAGCAGATAGTTCAACAGCCAAAAGGGCATATCTCGAGATGCTGCAGGAAATAAACCTACCCGGGTTTACTTATAGAAGGATGGAAGAAACGATTAAGAGCAACGCCGCTTTTTCTAAGCAGTTGTTAAAATATGTTAATGGCAAGACTTTTGATTTTCGTACCCCAATTGATTCAGTTAGGCATGCATTAATACTCCTCGGGAAAAAAGAGGTCGAAAAATGGCTATCAATCTTGATTATTTGGGAAATTAGCAGACCTATTTCCGAGGAAATATTGATCTTGGCAATAGCGAGGGCACGATTTGGCGAGATAATGGCCCTCCAAATGGGCCTTCAAAGCCTAAGTTCAGAGATTTTCTTTATGGGGCTGTTCTACCTAATAGAATGTATGGTAAATCTTCCGATAGAAAATTTTATTGCAAATTTGCCGGTATCATCAGAAGAGAAGAGTGTTGTATTGGGGAAAGACAATAATCTCGGTGCAATACTCTACCTTGTTATCTGGTATGAAAAGGGAAGGTGGAGTCAATTTTCCTATTATGCAGCAAAATGCAATATTAATGAAATGGAAGTACCTAGCGTCTATTTGCAATCACTGCAGTGGGCGGAAGAGATTGTTGTAATGATCAATTCAAATGGTGATGCAGGATAAGGCGGTGAGTCCGGTGGCGGGTAAATCCTTATTAAGTTCAAGACAATTTCAAGAGAAGCATCGGGATCTGGTCATCGTACTCCAGAGTGTTTTTCAAAAAACGAGATATTCCGGGCAAGTGCCATTGCAAGCGGTGGAGAGCTTAGTCGGCGGGGTTGAAGAATTAATTTGTACGATAGGTGTATTAAACCAAATAAAAAAAATCGTTATCAATAAAGAGGACTATACCTTTCGCCACTCGATTAATGTAGCGATTGTAGCAGGGTTGACCGGGAAATGGCTTGGTCTTACAGACGATATTTTGCGGGAATTAATCCTGGCTGGACTATTGCATGACATCGGTAAGACACAGATTCCATTGTCAATCCTAAACAAGCCAGGTGATCTTAGCATTTCTGAAATGAGTGAAATGAAAAAACATCCTTTGCTGGGCTACCAGCTGTTCCAAACATATGAAGAAATTTCTCAATTAGTTAAACTATGGATTCTTCAGCACCATGAGCGACTGGACGGAAGTGGCTATCCGTATGCCCGGGAAGGCAGCCAGGTTAGCTATCATGCGCAAATTATTGCTGTTGCAGATATCTATGATGCTATGACTTCTAATCGCGTTTACCGGAATGCAGCAACTCCCTTTGGTGTGATTGAGGAGCTGTTTAAAGAAATGTTTGGTAAGCTTGATCCTTTAATCTGCACCACATTCTTAGATAAGCTTAATGAATCATTAATTGGTAACTCGGTAAGGTTGAGTAATGGTACGGAGGCAATTATTATTCATATTGATTTTCCAAGAGGAACCAAACCTCTTATTAAGACTTCGCAAGGCGAATGTATTGATTTGGCCAAAAACCAAAAACTTCATATTGTAGAGGTATACTGTACTTGAGTCAACACTCAAGCTGAATCTAAAGAAAGTCCGCTTCACTTGAGCAGTGAGGCGGACTTGTTATATATCAAGGCTAATAGGATAGCTAATTATTTGATAAAAAATGTTTTAAAATCAATTGCTTTTACACAATTGACAAAAGCATGGACAACATTCGTTTCTAAAGCCGCTTTTTGATAAATCATCCAGGTTTGACGAAGAATCGGTTTGCCGGACTTATTAGTTATTATATATCTGTGCAAGTTGTCGTCGTCATCGACGAGGATATCCGGGAGGAAGGCATAACCAAGACCGTTGACAATCATTTCCTTACAGATATCAACCCGATCAACATCCATACTGATTAATGGCGGTAATGGAAATGTTTCGCGCCACCAGTTATCAATCAATGCCTGGATAGCAGGATCAGTTTGATAGTCAATACGCGGCAGATGAGGAAGATCCTGAATAGCAAATGGCTCTTTAGAAGCAATACAGATTGCTTCGTCGAATAGCAAATGCTTTTCATCATTCCAACTGGAGGCACCACGAATAAAACCAACTTGAATATCCTGTTTATAAAGTAAGCCGAAAATATCTTTGCTTCTTGATGTGGTTACTTTAAATTCAACATTGGGATACTCATTTTTAAATGTCTTTAATAGACCGGGAAGCCGATGTTTTGTAAAAACGTGCGCTGATCCCAGGCGAAGTGTGCCTGTAACCTCGTGTTCCATATTTAATAGTTCATCTTTTAATTGGCGAAACTGTATCAGCATAGTATCGGCAGCTTTTGCTAAATGCTCTCCCTGCGGTGTAAAGTGGATGCCTTTACTAGCTCGTTGGACGATGATAACCCCAAATTCTTCTTCCATATGCCGCAAACGATGGGTAATCGCAGGTTGAGAAAGGAATAGAGTCTGAGCCGCTTTTGTAATATTTTTGGTTTGGAATAGGGTTTTTAAAATGAGCCAGTCCTGCGTTTCCATATAAACAATCGGCCTGCCTTTTTAGTGTTATTCTATTTCTTTATGGCTGAACATTCAAAGCCATTATTTTTTATATTTGACAATTTGCTATAAAATAATTTTAGAAGAATATTGGCCTAGTGTCAAACAACGGAGAAGTGTTTCCCAGCAGTCTACTCCTAAATGTTTTCATAAAACCAGAATGGAGAGAACCGTATGAATAAGCTTTGTGCGATGAGAAAAGTAATTGAGTGTTTGGAGATTTTTTTATTAGAACCAAAAGTAATGGCTTTAAGTGAATTGGCTCAACTGATGAATGTAACGAATACAGAGCTGCTTCCTATTGTTAAAGTTCTTGAAAGTAAAGGATACGTGGCATTTGATGAAATAGATTTATGCTTACGCCCGGGGCATAAGCATAATCCTGGGGCCTTTTTACTCCAACAGGGGACGCAAAAAGGTGTAAATGAAACCACACTAATGAAGGTGCGAAATACAATTAGGGAAATTCCTCCGGAACGTGACTTCAGTTCCAGTGAATTTGCTTCTTTAAGCGGAATATCAAGAGTCACAGCTCGCCGATATCTGGAATTCTTAGTGCTAAATGGCATACTACGCAAAGGGAATCAACATGGAGAAGTGGGGCGTCCGATAAATAAATACAGGGTGGTTGCAGCAAAATAAACCACGCAATAAGCAGAGGTGCTTATTGCGTGGTTTTAAATTAGTTACAGTGTATGAAAATCGATGTGTTCCAAGAAGTGAACAAAAGCACAAACTGCATTGATGTCCAATAATTCTTTTTGATAAATTAGCCAGGTATTACGAAGAATAGGGGCATTATTTTTATTGGTAATAATCATTTTGTGGAGATCATCAGCCTTATTTAATATCAGGCTGGGCATAATTGCAAAGCCATGGCCGTTAAGGACCATATCCTTGCAGGTGTCAACCCGGTCAACCTCCATACTTATTAGAGGAGGCACAGTAAAATTCTCTCTCCACCAATTATCGATTAATAGTTGGGCAAATTCATCTGAACGGTAACTAATCATGGGCAGGCGGGGAAGATCAGCAATTTGGACCGGATCTGTTGAGGCAATACACATAGGTTCATCAAAAAGTAGTTTTTTTTCATTTGGCCAGGGATAATCGCCGCGTATGAACCCGATATGGGCATCTTGATGATTAACTAAATTTAATACCTCTTTGCTCCAAGTGGTAGTTACTTTGAATTCAATGTGAGGGTAATCCATTTTAAAGAGCTTTAAAAGGCGAGGCAATTTGTATTTTGTCATGTAATGAGAAGCTGCGATTCGCAGCGTTCCCTGGACTTCTTCATGCATATTCATAAGATGATCTTTAATTTCTCTCATTCGGCTTAGCATTTCTTTAGAGCATTTGGCGAGATATTCACCCTGGGGAGTAAAATGAATACCCTTCCCGGAGCGGTAGATTAGCTTCGTGCCTAAGTTTTCCTCGATCTGGCGCAGGCGGGCTGTAAGAGCAGGCTGAGAAATAAATAAAGCTTGTCCGGTTTTTGTTATATTCTTTTTTTCATAGAGAATATGAAAAATAAGCCAGTCTCGTTCATCCACTATATATTCCTCACTTTGTGTCCATATGAAATGATTACATGCCGACTATAAAAGGGATTCGAGATCAGGTTATTATTTCCTGTTATCAGCTAATTTCTTGAGATCCATACAAATTTCTGATCGATTGCTATTGTAAATCTGAATTTTTCACAGATAGAGTTGTTAGTTATAATGATGCCAGGGACAAAGCGGATGCTTAATTTAGGTGTCCATGATTAACAAAATCGTATTTGTGCAAAGGGGGATTATTCATGGCCAAATTACTCACAGCTGCTCAGGCAGGCACAGTTGAATCATCAGATATTCTCATCATGCTTGCTCCGGCAGAGGCTGGGACGGGAATACAGGTGGAGCTAGTCAGCCCTACTCTTCAGCAGTATGGTGAACATATCAAGAATCTGATTGTGAAAACAGCAACTTCCCAGGGGATACAAGACGCAATCATACACGCAAACGAAAAAGGTGCTCTTGATTATACAATAGAGGCTCGGGTAAAGACGGCTATTCAGCGAGCCCTGGGTGAGAGGGGATTTTAATATGAATAAGGAAAGGCTTCGCAGAACAGTTATGTATGCAGCCGGAAACAATCCTGGACTAATACAAAATGCAGCTATTTATGGAGCTGACAGCGTTATATTCGATGTGGAAGACTCTGTATCGGTTGCAGAGAAGGACAGCGCCCGTCAGCTTGTCTATCATGCGCTGAAATCTCTCAGATTTCCCTGTGAAATAGGGGTGCGGATCAACCATATCAGTACTCCTTGGGGCTATAGAGACTTAGCGTATTTATTGCCTGCTAAACCGGATTATATTCGGCTGCCTAAAGGAGAAAGCGGCGATGAAATTCGCGATATAGATAAAATTATTACAAAAGCGGAAGAAGAGTGCGGGTTTGAGCCGGGAAGCATAAAAATTATGGTTTCAATTGAAAGTCCGAAAGGTTTGCGTAACGCCTATGAGATTGCTTCAGCAAGCCCCAGGATGATCGCTATTGCTATTGGCGGTGAAGATTTCGCCGCATCGCTGAAGACAGAAAAGACCAGGGGCAATACCATAACAGGCGGCAGAGAGCTTTATGTGGCGCGCAGTATGATCGTATTTGCTGCCAGAGAGGCAGGAATTCAGGCTATAGACTCGGTATTCTCCGATATGCGCGATGAAGAAACACTAATCAATGAAGTTGCGTTAGTTAAGGAATTGGGTTTTGATGGTAAATCCTGTGTAAATCCTCGCCAAATTGATCTTATTCACCAGGTTTTCACTCCCTCTGATAAAGAAATTGATTATGCACATCGAGTTCTTAATGTCTTTAAGGAAGCACTGGCCAATAATTCCGGTGTAATCGCGCTAGATGGAAAAATGATTGATATGCCTATGGTTATTCGAGCAGAGCGCGTATTGGCGATTGCCAGTGCCGCCGGTGTCTACCAGAAGGAGGAAAATATATGATTAATGCAGCAGGCAGGGAAATCCCGACTAGTATTCAAGGTTATAAAAACATAGTACCCTATGCGGGTCCATTTGCAACTCAGCCGTCAGCGGATGCACGCAAAGCTGGCCCCAAATTGAAAGCAATTTATCCAGGCACGAACAAACTGCTGCAGTCAATTGAGGAAGCGATCGAAGCATCAGGACTTAGGGATGGTATGACGATTTCCTTCCATCATGCCTTGCGCAACGGCGACTATGTGATGAATGCCGTTATTAAAGCAATTGCCCAAAAAGGGATTAAAGGACTGACGCTGGCGCCCAGCTCCTTCCTGGACACAAATGATGCGCTCATACCTTACTTCCAGCAGGGAGTACTGGTTGGTGCGCAAACGAGTGGCCTTAGAAACAAACTGGGACAGTTCCTTACAACAAATAAAATCAGTACACCGACAATTCTGCGTACTCATGGCGGCAGGGTTCGAGCTATTGAAAGCGGTGAACTGAAGATTGATGTTGCCTTTATTGCGGCTCCGGCTTGCGATACCTACGGAAATATCAACGGTGTTGACGGACCTGCTGCCTGCGGCTCCATGGGATATGCAATGGTGGACGCACGCATGGCTGATACAGTTGTTGCTATTACGGATAATCTAGTGGATCATCCGATTTGCCCGGTAAGTATTCCTCAGCATCAGGTTGATTTTATTGTTAAAGTTGATTGCATTGGTGATCCTAAAGGTATTTCGACTGGTGCGCTGCGTTTGACATCCAACCCGCGTGATCTGCAAATCGCAAAATTGGCTGCGAAAGTAATTGAGCGTGGCGGATATTTCAAAGAAGGGTTTGGTATGCAATTGGGCGCAGGGGCAGCTTCTGTGGCTACCGGTAAATATCTGAGAGATGTTATGATCCGTGATAAGGTAGCAGCAAGCTTTGCTATCGGGGGGATAGTTGGACCGTTCTGCGACTTACTGGATGAAGGATTAATTCGAACGCTATTTGATGTGCAGAGCTTTGATACCCGCACAATCCAATCCATTCGTGATAACCCTAGGCATCAGGAATATGATTGCACCTTTTATGCTAATCCGTGGAATAAGGGGCCAATGGTCAATAAACTGGATTATGTAGTTCTTGGTGCTACTGAAGTAGACGTAAACTTCAACGTAAATGTAATGACCGATTCCAACGGCATTATGATGGGGGCTCTTGGCGGTCATCCGGATGCTTCAGCGGGAGCTAAATGTACGATTATCGTTGCTCCTTTGCTCAGAGGGCGGTTGCCAATGGTCACTGATGCCGTACAAACTATTTCAACACCAGGCGAGACGGTAGATGTGATTGTTACAGATCGCGGTGTTGCGGTTAATCCGAAACGTGCTGATTTAATTGAGAATCTAAAAGGATCGGGATTGCCGCTTATGACAATCGAGCAGCTTCGTAATATGGCTTATGAGCTTGGCGGTAAACCGGCACCGCTAAAAATAAGCGATGAAATTGTTGCAGTGGTAGAATATCGTGATGGATCAGTACTGGATGTAATAAAACGACCATTGCTATAATTATCTCTTTAGATCTTCATAATGCTGAAAACGATGATAACACAATATCGAACTGAAGCCTCCTGCAATGCTGAAGGGCTGTCTCTAATAGCTTTAAAAACTATTTAAGACAGCTTTTTTGAGTTGCAGTCACATTCCTATTAACGAAAACTAAAATACTGCGAATAGGCGTGCAAATAAGCGAAAACCAATCCAAATGAAGCCTGCTTTTTAATAATCTGCCGTTTTAAAGGTTCTCTGCTTTAACATATTAAAGTAAAATAGACAATGAGATTATATTTTTGTGGTAGGAGTGATAAAGACATGAGAAAAGTTATGTCGTTTATATTGATTGGTTTGTTGGCGATGGCTTTACTGGCGGGCTGCGGGGGGACCGATAAAAAGAAACTGGTTGTCGGCCTTGACGATAATTTTCCGCCAATGGGCTTTCGCGACGATAAAAATACGATAGTCGGTTTTGATGTGGACATGGCGAAAGAAGCGGCAAAAAGGCTTGGTATGGAAGTCGAATTTAAGCCGATTGACTGGAATAGTAAAGAGGCTGAGTTGAGCAGTAAGCGGATTGATATGCTTTGGAATGGATTGACTATTACCGACAAACGGAAACAAAATATTTTATTCAGCAATCCCTATATGGAAAATCGCCAGATCATTATTGTGGCAGCTGGTTCCTCTATTAAAGACAAAGCTGATCTTGCCGGTAAAATTGTTGGAGCTCAGGATGGCAGCAGCAGCGTAGAAGCAGTGGAAAAGAATGCTGCCGTATTACAGTCATTTAAAGAATTTAAAAAATTCCCTGATAACGTAGCTGCTCTGATGGACTTAAAAACAGGACGGTTAGATGCAGTAGTTGTTGATGAAATTGTTGGTCGCTACTATATAAGTAAGAAGGCTGGTGAATATGCAATACTGGCCGATCACTTTGGTTCGGAAGAATATGGCGTAGGCCTCAGAAAAGAAGATAAAGACCTGCAGACTAAATTGCAGAAGGCATTGGATGAAATGAAGAAAGATGGGACTTCGGCAGGTATTTCCAAGAAGTGGTTTGATGCCGATATCGTAAAATAAAACCTGACCTCAGTTAGGGCGTGTTTTTAGGGAGAGAACGATGGATTATATACTTTCAATTATCGGACCGATGCTGGAGGGCACAGCAGTCACCCTGCAAATGTTCTTTATTACAATAGCACTTTCTCTGCCGCTAGGCTTATTACTGGCCTTGGCCCGCATTTCGCCAATCAAGGCAATAAGAAGTATTGTAGGTATCTATATATGGCTTATGCGCGGCACGCCGCTCATGCTGCAGTTGTTGTTTGTGTACTATGGTTTGCCTTTTATTCCCTACATCGGTATTAAGCTGCCAGATTTTCCGGCAGCGTTAGTCGCTTTCACCTTAAATTACGCTGCTTATTTTGCTGAAATATTCCGGGCAGGCATTCAATCAATTGAACGGGGCCAGTATGAAGGCGCCAAGGTACTTGGTATGTCCTATGTTCAAACGATGAAGCGCATTATTTTGCCTCAGGTAATTAAGCGGGTATTGCCGCCGATCAGCAACGAAACGATTACGCTCGTAAAAGATACGTCACTTATTTATGTTTTGGCAATGAATGATTTGCTGCGTACTACCCGGTCTATTGTACAGCGCGACTTTGATACGGCCCCTTTCCTGGTAGCCGCTGTTTTCTATCTGGCAATGACGTTTGTCCTTACCTGGATATTTCAAAAACTCGAGAAGCGTTATGCCGTTTATGATGAATAGGAGAATATTACGACTATGATACAGATGGAGAATATATATAAGAATTTTGCTCAACTGACAGTATTAAACAATGTGTCTCTAGCCGTAGAAAAAGGGGAAGTTGTAGCTGTAATTGGCCCTTCCGGTTCAGGAAAAAGCACGCTGCTCCGCTGCTTAAGCCGTCTTGAGGTAATTGACCGGGGGAGTATTAAGGTCGGGGAAGAAATACTGGCAGCTGATGTTCCAGGAGGTAAAAGCCGATATGCAGCTGAAACTGAAGCGCGACGCATATGCCGTAAAATGGGCATGGTATTTCAACACTTTAACTTGTTTCCCCATCTTACTGTACTGGAGAATGTAATTGAAGCGCCCCAAGTGGTGCAAGGGATAAGCCGTGAATCTATCGTTCCGGAAGCAGAATTATTGCTTAGTAAAGTAGGTCTGCTGGAAAAGAAGGATGCTTATCCTTCTCGCCTGTCGGGAGGGCAGAAGCAACGGGTAGCCATCGCGCGGGCATTGGCAATGAAACCGGATATCATGCTGTTTGATGAACCGACTTCAGCGCTTGACCCCGAACTAACGGGCGAAGTATTAAAAGCTATGCGGCAACTGGCTGAGGAACATATGACGATGGTAGTAGTTACCCATGAAATGGCTTTTGCCCGTGAAGTAGCGCATCGTGTTATCTTTATGGATAAAGGTGAGATTGTTGAGGAAGGAACGCCCCAATTGTTATTTAACTCTCCCCAGCATCCGAGAACACAGGCATTCTTAAATAGTGCTCTATAAAAAAAGAAACGGTATTCTCAGGCTGAACCTGGGAATACCGTTTTTCTGTTTAATAACTTCTTGCTGCTAAACGGCGCTGTTGTGCGCGGGCAAAAACAGATAACATATAGTTAATAACAAAGTAAGTGGCGGCAATAGTTCCGAATATAGCAAATACCTGTGCGGTAGCTCCATATTTACCCATAATAATCATTCCTTTGCCGGTAAGTTCTTCAATACCGACAGCCCAGACAAAAGACGTATCTTTTATAACAGTTGTTGTTTGGGACATTAGGGGCGGAATCATATTGCGAAAGGCCTGAGGCAAGATAACGTAAAGCAGTGTTTGTATATAGGTTAGTCCTTGAGAGCGAGCGGCTTCCCATTGTCCCTTATTAACTGAATTCAAGCCTCCACGGACAATTTCTGCGACTATAGCAGAGGTGAATACCGTCATTGCCAGTATCCCGGCGTTAGAAGGCTGAAGGTTGGTCATAAAGCGTGCAGCCAGTATAAATAACAGGGTTGGTATATTCCGGACTACTTCAATATACAGCGCTGCTGCTTTACTGAATACAGCGTGATTGGAAAACCGGGCTACGCCCAGTATAGTACCGAAGAAAATACTTAAAATGATGGAAAAGAAGGCAATTTCTAACGTTACCAATAAGCCATCAAACAAAAACAAGGCTAGCTCCGGCTTCAAGAGTTCCTGGATCATAGCGACACCTCCATGCGGCGCTCCAAGCGCCTAGCATAAGCTGCCAGCGGATAACATATGGCAAGGTACAGCAGTCCGGTAACAACATATGCCGGACCATAATGCAAATTGGTGCTTGCCCATGAATCAGCGTGATACATCAGATCCCCACCGGCAACCNNTCATAGGCGGAAATACAACCCGTTTGGCTTGTGGCACAATAACGTACCGCATAGAGCTCCAAAAAGTAAAGCCCTGTGATTGGGCGGCATCCATCTGTCCTCTGGGGACTGCTTGTATGCCTGCCCTGATAATCTCGGCAATGTAGGCGCCGTGGTAGAAGCCCACTCCTAAAACACCAACCGAAAAAACCGGTAACATAATGCCTAAATGAGGTAAGCCGTGATATAAGAAGAAGACTTGAATAACCAACGGAGTGTTTTGAATAAATTCGACATAGCACCGGTTAACCAGTTGGCATATTTTCGAGGGCGAGGAACCGATGACTCCGAATATAACCCCCAGGGCCAGCGCTAAGGCCAGCCCGAGGATTGATACAATAATAGTGGTGAGAAATCCCTCAGCGAATACCGACCAGTCTTGGGCTAACGCCAGCCATTTAAAGCCGGCAAAAGGACCGGACACTATTTAAGACCCCACTTCTGAATCAGTTTGTCAAGTTCGCCGGATTTCTTCATATCGCTGAGTGTGTCATTTACCAGCTTCGCTAAAGCGGTATTGGATTTTTTGGTTGCAACTCCGTATTGCTGAGGGCTGAAGCGTTCGGACAGGATGGTCGTGGAGTCATCCAAATAGCCGAAGAGAATGGCAGTATCAACACTGAAGGCATCTACGCGGCCTGAATCAAGAGCAGCTTTAATTTCGGGATAGGTACCGAATTCAAGAAAAGTAACTTTTGCGCCAACTTTATCGGCTTCTTCTTGAACAGCCTTTTTACTTGTTGCGCTTTGCGCTACGCCAATTTTCTTGCCATCTAATCCTTTCAGGTTGCTGATGCCGGAAGCTTTCTTAACGAGAAGACCTACACCGTCAATGAAATAGGGGTCAGAGAAGTTATAGGTTTGTTTGCGTTCCTCTGTAATGGTGAAAGTAGCAATTACCATATCGACTTCGCCATTATCCAGCAAAGGACCACGGGTTTTAGCTGTTACACCCTGTACGTCAATTTTCGTTTCATCGCCAAGAATTTTTTTGGCAATTGCTTTAGTCAGATCAATCTCAAAGCCTTCTACCTTGCCGCTTTGCGGATCTTTGTAACCGAATTTGGGAACGTCTACTTTTACGCCTGCCTTTAGCACGCCCCGATCCTTAATGGCCTTTATGTCGGCTGCTGCTGCATCCTTGGGAGCTTCTGCTTTTTGTGTGGTACCACCGCACCCTGCGACGATCAAGGTAAATGCCATTATCACAATAAGTGCCAATAAACCAGTCTTTTTCATGAAATTTCCTCCTCTTTTTTAGGTCTTTTATTGTTAATGCAATATACGGCTCAAAAACAACTTAGTTCGCTCGTGTTCTGCGTTTACAAAGAAATGTTCAGGCGTACCTTGTTCGATGATTTGGCCGCCATCCATAAAAATAACGCGATCGGCTACACGGCGGGCAAAACCCATTTCATGCGTAACTACCACCATTGTGATGCCTTCATTAGCCAGATCAACCATGACATCCAGTACTTCGTTAATCATCTCAGGGTCAAGTGCCGAGGTCGGTTCATCAAACAGCATGATTTTGGGGTGCATATTTAGCGCGCGGGCGATAGCGACACGCTGCTGCTGACCGCCGGATAGCTGCGATGGATAGGCATTGGCTTTTTCTTTTAAACCAACCCGCTCTAAAAAGGCCATACCTGTTTCTTCCGCTGTCTTTTTAGCAACTCCTTTAACCAATACGGGGGCGAGTGTCAGGTTTTCCAACACAGTTTTGTGAGGGTAAAGGTTGAATTGCTGGAAAACCATGGCTGCAGACTGACGAATGTCGTTAACAGCTGCATTGGGAGCCATAATGTCTGTGCCATCGACAATAACTTTGCCGCTGGTGGGACGTTCTAGTAAATTCATGCAGCGAATCATTGTGCTTTTGCCGGAGCCGCTGGGACCGATGATGACTAATTTTTCACCTGATTTTACTGTTAGATCAATATCCTTTAATACATGCAGTTGACCAAAATGCTTGTTTACGCCTTCCAGATGAATCAATAGATCATCTCCTTTCCGTATAAATAGCACAATGCCGCTCAAACGCACTGTTCTGGACAGTGTATTTGAGCGGCATTGCTCATTTAAAGAATTTTAACTTGTATGTACATTGTAAAGAAAAATAATACTTTTGGCAAGGACTAAATGTAACAAAAAACGAAAAAAAGTTAAATTGTACACCGATTATGTAAAAATACCGTATTTTGTCAAATGAGAAAGTCAGTGTCTGTGGACATTTTGCGGCAGGATTTAGCTTAACAAAAACCGAATATTAAAGGGAGTATAAGTAGTTAAGAGAGAAAGTAGGCAGAGCAAGCGTATGATGGAAAAAGCACTACAATTATTAAGGCAATTTTATGGTTATGATCAGTTTCGGCCAGGTCAGGCTAACGTTATTGCCAGCTTGCTTGAGCAGAAAGATACGGTAGCGATAATGCCAACCGGAGCAGGTAAGTCACTGTGTTTCCAGCTGCCGGCCTTGTTGCTGCCAGGGGTTACTGTTGTCATATCACCGCTTATTTCGCTGATGAAGGACCAGGTTGATGGTCTTAATAATCAGGAGATTGCGGCGACTTTTATAAATAGCTCGCTGTCCCTGTCGGAAGTCAACCGCCGGTTATACAATATGAGGACAGGCCGGTATAAGCTTGTTTATGTTGCGCCGGAACGGCTTGAAACGGAATTTTTTCAATCGGCGCTGCAGGAACTGCCCATCAGTATGGTCGCAGTAGATGAAGCACATTGTGTATCCCAATGGGGACATGATTTCAGGCCCAGTTACCGTTCAGTAAGCACGTTTATTGCTGGACTGCCTGTCAGACCTGTCATCGGTGCCTTTACAGCTACGGCTACGCCGGAAGTAAAGGCCGATATTTGTCAATTATTGTCTCTGGAGCACCCTGACGTGCATGTTACCGGTTTTGACCGGGAGAATTTGTCCTTTAGTGTACTTCGAGGTGAAAACAAACAGGATTTTGTAATTAATTATGTCAAGTCTAATAGTAAGCAAACCGGTATCATTTATGCCGCTACCCGCCGTGAAGTGGACAGTATTTATGAAGTGCTCCGTAAAAAGGGCTTTGCAGCAGGAAGATATCATGCCGGTTTGAGCGATACGGAACGGAAGAATGAACAGGAAAAATTCATTTATGATGATGTGCAGGTAATGGTTGCTACCAATGCTTTTGGCATGGGAATCGATAAGTCCAATGTGCGGTACGTCCTGCATTACAACATGCCCCGCAACATGGAATCCTATTACCAGGAAGCAGGCCGCAGCGGCCGGGATGGATTGCCGGGAGAGTGTATTTTACTGTATGGTGCCCAGGACGTTATGCTGCAGAAGTTCCTGATTGATAAATCGGTGGAAGCACCGCAGCGTAAGCAGCATGAACTGGGTAAATTGCAGGGAATGGTAGACTACTGTCATACTCCGGAATGTCTCAGATATTATATTCTGCGTTATTTTGGTGAACGAGTGACGGATGATGATTGCGGAAACTGCGGCAATTGTAATGATGACAGTGAACGTGTGGATATTACGATAGATGCCCAGAAGGTGTTTTCCTGTATTTATCGAATGCGTGAACGCTTTGGCATCGCGCTTGTAGCCGAAGTATTAAAGGGCTCTAAAAATAAAAAAGTGCTTCAGTTTGGCTTTGATCAGCTGCCTACCTATGGCTTGTTTGCCGAAAGGACATTGCAGGACATTAAAACACTCATTCAACGTTTGGTTGCCACTGATTATCTTACTCTGACAGAAAGTGAATACCCGGTAGTAAAATTAGCTCCTCCTGCTATTGCCGTTCTTAAGAATCAGTCTAAAGTCTGGCAAAAAGTCGTTGTTCAAAAACAGCGACAGGCAGACAACAATCTGTTTGAGCTGCTGCGGCAGTTAAGGCGCCAGATTGCCGAGCGGGATAATGTACCTCCTTATGTAGTGTTCGCAGATAGTACCCTTAAAGAGCTGAGCGAGCAGTGTCCTGTTGACGAGCCGCAGCTGCGGCTTATCAAGGGCATTGGGGAAGTAAAGCTTAAAAAGTACGGTGCTGAGTTTTTGGCAGTTATTCGTCAGCATCAAAATGGATAAAAGGTCAAGCGCGGAGTTCCATAATGAGATGGAACTCCGCGCTTTTAATCTTANNCTGCGTCCTAAAGGACTTGGTGCAAGCCATGTCTTTTCTAATATTTACCCGTAAAACTACAGGAATCGCGAACAATGAGCTGCGGTTTAAGAATGACTGATGTAGGTTCAAGGGCAGAGCCTTCAATTCGTGAGTACAATAAGCGGGCGGCATGAGCTCCCATCATACGGGTGAACGAGGAAACCGTAGTTAATTTGGGACTAATGATTGCCGCCTCCGGAATATCATCAAAGCCCACGATGGCCATATCCTGTCCGGGATTAATGCCTGCATCCTTAAGCTTCATCATAGCACCGATCGCAATAGTATCGTTATAGCAGAAAATGGCAGTAGGCCGGTCGGGCAGGAGCAAAAGTTTTTCAATTGCCTCAATTCCGCCTTGCCGGGTAGCCGGGCTTTCGATAATAAGTGAAGGATCAATCGTAAGGCCTGCTTGCAGCAGTGCATGATCATAACCCTGTTTACGCCCTTGCCAGGATGAAAGCTGAGAAAAACCACCGACTAAAGCAATCCGGCGGTGCCCCTTCTGAACAAGATAATCGACAGCGATTTGGCCTCCCAGTACGTTATCCACGCCTACGTAATCGCAGTTGGCTTCAGGCAGCCTTCTGCCAACAAGTACTACGGGTATTCCTAATTGTTCAATCCGGTTTATCGGTGCACTGGGACTACCAGGAACTGCTGACAAGATGATGCCGCCTACCCTGTGCTCCAGCATAGTGGAAAGCAGGCGTTCCTGAATGGACTGGGAGTCAAAGGTTGTTCCCAGAATAACAGTCTGCCCGAACTTATCTAATTCCTGGTGGATGCCGACCAGCAGCTCTGAATAAAAAGGATTGGCAAGCTCCATGATGATGAGGCCCACCGTTGTGGAAACCTTGGAACGCAAATTAGCAGCAACACGGTCATAGACATAACCTAATTGCTGCATTGAGGCTAAAACCTTTTCACGGGTCGCTTCCGTAATATGTTTGCTGCCACGCAGTACCAGCGAAGCGGTAGCACGGGATACGCCTGCGTGTTTAGCGACATCCTGTAATGTTATATGCGTTTTCTTTTCTAGTTTCATGTGACCACCTAATACTACAAAGTTTACCATAAACGGTAAATGAGCGAGCAGGGTAAGTCTGATTAGCACTAAAGACAGTATAAGATAAGGACTGTTGACTGTCAATGAAGCAGCCTGGTTTGGCAGTGTTAATAGCACAAGTTCATGCATTTTTGCGTCAATTCTAGTAAGGAGTACCGCGATAGAACGTGAAGGTATTCACACATAGTCTGATTATACTATATTTTTAAAATAGTCTGCAAATACTTATTGACAGCGAGCAATCTGGGATACTATACTTTCATTAGATCGATCTAATAACTAAATGATACAAATGGTATTCATTGATTTGCTTTACTTGAATCGACAAAATAAGATGAATTTTGTACGAAAGACAAACTATAATCGACTAAGAAGGTGAGTAGCACGTTTGAGTTGTATTTAGAAAGGCCTGGAATTATGCAAATCCGTGAATCCCGGCAACTACCTGCGCTTACAGCGAATGATGTAAAAATTAAGGTTAGCTGTGGTGGTATATGCGGATCAGATTTGAGGGTTTACAAGGGGACGATCAGCTATGCGCAATATCCTCTCCGGCCCGGGCATGAAGTGATCGGCACTGTTGTTGGGGCAGGCAGTAATGCGCAGCATAAGATTGGTTCCAAAGTGGTCGTGTTTCCGAATACCTATTGCGGTGAGTGCGAGTTTTGTGCAGGCGGAAAAACAAATATCTGCATACATAAAAAACCATTAGGAGTATCAACTGACGGTGTTTTTGCACAGGAAATTATACTTGATGCAAAATATCTCATGCCTGTTCCCGCTGAATTGCCGGATGAAAGAGCAATTCTCATTGAGCCCTTTGCCGTTACCGTTCATGCTCTGAAAAAAGCCGGTATTACCCCAGGAACAACTGTGGCGGTAATCGGCTGCGGTACGGAAGGCTTGTTGTCAATTGCCCTGGCACTTTATCAAGGGGCTGAGGTAACTGTTATTGATATTAATCCGCTTAAGCTAGCATTGGCTGAGAGGTTAGGGAAAGTAACCACACTCCTGCCTGGAGAAGTCAATAATAAAGTGTTTGATGTAGTAATTGAAGCTGCTGGAGTAAAAGAAGCCATCCAGCAGGCGATAAGTATCGTTAAGCCTGGCGGAATAATGGTACCCTTAGGAATAACCATGGATCCGGTACATCTATCCCCTATTCACATTGTACGTAACGAGATATCCATTCTAGGCTCTATCATTTATACTGTTGAAGATTTTGCGGATGCGATTACTTATTTGGGTGATCCTTCGTTATTTGTAGAACCGATTGTCTCTAAAACATGGGCATATGAAAACTATCAGGAAGCGTTCAATGATGCCATGTCAGGGGATTATGCCAAGATTATTGTAACATTTGACTAGAGAATTACCGGTAGAGGGGGGCTGGGCCATGGTAACGTAGAAATAAGGACAATGGTGCCAACCAGTTAGAAGGTAAGTTACTAATAGGAAGAGGGGCGTGTAGGAATGAAAAAGTATCTTACGTTAACAAGTTTAGCAATCATAATCTGTTTGCTGCTGGTCACCGGTTGTTCTTCACAAACGCAATCGGGAGAAAAGAAAGACGGCGCCAAAGTGATGAAACTGGGAATTGTTACAAATAAAGACCGCTCACTGACAAAAGGTCTGCAAAAGTTCGCTGAACTAGTTGAAAAAGAATCAGGTGGAACAATTAAAGGAGAAGTATTTTCTGACGGTGTATTAGGCGGAGACCGCCAGGTATTGGAAGCCTTGCAAATGGGGACGGTCCATGGAACGGCTGTTTCTACCGGTGTTGTTGCTGCCTTTGCCCCGCGATTTGATGCTTTTGACCTGCCCTTTTTATTTAAGGATAAAGCAACTGCATACAAAGTTTTTGACGGACCAATCGGGCAGGAAGTCCTGCAGGATCTTCCTAAATCAAGTTTAATTGGCTTGGCTTATTGGGAGAACGGTTTTAGACATTTAACAAACAATAAGCGGGAAGTGAGAACCGCAGATGATATTAAGGGCCTGAAAATCCGGACGTTGGAAAGCAAAGTTCATGTTGAAACATGGAAAACACTTGGTGCTAACCCCACACCGATGTCCTTCTCGCAACTTTATACCGCTTTGGAGCAAGGTGTTGTTGATGGTCAGGAAAACCCTTACGGCAATGTAGTAACAAGCAAGTTTAATGAAGTGCAAAAATACCTGACTAATACTGGTCATGTCTATAATGCCAATGTATTTATTGTCAGTAAGGTTTTCTGGGATTCGCTTACCGATAAAGAACGGGATGCTGTGAAAAAAGCAGCGGAAGAATCGAAGGTTTATCAAAGAAAGCTGAATGAAGAGGAAGACCAATCAAGTGTTAAATTCCTGACGGAAAAAGGCATGAAAATTAATGAATTGAATGCAGGCGAGAAAGACAAAATCATGCAGATGCTTGAGCCTATTTATAAACAAGTGAGTACGGCTGTTGGTGGAGATTTGGTTGACAGACTGATAAAAGCAGCGAAGTAGCCGGGGAGCAAGAAGAGTTCTTAAGAAAGGTTCTTAAGAACTCTCACTTACTAAAGCCTCCTACCTTAATACCAAGCAACATCAATGGGGGAAATAAAAATGAAAAAGCTAGCAAAGATGGAATCCGCTTTTAATGGTATTATGGCCCTTTTCTTAGCGCTTATGGGTCTCTTAATCTTCACCAACGTAGCATTGCGTTATCTTTTTAATTCAGGCTTAACATGGGCTGAGGAATTATCGCGCTTTTTGTTCGTATGGACCGTATTCCTAGGGGCAATTGGAGCTCTCAAAGATAATAATCATTTGGGCTTCACATCTCTGGTGCAAAAATTGCCGCCTTTTGGTAAGAAAATATGTTTTATCATAAGTAATGCAATGGTATTGGGGACTCTGTGGGGGCTTTTCCAGGGAAGTCTGAAATTAACGATGATGACATCCCACACTTTGTCTCCTGCTACGGGGATACCCTTATCGTATATGTATATCATTGGCATTATTTCCAGTGTAGGTATGTTTCTAGTAGTTTGCTGCAATATATACCGGGCTATATTCGTAAAGGGAGCTGTGGAAAGGCTTGTTGTACTAAAGGAATCAGAAGAAGAAGTCACCATGGAGAATAGTGGTAAAGGAGAAATAACCCAATGACGGTAGCTGTATTTGTCTTCTCGTTATGTGGTGCCATGGCGCTTGGAATGCCTATCGCTTTTGCATTGTTAGTTTGCGGAGCTGCATTGATGCTTCATCTTGGGATGTTCGATACCCGCATTCTGGCACAGAATTTAATTGTAGGCGCTGATAGCTTTGCATTAATGGCTATTCCTTTCTTTATTCTTGTAGGTGAGTTAATGAATGCAGGAGGAATTTCCAAGCGGATTATTGGTTTTGGCTTGGCGCTTGTGGGTCATATTCGCGGCGGTTTAGGTTATGTTGCAATAATGACAGCGTTCATTTTTGCAGGTTTATCAGGCTCGGCAGTTGCGGATACGGCTGCGCTGGCAGCCATTATGGTTCCAATGATGGCTGATGCCGGCTATGATAAGAGCCGCTCAGCCGCGCTTATCGGGGCAGGCTCTATTGTTGCGCCTATTTTGCCGCCAAGCATTCCTTTTATTATTTTTGGTTCTCTTAGCGGTGTATCAATTATGAAACTTTTCATGGCTGGCCTGTTTCCCGGCTTAGTAATTGCTGTAAGTCTGGCAGTTACCTGGTGGTATATGGCGAGAAAGAAAGAAGTGAAGGTTTTTGAGCGCAAATCTTTCAAAGAAATTTTGATTGCCTTTAAGGATGCCGCATGGGCGCTGGCATTGCCCATTCTCATCATGGTTGGTATCAAAGGCGGTGTTGTTACTCCCACGGAAGCCGCCGTTGCAGCAGTATTTTATACGCTGTTTCTGTGTTTCGTAGTCTATAGGGCACTAACCGTCAAGCAGCTATATCATATCCTGATTTCAGCAGCAAAGACGACAAGCGTTATTCTGTTTCTCATTGCGGCGGCTATGGTATCCTCTTGGCTTATTGCCATAGCAAACATTCCTGCATCAATTACTGGCTGGCTTTCCGCTTACATGGACAGCCCGCTGTTATTAATGATTGCAATTAATATTCTGGTATTTGTAGTTGGAACAGCCATGGATTTAACGCCTACCGTACTCATTCTTACACCGGTGTTAATGCCAATTGTTTTGAAAGCGGGTATTGATCCAGTTTATTTTGGTGTAATATTTATTTTGAATAATGCGATTGGCCTGCTGACTCCACCAGTCGGAACAGTATTAAATGCTGCCTGCGGTGCGGGAAAAGTACTCATGGATGACTTAATGAAAGACATTATGCCTTTCCTGATTATTGAAACAGTAGTCCTTATTCTGATGATCTTATTTCCTCAGCTTGTTCTTGTTCCTATGCGCTGGCTGCTGGGGTAAATACCGGTACTGTATGCTGCAAATCTGGCATAAGTAAAACTATTGATTAGATCGATCTAATGAGCGTTGATTGACAGGGAGGACAGTCATATATGTTCAGAAGAAATCGAATGGGGAGGATACAAATATGAAAGATCTGGTTTCCAATCAGTTAATTAAGTATCTGGAAAAAAGAGGTGTTAAGCACATCTTTGGTCTATGCGGACACACCAATATCGCCGTCTTAGCGGCTTTATCCAAAAGTGAAAAAATCCGCTTTGTTAATGTGCGCCATGAGCAAATTGCCGCTCACGCTGCCGATGGCTATGCCCGAGTAACGAAAAAAGCAGCTGTTGTGCTGAGTCATCTCGGCCCAGGGCTTACCAACGCCGCTACCGGTGTAGCCAATGCTGCTCTTGACTCGATTCCAATGGTGGTGATTGCCGGAGATGTTCCTACTCATTATTACGGCAAGCATCCTCACCAGGAAGTTAACCTCCATGCCGATGCAACCCAATGGGAAATCTATCGTCCCTTCGTTAAACGGGCCTGGAGGGTTGAACGGCCTGATCTTTTCCCGCAGATACTGGAAAAAGCCTTCGCTCTGGCTGAGTCAGGGCGTCCTGGTCCGGTGCTGGTGGATGTGCCCATGGATATCTTCTCGATAGAAGTGGAGACTGCACTTTTTGAATGCCTGGAGCGTAATACCAAGACCATTCAAAAACCTTCACTAGATGAAGAAATTGCGGGTACCATCGTCAGGGCTCTGGCTGAAGCAAAAAATCCGCTAATTTATGCGGGCGGCGGCATTATATTGGCCGATGCGGCACAAGAACTGCAAGAATTCGTCGACCATATGGGTATTCCTGTCGCTCACAGCTTGATGGGGAAAGGGGGATTGCCTGATGATCATCCTTTTACCTTAGGAATGACCGGCTTTTGGGGAACGCAATTTATCAATGATAAATGCCGGCAGGCCGGCTGTATCCTCGGATTAGGAACCAGCTTCAAAGAAGCGGACTGCAGTTCGTGGTATCCCGAATATACCTTTGATTTTAGTGTCACCAAGCTCATTCACATTGACATTGATGCAAGTGAAATCGGCAGAAACTATCCAGTTGAAATAGGAGCGGTAGCCGATCTAAAGCAAGCCTTGACTGTTCTAACCCGCGTGGCGAAAAAACTGTATCCTGCTGCCAGAGAAAATCAAGCGCTTAAGGCAGAAATCAGTGCCTATCGCAAGGATTTTAAAGCAGGCAATAAGCCTTTGGAAGAATGTAATGCTTTCCCGATGAGTCCGCAGCGCATTCTGGCAGATGTGCGGGATGTACTGCCACGCAATGGCATTATCACGACTGATGTGGGCTGGAATAAAAATGGCGTGGGTCAGCAGTTCCCCATCTATGAACCGGGTTCTATCCTGACACCAGGTGGGCTGGCTACTATGGGGTTTGGTTCACCGGCAGCGCTTGGAGCAAAAGTGGCAGCTCCGGACAGAGTAGTAATTTCGCTCATCGGTGACGGAGGTTTTGGCCAGAACCCGGCAGTGCTGGCTACAGCGGCAATCGAAAATATTCCGGCTATCTTCGTCATCATGAACAACTATGCTTTTGGAACCATTGCAGGCCTTGAAAAAGCACATTATGACACCACCTTTGGCACGCTCTTTATCAAGGACGGCGAGCCTTATTCGCCGGATTATGCGGCAATTGCCAGAGCCTATGGCGTGGAAGGCGTAAAGATCGGGTCTGCGGAAGAATTCAAACCGGCGCTGCTAAAAGCGATTGAATCGAACAAACCATATGTGCTTGATGTATCAATGGTCAACAACCCGGTACCGACCGCAGGGCACTGGAACATTATGGACATTTATTCTCCCGGCAAAAAAGTGCACCATGTAAGCACTAATTAAGGAGGAGAAAAATGACACAGCAGTATTCTCTAGCTCATTTAACAGTACTCGGTTGTGCGCCGCCGGAAATGACGTATATTGCGGCAAGAGCGGGTTATGATTTTGTCAGCTTCCGGCCTATTTTCTTCGGATTACCTGGAGAACCAAACTATGCGCTAGGCGAGAACAAGGAACTTTTGCGCCAGACGAAGACAGCTCTTGCCGATACGGGGATGAAACTGTTAGACATTGAGCTGGCGCGAATTTTTGATGGTGTTGATCCGAAGAAATATCTGCCTGCTTTAGAAGTGGCAGCCGAACTTGGCGGTCGTCATGTATTAAGCAGCATTTGGACGGAGGATCGCAGCTTCGCCATAGAGCGTTTTGCTGAACTTTGTGAGCTTGCAAAATCATTCGGACTGACCGTAGACCTGGAATTCGTTACGTGGGCCAGTGTTTCGACACTCAGGGGAGCGCTGGATATTCTCCGAGATGCCAATAGTGACAATTGTGGAGTTTTGGTCGATACCCTTCATTTCAACCGCTCGCGCGTAGGGCTGGAGGAACTGGAGGCAGTGCCTCGCGAATGGTTTCATTTCGCCCATCTGTGTGATGGCCCGGCAGAGATTCCGGATACCAAAGAGGCGCTGATTCATACTGGACGGGATGAGCGCCTGTATGCAGGAGAAGGAGGAATTGATATTGCTGCTATTTTGAAACGGCTGCCTGCCATTCCTTACTCCATTGAGCTGCCTCATCTTGCACGGGTTAAAGAACTTGGCTATGCCGAACATGCCTGGCGCTGCCTGCAATCGGCAAAGAACTATTTAGCTGTTCATCAGCAAAAATCTGAATATCAGGTCGCGAGTGGTGTGTTTAACAGTCTCTTGCCTTCCGGGCATTCGCCGGTAGCGTTATAAAAAAATATGGGAGCCGCCTGCTGTTGACCTGTCAATGGTTGGCGGTTTCTTAGTACGGTCTTCAGTCTGTTTTAGAGGGTGCTTCAATGAAAATGATCTGATGACGAAAGAAGGGAGAATATGTACACTGCAGCAACTGGTATGAGGTGGCCTAATCAAGTAGCAATTTGCGAAGTTGGTTTACGGGATGGACTGCAGAACGAAAAGAAGGTACTCAGTGTTGATGAAAAGCTCGAACTGCTGGATATGGTGACTGGCTCAGGTATTAAAATCATTGAAGTAGGCTCTTTTGTTCATCCTAAAGCCGTTCCACAAATGGCTGATACAGAAAGAGTTGTTCGTCAGATGACAAGAATGGCCGGAGTGGAATATCGTGTTTTAGTTCCTAATTTAAAAGGGCTGGAAAGGGCATATGATGCCGGTATAACAAAAGCAAAGCTGACCATATCAGTCAGCGAGTCTCATTGTATTAATAACTTTAATCAAACTCCGCTGGAGATGATGAAAGGTTTTGTGCCTTGCGTTGAATATGCTGCCAAACATAATATAAAGCTCTCCGGAGCATTGTCGTCTGCTTGGGGATGTGCTTTCGAAGGGAAGATACCTGTACAACAAATCGAAAAAATTGTGCTTGAATATTTAAAACTAGGCATTACTGAGCTATCCCTGTCAGACGCTACCGGTATGGCTAATCCCAGGCAAGTATATGAGATTGGCAGCTATATGGTTAAGACCTTTCCACAGGTAAAATGGATTTTGCATTTTCACAATACCCGTGATATGGCTTTAAGCAACATCATTGCCGGTCTGCAGGCGGGTATTACTACTTTTGATGGTGCTTTTGCCGGATTGGGCGGCTGCCCCTATATTCCCGGTGCATCAGGCAATATTGCAACCGAAGATGTGATTCATATGCTGCACGAAATGGGAATTGCCACCGGCATAGATTTGCCGAAAGCGATGGATACCGCCCGCAAGGCTCAACAAATGACTGGCAGCCAGGGGGAAAGTCATGTACTAAAGGCAGGGCGCTGTGAGGATCTTACCAATGAAAAGGCTAGGAACCAAAATAATCGATGATTCAAGCAGGTATACCGTAACTAAAGTACGTTTGTAGTTGTAATATTGACAATAGTTAACAGCACTGCTATGATTAGGCTAATATAAGCAAAAATGATGATGGAGAAGAGTAAGTATTGGGAGCTGTTCAGAGAGCCGGTGGGTGGTGCGAACCGGTCAGTCCGATAGTGAAGTTCACTCTTGAATTGCAAGCTGAAAACTGGTTTTACTGCCAGAGTAGGCTGTGCCGGCTGCCGCCGTTATGAGGCTGGAATATCGGACCTGTGGTCCCGTATTTGAAGAGTGGCGCAAGCAAGCAGGGTGGTACCGCGGGTAGATGACTCGCCCCTAAGATAATTAGGGGTGAGTTTTTAGTTTGTTCATGTAGTATAGTAATATAGTAGGAGGTTATGGAAATGAAACGTAAAAATGTTGGTGACGGGACTCCGCCTGCCATTTGCACCCCTTTGGTAGGCAATTGCAAGGATGAAATTATTGCTGAGCTGGCAGATATTTTGTCTAAGAAACCGGATATGCTGGAATGGCGTGCAGATTTTTTTCAGGATATTGGCAACACAGCGGAAATATTGGCAGTTGCCGATCTGATTACCTCTACTGCCCGGAATGTGCCAATCATCTTTACTGTACGCTCAAACCGGGAAGGCGGTGAGCCGATACCTCTGGCGGATGAAGAAGTTATTGGCCTATGTGCAGCAGTTTGTACTCATACGGCTATTGAATATATTGACTGTGAATTGAGCAATGCCCCTGAGCATATGGTGTTTTTGAGGGATGTAGCGCATAAACATAATAAAAAAATTATTGCTTCTTTTCATCAGCATTTTTATACGCCAACGAAAGAGTTTTTATTGGCAAAGCTGACCGAGGCGCAAGAACAGGGGATGGATGTCGCTAAAATAGCTGTAATGCCTTGTAGTATGGAAGATATCATAACCTTGTTGTCTGTTAGTTTAGAGGCTAACAATCAATTGAACATACCGGTTATTGTCATTGCGATGGGACCGTATGGGGTGATTACCCGCGTCGCCGGAGGTGTTTTTGGTTCAGCAGTCACTTTTGCCGTAGGCCATAAAGCTTCGGCACCCGGACAAGTTCCGATTGATGATTTACGGGCAGTTCTCCATACGCTTGAACAATCGATGAAATCATAAGAATCGCGGCTCTCAAGTTGTGNNAATTTGAGAGCCGCGATTCTTTTTAGTGGTGGCGGCGGCAATAGCGGCACCGATGCCTGATCCATCTTTTGTAAGGACGCATTTTATTTGCCCAGCTTTTATACCGACCAATTCCTGTAAAGTCTGCGAAATGGTATCGGCGTAGCCAGGCAGCTTTTCATATAATGAGCTATCTATGGATATCGTATGCAAACTGTTTAAAGTGGGATCGATATGCTTCAGTATGGCTGCGTAGCTGGCGGCTGCCAGGCGGGCTGAGCGCGTGGCGATAAGGCAGGCCGAGTGCTGTAGTACTTCCCGGTCATCGAGAGAAACAGCAGTTGGACTGCTGTGCTTGGCAAGCCACAGGGAAATCTGTTCTGGCCTAGCTGCGGCATCTTGTAAAACTGCCACATCCCAGCCAGATAAGGCACCGACTGTCTGTAAGAAAACGGGACAGTTACCGTTGAATAGGAGTCCTTGGGTTACAACATCGAGCAAAACAAGGCGAAGTAATTCACCAATATAACGTCCTGCACACATTTTTTCCAGCTTTCCTGCGCCAGGGCGAGAACTGTATTGATCCAGCAAGGCATCATACTTATTGCCGGAGATTTTATCAAAGTTTCCGGATTCGATATTAATATACGTGGGATGGGAAAACCTTGGTGGCTTCGGCTCAAGATAGCAAGTATTGTGGCCGGTGCCGCAAATAGAGCCGATATCGGCATAGCGATCCTGGTAGGCCGCCGCTAAGAGCGCGCTTACTGTGTCATTCGTAATTGTCACAGGTTGAATATTAGACAAGCCGCGGTCAGCTAATGCCTGATGCAGCAAATCCACGACATTATGGCCTACAACACCGGATGTGTTTATTTCCTTCGTCCAGTGCAGTAGAATAGCCTGGTTTGTACCGGTCTGGCGACAGGGGAAAGAAAAGGTATGGCCTAACAAATATGTTTTGTCTGGCTGAGTGAGCTGTGCCAACTGGTCGGCAAGAAAACCGAATAGCTCCGCTGCGGTTGACGTTCTGCTGGTGAAATCATAGTTTTTAGATTGATTGGACAGCGGCACATCCTGCCGTTTAAGTATCGTATAGTTGCCATGGCCGGTGAGTTTAATCAGCATAACCCGTACATTCGTACCGCCGAAGTCAAGGGCGAGGAAGATTCCTGTTTCTTGCCCGTCAGGCTTAGTCAGAAAAGATGGCAGCATGGCTAATGAACTCGCCTGTCCTTGAAGCCCTTCCTTCATGTCATGAAGAAATAATTCCACTATGCCTGTCAGCTGGGCAGTAGAAAACGTAAAATCAGTATGCAATTGATCCAGGTACTGCTGTGTGGTAGACATAAAAGCAAAGTCCTCCCCTTGCAGTTACTAATGAATGCTTAGCTTTAGTATACGCTATGAATGGCCTGTTGTCTGTTCTTAGCATGAATAAAGGCAAGAACTTTGCATTTATGCAGAGTTCTTGCCTTTGTTATTCCCAGCCTAAGGACGACGGGGAGGTTTATTGCTTTTTGAGAATGCCGGTCTGTTGCCGGGCGGACGTCTTTGATCAAAAGGTCTGCCGCCGTTGTTGTTGTTTGGTCTATTATTGCCGCGGCGTACACGAAGAGGTGCCTCTTCGGTAATTTTAACTGGTGTTGTATCGGGTTCTTTTGTCAGTAGTTTCAATGCAGCCGACAATAATGTTACCGAATCAATATCAGTCAACAATTCTTCAGCCCGTCCGCGGTAGTATTCCAGATTGCCCTCTTCGACAGCCATCAATAGGTTGTCTACAGCCAGGCGTTGCTGACCTTCGATTACTTCCGTTACGGAAGGTACTGACATGCGAAGAATCTTACGGTTAGTTAGACGCTCAATGCTCCGCAGATGCTCGATTTCGCGCGGGATAACAAAAGTTGTCGCTAATCCGCTCTGACCGGCCCGGCCGGTACGGCCTACCCGGTGGACATAGCTTTCTGGATCTTGCGGCATGTCATAATTATATACGTGCGTAACGCCGCTGACATCAAGACCGCGGGCAGCTACGTCGGTAGCAACGAGGATATCAATTGTATTTTCGCGGAACTGACGGATTACAGCATCGCGCTTGGCCTGAGACAAGTCGCCATGAATGCCTTCTGTCGAGTAACCACGTTTTTTCAATGCTTCCGATACTTCATCAACGCGGCGCTTGGTTCTGCCGAAGACAATAGCCAGTTCAGGCGATTGGATATCAAGCAAACGACACAGCACGTCAAATTTTTGACGGTCTTGAAGTTCAATGTAATGCTGTTCAATGAGCGAAACAGTGACTTCTTTTGACTTAACACTAATGAAGGATGGGTCCTTCAAGAAGCGTTGAGCAAGATTCTGGATAGGTTTGGGCATAGTAGCCGAAAACAGTAAAGTCTGGCGGCTATCGGGAGTCGTGCTGAGAATTTTCTCGATATCTTCAATAAAGCCCATGTTGAGCATTTCGTCGGCTTCATCTAACACGACCATTTTAATGCTGGCCAGACGGATGGTACGGCGATCCATATGATCCATCAGGCGTCCAGGGGTGGCTACAATAATTTGCGGATTCTTGCGCAATCCCTTAATTTGACGCTGAATATCCTGGCCGCCATAAATAGGGAGAGCCTGGATGTTTGTGTATTGAGCAATTTTATTTAGCTCTTCCGCTACTTGAATTGCAAGTTCGCGGGTAGGCGTCAATACAATTCCTTGGGGACCATCGGCGGAAACGCGCACTTTATTCAGCAGCGGAATACCAAATGCTGCTGTTTTGCCTGTTCCGGTTTGAGCTTGTCCTACTAAATCTTTCCCAGCCAATGCCGATGGGATAGCTTGCTCTTGAATTGGCGTAGGTTCTTCAAAACCCATATCGTTAAGCGACCGTAAAATGGCGTCACCAATTCCTAATGCTTTAAATTTTTCCAAATGATTCTGTCCTCCTTGTATAACAACTCTTCTATAGTATCACCTTATATGAAAATTTAATATATCTTTCTTGGTATTTTTTTCATAAATAATTAAAAACTTGACTAATTTATTAAAAAAAAATATAATATATAAAGATTATACACCATTTAAGCTTTAACAGCCTATCATTAGTGAGAGTAAATACTGCCCCATATTATCTCTTAGTTCTAATGCGTTATTGGTAGTAGTAGTCGAAGGTAATTGCGGCTGATGACATTTTATAATGTTATGATTACCAATTTTAGAATACGGAGGATTTATACATGGAGCAGCAGATCAAAAAACTGCTAAAGCGGTTAGCCTTTTTAGGCTATGGCTCTTTTGAGATTAAGAGTATTTTTCGGTACGCAGCAGGTAGCGAGTGCTTGGATGAGATGAGTCATTCTCAACTCAGTGAAGTAAAAGCTTATCTGGAAAAGTACGAACAGCTCGGCTCAAATTTTGTAGCCGGATATAGCAAGTAACACTCAAGACCTGTGCATTTGCACAGGTCTTTTTTAATTTCGCTTGGTGAAGGGGATTTTAGGTTGACGGTGGTGTGCTTTTCCTTGCTGTATAAGAATCGAAGGCATGGCGGAATTGGATTTTCCCCCATGAGCGCAGGTCCGGATCGCCGCTTTTCATGATGTCTCGGAGTGTTTTTACCATTTCTTCCAATTCAGGATCATCTGCAGTGGGCTGATTTTGCTGCTTAACCGGAGTGTGGTACTCAGCGTTATTTTCAGAAACTACTTTGGGCTGAATCACCGCGACGCCGGTAGGTGTGTTTAATTCGTCACTCAATAGTAACCAATCGAGAGAAACGCCATAGCCTGCAGCAATATTTGCCAGGTATTTTAGACTCGGTTTACCGCCAAGTTCTGTCTTTTTTACATAAGAAGCTGAAACACCAAGGCTGTTGGCAAAAGCCTCCTGTGTCAAGCGGCCTCTGACAAGCTTCAAACGTTTTCCAGTTTGTTTGTAATCTAATGCCATAACAAATGCTCCTCGCGTTACTTAGTGGTAACTGAAAAAGAATAGAGAATAAAAAAGACTTGACTGGTTACCTATGAATAACTATAATGATAGTATAAAGAGTAAAATGGTTACCGAGATGCATGATTCTCTTGCGCTTTTAGTTAGAGAAGTATTGTTGTGTGTTAAATGCAAAACTTAACTGTTATATCTTCAACAGTTTTGTGTTTTTTCCTTTTTATTGATATATCCGGAAAGGGCTAGGGAATTTGCTGTGAGAATTGTAATTGATCCGGGAATCTGGAATGATACCTGGAAGACGCAAGACATATTACTTTCTATTGCAAACAATCTGTACGATAAGCTGCACAGCCGGGGGCATGAGGTACTGATGACCCGCAGCAAAGCTTCTGAGGGGGCTGATGCTGGTGTCAGTCAGGGAGATCTGTTTATTGGTTTGTATGCTACACCTGACCAGAACGACTCCACCTGTAAAACCAGTTTTTTTTGCCGTCTGGCCAGTAATTCCAGAGGCGAAGCGGTAAGGCAGGATATTTGTAAACGTATGGCCGAACTGCCGGGTGTTGCCCGGATAAATATTTGTCCCTTAAGGGTTGCAGAGCTTAAAGCTGTTCCTGCTGCCGTCGTTATGATACAATTTTGTTTTCCCTTCGGAAGTTACTCCTTTACTCCTGCTGTTCTTGCGGAAACGATAGGAACCTGCATAGCTGACAACTTATAGTGAAAACATAGAACAAGGCCGGCATGTTTTATGCAGGCCTTGTTCTATTTATCTTAAGTTCAACAGGATTTTTACGCTCTTGTGTATAACAATAAAGAGTAGAATAGATGTTATTTAGCACGAAACGGGGTATTTCTATTATGCAAAGTGATAAGAGAATGTACTTCTCAATGAAGGCGCTGCTCTTTTTTCAGAATAAGCTGCTCATATTGCAAAAACAAGATCGTCATGGTGCAAAGCCATGGGAACTGCCAGGCGGCGGAGTTGAATTTGGTGAAGACCCACAGACGGCATTGGAACGTGAAATACAAGAAGAGACAGGTTTAACGATGGAATTTATCTGTCCTCTGCAAACCTGGCGTTATCAGAAAACAGCGAATGAATATCTCACCGGACTCATATGCTTGTGCGAGACCCAGGATGATGCTGTACGATTATCGCACGAGCATATTGATTATCGCTGGGTTGAGGTTCATGAGCTTAGCAACTATGCACTTCATCCCTCTCTTACTGAAGGGTTGCGTAAAATTAATGCGGAGAAACTTTTTAGGGCTTCCAAAAAAATGGCTGAATTCTGCAGCCAACGCGCAGTGCCTTGATCATATTAGCATTATTTGACGGGTACTGTGCTAGGTTGGCGAGCGTACTTTGGCCTGTTATTGAGGTGAACTATGAAAAAAATGAAACAGTGGATTACAATGCTGTTGCTTGTCGTATATAGTATAGCAGGTACCGCTGTTGTCCGGGCTATGCCGGCAGAGGACCTCAATAAAGCCTATACTATTTATCTTGCGGCCAGTGCTTGTGTGGCAGCATACAGCGACAGGCCGGGGGATTTAGCAAGGCAGTATCTCAAACAGCAAGGCTGGCAAATTCAGCCTTATGAGCAAAACAGTGAGAATGCGGATGCCCGTTTTCTTGTCATTAAAAATATTGATGCAAACCATTTAGAGGAATCGTATGTCATTGCTTTTACGGGTACCGAGACGGTAAAGGATGTAAAAACGGATGTACGGGCGGGCCGGGTTTATTTTGCCGGTCAGACCATTGACCAATTTGCAGATCATGCAGCTAAAAAGAAGATACCCGCTTCGGAACNNGGAACCCAAGATTCACCGGGGATTTCATGAATATGTTCAGGCAGCCTTAACTGCTAAATCGTTAACAGATGGCACGGGTCAGCCGCAGCTGTTAAGCGAGTGGCTGTTAGCCGATTCGAGCCGTAAAGTATATTTGACCGGACATAGTCTGGGCGGTGCAGCAGCAACGGTATCTGCTGCCAGATTAATCAGTATGGGTGTTAAGCCCGGACAGATTGAGGTTATTACTTTTGGAGCACCCGCTGTTGGCAATGATGCTTTTAACCGTCAGTTTGAACCTGTAATGGATTTGACGCGAGTGGTAATTTCCGGTGATGTAGTAACAGGGATTTTGCAGTCATTTGCCGGGGGATATGCCCAATTTGGCCGCGAAATACGCTGGGTATCACCAGACTGGGCGAATAAGGGACCCCATGGCGTGACGGAATATCTGGATCTTGCAATGAAGAACTACTATGATAAACGCCATCAGGCACAAGGTGATTCAGTAGCGCTGCTCCAACGGGGAACACCGTCCTTTCTTCCTAAGGCCTATATCGCTCCCGTGAAGTATTCGTTACCTGAAAAATTTGGAAAAGAAAAATGGTATATGCAGCAAGCTCTGCTAGATGAATATGAGCGGATACTGCCCGGCTGTCAGCCGGCAGTTCAGCCGACGGAATCGCAATTGCTGGAGCAGGCTGCGGCATCGGGAGCCAGGTGGCTGATTCTCCCTGAAGTTACCGCCTATCAACTGCCAAATGCAAAAGCAATGTACTATCTGACGTTAAGTGAAAAAATAGTAGACATGACTACAGGTGATGTAGCGCGGCTGGCTGCTTTCTCGGCAAATACAAATAATCTGACACCGTTAGAAGCGTTGCTGCACAGTGCCCGTAGTATGAGTGATGACCGGGAAGCGTGGTTTCTTAAACAGCAGGAGAGTGGGAATCAGCAGTGAATATACAGTTGATCGGGACAAAAAAATGCCAGGATACCCGCAAGGCAGAACGGTATTTTAAAGAGCGGAAGATTCCTTATCATTTTATGGACTTAACCATACGGGGGTTAAGTAAAGGGGAACTTGAAAAAATTAAAAATGCAGTGGGCCTGGAAAATATGGTAGATAAAACCAGTAAGGAATATGGCAAGAGAAACTTAAAATATCTTGTTCATAATGTAGAAGAGCAGCTGCTTGCCTATCCCTTATTGTTAAAAACACCGATTGTTCGCAATGGCACCAAGGCTACTATAGGATATTGCCCTGCCGTATGGCAGGAGTGGCAATGAAGGAGTGATTCTCTATGAACGGAACAGAACGTAAGAATATAAAGCCTGGCACCAGGGTGAAAATTGTCCAGAAAGAACATCAACGTACCGGTCAGTTGACGGAAGGCATTGTAAAAGATCTGCTTACAAGCAGTGCCGTCCATCACCGGGGAATTAAAGTCAGACTGGATAATGGAATTGTCGGGCGGGTACAGGAGATTATGAATTAGTGTCTAAAAGTACCTGTAAATCACTGGAAAACCGACCTCTGCTCACGGCTGAGACCGGACCGGTCATAAACACATGACCATCTTGCCTGATGGCTACATGAATCACTCCGCCTGGCATCAGCACGTTCACTTCGTGATCGACCAAACCCAGTTTATACGCAGTACTGGCAGCAGCGCAGCTGCTACTGCCTGACGCGAGTGTATAGCCTGCACCTCTTTCCCAGATTTCGATCTGAATAGTGCGGCGGTCAATTACTTTTAAAAACTGAACATTTGTCCGGTTGGGAAAGCGGCTGTGGTTTTCAAGGACCGGTCCCAGCTCCAAAACAGCGTCAGTCGATAGGTTGTCGCAAAGGATCACGCAATGCGGATTGCCGATGGATAAACTGGTGATTTGCAGTGCTTTGTTATGAATCAAAATTTGCTCGTTTATAGCGGTAAAGGCTGCCGTACCCATATCTACTTTAATCTGATGGCCTGTTTTATCCAGAAGCTCGACCTGCACGGTGCCTCCTACGGTCTTTAAGGAAAACTCTTTTTCGGTGACATAGTGTTGATCAACCAGATAGCGGGCGAACATGCGGATGCCATTGCCGCTTTTTTCAGCTTCGCTGCCGTCAGGATTGAAAATACGCAGGCTCATGCGCTGACTCATGGAACTGTCATTAAAAAAAGGTCCGTATAAAATACCATCCGAGCCAATGCCGAAATTCCGGTGACAAAGGAGCCGGATGTTTTTTTCTGTTAAGGTGATTGTGCTTTTATTAGGATCAATGACAATATAATCGTTGCCTAAGGCGTGGTACTTATCGTAATCTGCATACATGGATATAAGCCTCCCTCTTTAAAGAATACATTCAGTATGCGCTTAATTCAGCAGCTTTGCATTGCGTAATCTGCACAAAAGGTTGCAAAAGATGCTAAACAGGGAATGATGGATATGGATCAAGAAATAGGTCTTGAGATTGAAAAAAGAGGCTATTTAGGCGGAGGTTTTCGGTTTTTTAACCTGCAGGATACACAGACAATGAAATTCGAGCCTCATTACCATGAATTCTGCAAAATAGTGTTGTTTATTTCCGGAAATGTTACTTACTTTATCGAAGGTATAGGTTATACATTGAAACCGGGCGACATACTGCTCCTTAATCAATATGCCATTCATAAAACAGTTATTGACGGGACTGTGCCGTATAAGCGGAAGATTATTTGGTTTCAACCGGAATCCTTGCATAAATTCAATGAAGAAAACTGCAACTTGCTGCAATGCTTTTCATTAGCTTCTCAGCATAAATGCAACCTCCTGCGGCTTTCTTTTTCTATGCAGCAAAGAATGCAAGGCTTGTTTGAGCAGATGAATGAAAGCAGTGAAAAACAGGGATTTGGCAGTGAGGTGCTGCGTACCTCGCTGTTATTGCAGATGCTTGTTTACCTTAATCGGGCTGCCGAGCAAATTCCGGACGAACTGGCCTATGTTGATAGGGAATATGATGAGACAATTGATCAGGTAATTGCCTATATTGATGCTAATCTTACGGATGAATTAACGATTGATAAATTGGCATTCCGGTTTTTCTTAAGCAAATATTACCTCATGCGGAAGTTTAAGTATTATACAGGCTACAGTATCCACCGGTATGTATTACATAAAAGACTGCTTGCTGCAAATCAACTGTTGAAAAAAGGAAAGCCGGTTATGAATGCCTGCCTGGAAAGTGGTTTTCATGATTATGCCAATTTTACCCGTGCCTTTAAGAAAATGTATGGCTGTTCACCTAAACAGTGCCATACATAAAAAGGCGTTTGAATAGATTCGAGAGATGTACTGAATAAGACCATAAAACAATACGAAAAGTGGTATAAATAGCAATTAAAAAGCTAATTTTATACCACTTTTTCAGTATATTATTAAATTTACGGACTGAAGATAATTTGCAAGATAAATATTTGTGCTGTTTGACAGCCAGACAATCCAATCTGTTATATAATTTTTTCCTATATTAACAAGAGTTTTTGCCTATTATTTTTATAGACTAACTTTTGCTATAATGATACACAAGTAGTAAGCAGCATCAAATAAAACGTTTTAAAGTATTGCTTACTAAACGGTGGAGGAATATATGGTCTTTTTGCATGCGGTTGAAGGTTTGTTGAGTATCATTATTATGGTTACCTTAGGGTATTTGTTGAATGCGAAAGGATGGTTTGAACTAGAACCTTCTAAATTAATTCCTAAGCTGGTTAATTATATTGCTCTGCCAACGTATATGATTTGGAACCTATTAAGCACTTTTGACAAAGCGAATTTCATGCAGCTTATTTCCGGTATTGTTGTTCCCATTATGGCTATGCTGACAAGTTTTGCAATTAGTTATATAGTATCACACCTGTTGGGCTTACCTAATGACAGAAAAGGTATTTTCCGCTCTGCATTCTTTTGTTCGAGCTCCGTGTTTGTGGGCGTACCGGTGAATTTAGCACTATTCGGAGGAGAAAGCTTGCCCTATGTACTTGTTTATTTTCTCTCAAATGCTTTTCTCTTTTGGACTTTAGGCAACTATTCCATCAGTTTGGCAGGAAAGGTGGCGCCGGCTAAACTGATAAGCATGGAAACACTAAAACGAGTATGTTCACCTCCATTTATCGGTTTTGCGTTAGCAGTACTGTTCATTTTTTGCGAAATTCAGCTGCCTGCATTCATCATGAACACCTGTAAATACTTAGGAGCCATGACTACCCCCTTATCGATGCTTTTTATCGGTATTGCCATGTACGGTGTCAATTTCAAGAAAATAAAAATAAGCAAAGATATAATATTATTATTGGTAGGCCGTTTTATTATCTCACCACTTGCAGTGCTCTTAGTGGCTTCTTTTATTCCTATTCCTGAGTTAATGAAGAAAGTCTTTGTCATTCAAGCAGCGTTGCCTGCTATGACCCATACTACGGTACTTGCTAAGGTCTATGAAGCCGATACGGAATATGCTGCAATCCTGGTAAGTATCACTACGATTTTTGCGGTACTTGCTATTCCGGTCTACAAAGCAATCATCTAAAGAACAAATAAAACAGGAAAGACTCCAAAGTTTGGAGCTTTCTTTTTTTTGCATAAAAAGTCCTCGGAAATAAGAAAAAATTATCGATCTTAATAAGAATTAAATATTTTATTTATTTCAAGAAATACATTACACTAAATTCAGAATTTAAAAATTATTAAATTTAGGCATTTCACTTGAAATGAGGAGGATAAAATGGCAAAAACTTTATTCGAAAAAATAATCAGCTCGCATTTGGTGACAGGAATGCCTAAGGCAGGAAATGAGATCGGCATACGCATTGACCAGACACTTACGCAGGATGCACTGGGTACGATGGCTTATCTGCAGTTTGAGGCAATGGGCGTACCTGTAGTCAAAACGGAATCTGTATCCTATGTCGACCATAATACATTACAAGACGGTTTTGAAAATGCAGATGATCACCGTTATTTACAGACTGTGGCGGATAAGCATGGTATTAAGTATTCTAAGGCCGGCAACGGCATTTGCCATCAAGTTCATTTGGAACGTTTTGCCCGTCCAGGTCTTACCTTAATCGGTTCCGACAGTCATACTCCCACTTCCGGTGCGGTCGGCATGATCGCTATGGGAGTAGGCGGGATGGACGTAGCGGTGGCTATGGCCGGTGGCCCTTTTTACCTTACCTACCCCAAGGTGATTTGTGTAAATCTTACAGGCAAACTGCAGCAGTGGTGTTCAGCCAAGGATGTAATCCTGAAGATGCTCCAAATTCTGACGACAAAAGGCAACGTGGGTACCGTCATTGAATATGGCGGGCCGGGAGCGGCAGCCCTTACCGTGCCCGAACGTTCTACCATAACGAATATGGGCGCAGAGCTCGGCGTTACCACCTCTTTGTTCCCCAGCGATGAAATGACAAAAGTCTTTTTCAAAGCGCAGGGAAGGGAGAAAGACTGGCAGCCCTTAGGCCCTGATGAAGATGCCGTATATGACAGGGTAATTGAAATTGATCTGGATTCATTGGTTCCCCATATCGCCTGTCCCCATTCTCCGGATAATGTGAAAACGGTTAATGAGGTAGCAGGTCTGAAGGTGGATCAGGTATTGGTCGGCAGCTGTACCAATTCCTCCTATCGGGACATCATGATGGTAGCTGCCATGGTAAAAGGAAAAAAGGTACATCCTCATGTAAGCTTTGGTGTGGCACCAGGCAGCAAACAAGTGCTGGCAATGATCGCTAAAAATGGGGCCTTGCACGAATTAGTAGCCGCCGGTGCGCGTATTCTCGAAACCACCTGCGGTTTTTGCGTAGGCTGTGGGCAGGCACCACAAACAAAAGGCGTATCCTTACGTACCAATAACCGCAACTTTGAAGGCAGAAGCGGGACAAAAGACGGTCAGGTTTATCTGGTAAGTCCTGAAACTGCCGTAGCGGCTGCGCTAACCGGAGTAGTAACCGATCCCCGCGATTTGGGACTAACCTATCCGGACATCGTTTTGCCGGAGTTATATGAAATTGATGATACTCTCATTGTGGAACCTTCTAAGGATCAGGCGGTTGAAGTTTACCGTGGTCCTAATATCGGTGAACCTCCTAAAAATACGGCAATGCCGGAAAACTTGAGCGCCAAGGTTGGGATCAAAGTGGGGGATAAAATCACTACCGACCACATTATGCCTGCCGGTCCGTTCTTGAAGTACCGTTCCAATGTTCCTAAATATGCAAATTACGTATTTTATCATATGAACCCCGAATTTGCCGCCAAATGCCAGGCAAACAGGGAACAAGGCAAAGCCAGCATCATTGTGGCAGGACTTAGTTATGGGCAGGGGTCTTCCCGCGAGCACGCGGCACTGTGTCCGATGTATCTGGGAGTACGGGTGCTGCTAGCGAAAAGCGTAGAGCGCATTCACGGCGCCAATCTGGTCAACTTTGGTATTCTGCAGCTTACCTTTGCAGATGAGGCGGATTATGAGCGCATTGAGGACGGCGATGAATTGGCGATTGATCATGTGCATCAGGCCGTTGAGCAAGAGATTATCGTGATGAAGAATGTTAGCAAAGGATATGAATTTAAGACAAGATGCAGCTTGACACCCCGGCAGAAGGAAATCGTGTTAAGCGGCGGCTTGCTAAATTATGTTGCTAAAAATACGAAATAGGAGGAAGCGTGAGTGGGAGAGTATGTAAAAGTCCCGGCAGTCCTCATGCGGGGCGGCACCAGCAAAGGTGCCTACCTCATGATGAGCGATTTGCCGGAAGATCCCGTACTGCGGGATCAGGTGATTCTGAGTATCTATGGCAGTCCTGATGCAAGGCAGATTAGCGGTATAGGCGGGGCAGACCCGTTGACAAGCAAAGTAGCGCTGATTGCGCCTTCTACCAGGGACGGTGTGGACGTCGATTATACGTTCGGGTATGTAGGAATTAAAGATGCTGTGGTGGATTATGAAGGCAATTGCGGCAATATGTCTTCGGCAGTAGGTCCTTTTGCCATCGCCAAGGGTTTAGTACCGGCCCAAGAGCCTATCACGCGGGTAAGGATTTATAACACCAATACCAACAAAGTAATAGAGGCCTCAGTTCCGGTAAAGGATGGGGAAGTGGTCGTTGATGGGGATTATGCCATAGCCGGCGTACCGGGTACTGGCGCCAAAATATCACTGAACTTTCTGAACTCAGCCGGTTCTAAAACCGGTAAGCTGTTACCTACAGGCAATGTTGTTGACGAGATTACCTTGAGAAGCGGCAAAAAGGTGAGGGTAAGTTTGGTCGATGCCGCAAACCCCGCGGTATTTATCAAAGCGGAGGATATTGGTTTAACAGGAAAGGAAATTCCTGTCGATACGGAAACAAATCCTACGATCCTTGAGATGATGGAAGACATCCGGACAACCGCAGCAGTTATGATGGGACTTGCCAAGAGTAAAGAAACAGCAAGCTCGGCAGTGCCTAAAGTCGCTTTCGTGGCGGCTCCGGCAGACTATCTTACTACTAACGGCGAAACGGTTAAGGCCGAAGAAACTGATTTATTGGCCAGAACCAAAGCGTTGGCGGTCATGCACAAGACCTACGCGGTTACCGGCGGGATATGCCTGGCAGCGGCAGCCTGCATTGATGGTACTGTGGTTAATGAAGTAGTGAGTCCGCAAGCGAAAGAATCCGGGGAAATCCGTATCGGTCATCCTTCCGGCATATTGGAGGTATTCGTCAACTTAAAGAAACTTCTTAATGGTGAGTGGGATTTGCAGCAGGCCGGGGTTTGCCGGACGGCAAAGCCGATCATGGAAGGATTGGTTTACGTACCTGGTAAGCTATTGAAAAAATAGTTGGTTGCAGATACTAATTAGAAAAAACACTGTTACTCTAATAAATTGAATCTTATAATTTAATTGGAGGAAGAAGATGAACACAGAAGTACAAGTAAAAGCGAATTCAGACTCTAAAGTCAAAATGGTTAAGGGGCTTGTTTGTTTATTGATACCTTGTTTTGTTTTGTTGTGTCCTGTCCCTAGTGGTTTGAATCCGTTAGCCTGGAAGATACTTGCAGTTTATTTGGGAGCAGTGTTTGGCATTATTTTAAGACCAGTACCTGAAGCCGTTGTATTGATTACAGCCATGGGGGCAGTATCAGTATTTTTTGGTCAGACAAAAATTGCATTGGAAGCTTTTGGCGAAACCACACCGTGGCTGGTACTGACCGCTTTTATTATCGGACAATGTTTTGTGGAAACCGGGCTGGGAAGCCGCATTGCCTACTTCTTGATTGACAAGCTGGGACATTCTACGCTGCGGCTAGGTTATATTTCTACGGTAACCGATCTGATTTTGTCTCCTGCAATTCCTTCGAATACTGCGAGAACAGGCGGCTTGGTATTCCCAATTTTTCAAAGCCTGTCGGTTACGTTAGGTTCAAAGCCAGATCAAAATCCGCGCGGGATTGGTGCGTTCCTAATGACTCTCATGTATCAGAATAGCTTAATAACCGGGACTATGTTTATTACCGCAGGCGCAATTATGCCCATGATGATTAAGCTGACCAATGACATTATGCATGCGGATATTTCCTGGATGGGCTGGGCTACTGCCATGATAGTTCCTGGCGGACTATGCTTACTGATCGTACCATATATGGTGTATCGATTATATCCGCCTGACATTGAACATGTAGACAATAAAAAGATTGCCAAAGAAGGCTACGAAAAAATTGGACCTATGAGCCGTCGTGAAAAGATTTTGGCAGGCTTGTTTGTAATGGCTATTATCGGTTGGGCAACAGGCTCCATAACTAAAATTGACTCGACTGCAGTTGCGCTTGCTCTGCTTGCTATGTGCATACTGACAGGGGTTATTTCCTGGAACAAGGTGTTAGAATGCAAACCGGCGTGGAGTACTTTTGTTTGGTACGCAGGCATTATTTCTTTGGCAAATGGGTTAAATAAAACGAAATTTTTTGTGTGGCTTGGTAAATTGTTTGAACAAAATCTAAACTTTACAGGCATAGATCCCATCCTTGTACTTGCAGCACTCGTTATTATTACTGTTCTTCCCCGTTACTTGTTTGCTTCAACCATTGCGTTTGTGGTCACCTTTATCCCGGTAATCTTCGTCCTGGGCGCAGCCGCTAAGCTTCCGCCCATTCCTCTGTTGCTGCTGTGTGCTGCTTCGGCGCAGATTGCCAGCTTAATGACACATTACGGGAATGCCGTAGGAACTGTTCTGTATGGTGCGGGCTATGTACCACAGGGAACCTGGTGGAAAATAGGCCATATTGTTACCTTAGTAGGCTTGACAATTTATTTTGTGGTTGGACTTACCTGGTGGAAGATATTAGGACTTTGGTAATAGTTTAACCAGTGATAACAGGCCTGCCGGTAATATCCGGCAGGCCTGTTATTTGCCTGACCGGCGATCGGGGCCTACAGGCAAAGACAAGATCAATAAAAGTATTTCTCCGTTATTTAATAAAAAGTAGCCGCGCAAAAGTGAACGCGGCTGCTTAGTAACGTTGTATAATCATTAGTTAAAGTATTGCTGCTATTGCTACTTTGGTCAGAAATAGCTTATTTGTATATCAGCAAAACAGTAGCGATTATACAGGCGATGATCACTCTTGGCAAATTCCATTTGGTAAAATCCATGGTATTTACCGCAGTTCATCTCTAAGCTTGGAAAACACGTGGAAATGGAGTTCTTCATCAAGGATGATTCTCTCCAGAACTGCACGAATGCAGGGATCGGCGATTTGGCGCAGACGATTGCGGTAGCTGCGAATTGCGTCGGCTTCATGCTGGATATTGCAGGTTAGCTTATCATAGATATTTCCACCATAGTAAACAAATTTTGAACTCCAAAAGCGCATGCCGCCGTAGTCAGGGAAATGTACAACCGGTGCTTTGCCTAATAATTCAATTGTTTTTCCCAGCATTTCAAAATGGTGCATTTCAATTATGGCTATGTGCCGGGCAGCGTCGGCAATCGCAGGATAGGTGTGCTGCAGTGAAATATAGTGGTAAATATACTGATTAATAGCCGTTAATTCACCGGCCATGCCAGCGTAGTCCTGCAGCAGCAGGGCGGCGTAGTGGAGGTTTTCTCCGCTAACCTGCACTTCAGGATAAGGCTCGGATAACGCATATAACTGTTTGGAATGAGAATGGTCGCTACTCTCGTCTTTCATAACAGGCCACTCCTCCTTTTAGGCATAAAAAATAGTACCTGAGACTAATACTATGTTAGCCCCAGGTAATAAATTCGTCTACATTCCCACAGAATCATGATTCTGTAATTTTGTGCAATACAAATGCTAACTTTCGAGGATACTAATGCAAAGGAGGGGTGCAATATGAAAAGCAAACTTTACCGCCACACCAAGCGACGCTACAAAAAACTAGCCGCAGCATTAGCAAGTGCAGCTGTACTGGCAACTGCTGTTATACCCGGTCTAGCCGGACATATCCAGGCAGCGGCAGATCCTAATCCAACCGGTGATTCTGCTACGCCTCATGTGGCTCATCTGGATTCAACACCACAGCTATCGCCGATTGCTGCAGCGAATTCTTCGCCAGAGGCAAATGCGAAGCAAGTACTTGATATTAAAGCGACAGCCTATGCTCCCGGACCCCATGATAATGATCAGTGGGGCAATAAGACGTTCCTGGGTACACAGGTTCGCCCAGGCATTATTGCAGTAGATCCCAATGTTATTCCTCTTGGATCAAATGTAATGATTAAATATCCTGACGGCACCAAGGAATACGCCGTTGCAGAAGATACGGGCGGGGCAATTAAAGGCAATCGAATCGATGTGGCTAAGTGGTCCGTGAAGGAAGCGGAGAAGTTCGGTATAAAAAGAGTGAAAGTATATGTATTAAAAGATAATCCCCAGGAAGCGGCAGCTCCGAAGTTTCAAGCATAAGCATCAACAATCGGCCAGCAATGCCGGGCACAAAGCTGCATAATAATAATGCCGCTCCTTTTCGTAAGTCAGCATGATATGATAATGCTGGCAGTAGGATAAGTCCCGGTCAAAAGAAGTGCACATTTCACAGTCTTCAATGATATAGCCCTCTTCACGGGCCATTTTAGAAATTCGGAACTGGCCGCCTAGCAAAAACTCCAACCGGTGTATGTTAAAATAATTTGTGTTTTCCAGGTGCGGCTGATAGTTAGTGGTCAGTAACGACCCGATGTCCTTAAGAATAAGATCTACAATGTGATCTGGATCGGACACTTCTTCCAACATGTTGCTTACTACCTTGTTCTGTTCAAGCGTATCCTTATTATCGATTCCCATAAGCATCTCCAGTAAATGAAATGACTAGTATTACTTCTCCCATTCAGTAACATATCCTTCTGAGAGTTGTGCTTCTTTACTTATTTATTAGTATGTCAAGATGCCTTACGCTAGATTGAGGGGCCTTTCGTCTGCAGCTAGCGGAAAAATTCGAGTATAGATGATAAAGTTGTAAAAAGGCTAGCCTGCTTACAACTTTTTTTGTTTTTTAAAAGGAAAATGAATGAATTTACAGAAGTAGCATTGATTAGCTGGACTAATAAAACATATAATGCGTAGTTTGCTGGAATCTTCATTTTGTACTGCAGATTAGGAATTGACAATACTATAATATAAACGCCTTTTTGGCAGTGACTGTATAAAACGGCAGGGGGAATTTGCGGTGAACCAGTTAATATTCATCTTAAAGGGTAATATTGTGTTTACTCCTAAACCCGATCAGTTTGTCGTATATGACAATAGCTATCTTATTAGCTGCAACGGTATTGTGACACAGATCAGCCAAACTTTACCGGACGAGTATAAGAACTATGAGGTAAGCGATTACGAAAATAAGTTGATTATTCCGGGTTTTGTGGATTTACATACTCATGCCTCGCAATTTAATCAGCGGGGGCTGGGACTGGATCTACAACTGTTGGATTGGTTGAATGAATATACCTTTAAAGAAGAAAGCCGCTTTCATGACCCATCATACGCCATAAGTGTTTATGAAGCTTTTGCCGAGGAAGTGATACGGCAGGGTACTACCAGAGTAGTCATATTTGCTACCATTCACAAAGAGAGCTGCCGACTGTTAATTGAGATTCTTACCCGCAAGGGAATTGGTGCCTATGTCGGCAAGGTTAACATGGATTGTAATTGTCCTGAATCTCTGCAAGAAGATACGGATCAATCGCTAAAGGATACGGAAGAGCTTATCCGTACCTGGGGTGATAACCCGCTGGTAAGGCCTATTATTACTCCCCGCTTTGCGCCAACCAGCAGTAAAAAATTATTAGCAGGACTTGGAAAATTAGCTGAAAAATACAAGCTGCCTGTTCAGTCCCATCTTTCGGAAAACGAGAATGAAATTGCATGGGTGGCCCGGTTGTTTCCAGAACAGCGGGAGTATCACCGGGTTTATGAGCACTATCAGTTATTTGGTCAGACTCCTACCTTGATGGCTCATTGTGTTCATGTTACCGACAAGTGTGTGTCAGGCATCCGCGAGAATGGTGTTATAGCTGTTCATTGCCCCGATTCCAATTTAAATCTGGCAAGTGGAATTATGCCGGTCCGCAAGCTGCTTGATGCTGATGTTCAGGTAGGACTAGGGACGGATATTGGCGCAGGTCACAGCTTGTCTATGGTCCAAGCGCTCGTAAAGGCAATTCAAGTATCTAAGGTGAGTAATGATCCGGCGTGCGGTAAGCCGCTAACACTTGCTGAAGCTTTTTATATGGCAACCAAAGGCGGCGGACAATTTTTTGGTAAAGTAGGCAGCTTTGAACCAGGATTTGCCTGCGATGCTCTTGTTGTTGATCCCTGCATAGCTCCAGGCGCAGCCTTTACTTCCCTTGAGAAATTGCAGCAGTTTGTTTACACCGGCAGCAGTGAAAACATTATCAGCAGGTATTGTAACGGAAAGAAAATTAAAATATCTCAATAGTACTGCTCATCAACGGTAAAAACGGTATAATGAATGAGTGCATAAAAATTTGAATTAAATTGGGTGGTACATACGTATATTTATCTTGATCCGGAACTGTACAACCGTTTTTCCTGTGAAATGTGCGGAACCTGCTGTCGCAATGAATGGCTGGTAACCGTGAGTAAAGATAGTTATTACCGTAATGAACAGTTGTTTAAGAGTACTGGCAGAGCCGACGAGTTTGCGCAGGCTTTTACTCAACTGTCCGGCGGCAGACCAGAAGAGTATGCATATATTGCCAAGCAGGCTTTAGGGGGAGGCTGCTGGTTTTTAGACAGTACGAATTGCTGTCGGCTTCACCGGGAAGCTGGTCACCAGCACCTGGACAGCGTATGCCAAATCTATCCACGATATCCGATAAATACGGCACGGGGCATTGAACTGACGCTTAGCTTCAGCTGCCCTGCTGTATTGAAGTTAGCAGCTCACAGATTTGAGCCACTAATGATTACCCGGTCGGACAAGCCACCGGTGTCAGCGGGACTTGATGCTTATACCGCTCAGGTATTTCCTTCTCAACAGCCCCGATACAGTCCACTCCGTTATTATTTTGAACTGGAGCAGCATTTTATTGATATTCTGCAAAGCCGCAGCCTTACGATTGAAGAGCGGTTGGCTTTTTTACAAACTGTGGTTGAAGAAGTTCTTGATTTAGCTAAATTCGCTGAGTTTGACCGGCAGCTGCAGCAGCTTTTTTGCCGGAATTATCAATTCCTAGATGAAAAAGCAATACAGCAGCAAGCTGAACAGCTAAATGAGCAGGATAAAGCTACTCCCGATATCTTGCTGGAGCATTTTTTGGTTAACCTGGTTTTTAAGAAGATTGGATTCTTATACGGGCTGGAGAACATGGTTCGTTTGCTGCAGTTAGCTTGGCGTTATACTATATCGCGCAGTCAAGCAGCACCTGGGACAGCTGCTGTAATGACTTGTACAGAGGCGGCCATCGTTCACTTAGAACTCCAGTACAGTCACAACCGTAAGGAATTATTAAATATGATACACACGCAGGAGGGGAAGCAATGACTGTTCTGACAATGAAACAATGCCGTCAAATTACCGATTGGGTTACTGATAGTACCGGCAAGGATGGAGGTCAGCCAGTAGCTGTTGCCATTTGCGATGGAGAAGGTTTTTTGCTTTCTCTGGTTAAAATGGATGGTGTGCCTACGAAAAGTGTCCATTTTGCTCAGCACAAAGCCTATACAGCAGCCCGGATGCAGACTGCTACAGATGCTTTTTTAGCTAGGCTGCAGAAAGAGAACCTGGATATTCAATATTTTTGTGATCCCAAATTGGCAGCACTTCCGGGTGGTGCACCTGTATATACACCCGACGGAAGGGTGATCGGCTCTGTCGGGATAAGCGGGCGACCTTCAGAAGAGGATCAAAAGCTGGCCAATGCCGCTGCAGGGTTAATTTGTTTTGAAAATAAATAAAAGTACAGGTTAAGTGATTTGCTTGAAGGAACTGACTACAAAGCAGAGAATCTAGAAGCAGCGCAAAAAGAAGGAGCTGAAGCAATGGATATCTTTGAAAATGTGGCGGTCGTTAAAAAGGCAAATGTGTATTTTGATGGTAAGGTTACCAGTCGCACAGTAGTTTTTGCTGATGGCAGCAAAAAGACGCTGGGAATCATGCTGCCGGGTGATTATGAGTTTGGTACTGATGCCGCGGAAGTCATGGAGATTCTGGACGGTGTTCTGGATGTACTGCTGCCGGGAGAAACTGCATGGCAAACCATTCAAGGAGGACAGTCCTTTGCGGTTCCTGCCAAATCCCGTTTTGCCCTAAAGGTGCGGAAAGTAGCGGATTATTGCTGCAGCTACGAAGCCTAGAGAAGAAAACACAGAGCTTAGGCCTTTGTCTTACATAAGACTTGGCCCAAGCTCTGTATTTTTTATTATCAGAAAATATTAGTTTCAAGAGGCGTGGAAGGGAAGAGAATGAAGAACTCATGGGTCTGTACTAAAAGTACCAAAAGGTCAAGACCTGTACAAAAATGG